>CAWGYV010000011.1:0-11160 GCA_963826825.1 uncultured Acidimicrobiia bacterium | reverse complement strand
GGGCTTGGGGTAGACGCATCAATCCGGCAGCAGATCCTCGTCACAAACCCCGCTGCGTGGCTGGACTGGGGGTAGGAGCAAGACATCAGCCACCCCCGGGGTGTCGCACCTCAGGGAGTGCACCAGCCCCCCTCCCCCGACCGCCTGCGGCGTCGGGTACTCCCCCTGCGGGGGAGCGAATCGAATTTCTTTCAGTCCCCACGCAGGAGGGAAGAGGCACGGAGCAGCGGGTAGGGGGGCTACCGAACCTCCCCACTGTGATCGACCCGCGAGACGAAACCCTCAGTCGTCCAACACGTAGTTGGGCTGGTAGAGCTCGACTTCGACGCCGCCGGGCATGAGGAAACGGGTGGTGGGGCCGTACCCGTAGTCCTTTACCTCCGTGGTGAACTCGACACCCTTTGACTTGAGGTCCTCCACCGTGGTCTCGATGTCGTCGCAGGTGAACGAGACGTCGTGGCGCACCGATTCGTCGGGGTGACAGCCGATCTCCCCCGCCGGCGCGCGGAAGATCAGCCACCCGTCCCCCGTGTCGGTGGCCGGGATCCCCAGGGTGTCGCGGATAAATGGCCGCAACGCATCGGCACCTGGGGTGAAGAACATGGCGTGGATTCCGGTGATCATGGACCCTCCTCGATCTGCTCCCCCATTCTGGACGTGGAACGCTGGATGCTGCTTACGGGCTCAACGTCTCCGGCGAGCTGCTCGCGATGAACGCTGATTCAGCGCCGCACGTCTCGGTACCGCCCGGCAGCCAGTCGATACCGCCGCCCCAACCACCAGCGATCTCAAATGTTTCGCCCTGGCGGAGGACGACATTGCCATCGAAATCGTAGATCCGGACCGGCCGAGCATCTGCTGAGAAACCGAAGGGCCAGATGGCGATGTTGCGCCCCCCGCTGCCATCGAGATAGGCGCACCGACGTTCCCGGTCATACCTGAGTGTGAACCTCCCCAGTGCCATCATCCCCCCTCCCACCCGCGTCGGCGCGGTGGCGATGACGAGGTCTCCGGGCAGCACCGGGACCGGATCGGGGAGGTCGGATAGGCCGTCCTCGACGAGCTCGATGAAGGAATCGACCTCGACCCGGCCACCGAAGCGGCGCTCGATGTCGTCGAGCAATGCCTGGTCGATCGCCTCCACCACCGCGAGCGAGCGGTTGGCAAGGGTATCGGTCGAGGCCTGCCACAACATGCCCGTTGGCGCCAGCATTCGGACCGCTTTGCGCTGCGCCTCATTGAGCTCTTTCTGTGTCCAGTCAGCACCACCGGTGACGCAGACCTGCATATCGCCGGCCGCCGCTTCGACGGCGGCCCGGTGCGGCTGTGGATCCCCCACCAGCCAGACCGTATAGACGCCGTTGTCATGGTCCCACCACGATCCACCAACCTTGGCGTTCCGCTTGGCGAGGACTCGGTTCACCGCAACAACTGCGCCGTCTGTCGCCTGCGGGGTGCCTTTACCGTCGCGAAGCTCCTCGCACGGGGTGACGAAGTCGACGTTGGCCGCATCGGCCCACTCCCCGGCGGCAGCGTCCGACACCACGATCCGAGCGCCGTCGTAGCGACCCGTGAGGCTCACCATCGGCACCTCGGGAATGGCCACATCGCTCACCACCAAGATCCCGGGACAGGGCTGGGTCCATCCAGGCGGACACAACTCGCTCGAATCATCGGGAGCCGTGCTGATGGTGCCGGTTGCGACCACCAGAACTCCGGGGACATCAGGATGAGTGGGCACAGGCGTCTGCGCAGAGGTGGAAGGCCCGGCAGCGCCTGGAACAGCCCCGCAGGCGGCGAGCATCAGCGACAACACCAGAGCAGCCGGTACGAGGTGGCGCCTCATTGGGGTAGGACGCCACTTCCCCCTATCTGGTTCCTGCTGCGGCATGGTCCGCCCAGATGACGGCGTTGTGATGCTCGCGGAGGAACGACGCCGGACACGCCGATCCGACCGGCCCCGCGAGCACCCGCTGCAGGATCTCCCGCTTCCTAGCTCCGGTGACCAACAGCCAAACCTCGGTGGCGGCGAACAATTGCGCCATCCCCACCGTCACCCCGTGGTCAAGGGGCGAATCGATCCCATAACGGGGCAACCCATGCTTTGTCTCTGGAGCTAGTTCGACGACCCTGGTTGGGTCATCCGGCTCCGATCCAGGCTCGTTCATCCCAAGGTGCCCGTTGGATCCGAGCCCGAGAACCGCCAGGTCGATGCCTCCCCTGGCGATGGCGTCGATACGAACGCATTCGGCGTCGAGGTCGGGGGCGTCGACGTCTATCCGGTGAAACCTCCCAACCTCGACGCTGTCGAGTAGTTGGCGGCGCAGCATCGACTCGCACCTCCCAGGGTGGTCGATGGGGAGCCCGATGAACTCGTCGAGGAGAAGCACTTCGGAGTCGGCCAGAGAAGGGCCACGGGACACCAGCACTTCGTAGAGCGGGGCTGGTGTATGCCCGGATGCCAGGCACATCCGTAAGCGCGGGTTCGCCTGGAGACGATCTGCCAACTCCTCGGCGACACCCTCCGCCCATCGAGAGGTGGGGAGCAACTCGAGGCGAAGCGTCACCCCCCGGCGACAATCCGGTCAACGAAGTCGCCGCTTGCAGGGTCCTTGAGGATCAGCTTGCGCCTGCCGTCGGGGAGAGTCTCCTCCTTGATGACGATGTGCCCGTCGTAGGTGGCCGGTTGGCGCTGGATGCGCGCCGCCTCCCCACCGCGCCACTCCAGGTCGACCGGCTCCCAGCGCCTCGACTCGGCCGATCGGTAGCAGGCGTCCATGATGGCGTTGACCACGTAGCCGTCATAGAAGGTCTCCTGTGGCTCGCCGCCTCGGTCCATGGCGTCGAACATGTCGCTGAACATGTCGACGTAGCCCAACTCGGAGACTTCGTCACCCACCGGGAAGAGCCATCCCTTCTCGGTCTCGGCTTTCTCGGCGACGTACCCGCCGCTCCCTCCGGCGGTGAACATCTCATACCCGGTGCGGAGGAAATGGTTGAGCCAGATGGTGCCGTCGGTGCCGGCCACCTCGTCACGCAGGTCCATCCCACCGCGGAAAGTCCAACTCACTTCAAACTGGCCGATGGCGCCGGACTCGAAGCGGATGAGGGCGATGGCGTTGTCCTCGTCGTCGATGGGATGGACGAAGGTATCGGTCCAGCACATCACTTCGACCGGCCGGTTGTCCTTGCCGACGAAGTTGCGGATGATCTCGATGCAGTGGCAACCGAGGTCGATGATGGCGCCGCCACCGGTGAGCCGGCCGTCCCAGAACCAGGCGCTGTGCGGGCCGGGATGGGTCTCTCTGGAGCGCACCCAGGTGACGTCGCCGATGGCACCGTCTCTCACCGCCGCCACCGCCTTGAGCGACTTGGGCGTGTAGCAGAGGTCCTCGAGGTAACCGGCGAAAACCCTGGCCGACTCCACGATGTCGAGTATCCGCTTCGCTTCGGCCGCGTCGCGCGCCAGGGGCTTGGTGCAGAGCACCGCCTTGCCGTGCTTGGCGGCGGTGGCGATGGCCTCCTCGTGGAGATGGTTGGGCAGTCCCACCACGACCACATCGGTGTCGGGGTCGGCCACGGCATCTTCCATGCTGGTGGTGAACCTGGGGATGGCCCATCTCTCGCTGAAAGCGGCGCCGCGCTCTTCGCTGCGCGAGTAGACAACCTCGACCCGGTCCCGCCCCCGCTGGCCGTGGAGAGTCTGCGTGTAGAACTCCCCGATCAACCCGGTCCCCAGCATGGTGATGCGATGGCTCCGCATCGATTCCCTCCACCTCGTCGACCGGCGCCGATTGTATAGACAGGTCCCCAATCCGTTTTGGCGTCAGGAAACGCGGGCGCCATGACCGCGTTTGGTGACGCCAAAACCATGGGGACCTAGCCTCCGACATCTCCCATGGCCGGCCCGCTCCCCCGCCATCTCCTCCCCGACACCGCATCGATCGACCGCGGAAGGCTCAGCATCGGGGGGTGCGACACGCTCGAGCTGGCCGCCGAGTTCGGGACCCCGCTCTTCGTTTACGACGAAGAACACCTCCGAGCGAGATGCCGCGAGGCGGTGACCGCCCTGCCAGGCGGCGCCGTCTATGCGACCAAGGCATTCCATTGCGTTGCTATGGCCCGACTCGCCGACGAGGAGGGGATGCTGCTCGACGTGGCCAGCGGCGGCGAGATGCACGTGGCACTCGCCGCCGGGGTGCCGCCGAACAAGTTGGTGCTCCACGGCAACGCCAAGAGCGATGCTGAGCTGGCGGCGGCGCTCGAAATTGATGTGGGGCGGATCGTGGTCGACTCGTTCGATGAGATGGATCGCCTCGACCGTCTCGCCGGCGCCAGACCGGCACCGGTCCTGATCCGGATCACTCCCGGTGTCGAGGCGCACACCCATCGATTCACCGCCACCGGGCACGACGACACCAAATTCGGCTTCACCGTGTCGACCGGTGCCGCCGCCGAGGCGGTGGAGCGGGCACGGGGATCCTCGTCGATGGACCTACGGGGTCTCCACGCCCACATCGGCAGTCAGGTTTTCCGGCTCGACTCGTTCGAGCGGGCGGCGCGGATAGTCGCCGCTGTGGCGGCACCATTCGACGTGCCCGAGCTGTCGCTGGGAGGTGGGCTCGGTGTCCCCTACGTCGAGGGCGAAGAGGCTCCCGATCTAACGGCCTGGATCGAGACGATCGAACAGGCGGTCCGCGGTGAGGGGGTGAATTCCCAGGTCCTGGTCGAGCCGGGGCGGGCCATCGTGGCCACCGCCGCGGTGACCCTCTACTCGGTCATCACGATCAAGGACATTCCTGGGATCCGCACCTATTTGGCGGTCGACGGTGGGATGAGCGACAACCCCCGCCCGGTGCTCTATGGAAGCGGCTACGAGACATTCCTCGCCAGGGCGGTGGATGCCCCCCGGCCCCGGACGGTCACGGTGGTGGGCAAGCACTGCGAATCGGGCGACATCCTGGTGGAACACGGCTCGGTCCCCGATGACGTCGCCGTCGATGACATCCTCGCCACCCCGGTCAGCGGCGCCTACGGCCACTCGATGGGCTCGACATACAACAAGGTGCCACGGCCTGCCGTCGTCTTCTGCTCGGACGGGTCTGCCCGGTTGGTGGTACGGAGGGAGACCAACGAGGACCTGCTGCGGCTCGACGTAAGCTGATCGAAGGGTGGCGGTACAATCGCTCATCCCTCGCCCTCGTAGCTCAGGGGATAGAGCACTGGCCTCCGGAGCCAGGTGCGCAGGTTCGAATCCTGCCGAGGGCGCTCCTCCCGCAACCCCCGGTCGGGCCGTTATTCGCCCCCGATTCGCCTGCCGCCAATGCGGCCGACTCCGTCGACATATTGCCGAGCACAGCAACACCCGGTAGGCGATAGTCCTGATCCGATGCAGAAGATGCACGACGACGAGATCGCCATAGACGACCGTCTCGTGCGGCGCCTGCTCGCTGCTCAATTCCCCGAGTGGTCGAGTCTCGCTCTGGAGCGTGTCGACTCGGTGGGAACCGTCAACGCCTTGTTTCGACTCGGCCACGACATGGTCGTTCGGCTCCCCCGCACTCCTCGATGGCACGACATCGACTCGGAGGCGTCGATTCTCCGACGCATCGCCCCTCGCGTCCCGCTTGCCGTCCCTCGGGTGCTGGCGCTTGGGGAGCCGGCTCACGAGTACCCCTGGAAGTGGGGCATCTTCCGTTGGATCGACGGCGAGACCTGGTCAGCTGAGGGTATCGAGGACCTCCCAAAGTCTGCACACCGGTTGGCGGAGTTCGTTGGCGCCCTCCAGGCGATCGACCCCAGCGACGGCCCGCCGTCAGCACAGGAAGGGTCTTCAATGGTCACATTCGACCGGGACGTCCAGAGCTCTGCCCGCGCCGCCGGGAGCATGATCGATATCGACCGCTTCCTCGCAGTTTGGGATCAGGCGCTCGAGGCGCCGGGTTGGAAGGGCCGGCGGGTGTGGGTGCACGCCGACCTCCTCGCCGCCAACGTCATCACGCGCAATGGTGAACTGCACGCAGTCATCGACTGGGCAGGCGCACATGTGGGCGACCCCGCTCGCGATCTCACGCCGGCCTGGATGCTGTTCGAAGAGGGGAGTCGAAAGATCTTTCGTGCCGCCCTTCCCTTCGACGATGCGACGTGGATGCGGGCTAGGGCATGGGCCCTGATGCGCATCCACAACGTCGCCTACTACGCGAAGACGAACCCCAGGTTCTCCGCAGACGCCATCGCAACAATCGAGAGGGTGCTCGCAGAAGCCTGACCCCGACAGGTGCGGCTCGAGCCCACTGATCGGCTCGCCCGACAGTCACCAATCCAGGGTTGGAAGCAACACCGGCGGTACTCCCCAACCCTGGGTTGGCAGCAACCTCGCCCGCACAACGCGCTCGAGACGGTAGATTCGCGATTTCTATGAGAAGTATCTGGAAGGGCGCAATCTCGTTCGGCCTGGTCACCATCCCGGTAGCGCTGTACAGCGCCACCGAGGACCGCACCCCGAAGTTCAAGATGCTGCGCGACACCGATCACAGCCCGATCCGCTACAAGCGGGTGGCGGAGAGCGACGGCAAAGAGGTGACCTGGGACGAGATCGTCCGCGGTTACGAGGTCGACAAGGGTCACTACGTTGTCTTCACCGACGAGGAGCTGGAGGCGGCGTCGTCGGGATCAGGCGCCAAGATCGTCGACGTCGTCCAGTTCGTCGACAACGAGGAGATCGACCCGATCTACTACAAGTCCACCTACTACCTCGCTCCGGACAAAAGCGGGGTCAAGGCCTACAAGCTCCTCTTGGAGGCGCTGACGGAAAGCAGCAAGGTGGCCATCTCCAAGGTGGCGATCCGCGAGAAGCAGCAGCTCGCCGTGCTCCGCGCCAAGAACGAAGTCCTGGTCATGGAGACCATGTACTGGCCGGACGAGATCCGCCAGCCCGAATTCGAAGAGCTCGACATCGACGTCGAGATTCGCCCCGAGGAGATAAAGGTCGCCGAGATGCTGATCGACAACCTCTCGGCACCCTTCGACGCCGATGCCTTCCATGACGCCACAAGAGAGGCCGTCCAGGAGATGGCCCAGAAGAAGCTCGAGGGTGAAGAAGTGGTCATACCCGAGGCACCGGAGCCGACCAAGGTGGTCGACCTGCTCGAGGCGCTCAAGGCGAGCGTCGAGGCGACCAAGGAGAAGACCGGCTCCGAAAAGAAGCGGGCAGCAAGCTGACAGCCGGAAGCCGGTTGCGGTAACCGGTCAACATCACTTCATCGGGCGGACGAGGATCGCAGTGTCCCCGTCACGGAGGTCGACCGATGAGGGCTACTCGGGTCCTTCCCGCATTCGTTCTGTTCGCTTTGGTCACCGTCGAGTTCGGCGGATGGTCGCTGCTCGGGTTTCTCGTCAGCGAGGAGGCGCTGACCCCTGTCGAGGAGCAGTTCTTTCGCGCCGGGCACGCCCACGCCGGGGTTCTCCTGATCCTCTCCCTCGTCTTCTTCGTCCTTCTGGGGCGCACCGACTTCTCGGAGAGAACCAGTTGGATCCTCGGATTGGGTCTGCTCGCCGGGATCCTCCTCCAGTCAGGGGGCTTCTTCATCCACTTCGCCGTCGGCGAGGAAGGAGCCGCCTCGCTGGGCACAACGGTCACCCGGCTGGGCGCAGTGGTTCTTGCCGCCGCGCTGGTCACCCTCGGTGTCGGGCTGCTCCGGACGCGCCGCGGCGATGAAAGGCATCAAGTCCCAATCCCCTCCTAGCGGGCCCCACTGACCGGGTCGGGTATAGGCTGCGCCGCGCCCCGGGAGGGATCACACTCACGTGATGGGCTACGAGCCAGCGAGCCTATGACACCGTTGCACTGGCCGACCACGCCGGACTCGGCATACTCGAGGACCACTCAGTGCTGACGCGTATCGCCCTCGGCTACCAGCGGGGTGTCGACCGGATCACCGAGTTTGCGGGCACGATCTCGTGGTTCCTCGTGTTGCCGCTGGTCTTCATCGGGTTCGCCAACGTTGTCCTCCGCTATGTCGGAGCCGCGGTGGGACAGCGACTCACCACCAACGCGCTCTTGGAGGCGCAGTGGTACCTCTACGCGGTCATCTTCCTCCTCGGGTTCCCCTACATCCTCAAGCACCACATCAACGTCCGGGTCGACTTCTGGTACACCAACCAGACACCGCGCCGAAAGGCGTGGATCGACTTCCTCGGGCACCTGATTGGGCTGATCCCCTTCTCGCTACTCGGCATCTGGGTGTCGTGGTCGGCGACGAGGACGTCGTGGCGGATCAACGAGCAATCACCCGACCCGAGCGGGCTCCCCAGGGCTCCGATCAAGACCATGGTGCTGGTCGGGTTTTCCCTCTTGTTCCTCCAGGCGCTGGCTGAGATGGTGAAGCTGGTTGCCATTCTGCGGGAGCACGAGGAGCTGGTCGAGATCCCCGAGGAGCCGGAGGCTCCTTTGCCCATCGAATGAGGCTGGTCACGACCGCGACAGGGTGTTTGCGATGACCCTGGAGTGGCTCGCCATCATCATGTTCGTCCTGTTCCTCGGGCTGCTCCTCATCGGGTACCCGGTGGCATTTTCCTTCGCAGCTACTGCGGTCGTGTTCGGCGGGATCGGGTTGGTCCTTGGTGTGTTCCCCATCCAGAATTTCAACCTCCAGTTCAACCGTTGGTTCGGCGACGGGGTGAGCAGCTTCGTCCTGCTGGCCGTGCCCTTCTTCGTGTTCATGGGAGCGGTATTCGAGAAATCGGGCCTAGCCGAGCGGCTCATCACCACGGTCGGGATGCTGATGGGACCGCTCAAGGGTGGTCTCGCCCTGGCGGTCGTCTTGGTTGGTGCCATGTTGGGTGCCGCCACCGGCGTGGTTGCGGCGACCGTGATCATGATGGGTCTGCTCTCGCTCCCGGCGATGCTTCGGTATGGGTACGACCACAAACTGGCCACCGGGGTCATCACCGCTTCGGGGACGCTGGCACAGTTGATTCCGCCCAGCCTGGTGCTGATCGTCATCTCCAGCCAGATGCCAAACGTCTCGGTGGGGAAACTCTTTGCAGGCGCCCTGATCCCCGGTCTGATCCTCGCCGGGCTCTATGCGATCTACTCGGTGGCCTTCGCCTACCTCAAGCCGGGGGTGGCCCCTGCGCTCCCCAAGGAGGAGCGGAACCTCTCTGGGGGCGAGCTCTTCCGCAGGACGTTGGGGGCGGTGATCCCTCCGCTGATTCTCATCTTCGCCGTTCTGGGAAGCATCTTCTTCGGCATCGCCACCCCAACCGAAGCCGGATCGGTGGGGGCGGTTGGGGCCCTGCTCCTCGCCCTCATCAACCGCCGGCTCACATGGGAAGTGGTCAAGGACGCAGCCAAGTCCACCGCCCGCATCACCGCCCTCGTTCTCCAGATCCTGTTCGCCTCGTCGCTGTTCGCCCTCGTATTCGACCGGTTGGGAGGTCAGAGCCTGATCACCGAGTGGCTCACCAGCATCCCCGGCGGGTTCTGGGGCTTCATCATTGCCGCCAACATCATCGTGTTCCTGCTTGGGATCAACCTCGAATTCCTCGAGATCAGCTTCATCGTGCTGCCGCTTTTCGTCCCCGCGGCGCTGGCACTCGGAGTGGACCTCACCTGGTTCAGCGTGATGATGGCGGTCAACCTCAACATCGCCTTCATCTCACCCCCGGTGGGGTTCTCGCTCTTCTACCTGCAGAGCGTCGCTCCCGAGGAGGTGCGCACCGCCGACATCCACCGAGGCGCGCTGCCGTTCATGGCGCTCCAAGTGGTGGCGCTGATCATCGTGATCCTGGCGCCTCGGACCGTCACCTGGCTGGTCGAGGTGAGCGGGCTCTCCTAGGGCTAGCTCGCTCCGGGCGCCGGGGCCACGAAGTCGATCATCGCCCGCTCCGCCACCCCGAACCAGGTGTTGATCTGGTCGCGGAAGGTGGTCCACTCGGTGAGGATCTCGCCGTACGCCGGGTCAGCGGCCGCGGTCTCGTCGTATAGCGCGAAGGCTTCAGTCTGTGCCGCCTCCATCACCTCATCGGGGAAGGGGAGGACGGTGACTTCCGAGTTGTCGAGGATCTCGGCGAACGCCGCCGGGTTCTGGGCGTCGTAGCGGGCCATCATCGTCACGTTGGCCTCGTAGGCGGCGGTACGGACGATGTCCTGGTACAGGCTGGGAAGCTCGTTCCATTGGTCGAGTGCGACCTGCACCTCGAGCGTCGGCCCCGGCTCCCACCATCCCGGGTAGTAGTAGAACTGCGCCACCGATTGGAAGTCGAGCTTGAGATCGTCGTACGGTCCAACCCACTCTGCTGCGTCCACCGCCCCGGTCTGGAGCGCCTGGAAGATCTCAGCCCCGGGCAGGACCTGGACCGAGACCCCGAGCCGCTCCATCACGGCGCCGCCCTGCCCAGGGATCCTCATCCGGAGACCGCTCAGGTCGCTGACGCCGTTGATCTCGCTGTTGAACCAGCCGCCCATTTGGGTACCGGTGTTGCCTGCGGGGAACTGGATGACGTTGAACTCGGATGCGTAGAACTCCTGGAGCATCTCGAGCCCGCCGCCGTAGTACAACCAGGCGTTCTGCTGCCGGTCGTTGAGCCCAAACGGCAGGGCTGTGCCGAAGGCGGTTACCGGGCTCAGGCCGGTGTAGTAGTAGGACGCGGTGTGGCCCGCTTGCGCACCGCCGCTCTGGACCGTCTGCAGCACCTCCAGCGGTGGGGCGATCTCACCACCTTCCCTGGCCGTGACCACGAACCGCCCCCCGCTGAGCGAGTTCACCCGGTCGGCGAACGTGGTGGCGCCGCCGTAGATCGTGTCGAGCGCCGCCGGCCAGCTGGTCGGCATCTCCCACTCGATTTCGGGTAGCGACTCATCGCCGGCAGCCGCCTCGGTCAGCTCGGTGGAGGTGCCGTCCGCACCGGGCGCTGCCTGGTTCTGGCAGGCGAGCAGCCCGATGGCTGTGGCACCCAATGCTCCCTTAGCCGCCATTCCGAGGAATCCGCGGCGGTCTACCGTGCCGGATCCGTCCTGCGTGTCCACGTCTCACCTCCAGGCGCGCCCACGATCCGTTCACCGCTGCTTGCGGTCGCCGCCGAGCCTAAGACGCCATCTCGGAATCTGCAGGCCACACCAGGGGGTCGTTTGCAGTGCGCAAAGCATGACCAACGGCG
>CAWGYV010000010.1:0-8514 GCA_963826825.1 uncultured Acidimicrobiia bacterium | reverse complement strand
GGCGATCACCGACGCCCCTGGGCGGCGCCAGTCCTGCGGGTCGATGTCCCACATCACCGTAGATAGCTCCAACGAAGCAGCCAGACTTCGCACTCTGGCGTCGACATGGCCGCCGGGAGGACGCATCGCGCAAGGTGCGGTCCCGGTAATCGACCCTACGACCTCGGAAGTGCGCTGGAGTTCGCTGAGCACCTCACCATCGGAAATCTGCGTCAAATAGCGGTGCGACCAGGTGTGGTTCTCGACGGCATGGCCGGCGTCGGCGACGTCGCTCACATTCGACGGGTAGGCACTGGCCGATGAGCCGATCACGAAGAAGGTCGCCACTGCGCCGTGACGGGCGAGGACATCGAGAATCTGTGGAGTCCAGGTGGGATGTGGACCGTCGTCGAAGGTGAGGTAGACGACACCCGCAGCTCCAGGAGGAGATGGAATGCCGTCGAGCCCAAGCGAGCGGACGAGGAGAGATGCCATCTCGGCACGTGTCACCAAGTCTCTCGGACAGAAGAGCCGGGGCCGTTGGTCGTCACAACCCCTGGTGACACCGGCACCCCACAGCGCGGCTACAGCCTCGGCATGAACTTCGCCGACATCGGAAAAGGGACGCGCCTCGGTGGTCGGAAAGGCAAAGCCCCGGTAGAGGAATGAGGCCGCCTGCTCCCGGGTAATGCCGAGTTCGGGACAAAAGGATGTCTCCGAGCATCCCTTGGTGATCCCCGAGGCGAAAACACGGTCAATCCCGTCGCGGTGGGCGCTCCCGGTGGCATCGTCGAACGGAGCCCGGCGGGCGTCGTCGAGGTCGAGCACCCTGGCCAGGAAGGTTGCCATCTGGCCCCTGGTGACGACCTCCTCGGGACAGAAGCGGCCTTGACCGCAACCATCGGTGAAGCCGGCAGCAGCAAGCGCGTTGATCGCCGGCTCGTGTGTGGAGCCGTCATCGTCATCGAAGAAGCCGCCGGGAGGCACGTCATCGGCGGCTCGAGCCCCAGCAGGTGCGGCCACGAGTGCGATGAGCACGAGCGCGCCCAACAATCGAAATCGCAAATGAATCCTCCGCGAGATCCCCCTGGACGGGATGGTTCGACAGGTTTGGGGGATACCTCGATGGGTCCCGCGACCCAACATGTGACGCACCTGCTCGCTGCCAACGGCTTTGCGCCGTCTAGCGTCAGTCCCAATGCCGCCGACTCACCAGGTACTGAACCAACCTCCTCCGTTGGTCGACTACGACCTGTACGCCGCCGATCCGCTCCTCGGTGACGCGGTTGATGCGCGTGGCGGCGGTTCTTCCCAGTCCGATCTGTCCGGCTTCGGGAGGCTGGTGGGGTCAGCCGAGGTCTTCCAATGGGGGTTCGACGCCGACCGGTTCCTCCCCGATTGCGGACCCACGATGCCAATGGGCACCGGGTGGACGAGGTCGAGTACCACCCGTCCTGGCACAACCTGCTCGACATGGCGGTGACCCACGGGCTGCACTCGCTCCCCTGGGATGGCGAGGACCGCAAGGCCGCCCAGGTGACACGTGCCGCCCTCACCTACATGAGTTCCCAGGTGGAGGCGGGGCACTGGTGCCCGATCTCGATGACCGCATCGGCGGTGCCGGCGTTGCGGGCGCAGCCGGAAGTGGCCGCAGAGTGGGAGCCTCTGCTGTTGAGCCGCCGATACGACGCCTCGAGTCAGCCCGCTCGAAGAAGACCGGTGTGCTGATGGGGATGGCGATGACCGAGAAGCAGGGCGGCTCCGACGTTCGGGCCAACCTGACCAGCGCGGTTCCCATCAATGGTGGTGGTGAGTACGTGCTGACCGGGCACAAGTGGTTCTGCTCGGCCCCGATGAGCGACGCCTTCCTGATGCTTGCCCAGGCTCCGAGTGGCCTGTCCTGTTTTCTCGTCCCCCGCTGGACCCCGGATGGTGAGCGGAACACGGTCCATCTCCAACGGCTCAAGGACAAGCTGGGGAACCGTTCGAACGCCTCGAGCGAGATCGAGCTGGACAGCGCTTGGGGAAGGCTGATCGGTGAGGAGGGCAGAGGTGTTCCCACCATCATCGAGATGGTCGCAGGCACCCGGCTCGACTGCGTGATCGGCTCGGCTGCACTCATGAGACAGGCCGTGTCCCAGGCGGCGCACCACACCGTCCACCGGACCGCATTCGGCCGGAAGCTGATCGACCAGCCCCTCATGCTGGCCGTGCTCGCCGATCTCGAGGTCGAGACCGAAGCGGCGGTGGCGCTGATGGTGAGGGTGGCGGCGAGCTTCGATGCGGCACCGACCGACCCCAACGAGGCGGCGCTGCGCCGCATCATCACCCCCATCGCCAAGTACTGGGTCACCAAGCGGGCACCGCAGGTGGTCGGAGAGGCACTCGAGTGTCTCGGTGGTAACGGGTACGTCGAGGAGTCGATCATGCCGCGCCTCTACCGCGAGGCGCCGCTCAACTCGATCTGGGAGGGCTCGGGCAACGTCATCTGCCTGGATGTCCTGCGCGCCGTGTCGCGCGACCCGGAAACGGTCGAAGCCCTTCTCGACGAGGTGGCGGAGGGGTCGGATTCAGACCGGCGCCTCGCCGCGGCGCATCGGCGTCTCCGGCAGGCGATGGCGAGCCCGGCCGAGGAGCCAGACGCCCGACGGCTGGTCGAGCAGATGGCTCTCGCCCTACAGGGCTCCCTGCTGGTCAGGTGGGGACGCCGCCCAGAGGTGGCCGATGCCTTCTGCGCCTCGAGGCTCGATCCGGACCATGGGCTCGCACTGGGCACTTTGCCGCCAGGGCTGGACCATCGTGCGATCGCTGCTGCCGCGGTGCCGAGACGATGACCACCGACTCGCCGGTCCCCGCCGTCGTCGTCGAACACCGGCTACCACCCTCCATGCTTCGCCTCATCGCCGGGGTCGTTGCCCTCGGCCTAGAGCGGCTCACCGATTACGCGTCGGCCCTGGAGGCGCGCCTCGCCATGGTCCCTGGCGACCCGGCGCAGTGAGGAGACCCGCCGTGCCACGGCGTCTGGCCGTTGGCGCGATCCTCTCGCTGCCCGACTACGCCAGGACGGCGCTGGCGACGACCGATCGGGCGCGACAGTCGGTTGGGCGGTTCACCGGCCCGGTGACCTCGTTGTTCTCCGCGGTATGGCCGGGTTCGGCGGTTGCCGACCGGATCGACCGCCTCCGGCTTTCGATCCAAGAGGAGATCGAACGGGTCGTGATCCTGGGAAGGCTCGAGGCTCCCCGCACCGAGGCGATGGCCATCCGGGCCCTCGAAGAGACGGTTGCGGGTTTCATGGGACGACTCTCCAAGAGCGATGCGCTGCGCGAGCTGGTCGCCGACGCCAGCGCCGGGTTGACCCAGAGCGCGGTGGCCGAGGTGAGAGAAGCCGCCGCCGACATCGACGACCACGCCGAGGCATTCGTCCGGCGGCTGCTTGGACGGCCCAAGCGTGCACCACAGGCAGTCCCAGCGGAATGAACGACCCCATTGAGGAGCGGGTCGGGACGACCGCGGGTTTTGTCAGTCGTGCCCTCGCCATCGCCACGGACACGGTGTTGCTCACCGTGATCATCGCCGGCGGCGGTTGGGTGCGTCCGGAGCTTCATCGACTTGATCCTGGGAGCGGACCCCATTCAGCTGAAGCCCGGTGGTGCTCTTCTTCGTGGCTCCGTTGATTGCCGTTCTCTACTTCGCCCTCTCCACCGACCTCACCGGCCGCACTCCCGGGAAGTGGCTCATGGGTCTCCGGGTAGTCAGAACGGGTGGCGGTGACATCACCCTGGGGAGGGCCTTGCTTCGCTCGCATCGGTTACATCGTGTCGCTCATTCCTTTGGGCGCCGGTTTCCTCTGGGTCCTCGTCGACGACGAGCGGAGGGGCTGGCACGACCACATCGCCGGCACCAAGGTGCAGCACCAGCCGGGGAAGGTGCTGGCGCACCATCCAGAGCCCTGAGGGCGGTGTCACCCTGACACCTCTGCGTAGCCGAGATCCTGGTCCGCCTCGAGCCCGCCCCTTTGTGACGCCCGACCGACGCCCTTCCCGGGGGCCACTCGTTAGGGTCGACTCGGTGGCCGCACGAGCTTCGATCTGATAGTCATCGGTTCGGGCCCGGCCGGCGAGGCGGCCGCCGAGCTGGCGGCGACTTTGGGCGGCAGTGTCGCCGTGGTGGAGCGGTCGGCGCCGGGCGGAACGGTAACAACCACCGGCGGCGCCCCGACCAAGACCCTGCGCGAAGCGGCTCTCTACCTGACAGGGTTCCGCGACCGACGAGGTGTACGAGGTCGCCCTTGGAGACGCCGCCGCAGGTCGCAATAGAGCGCATCGCAAGGCGAACCGAGGAAGTGTGCTCGCTGCTCCAAAAGGTCACGGCGCGGTCGATCAGCGACTGTGGAGTCGAGTGGATCCGTGGATCCGGCACGACTCACCGGCGACGGAAACGTCGAGGTCGACGGCGACGACGGGCCGACACTGCTCGAAGCCCCGGCGGTGGTGATCGCCACCGGCTCCCGGCCGCATCATCCCGCTGGCATTCCCTTCGACGACCCCGGGGTATGCGACTCCGACGAGGTGCTCCGATTGCACCGCGTGCCCTGACCGATTGCTGGTGGTGGGTGCCGGGCCGGTGGGCATCGAGTTCGCCACGGCCTTCGCCGCCCTCGGCGTCGAGGTGATCATCTCCGATCTGCTCGAGCGGATCCTGCCCGCCATGGATGACGAGATCGTGGCGGCGATGCAAGCCGAACTCGAAAGGATGGGGATCGGGACGAGGCTCGGGGTGCGGACTGACCGGGTGGACCGGATGGGCGACCATCTCGTCGCCACGCTTGCCGACGGATCGACCGTCGTCGCCGACGTGGTCCTCTTCGCGGCGGGACGTGACCCCAACACCACGGGTCTCGGACTCGAGGTTGCGGGTGTGGAAACCGACTCGCGGGGGCGGATCCTGGTCGACGATCGGTTCCGCACCACCGTCCCCGGCATCTACGCGGTCGGCGACGTCCTTGGGGCGACGGTGGCGTCGGTCGCCGCCGAGCAGGGACGGGTGGCCGTCGCTCACGCCCTGGGTCTCGACTTCATCGAGACGGTCAATCCGCTGTGGGTGTCGGCGGTGTACGGGACACCCGAGGTGGCCGGGGCGGGTCTGACCGAGCAGGAGTGTCGCCAACGCGGCGTCGTCTACGAGGTTGGCCGTGCCGACCTCGCCGAGCTTCCCAGGGGCGCCATCGCCGGCAGGGGCGGTCTGCTCAAGCTCATAGTGCGTCGCTGGGACCGCCGCCTGGTCGGCGTCCACTGCATCGGCGACATAGCCTCGGAGATCGTCGCCGCCGGTTCGATGGTCCTCGCCTTCCGCGGAACGGTGGAGATGTTCACCACCCTCACCCTCCCCACCCCGACCTACGCGTCGGCGTTCAAGGTCGCAGCATTCGATGCGATGCGCCGACTCATGTCGGGGCACTGGCCGGGTCACGGATAGCCTCGTGCGGGCGCTCGTCTGCCACCAGTTGACCGGACCGGAGACCTCGTGTACGAGGACGACTTTCCCTCCACAAAGCGCCCCGGGCGCCGTCCGCATCGAGGTCAGTCGTGCCGGGGTCAACTTCCCCGACCTGCTGATGACCTTCGGGCGGTACCAGTTCCGCCCCGAACTTCCTTTTGCACCCGGGCTGGAGGTGGCCGGGACCGTGACCGATGCTGCCGGACGATGTAGGTATGTTTTCACCGGGTGATCGGGTCATGGCGGTGGTGGGGCATGGCGGCTGGGCAACGGAGGTGGTTGCACCGGCGGCGATGACCTTTCGGGCGCCCGAGGAGCTCACAGACAACGAGGTCGCCGCCTTCCCTCTCGCCTACGGCACCGCGATCCATGCGCTGGTCGATCGAGCGGCCCTCCAGGCCGGCGAGCGACTGCTGGTCACGGGTGCCTCGGGCGGTGTCGGCATGGCGGCGATCCAGGTGGGCCGGCAACTGGGAGCGAGGGTCGTGGCGATCGTGAGCAGCGAGGAGAAGAGGTCGCTGGCCACCGCCCTCGGTGCCGACGAGGTCATCGTGGCCGACGGTGAGCTGCGCCCTCGACTGCGAGAGATGAGCCCCGATGGCTTCGACGTGGTGTTCGACCCAGTGGGCGGCGACCAGTTCGAGGTGCTGGCCCGTTCGCTGGCGTGGCGAGGGAGGCTGTTGGTGGTCGGGTTCGCCTCTGGGTCCATCCCGGCGATTCCTGCCAACATCGCCCTGCTCAAAGGGGCGTCGGTTGTGGGCGTTTTCTGGGGTGCTTCACCGCCCGCCAGCCCGACCACAACCGGAGCTCTTCGACCGCCTCTTCGAATGGGTGCGTGCCAACGAGTTGCGCCCCCACGTCTCGATGGTCGTTCCTCTGGAGAATGGGGCCGATGCCCTAAACGCCATGGCGGAGCGGCGCCTCTTGGGCAAGGCGGTACTCCAGGCTTCGCTGAGATCACCAGCCGGGCGGGTCGAGCGGAACGCCGGCGGCTTCAGCGACCACCCGGAAGGAACGCGCCAGCGATCCCGCCGACTCGTGGGCGTTGAGACCGCTCGGGTTGCCCAGCACGTACAGACCGGCTCCCGCCGAGCGACTCGGGCTGGCGCCCTGACACCGCCTTCGGACGGGAGAAACCGATTCGGTAGGCGGTGACGCCGAGCACCGCGGCGACCTTGGGACGCCACATCTCTACCAGCGCGGTCAGCGATGCCGCCCCTTCCTGTAGCTCGGCAGACGACAGCTCGTCGGCCCGCACCGTTGCCCGGTTGACCAGATTGGTGACCCCAACCCCCCGATCCAACAGGTGCTGACGGGCCTCGGTCGAGCCCGGCGGCGGGGTCAAGCAGCCGATCGGTGATCCCCGCCATGTACAGCGCCGGGTAGAAGCGGTTCCCTGGCCGGGCGAAATGGGTGTTGGTGGCGGCGGTCCACAAACCAGGGTTGATCCCGATGAACAGCAGTTTCACACCGGGTCCGATGAGATCGTCCACCGGCTGATCGCGGAAGGCCTCGAGTTCCAGCTTGGTGAAACCCACTGGCGCACCATAGAAAGAACCTGCAACCGGAGGGCGTGGACCGGTGTTCTTCATGCAGGATGGCGACGATCATGACGGCTGTGGTGGATGCAGAGACCCGGGACTCCGAGATAGTCCACCTCTTGGCGGCGGGCGTGGACGATGCCTTCCCCGCCCTGGTGCGCGCTTTCGAGGACGGGCTGTTCTCCGGACTCCTCCGGATGGTCGGCAACCGGGCCGACGCCGAGGATCTCGCCCAGGAGACCTTCGCCAGGGCATACCGCTCTCTCCGCGACTTCCCACCCGACCGGATCCTCGCCCTCCGACTCCGCGGGTGGTTGTGGACCATCGCACTCAATCTCACCCGCAACCGGGCGAGAACCGCCAGCCGCAAACCCCCGCCGCTGGAACTGACCACACCCCGTGAACCTGCCATGCCCGGCCCCGGCCCCGAGGAGTCGGCACTGATCGCCGAGTCCGAGAGCGAGTGGCACCGCAGGCTGGCGGGATCCGATCGGCCTGCAGCGCACCGCCGTCGTGCTTCGCCACGTCGTTGGGCTCAGTTACGAGGAGATCGCCGAGGCCACAGGCCGGCCGTCGGGGACGGTCAAGGCAGATGTGCACCGTGGGCTGGCGACGCTGCGAGCCCTGCTCGACGAGGAGGAACGATGATGGACGTGATCGAGGGTTTGGAAGGGCTGCGCACAACCGCACCGCCTTCGCTTCTGCCCCGAGTGTTGCTTCCACAGGTCTGGCCGACGGATACGTCCGGGTTCCCGGCCCGCTGGGAGACCTCTTCGTGGCCTTCAGCCGCAACGGTGTCTCCTGGATCGCCCCGGCGGTAGATGAGGCCGAGTTCGAGGCAGCGTTCCGTCGCCACGTGGGTCGTGAGATCGTGCCGGTGCCCACCTTCCCTCCGAAGTGGCAGCGCGCTCTCGACCGGGCGCTCGACACGGGGCGACTGGGTTCGCTCCCGGTGGATCTCCGGAGCGTGTCCCCGTTCCAGGCCGAGGTGCTGCGTGCCATCACCGCCATTCCACCGGGCGAGGTCCGCCCATACGCCTGGGTGGCCCGCCAGGTCGGGCGTCCCGGGGCTGTCCGCGCGGTGGGAACAGCGATGGCGAGGAACCCGGTCCCGGTCGTGGTCCCATGCCACCGGGTCATCCGCTCCGACGGGACGGTTGGCAATTACGCCTACGGCCCCGAGATGAAGCGTGCCCTGCTCGCGGCCGAGGGTCTCGACGTCGCCGAGATGGAAGCCGAAGCCGTCGCCGGCCACCGTCTCACCGGCAGCGACACCACCCACATCTACTGCTACCCGAGTTGCCACCACGCCCGCCGCGTCACCGACAAGCACCGCGTCTGGTTCCACGACGCCTCCCAAGCCGCCGCGGCGGGGTATCGGCCGTGCAAGAAATGTCAGCCACTGGAGGCGGCGGCCGAGGAAGGCGGCGCTGGCTCCCCTCCCTCAAGGGAGGGGTCCGCTCGCTGCCCGCCCCTCCCCCTCACGGGGGGAGGC
>CAWGYV010000009.1:0-236393 GCA_963826825.1 uncultured Acidimicrobiia bacterium | reverse complement strand
TGGAAATTCGGTTGCCTGAGAAATTCGAAGAGTGGACGCGCACGCTCGGGTACGAGGTGACGCGGGATCGTGATGGGCTCGTGCTCGCGAGCGCCGGCGGCGAGTTGCGCTACTACTTCGTTCCCGACCCCGTCGGCGTCGCCCTGCTGCGCGCTGAGCGGGCCGAGGGTCCGAGACCCGTCATGACAGCGGCGGACATCGATGACCTTGTACGCTTCCTGATCGCGGTGCTCGGCTACGACCTCCGCGCCATCCACGGTCTGCCCGCCATCCATCTCCCGTTCGACTGGTCGTCGCCAGCGCCCGGCCTCACTCCCGTCGACCTCGGAGCGGGATGGACCGGACTCCGCACAGACGACAACCCGGGCGTCGACGTTTCATCCATGACCGTCCCGGTGATGGTGCCGCTCAGCGCGCGCGCCTGGAGCCTGGGGGGCGTCTGGAGAGAGGACGCACCCCGGCTCTGCGCCTCCGCCGGAAGCGCCATCAGCACGACCGCCGCTACGCCGACGAACGCCACCGACGCGTCGCGGGTCAGGCGTTCCATGGCAGCTGCCTCCACTCAGAAACGGTTGATCGGGCGGCGTGCACATCGATGCACGCAGGCGAACAGCATTACTGCCGAACGGTAAAAGCCACGTGACGTTCGAGGGAGCGCCCGGCCACCAGGTCCGTCACCCTGACGGAGAGCCGGTACTCGCCCTCGGGAAACCCCGCCAACGGGACGCCCTGCCCCGCCAGCACCGGCTGCCCGGCGGCAGGGTCGAAATTCGGCCCCAGGATGACAGGATTGAAGCGCTGCGGCTCGGTGCGATTGAAATACCGCTCGCCCGGCAGCGCCGCGACACCGGCGGGAGCGCTCGGTCCAGGCCCCTCCTCACCGGCTCTGCTCTTCCTGAAGAAATGGTACTCCACCTCGAGGTCAAAGTGTTTGGCCGGTGTGACGGACGGGTTGTAGACCAGGAATACGACAATCAGCTCTTCAGACGGCCGGAACCGGGCGTCGGCCGCCGGCTGGATCTCCCGGTTGCCGATGACGTAGGGGCGCTCGCTGAGCTCGTGCTCGCGCCGGCGCTCCCGGGCAGCACCGTCAGGGCGTCGGCGAGCATCACCGTGCTGGTCGTCAGCTCGTTCGTGGAGAAATCGGGCACGTCGAGGGTCTGGCGGAGGACCGCGGCGGCGCGCCGGCGGCCGCGGGCGTCCTGGCGCTCACGCTCGCGGACCACGACCGTCAGCTCGTATTTGCCCGGCGAGAGCGAACAGCCGCGGGCGATGCGGACCGGCTGCCCCGGAACCAGGGTGACGGGGTAGATCTCTTCGAGCGGATAGCTGACCAGCCGGCGGCGGGGGGCGCCGGCCGCGGCCGCGGTCGCGGCTGTCGCCGGCCTCGGCGCCACGGCTGCGCGCGGCCCGCACATAGAGCAGCGCCGCGTCGGCCGGGACGGTCTTCGATTCGATGAAGACCACGAACGGGATGAAGGTGCCGGTCTGGGCCTTGAGGTAGTCGTTGTGCCAGCCGAGCGTGAAATCGCCGGGCACCGGCTCGCCGGCGGCGGCGGCGTCGGCCAGGGCGACGACCTCCTCGCCCTCCTGCCGCAGCGTCTGCTCGATGCGTTCGACCTGCCGGCGATCGAGCGTCTGCGCGTCGAGCGATCGAGCGCTCAACAGCGACACTGCGGCCACGGTACATGCCAATCGCGCTGGTGCGTGCATGCCTGCCAGAGGTCCCCGCGTCAGCGGGACGTTTCGACCGAACGGGGCCGGCGCGGCGGAGCACGGGCGTCGTGAGGCCGCCCTGCCGGAACGTCTGGATGATACACGGTTCACCGGCACGCTTTGATATCATCAGCGCTTCTATGGCGCGCGTGCCGCGATTCCTTGATGTCAGCGTGCCTCTGGCGCCGGGCATCCCGACCTACCCAGGTAACCCGCCCTTCGAGTTCGAGCCGGTGAAGCGGATCGCCAACGGCGACAGCTCCAACGTGTCGCGCATGGTGATCGGCACGCACACCGCCACGCACGTCGACGCGCCGCTGCACTTCTTCCCGACGGCGCCGGCACCGACGCGCTGTCGCTCGAGCTGCTGATCGGCCGCGCGCGGGTCGTCGACATGCCGCGCCGGGGCGGCATCACCGCCGACGATCTCGCCGCCGCGGGACTGCGCGAGGATCTGCGCGTGCTCTTCAAGACGCCGAACTCCGCGCTGTGGAACGGCGGCGGCGCGTTCAAGCCCGACTACACGCATCTGACCGAGAGCGCCGCGAAGTACCTCGTCGACCAGGGAGTGAAGGTGGTCGGCGTCGACTATCTCTCCGTCGAGGAGTTCCAGAAGCCCGGCGCGCCCGCGCACCGGGCGCTGCTCTCGCAGGGAGTGGTGATCATCGAGGGGCTCAACCTCTCCGATGCCGAGCCCGGCATGTACGAGCTGTACTGTCTGCCGCTGCGCATCGCGGGCGCGGACGGCGCCCCGGCGCGCGTCGTCCTCAAGCGCTAGGGGGTCCTCGTGCTCGACGACATTCTCGTGATGGTGCTGGCGGGAGGCGTGGGCGAACGGCTGTACCCGCTCACCAAGGAGCGGGCGAAGCCCGCGGTCTACTTCGGCGGCCCGTACCGGATCATCGATTTCACGCTCAGCAACTGCATCAATTCCGGGCTGCGGCGCATCTTCATCGCGCTGCAGTACAAGTCGCTCTCGCTCAGCCGCCACCTGCGCATGGGATGGAGCGTCGTCGCCGACGAGCTCGGCGAGTTCATCGAGATCCTGAGCCCGCAGAAGCGCGTCGGCGAGCACTGGTATCAGGGCACCGCCGACGCGGTCTACCAGAACCTCTATTCGATCCTGCGCGAGAACCCGAAGCACCTGATCGTGCTGTCGGGCGACCACGTCTACAAGATGGACTACGCGAAGATGCTGCGCTTCCACCAGGAGCGCGGCGCCGGGGCGACGCTGGCGGTGATCGAGGTGCCGTCGGAGGAAGCGAGCCGCTTCGGCGTGCTCCAGGTCGACGAGCACGATCGCATCACCGGGTTCCTCGAGAAGCCGAAGGATCTGCCGCCCGGCGACCAGGTCTTCGCGTCGATGGGCATCTACATCTTCGACATGTCGGTGCTGGTGCCGGCGCTCGAGGAGAGCTCGCGCAAGCCGGACACGTCGCACGACTTCGGCAAGGACATCATTCCCGAGCTGATCTCGCAGGTGCCGGTCTACGCCTACCGCTTCTACGACGAGAACAAGAAGGCGGGCAAGTACTGGCGCGACATCGGCACGCTCGACGCCTACTACGAAGCGAACATGGACCTGTGCCACGTCAACCCGGAGTTCAATCTCTACGATCCGGAATGGCCGCTGCGCACCCACCAGCTGCAGGCGCCGCCCGCCAAGTTCGTCTTCGCCGACGAAGGGCGCCGCTGCGGCCAGGCGCTCGACTCGATCATCTCGGCGGGCTGCATCATCTCGGGCAGCCGCGTCTCGGGCAGCGTGCTCTGCCCCAACGTGCGCGTGCACAGCTTCTGCGACGTGGATCAGA
This sequence comes from uncultured Acidimicrobiia bacterium, assembly GCA_963826825.1. Taxonomy (GTDB): domain Bacteria; phylum Actinomycetota; class Acidimicrobiia; order Spongiisociales; family DATADW01; genus DATADW01. The sequence goes on along the minus strand of CAWGYV010000009.1, from coordinate 232,866 downwards.
GCATCCTGATGCCGGGCGTGCGCGTCGGCCGCCACGCCCGCATCCGCCGCGCGATCATCGATCGCGACGTCTTCATCCCGCGCGGCGCGCAGATTGGCTACAACGAAGAAGAGGATCGCCGGCGGCACACCGTCAGCGACAACGGCGTCGTGGTGGTGACCAAGGAGGACGAACCTTTCACCGCAGCCGATCACCGACGACGCGCTGCGCTACGAGGCCGAGTTCGATCGGAGGGGATCGGAGCGGTAGGGATCGCGGGCGCTTCGCGCGGTCTCGGCGGGTTCGCGGGTTCGGAAAGCACAGGAGTGAGTGTTGAAGATTCAGAAAGTGCACGGGCGCGAGATCATCGATTCGCGCGGCAATCCGACGGTTGAAGTCGACGTCACGCTCGAGGGCGGGGCGTTCGGGCGGGCGGCGGTGCCGTCGGGCGCGTCGACCGGACAGCGCGAAGCGCTGGAGCTGCGCGACGGCGACAAGAAGCGCTATCTCGGCAAGGGCGTCACGAAGGCGGTCGGCCACGTCAACGGCGAGATCGCGAAGGCGCTCATCGGCAGCGAGGCCGATCAACGCGCGGTCGACGAGGCGATGATCAGCCTCGACGGCACCGAGAACAAGGGACGGCTCGGCGCCAACGCGCTGCTCGGCGTGTCGATGGCGCTGGCGCGCGCGTCGGCGGCCGGCGGCCGGCGTGCCGCTCTACCGCCACCTCGCCGACGCTGCACGGCGGCACGGACGGCGGCACGGTGCTGCCGGTGCCGATGATGAACATCCTCAACGGCGGCGCGCACGCCGACAGCAGCGTCGACTTCCAGGAGTTCATGGTGATGCCGGTCGGCGCGCCCGTCGTTCGCCGAGGCGCTGCGCACCGGCGCGGAGATCTTCCACACGCTGCGCGGCATCCTGAAGAAGAAGGGGCATGCGACCGGCGTCGGCGACGAAGGCGGCTTTGCGCCGAGCCTGTCGTCGAACCGCGAAGCGGTCGACCTCGTGCTCGAAGCGGTCGCGCAGGCCGGCTACAAGGCCGGCGAGAACATCTACCTCGCGCTCGACGTCGCCTCGAGCGAGCTGTGGAACGAGTCGACGCACACCTACGAGTTCAAGAAGTCCGGCGAGAAGACGCGCACGCCCGACGAGATGGTGGCGCTCTACGAGGACTGGGTGCGGCAGTACCCGATCATCTCGATCGAGGACGGCGTCGCCGAGGGCGACTGGGACGGCTGGCGCGCGCTCACCAAGGCGCTCGGCGACCGCGTGCAGCTCGTCGGCGACGACCTGTTCGTCACCAACACGACGATCCTGCAGCGCGGCATCGACGAGAAGGTCGCCAACTCGATCCTGATCAAGCTCAATCAGATCGGCACCGTCACCGAAACGCTCGACGCCATCGCGATGGCGTCGAAGGCCGGCTACACCAGCATCATCTCGCACCGCTCGGGCGAGACCGAAGACACGACCATCGCCGATCTGGCCGTGGCCACGGCCGCCGGCCAGATCAAGACCGGCTCGGCGAGCCGCAGCGACCGCGTCGCGAAATACAACCAGCTGCTGCGCATCGAAGAGGAGCTGGGATCGGCCGGCCGCTACGCGGGGAAAGCGGCGCTGAAACAGTTGAAATAGGGAGACAGCGTAGTCAGCGAGCTGGCAGTCAGGGTCGGAAGATCTTCTGAGCGCTCTGAGCTGCCAGCTGCCAGCTCACGAACACCACGACTACCATGCCCACACTCGTTCTCCTTCGCCACGGCGAGAGCGTCTGGAACAAGGAAAACCGCTTCACCGGATGGACCGACGTCGATCTGTCCGAACGCGGCCGCGAAGAGGCGCGCGCCGCCGGGCGGCTGCTCAAGGACGGCGGCTACGCGTTCGACCTCGCCTACACGTCGGTGCTGAAGCGCGCGATCCGCACGCTCTGGATCGCGCTCGACGAGCTCGATCAGATGTGGCTGCCGGTCATCAACAGCTGGCGGCTGAACGAGCGGCACTACGGCGCGCTGCAGGGGCTGAACAAGGCGGAGACGGCGGAGAAGCACGGCGAGGCGCAGGTCAAGATCTGGCGCCGCAGCTACGACATCCCGCCGCCGCCGCTGACGCCGCCGACGATCCGCGCTCCGCCGCTCGCGATCCGCGCTACGCCGGTCTCGATCCGCGCGAGATCCCGCTGACCGAGTCGCTCAAGGACACCGTCGAGCGCTTCCTGCCCTACTGGCACGAGGTGATCGCGCCGTCGATCCAGAGCGGCAAGCGCGTGCTGATCGCCGCGCACGGCAACAGCCTGCGCGCGCTCGTCAAGTATCTCGACGGCATCAGCGACGAGGACATCGTCGAGCTCAACATCCCGACCGGCATCCCGCTGGTCTACGAGCTCGACGAGCAGCTGAAGCCGCTGCGCCACTACTACCTCGGCGACGCCAAGGCCGCCGCAGAAGCCGCCGCGCGCGTCGCGCAGCAGAGCAGCGCCCGGAAATGAAAAAAGGCCCTTCGACTGAAGGGCCTTTTCGATGCGTCCGCGCGCGTGCGCGCGGGTTATTCGACTTCTTTTTCCTGCGTCTCGTCCGCGGCAATCCGCAGCGAGCGCAGGAAGCGGCGATCGTTGGCGCTGATCTCGAACGGCCGCCGGTCGGCGGCGCGGGCAGCGCCTTTCTGGGGCGCGGGCAGCTTCGCCAGCGCTCCGGGGGTCGTGCGGTTGACGAATCCGATGACCGCCTCGAGCGACACCTTCAGTTCGAATCCCGCCGCTCGCGCCCGCTCCCGGCATGCTTCCACGCGAGGATCATCTGCGACAGCAGCGGCAATGGCGTCGGAGAGCTCTCTGGCCATCCGGTTCACGACGTCATCCATTCTCGGACCTCCTCACCGCCACCGCGGCTGCGCTGGAGGCGTGCCCCGACACAGCCATCCCGGCTCGGGCGGCTGAGACAGAGCCAAGTGTATGCATATTGAAGGAGTTGCAGCGCGGGACCGTTGCCGTCATTGTAGACTCGGCCTCTATGAGTGTCAATGGGTTGGCCGCAACATCTGGTAGTCCCGCGAGCCGCTGATCTGTCGCCCGCTCTGCTACAATGCGTAGCCGCGTAGCGGAGATCATGCCGCTCGCCGCCGAGGAGCGCCGCGCCCGTGACCGAACCCGTACGCCATTTCTTCGATCCCAGCGACCTCGACGGCTGGGATCCGTCCGCCGAGCTCGGCTTCCCGGGCGAGTTCCCCTACACCCGAGGCATCCAGCCCACGATGTATCGCGGCCGGCTCTGGACGATGCGGCAGTACGCCGGCTTCGGCACGGCGGCCGAGTCGAACCGGCGCTACCGCTATCTCCTCGACCAGGGCGTCAGCGGCCTGAGCGTCGCCTTCGACCTGCCCACGCAGATGGGCTACGACTCCGACCACCCGCTCGCCGAGGGCGAAGTCGGCCGCGTCGGCGTCGCCATCGACTCGATCGAAGACATGGCGCAGCTGTTCGACGGCATTCCGCTCGGACGCATCTCGACGTCGATGACCATCAACTCGACGGCGATCATCCTGCTCGCGCTCTACGTCGCCGTGGCGCAGACGCAACGGCGTGCCGCTCGCCTCGCTCTCGGGCACGGTCCAGAACGACATCCTCAAGGAATACGTCGCGCGCGGCACCTACATCTATCCGCCGCGCGCCTCGCTCCGCATCGTCACCGACATCTTCGCGTTCTGCGAGCGCGAGCTGCCGAACTGGAACACCATCTCGATCAGCGGGTATCACATCCGCGAAGCGGGATCGACGGCGGCGCAGGAGGTGGCGTTCACCTTCGCCAACGCCATCGCCTACGTCGAAGCGGCGCGTGCCGCGGGTCTCGACGTCAACGCGTTCGGCCAGCGGCTCTCGTTCTTCTTCAACGCCCACAACGACTTCCTCGAAGAGGTGGCGAAGTTCCGCGCGGCGCGCCGGCTGTGGGCCAGGATCATGCGCGACCGTTTCGGCGCGACCAATCCGCGCGCGCAGCAGCTGCGCTTCCACACGCAGACCGCCGGCAGCACGCTCACCGCGCAGCAGCCCGACAACAACATCGTCCGCGTCGCGATCCAGGCGCTCGCCGCCGTGCTGGGAGGCACGCAGTCGCTGCACTGCAACGGCAAGGACGAAGCGCTCGGCCTGCCGACCGAAGAAGCGGCGCGCACGGCGCTGCGAACCCAGCAGGTGATTGCGAACGAGAGCGGCGTCGTCAACACCGTGGATCCGCTCGGCGGCGCCTGGGCGATTGAAGCCGCCACCAACCGCATCGAGCAGGAGGCCGTCGCGATGCTCGAGCGCATCGATGCCGTCGGCGGCACGCTGCAGGCCATCGAACAGGGCCTGATCCAGCGCGAGATCCAGGACGCCGCCTACCGCGCGCAGCAGCGCATCGACTCCGGCGACGCCATCGTCGTCGGCGTGAACAGGTACCAGGCGTCGGCGGCGGCACCGATCGAGGTGCTGCGGATCGATCCGCAGCTCGAACAGCAGCAGCGGGAGCGCGTGGCCGCGGTGCGCGCCTCGCGCGACCAGGACCGCTGGCGCTCGGCGATCGATGCGGTGGTGAGCGCCGCCGAGTCCGGCAGCAACCTCGTGCCGCCGATCGTCGACGCCGTCGAGGCGCTGGCGACCGTCGGCGAGATCTCCGATGCGCTGAGGCGCGTCTTCGGCGAGCACGAGGAGATCGATGTCTGAGACCGGTGCTGGCCGTCGAGCGTCTCACGACCGGCTTCGACGTCGAGGGTCGATTCGTGCCGGCGGTGATCGACGTCAGCTTCCAGCTGCACAAGGGCGAGACGCTGTGCCTCGTCGGCGAATCGGGCAGCGGCAAGTCGCTGACCGCGTTCTCGATCCTCCGCCTGGTCCAGCCTCCCGGACGCATCAGCCAGCGGGGCGATCGTCTACAAGGGCCGTGACCTGCTGCCAGTTGTCGGAACGCGAGATGCAACGCGTGCGCGGCGCCGAGATCGCGCTGATCTTTCAGGAGCCGATGACGGCGCTCAATCCGGTCTTCACCATCGGCAATCAGATCGAAGAGACGCTGCTCGTGCACGGCCGCGCGACGCGGCGGACCGCGCGCGACAAGGCCATCGAGCTGCTCGAAGCGGTGCGCGTCCCGGAAGCCGCGCGCCGCGTGCGCGAATATCCGCATCAGCTGTCGGGCGGCTTGCGTCAGCGCGCGCTGATCGCGCTGTCGCTCGCGTGCAATCCGGAAGTGCTCATCGCGGACGAGCCGACGACCGCGCTCGACGTCACCATCCAGGCGCAGATCCTCGAGCTGCTGCGCGACCTGCAGCAGCGGCTCGGCCTCTCGCTGCTGCTCATCACGCACGACCTCGGCGTCGTCGCCGAGATGGCCGACCGCGTGGCCGTGATGTACGCCGGACGGATCGTCGAAGAAGCGCCGGTCGCGGACCTGTTCGCGGCGCCTGCGCACCCCTACACGCGCGGCCTGCTCGGCGTCGATTCCCGGCGGCGCGCCCGGCACGCCGCTGACGGCCATCTCCGGAACGGTGCCGGCGCCCGGCTCGCTGCCGCCGGGATGCTGTTTCACGCCGCGCTGCCCGTCGCGGTTCGAGCCGTGCCCGACCGCACATCCCGGCACCACCGACTTCGGCGGCGGGCGGACGGTGAAGTGCTACCTGCACGGGCCGGCGGTGGAGCCCGCCGTGGGATCGAGCCGACGAGTGGCAGAAGGCTGCGGCACGAAGGCAGAGCCCGGTCGCCACATCTGCGAGCACTTCTGCAGCAGCCTCGCTGAAGACCCTCGGGCCTGCAGTCGGCGCCGCGAGGCAGGCCTGAGCATGGCACTGCTCGAGGTCCGGCACCTCGTCAAAGAGTTCACCCGGCGGCAGGGCCTGTTCCGCGCCGGCGCGCCCGTCCGCGCGGTGGACGACGTGAGCTTTGCGATCGAGCCCGGGGAGACGTTCGGCCTGGTCGGCGAGTCCGGGAGCGGCAAGACGACGACCGGACGGTGCATCCTGCGGCTGATCGAGCCGACGTCGGGCGAAGTGGAGTTCAACGGCGAGAACGTGCTGCGCTTCGATCGCGAGCGGATGCGCCGGGCGCGCCGCGATCTGCAGATCGTCTTTCAGGATCCGTATTCATCGCTCAACCCGCGCATGCGGGTCGGAGCGATCGTCGAGGAGCCGCTGATCATCCACCGGGCCGGCAATCGCGCGGCGCGGCGTGAGCGGGTCGCCGAGCTCTTTCAGCTCGTCGGCCTCGACCCGGCGCACGTGACGCGGTTTCCGCACCAGTTCAGCGGCGGCCAGCGGCAGCGCATCGGCCTGGCGCGGGCGCTCGCCCTGAATCCGTCCTTCATCATCGCGGACGAGCCCGTCTCGGCGCTCGACGTCTCGGTGCAGGCCCAGGTGGTGAACCTGCTGATGGAGCTGCAGGCGCGGCTGCAGCTCACCTATCTCTTCATCGCGCACGACCTGCGGCTCGTGCGGCACATCTGCCAGCGCGTCGCGGTCATGTACCGCGGACGGATCGTCGAAATGGGAGAGACCGAGGCGCTGTTCGATCGGCCGGCGCACCCCTACACGCAGGGCGCTGCTGTCGGCGATTCCCGTGCCGGACCCGTCAGCCGCGCGCCAGCGCGTGGTGCTCGATCCGGAGTCGTTCGATCGGATGGCGGCGCTGCGGGAAGTCGCCGCGGGACACTGGGCGGCGATCTGAAGAGCGTCAACTCCCAAGCTCCAAATCCCAACGCACTCCCAACTCCCAAGCTCCAAACGAACTCCCAAGACAACCCAAGCAGCTCCAACGCGTGGCGAGGTTGGCCGATTGCTTTGGACGTTGGGAGTTGGGAGTGCCTTGGGAGTTGGAGCTTGGAGCTTGGGATTTGACTCTAGTGAGCTGCGACGGCACCAACTTCACCCCGGCGCGTATCGCGTCTCCACCAGACCATCGCGGATCGAAATCGTGCGATGCGCGTAGGCGGCGATATCGGCCTCGTGGGTGACGAGGACGATGGTGTTGCCGGCGGAGTGGAGGCGCTCGAACACGCCCATGATTTCCACGCCGGTCTTCGAGTCGAGGTTGCCGGTCGGCTCGTCGGCGAGCAGGATCGACGGGTCGTTCACGAGCGCCCGTGCGATGGCCACGCGCTGGCGCTGACCGCCTGACAGCTCGTTCGGCCGGTGCGACGCGCGCGAGGTGAGCTCGACCTTCTCCAGCGCCTGCCGCGCACGCTCCTGACGTTCCTTCGACGGCACGCCGCCGTAAATCAACGGCAGCTCGACGTTGTGCAGGGCCGTCGCCCTCGGCAGCAGGTTGAACGTCTGGAAGACGAACCCGATTTCCTCGTTGCGAATCCGCGCGAGCTCGTCGTCGTTCATCGACGCGACCTCCTTGTCGTTCAGGAGGTAGCTGCCCTTGCTCGGCGTGTCGAGGCAGCCAATCAGGTTCATCAGCGTCGATTTCCCCGACCCGGACGGCCCCATGATCGCCACGTAATCACCGCGCTCGATCTCGATCGACACGCCCTGGAGCGCGTGAATCTCCTCCGAGCCCATGACGTAGGTCTTCCACAGATCGCGAGTTTCGATGAGTGCCATAGGAGAACAAAACTGTAATGCCGAAGCGGGGGAACTACAAGCTATACGAGTCGATTAGACCCCGGGTTTCAGCCGTTCGATCAGCTTCGCGGTCCACGGATCGGCTCGCTCAGCGATTGAATGCCAGGCGACCGACCAGTCGAGGATATTTCACATTCATGTGCAGAAACAGCACATGCGTGCCCGGACTCGCCTGACCCCTCACGGTAAGATGCGCCATGGGCCATCGGGATTGACGTGCAGGACCTCACCACAGGCTCGGTCACACGGCATCTGCTCAAGACCTCGAGCTTCATGCTCGTCACCATGGTCTTTCAGACGCTGTATTTCCTCGTCGACTTGTACTGGGTCGGCCGGCTCGGCAAGGAGGCGGTCGCGGCGGTCGGCGTTGCCGGCAACCTCACGTTCGTCGTCCTCGCCCTCTCGCAGATGCTCGGCGTCGGCACCACGACGGTGGTGTCGCACGCGGCCGGACGAAAGGACCGCGACCGGGCCGTGCTGCTCTTCAATCAGTCGCAGGTGCTCTCGCTCGCGTGCGGGGTGGTCTTTCTGCTGGTGATGATGACGCTGCGCGTCAGCTACACGCGGGTGCTGTCGGCCGACGCCGTCACGGCCGCGCTCGCGGCGGACTACCTGCTCTGGTTCATCCCGGCGATGTCGCTGCAGTTCGCGATGGTCGCCATGGGCTCGGCACTTCGCGGCACCGGCAACTTCAAGCCCGGAATGATCGTGCAGACGGCGACGGTCGTCCTGAACATGGTGCTGGCGCCGATCCTGATCTTCGGCTGGTTCACGGGCTACCCGATGGGCGTCGCCGGGGCGGCGATCTCGACCCTGGTGGCGGTGGTCGTCGGCGTGCTCTGGCTGTCGCGGTACTTCACGTCCGGCAACGAGTTCCTGCACCTCCGCTGGGCCGACTGGCGGCCGCGCTTCGACATCTGGGCGAGCATGCTGAAGATCGGCCTGCCCGCCGGCGCCGAGTTCGCGCTGACCGCGGTCTACCTCTTCATCGTCTACACCGTCTGCCGCCCGTTCGGCGCGTCGGCCCAGGCCGCATTCGGCATCGGCCTGCGGCTCGTGCAGTCGATGTTCCTTCCGGTGGTGGCGCTGGCCTTCGCCGCGGGTCCCGTGGCCGGTCAGAACGTCGGCGCGCGAAAGGCCGACCGCGTGCGCACGACGTTCCTGTCAGCCGTCGCGATGGCCGCCGGCGCTCACCGCGATCTCGGCCGTGTTCGGCTATTTCGAGGCCGAACGATTCATGCGGATCTTCACGAACGATCCCGAAGTCGTCCGCGTGGGCGTGGAGTACCTGCGCATCGCCGCCTGGAGCTTCGTCACGTCCGGCGTGGTGTTCGTGTCCTCGAGCATGTTCCAGGCGCTCGGCAATGCCGTGCCGCCGCTGATCACGTCGGTCAGCCGCATCACGCATCGTCGCCATACCGATCATCATCCTGTCGCAGCAGCCGGGATTCGACTTGAAGACCATCTGGTACATCTCGGTCTGTCGGCACCGCGCTCCAGATGGTGGCCAACCTGGTGCTGCTGCAGCGCGAATTCCACAAGCGGTTCGCGCCGCAGCTCGCAACCGATCAGCCTTCCTTGTCGGCGTAGTCCTCTTTGAGGCGGGCGACGACGGCCGGGTCGGCCAGCGTCGTCGTATCTCCGAGCGCCTTGCCTTCGGCGATGTCGCGGAGCAGGCGCCGCATGATCTTGCCCGAACGGGTCTTGGGCAGATCCGCCGCGAAGATGATCTGATCCGGGCGCGCGATCGCGCCGATCTTCCGGACGACGTGCTCCTTGAGCTCGTCGGCCATCGCCGGCGACGGCTTGACGCCTTCCTTCAGCGTGACGAAGGCCACCGCGGCCTGGCCCTTGATCTCGTGCGGCCGCCCGACCACGGCTGCTTCGGCAACCTTCGGATGATCGACGAGCGCGCTCTCGACCTCCATCGTCCCCAGCCGATGGCCGGCGACATTGAGCACGTCGTCGACCCGGCCCAGGAGCCAGAAGAAGCCGTCGTCGTCGCGGCGCGCGCCGTCGCCGGTGAAATAGACGCCGTCGTCCCAGCGGCTGAAATAGGTCTTCACGAAGCGTTCGGGATCGCCGTAGATGCCGCGCAGCATCGCCGGCCACGGACGCGTGAGGGCGAGAAGGCCGCCGCCGGTCTCGACGCGCTTGCCCTGGCTGTCGCGGATCTCGGCGGAGATGCCGGGGAACGGCAGCGTGGCGGAGCCCGGCTTCGTGCTGGTGATGCCGGGAAGCGGCGTGATCATGATCATGCCGGTCTCGGTCTGCCACCAGGTATCGACGATCGGGCAGCGCTCATGCCCGATGTTGGTGTGGTACCACATCCACGCTTCCGGGTTGATCGGCTCGCCGACCGAACCGAGCAGGCGCAGCGTGCTCAAGTCGCGGCGCGCCGGCCACTCGGTCCCCCACCGCATGAACGCACGGATCGCGGTCGGCGCCGTGTAGAAGATCGTCACGCCGTAGCGCTCGATCAGCTCCCAGAAGCGATCCTTCTGCGGCCAGTCGGGTGCGCCCTCGTACATCAGCACCGTGGCGCCGTTCGACAGCGGACCGTAGACGACGTAGCTGTGGCCGGTCACCCACCCGAGGTCGGCCGTGCACCAGTAGAGGTCGTCGTCCTTGAGATCGAACACCCACTTCGTCGTCGCATACGTGCCGACCAGATATCCGCCGGTCGTGTGCACGATCCCCTTCGGCTTCCCCGTCGTCCCCGAGGTGTAGAGGATGTAGAGCATGTCCTCGGAGTCCATCGCCTCGGGCTCGCAGTGCGGCGACGCGTGCTGCATCAGCCGGTGGTACCAGTGATCGCGGCCTTCCTGGATGTCGACGGGAATCGGCGAGCCGGCCTGCCGCTGGACGACGACGACGTTCCTGATGGACGGGGTGTCTTTGAGCGCCTCGTCGGCCATCTGTTTGAGCGGCACGATCTGGCCGCGGCGATAGCCGCCGTCGGCGGTGACGAGCAGCACCGCCTGCGCGTCGTTGATGCGATCACGCAGCGACTCCGCGCTGAAGCCGCCGAAGACGACGCTGTGCACGGCGCCGATGCGCGCACAGGCGAGCATGGCGATGGCGAGCTCGGGAACGAGCGGCAGGTAGAGGGCGACGCGGTCGCCCTTCTTCACGCCCAGCGACTTGAGCACGTTGGCGAAGGCGCTCACCTGGCGGAACAGGTCCCAGTAGGTCAGGGTGCGCCGGTCGCCCGGCTCGCCTTCCCAGATGATGGCGGCGCGATTGCGCCGCGCGCTGTGCGCGTGGCGATCGACGCAGTTGGCGCTGACGTTCAGCTTGCCGCCGACGAACCACTGCGCGTTCGGGCGATTTCCAGCGCACCACTTCGGTCCACGGTTGAATCCAGTCCAGCTCGCGGGCGAACGCCGCCCAGAAGGCCTCGGGATCGGCCGCGGCACGGTCGTAGACGGACGCGTCAGAGACGATGGCGCCGGACTTCCATTCGTCCGATGGTGGGAAACTGCGGTCTTCTCTGAGCAGATTATCGATTTCGGCCATAACCGGGCATTTTAGTCCACCCTCGGTTCGACGCCCGCTACCCGGTTCAAGAACATGCGCAGGAGTTCAGGAGGAACAGAGGCCAGGAGAAGAACGATCTCTTGATGCCTCCTGACCTCTTGATCATCCTGCTGATTCTTCTTGGGAGTGAACGTCGCCCGAAGAACTCAGCGCGGATGCGCGAGCGAGTCGAGGCGCGCTGGGACTTTGCAGCCTGGGGCTCTATTCCGGCGGCAGGATCTCGACAGTCCCCGGCGGCGGGGGCGGCGGGGTCTTCTTGAAGATGGCCACGCCCAGCAGCGCGCCGAGCATCGAGAAGACGGGAAAGATCACCAGTGCGACGAGCAACGAGCCGATGACGAAAACGGCCGGCGGGAAGTCGCGGACCCGCTCCAGCGCGCCAATCATCTCCGGCGGCAGCTCGCCCCGGGCGAGGAGACTGTTGACCGCGTCGCTCATGCTCCCGCCGCGGGCCAACGTGACGAGCTGCACCGACGAGGGTCGAGATGAAGGCGCCGAAGACGCCGGCCAGCAGGCCGGCGACGCTCGCGTCTCCGGCGGTCACCGGCGTCGTGATTCGTTCCTGCAGCAGATAGGTCGTCAGCACGCCGCCGGCGATCACCCACAGACAGCAGCAGGCGCCGACGAAGGGCAGCGCCGACAGCACGCCGATGAGCACGCCGCCGAGCAGCGCCGGCTGCAGCTTGCTCCGACATCAGTCGTAGTACTCGAGACCGAGGTGGGTGATCAGGTCCTCGCCCTTGAGGAAGCGCAGCGTGTTCTTCAGCTTCATCAGCTGGATGAACAGGTCGTGCTCAGGGTAGAGACCGGCGGCGTGCATCGGGCTCTTGAAGTAGAACGACAGCCACTCCTGGATGCCGCTCATGCCGGAGCGCCGCGCGAGATCGAGGAACAGCGCCACGTCGAGGACGATCGGGGCCGCGAGAATGCTGTCGCGGCAGAGGAAGTTCACCTTCAGCTGCATCGGGTAGCCGAGCCAGCCGAAGATGTCGATGTTGTCCCAGCCTTCCTTGTTGTCGCCGCGCGGCGGGTAGTAGTTGATGCGGACGACGTGGCACAGCTTCTCGTAGAGGTCGGGATAGAGCGTTCGGCTGAAGGATGTAGTCGAGCACCGACTTCTTGCTCTCTTCCTTCGTCTTGAACGACTCCGGATCGTCGAGCACTTCGCCGTCGCGATTGCCGAGGATGTTGGTCGAATACCAGCCCTCGACGCCGAGCAGCCGCGCCTTGATGCCCGGGGCGATCAGCGTCTTCATCCAGGTCTGCCCGGTCTTGAGATCCTTGCCGGCGAGCGGCGACCCGGTCTTCTGCGCCAGCTCCAGCAACGCGGGGACGTCGGCGCTGAGGTTCGGCGCGGCGTTCGCGTAGGGAATCCCCTCCTTGATGGCCGCGTAGGCGTAGACCATGCTCGAGGGAATCGCCGGGTCGTTGGCTTCGAGCGCCTTCTCGAAGCTCTCGACGGTCGCGTGCGCCTCCGACTCGGTCAGGTAGACCTCGGTGCTGCCGCACCAGATCATGACGAGGCGGTCGAGCTTGTTGTCCGCCTTGAAGCGGCGGATGTCCTCGCGCAGCTGGTCGGCGAGCTCGCGCTTGTTGGCGCCCTTCTTCACGTTGGGGCCGTCGAGCCGCTTGACGTAGCGGCGATCGAACACCGCCGACATCGGCTTGACGGCTTCGAGCTCGGGACGGATCTGCTGCAGCAGCTCGTCGTCGAGCACGCCGGCGGTCTTGGCCGCCTCGTACGCAGTTCTCCTCGAAGATGTCCCACCCGCCGAACACCACGTCGTCCAGTGCGGCGAGGGGCACGAAATCCTTGATCTGCGGCGAGCGCCCTTCGGTTCGTTTGCCGAGGCGCACGGTCCCCATCTGCGTCAACGATCCGATCGGTTTGGCGAGGCCGCGGCGGATGGCGAACACCCCGGCAATCGTGGTCGTGCTGACAGCTCCCATCCCGACCAGCAGGATGCCGAGTTTCCCTGTCGCTTCGGCAATTTTCGGCGGATTCTTCACAACAGGCGACTATATCATCCGAAAGATGAGCCTCCGGGCAGCGGGCCGCGAGGCGTGTGTAAAAGTTCGGTAAGCGGACTCACTCCCCAATGCGATATTTGCGCAAGTCTGAGCTCGAACCGCTCACCATCTCGATGTGCGGGCTGAAGCTCGGGCATCGTTTCCTCGTGATCGGGTCGTCCGATCCTGACCTCGTGTGGCGTCTTGCCGGCAAGGTGGGGCTCACCGGGCGCGCGTGCCTGCTCGACGAGTCGGCCGCGCAGACTGCCGCCGCGGCGGCGGCGGTCGAGCAACAGGGTGCACTCGTCGAGAGCTTCACGGCGCCGTTCACGTCGCTGCCGTTCGAAGCCGGCGCCTTCGATGCCGTGGTCATGCGCAACGCGCTCGCGGCGATCGACCCGTCGCGCCGCGCCGCGGCGATGAGCGAGGTCGTGCGCGTGGTCCGGCCGGGTGGCCGCTGCATCGCCATCGAGGACCTGCCGCGAAGCGGCATCTGGGCACTCGTCACCGGCCGCGGCGGCGGGATGCCGACGGCGGGACCGATCGCCGTCGAGCTGCTGAGCGCCGCCGGGCTTCGCGGGGTGAGGCTGCTGGCCGAGCGCGAGGGGATCGCATTCGTGGAAGGGGTCAAGGCCGCCGGGCAGCCCGAGTGAGTCCAAAAAGCGACGGCTGTCCTGACCGGAGCACACCCGGGCGGCCGCCGCGGCCGATAGAGATCGATGGAGTTGGCCGAAAACAGCCAGAGGGATGCCCGTTCGCCGCGGCAAGTGTTTTGCCCCTTCGAGCGGGACCAGCCATGTCTACAAGGATCGCGCTCCTGCCGGAGGTGTTCACCACCTCGGAGATTGCCCGCGCCGCGGGTGTCTCAACGGCTGAGGTGCGCGCGATCCTCGACGAATCGAACATCACCCCGATTCGCGGCCGCTTCCTGACCCAGGATCAGGCAGTCGAGGCGGTCACGCTGCTGAAGGCACGGGCCGCTGGCCGCCTGCACGAGCGGCGCCTGTTCGCTCCCGCCCGCGGGACGGCGCGCCGCGCCGGCATGCCCGCGCTCGCGTCGGGGGCCGCCCACGCGGGCCTCCTCGCCGTGGTCCTGCTCCTCGGGACGCTGGCGGTCCGCACCGAGCCCGTCGAACGGAAGCCGGTCGATCTCCCCCGGCTGGTGTTCGTGGCGACGCCCGGTCCCGGCGGCGGAGGTGGCGGAGGTGGGCTTCGCCAGCCCGATCCGCCCGCCCGCGCGGAACTGAAGGGACGAAGCAAGCTGGCGAGCCCGGTGGCCGTGACGAAAGTGGCGAAGCGCGAGCCGGTCGAGCGCGTGGTGACGCCGCCGCCCCCGCCGCCGCCGCCGGACCCCAAGCCGGAACCGACGCCGCCGCCGCCGCCGCCGCCGGCCCCGCCGGCCCCGGCGCCGCCCGTGGTCGCGCCGGTGGTCAGTGCACCGGCCGACGCGACCGATCGCGCGGGCGTCCCGGTCCAGGCGCCGACGGCGGGCGCCAGCAACGGCCCCGGCTCGGGTGGTGGCACGGGCACCGGAACCGGCACCGGCGCGGGGCCCGGAAACGGCGCGGGCATCGGCGACGGATCGATCGCGGGCACAGGTGGCGGGCCGTACCGCCCGGGCTCGGGGATCACGCCGCCGTCGCTCATGCGCGAAGTGAAGCCGGTCTACACCGAAGAAGGACGCCGCCGCAGCGTCGAAGGCGACGTCGTCATGGAAGTCGTCGTCCGCGCGGACGGCAGCATCGGAACCGTGCGGGTGCTGCAGGGCCTCGGATCGGGGCTCGATCAGCGCGCGATCGACGCGGTGCGGCAGTGGCGATTCTCTCCGGCGCGCCGATACGGCACGCCAGTCGACGTGCTGGTGGAGATCGCGGTGGAATTCAGGCTGCGGTAAGCGGCAAGAACGGACGAACCCATGGATGTCCTGCTCATCGGCATCGCCGCCCTCGCGCTGATTCTGGCAATCGGCATGGGGCTGATCCTGTTCAAGGTGCTGAACGACGAACGGCAGCGTTCCGACGCTCGCGTGGCGGCGCTCGCCGCGGCGGCGGCAACCGTCGATCTGCCGCTCGCGTCACAGACCGACGACCTCGCGCTTCCCGATCCCGTGATCTCCCGCAGCGACCTGTTCGTCACGGCAGACGAGGGTTCGCCCTGGCCCCGACGCGCCGCCGTCGCGGCCGTCCTGGCGGTGGCGATCGCGATTGGCGGCTACGCGATCGCACCATGGAGCGCGGCTGCCGTGCCTGCAGCCGTCCCGGTGGCGCCGCTCGAGCTGCTGTCGTTGAAGCACACGCAGGTGGGCAGCACGCCTGACCGTCAGCGGCTCGGTTCGGAATCCGCGCGCCGGCGCGCAGCAGGCTCAGGTGTTCGCCACCGCGGTTCTCTTCGGTCCGGACGGTAATTTCCTGACGAGCGGCCGCGCCGCGTTAGACTTCACGTCTCTCGCGCCCGGGCGACGAGTCGCCGTTCGTCATCGCTGTGCCGGTCAACGGGACGGTCGCGCGGTATCGCGTCGGCTTCCGTGCGGCGGACGGTTCGGTGATCGCTCACGTCGATCGCCGCGCCGACATCACCGCGGCGGCGCAGCACAGCCAGGTTCCCCGGAGCACGTCATGGCCGCACTGAAACGCGTCGCCGCCCTGCTCGCCCTCGCGGCCGTCACCACGGTCTCGGCGCAGGAGCGTCCGCAGGAACGTCAGGGATCCGATCAGGAATCCTTTCGCTTCCGATCGGGCGTCGAGCTGATCAACGTCACGGCCACGGTCAGCGACGGCCGCGGCCGCTTCGTCTCCGGCCTGCGCCAGGAGGATTTCCGCGTCTACGAGGACGGCGAGCTTCGTCCGATCACGCACTTCACCGCGGAGCGCGTGCCGGTCAGCCTCGGCATCGTGCTCGACACGAGCGGCAGCATGTCAGGCGAAAAGATGCTGGCCGCAAAGCAGGCGCTGCAGCGCTTCCTCTTCGAGCTGCTCGGCGAGGAGGACGAGGTGTTCCTGTATCGCTTCGACAACCGGCCGGAGCTGGTGTCGCCGTGGACGCGCAACAAGGATCAGGTCGCAGCAGAACTGCGGCGGATTCAGCCGCGCGGCGCCACCACGCTGTATGACGCGATCGCGGAAGCCATCCCGCTCGCGGCGACCGGACGGAATCGCAAGAAGGCGCTGCTCATCATCTCCGACGGCAACGACTCGAGCAGCTACACGAAGATCGACGAGCTGAAGCGGCTGATTCGCGAGAGCGAAGTGCTCGTCTACGCCATCGGCATCGATGCGATGACGCAGAGTCAGCCGACACGGCAGCCGTGGTTCTCTCCCGCTCTGGAGCAGCGCCGGCCGACACCGTTTCCGTTCCCGATCCCCGGCGGCCGCCGTCCGCCGCCGATGACCCCGCCGCGCTACCCGCCGCCGAGTGCACCCCCGAACCCGGGCGGCAGCGGCTCGACGCGCGGCAGCGGCCGCGACGAAGCCGTCAACGTGCGCGTGCTCCGCGAAATCACCGACACCAGCGGCGGGCGCACGGAAATCATCTGGCAGTCGCGCGATCTCGACGGCGCGACCGCCGGCATCGCCGACGAGTTGAGCAAGCAGTACTTCCTCGGCTATCCGGCGGGCAGCAACAAGAAGGACGGGCGCTGGCACGCGATTCGTGTCGAGGTCGACAACCCGAACTACATCGTCCGGGCGCGTCGCGGGTACGTGGCGACGCCTTAGGAGGGTTCAGGGTTCAAGGTTCATGGTTCAGCGGTTCAGGGTTCAAGGTTCACGGCGGTTCAAGCCGATCTCGAGCGCTTGAACGCTGAACCTTGAACCTCTGAACCGTGAACCCTGAACCCTCTGAACCCTCAGGTATGATTCCGCGTGCAGTTGTACGCGGCGGCGGTGGGATTCAGCGTCCTCGGCAGCGTCGGAGGCCTGGCAACAGCCTCGCTATTTCTCCTTCTCGGCGACGGCCTCCGCGTACGCCTCGTGCCCTGGTTGATCAGCTATGCCGTGGGCACGCTGCTCGGCGTCGCACTCCTGGCGCTGCTGCCCGAGGCGCTCGGGTCGCTGCCTCCCGGTCGCGCGCTCGCGACGCTGCTCGCGGGCGTGCTGTCGTTCTTCCTTCTCGAAAAGCTGGTGCTGTGGCGGCACTGCCACACCGGCCACGACTGCGAGGTGCACACCAGCAGCGCCGCGTCGCTGGTCATCATCGGCGACGCGTTCCACACGTTCGTCGACGGTGCGCTCATCGCCGCCGCCGTGCTGACCTCGATTCCGCTCGGGGCCACGACAGCCATCGCCGTGGCGGCCCACGAGATCCCGCAGGAAGTCGGCGACTTCGCCATCCTGCTGCGCGCCGGCTATTCGCGCAGCCGGGCGTTCACGCTCAACATCCTGTCGGCCGCCGGCGGCGTGCTCGGCGCGCTCGCCATGCTGCTGGCCTCGCAGTGGGTGCCGCAAGTGCTTCCCTACGTCCTCAGCTACGCCGCCGGGAGCTTTCTCTACGTGGCCATGGCCGATCTGATTCCCGACCTGCACCGCGGCGGGGTCGAAGGCGGGCCGGCCAAGCAGCTGCTGCTCATCGGCGCCGGGATCCTGACGATCGTGCTGCTCTGAACAGCCGCAGCCTTCCGGCGAGCCGGAGACCGGCTGAGCCTGGTGAGGCTCAGCCTGCTCGTCGCCGGCTTGATGCCGGCTCCCGTTCGCCGGTCACGCCGGATCACCGTCGAGCTGTCCTCGCCCGCGCTCACCTGACCCCGGCTCACGTCAGTTTCCCCGCTGCATTTCCGCAAATTCCTGCGAAATACGCCCATTTCTGGCATCTGCCCGTGGCACTCCATTTGCGATAGCAGGCAGTGCCCGCGCCATTGAGCTCCCCGCCCCGAGCGACGGGATCCATATGAAGACTCGAACCTTGATCGCATGCGCGCTCGCGCTCCAGAGCGTGGCGGCGGTGGCGTTCGCCCAGGCGGCGCCCGCGGCCTCGATGCTCGGCGGCGCCGTGGTCCGCTCCATCCGCGAGTGCCCGCACGTCACCATCTTCGACGACGTCGATGCGCGCGTCGAAGGGGACTCGGTGGTGTTGACGGGCAAGGTGACTGCGGCAGCCAAGCGCTCGGAGATCGAAAAGCGCGTCGCCCGCCTCGACGGCGTCCGCGAGCTGCGCAACGAGATCCTGGTGCTGCCGCCGCTGCCGGAAGACGACGACCTGCGCCACCGGGTGGCCAAGGCCATCTACGGCAATCCGTCGTTCTGGTCGTACGCCGCGATGTCCAGCCCGCCCATTCACATCATCGTGGAACGCGGCCACGTGACGCTGAAGGGCACCGTCGGCACACAGGTGGAGCGGTCGATGGCGCGGTCGCTGGCCACCGGGCTGGGCGAACGTTCGCTGAGCAACGAGCTGCGGACTGACGGGCGGTAGACAACTGCCAACTTCCAAGGCCAACTTCCAAGGCACTCCCAACGCCAACGCCCAAGCGAAATTGCCGGAACGTCGGCTCGACAGTTGAGCACGTTGGGAGTTCGCCTTGGGAGTTGGCAGTTGGAAGTTGGGAGTTGACACGCGTCAGGCAGACTCCCTGCCCCTGCCGCATCGTCCACCAGATCAGCAGGACCAGCGTCAGCACGGCGGCGGTGAAGGCGCCCGCGAACAGGAAGAGCGTGCGGTAGAGGATCGACTGGCTGTCCATGCGCACCTCGATCGTCACCGGCTTGCCGTCGAGGCGATCGGCGAGGTGCTGTTCCCACCCGAGGATGTTGCCGCGATGGATGCCGGTCGGCTCGTTCTTCTCGAGATCGCGCGCGTTGTGTTCGAGGATGCGGCTGGGCAGATGCAGCCGGAAGGCGACGATCTCGCCGCCGTCCCAGCCGACGTTCTTGAGCGTGCCGGGCTTCAGCGCCGAGGCGCCGACGATCTGGCGGAACAGGTGCTGGCCGTTCCCGGCGGTGAGCTCGTAGCGCGACCACGACAGCGGCGCGGCTTCGTGCAGCCGCCGCACGTCGTCGAACTCGAGATTGATCTGGACGAACTGGCGGCCGTGCCGGGTCCACGGCCGCGGCACCGAGATGACGCGCGCGACATTCGACTGGTAGAGCGCGCGGATGCGGTCGCGATCGACCGACGAGGCCAGCGGGTCGACGTCGAGCCCGCGCAGCGTGTTGAGCGCGGCGAGCGACGCGTTGATCGTCAGCGTGCCTGAGCCGTCGACGTCGATCGTCAGGTCCTCTTCGTACTGGTACTGCCTGCCGAACACGTCGCGCACCACGCCGGCGCGAAACCACACAACCGCCGCCGCCGCGATGACGATCGCGAGGACGACCCATTGCTTCGCGCGCGACGTTCCCGCACGGCGCGCGTGAGCCGCTGAGACCATTCCGCGATGATATACTGCTTTTTCTCGCGGATTTTTCGCTTCCCGCCCATCCATGTCCACGTCAGCCCGTGTCTTCCTGATCGACGGCAGTTCGCAGATGTACCGCGCGTATCACGCGATGCGCGGCGGCGGCCTGAGCGGCCCCGGCGGCAAGACCACGCACGCCGTCTACATCTTCGTGAACATGCTGCGCAAGCTGATTCAGGATCATCAGCCGCAGTTCATCGGCGCGTCGTTCGACCTGCCCGGGCGCACGTTCCGCGACGATCTGGTCTCCGACTACAAGGCCAATCGCACGCCGATGCCGCCGGATCTCGCCGAGCAGATCCCGTGGGTGCACGAGGCCTGCGAGGCGCTCGGCGTGCCGATCATCACCTCGGAGCGCTACGAGGCCGACGACGTGATCGGCACGCTGGCGACGAAGGCCGTGGCGGCCGGCTTCGAGGTGGCGATCGTCACCGGCGACAAGGACTTCTTTCAGCTGGTGCACGACGGCATCACGGTCTACAACCCTCGCGACGAAGGCACCTGGTTCGACGCCGAGGGC
Source organism: uncultured Acidimicrobiia bacterium (assembly GCA_963826825.1). Classification (GTDB taxonomy): domain Bacteria; phylum Actinomycetota; class Acidimicrobiia; order Spongiisociales; family DATADW01; genus DATADW01. The sequence continues at coordinate 212,848 of CAWGYV010000009.1, read as the reverse complement.
GTGAAGGAGAAGTTCGGCGTGCTGCCGTCGCAGGTCGTCGACGTGCTCGCGCTGATGGGCGACTCGATCGACAACATCAAGGGAGTGCCCGGCATCGGCGAGAAGGGCGCGCGCGAGCTCATCGCGCGCTACGGCACGCTCGAAGAGCTGCTCGCCCATGCCTCCGAGGTGACCAACAAGCGATATCGCGAAGGCCTGCTCGAACATGCCGACGATGCGCGGCAGAGCCGCGAGCTGGCGCGCATCAGGATCGACGTGCCGGTGGAGTTCGATCCCGACGCGCTGCGCTATCGCGGCCCGACGCGTGAGCGCTGCTTCGAGCACTTCACCCGCATGGGCTTTCGCTCGCTGGTGATGGAGTACGCGCCGACCGCCGATACGGTCGGCAAGGACTACGCGGTCGTCGACTACGGCCGAAGGGCTGCAGGCGCTGGTCGGAGGAACTGCGCAGCGCCGGACGGTTCGCGCTGCGCGTGCTGCCCGATGCGCCGTCGGCCATGCGCGCCGGCATCGTCGGGCTCTCGTTTTCGACCGCGCCACGGCGCGCGCGCTACGTGCCGCTGGCCGCGGATCCGCAAGGCGCCGAGGATCTGTTCGGCGCATCGGCAGCGGCGCTCGACGGCGGCCTCGACACGGCAGAGGCGCTGGCGGCGCTGAAGCCGGTGCTCGAGGACGCGGCAATCGGCAAGGTCGGCCACGACCTGAAGTTCGACGCCATCGTGCTGGCGCGGCACGGCGTCGCGCTCGACGGCCTCGAGACCGACACCATGATTGCGAGCTACCTGCTCGACGCGACCCGGTCGAGCCATCCGCTCGAGGACCTGGCGCTCGAGCACGCCGGCTACAAGGCGCTGCAGCGAGGAAGACGTCTGCGGCAGAGGCGCCAAGGCCGTGTCCTTCCGCGCGATCCCGAGAGACACGGCGCTGAACTACGCGGGCGAGCGCGCCGATCTGGCGCTGCAGCTCGATCCGGCCCTGATCGCGCTGATCCGCCAGGATCAGCTGGAGCCGCTCTACCGCGATCATGGAGATGCCGCTCATCCCGGTGCTCGTCGACGTCGAGCGGGCGGGGATTCACATCGACGGGCGGGCGCTCTCGGCGCAGTCGCAGCACGTCGAGCAGGAGCTGGCGACGCGCAGCGCGCAGATCTTCGAGATGGCCGGCGAGGAGTTCAACATCAACTCGCCGCAGCAGCTGTCGCGCATTCTCTTCGACAAGCTGCAGCTGCCGACCCTCAAGCGCAACATCAAGACGAAGACGGCGTCGACCGCGGTCGAAGTGCTCGAGGAGCTGGCGCTGACGCACGACATGCCGCGGCTGATCCTGGAGTGGCGGGCGCTGCAGAAGCTGAAGGGCACGTACATCGACGCGCTTGCCGCAGCTGGTCGACCCCGACACCGGCCGCGTCCACACCTGTTTCAACCAGGCGGTCGCCGCGACCGGGCGGTTGAGCAGCAGCGATCCGAACCTGCAGAACATTCCCATCCGCACCGCGCTCGGTCGCGCGATCCGCGGGGCGTTCATCGCCGAGCCGGGCAACGTCCTGATTTCAGCGGATTATTCGCAGATCGAGCTGCGCGTGCTCGCGCACCTCTCGGGCGACGACGGCGCTGGTCGACGCCTTCACGCAGGGCATCGACATCCACGATCGCACCGCGGCGACGGTCTTCGGCGAGAACAGCGGGCTCGGCGAGCACGAGCTGCGCCGCCGCGCGAAGATCATCAACTACGCGCTGCTCTACGGGAAGACCGCATTCACGCTGGCGAAGGACATCGGCGTGTCGCAGGAGGCGGCGCAGGAATTCATCAACGCCTACTTCGCGGGCTTCCCGTCGGTCCGCGCCTTCATCGACAACCTGCTCGCCACCGCGCGCGAGAGCGGCGTCGTGAAGACCATGTTCGGCAGGCGCCGCCTGGTGCCCGATCTGACGAGCCGCAACTTCCAGATCAGGGCGGGCGCGGAGCGCTACGCGGTCAACTTCCCGATTCAGGGCAGCGCTGCCGACATCCTCAAGCGCGCCATGATCGACGTGCATCGAGCGCTCGTCGCGCAGCGGCATCGCCGGCGCGGATGATCCTCACCGTCCACGACGAGCTGCTGTTCGAAGCGCCGAAGGCAGCGGCCGACGAGACCGCCGCGCTGGTGCGCGAACGGATGGAGGGCGCCGTCGCGCTGCGCGTGCCGCTGACGGTCGACGTCGGGCGTGGGCGAGAACTGGAAAGAGGCGAGCCGATGCCGAGCGACGTGACCCAGGATGCCCTGCTGACAGTGCTGACGTCGCTCCACAAATACACGCCGCGTGTCGACGCGCGTTTCGCGGCCTGGGTCACGACAATCGCCGTCAACACGGCGCGCCGCCGGTTTCGCCGCCGCCGTCCCGCGCTCACGGCCACGGGTGAGCTGCCCGAGACGCCCGACGACACAGCCGATCCGGCAGACGATCTCGACCGCGCGCGGCAACGGCGCGCGCTGCTCATCGCGCTCGGCGAGCTGCCCGAGCGCGAGCGCGCGATCGTGAGTCTGCGCTACGGCGCCGAGCGCAACGCGAGCGAAAATCGCGGCCACCCTCGGCCTCGAGCCCGCGACGATCCGCAAGATTCTCGAGCGGGCGCGCACGCGCGCTCGGCGCGCGCATCGAGGCATTGCTGAGTCCCGATGGAGGAACGTCATGAACGACGAAGAGCTCGCCGACGCCTGGACGGCACTCGAGCCGACCGTGGGCCGGCGCCGGCGCATCGACGCGCACGTGTTCGCGTGGCTCGAGGCGAAGGACACGCCGCTCGTCGCCGAGTGGCTCGGGCTGTTCAGGGTGGCGCCGTTCGCAGCGTTCGGTCTTGCGACGGTGAGCGCCGTCTCGATCGTCTTAGCGACACCGCTCGTCTGGTTCGCGCGTGTGTTGATGTGAACGCGGAGAACGACTCTCGCCCACGCACGTTACTCCAGGGAAGAGAACGTTCCTCGTGTACGCAGGCCGGTGTAATATCGCGTCGGGCCTCCTTCGATAGTCGGTCCCACTTCTCATGAACATTGGTCGCCAAGCCGCTTCCGGAGCGATGTGGACCATCGGTCTCGGCGTCGCCTGCCGAATCGTCGGGCTCGTCGGCACAATCGTCGTCGCCCGCTACCTTTCTCCGGCCGTCATGGGCGAAGTGGCCGCGGCCATGGCGCTCGCGCTGACGGCGAACTGGATGACAGCATGGGGCTTCAACCAATACGTCATCGTCCGGGGAGGGGAAGGGCCGGATGCCGTATTTCCCGCGACAATCCTGCATCTCACATTGGGGTTTCGCGGCTCTGCTCGTGATGCTCCTCGCGGGCGTCCATCTCGCCGACTTCTCCACGCGCCGAATCTCGGCAGCTTCCTGCCTGGCTTCCGATCCTCGCGGTGGCCGTCAAGCGTCTCGCGTCGATACCCGACAAGCTGCTGATGCGGCGGAATGCGGTTCCGCACGGTGGCGTGGCCCGCCGACGAACCTATCGAGGTGTGCCCCGGCGGCCACGACAGGACGCTTGACACCGGCAACGTCGGTCACAAGGGCGGAGGTGTGTAGCCGGCCCAGATGGTCGACGATGGCGGCGGGCGGCCCGGCGAGCACGACCAGGTCCACCTCCTCGATCGCATCCTCGGCGGAGGCTGCGGACTGCGCTATCGCCCCCCTCCCGGCAGCCCCTTCCAACGCGACGGGGTCCGGATCCCAGCCCACCACCCCCCATCCGAGATCGGTCAACCCGAGAGCGATCGATGTGCCGATCAGACCGGTGCCGACGACGCCAGCCTTCACTTCAGACGGTGATGCCGAGAGCGTCGGCCAAGGCCCGAACCTGGTCCATCAACGCGGCAAACTCGTAGGGAAGCAAGGCCTGTGCGCCATCGACCAAAGCCGACTCCGGAGCGGGGTGGACGTCCACCATGAACCCGTCTGCGCCCACGGCGACGGCAGCCCGCGCCAGCGGGGCCACCAGTTCCCGCCTCCCTGCGGCGTGTGAGGGGTCGATCAGAATCGGGAGGTGCGATAGCTCCTTCACCACCGGGATGGCGGTGATGTCGAGCGTGTTGCGCGCCGCTGTCTCGAATGTCCTGATCCCCCGTTCGACCAGCACGATCTCGTGATTGCCCGACATGAAGATGTACTCGGCGGCGTTGAGCCACTCCTCGACGGTTGCAGTCAGCCCACGCTTGAGCTGCACCGGCTTTCCCGCCGTCCCAACCTCGGCCAGCAGGCTGAAGTTGGCCATGTTCCGGGTTCCCACCCGGATCATGTCGGCGTATGACGCCACGAGCCCGACATGTCTCGGGTCGACAACCTCGGCGACGAACGGGATCTCGAATGCCTCGCGCGCCTCGGCGAGAAGTTCCAGTCCCTCCTCACCAAGCCCCTGGAACGAGTAGGGCGAGGTGCGGGGCTTGAAGGCGTCGCCACGGAGCACGGTGGCGCCGGCCTTCTTCACCGCCTCTGCGGTGCGCAGGACCTGGTCCCTCGTCTCGGCGGCACACGGACCGGCGATAGGTGCGAAAGAACCCCCGCCGATGCGCGCCTCGCCAACCTTCACCACCGTATCGCTCTGCTGGAACTCGCGGCTCACCAGCTTGAACGGTTTGAGCACCGGGATCGCCCGCTCCACCCCCGACATCGCCTCCCAAGGCAACTGCTGGATCCGATCGCGATCGCCGACCGCCCCTATCACCGTCCGGTCGCGGCCATTGGAGACGTGTGCCTCGCACCCGATCCGGCGAAGCCGTTCGCAGACGGCGGCGATGTCCTCGTCGGTCGCCGCCGACCGCATGACGATGATCATCGGCCGGATTGTGCCAGGTCGCCCCGGGTCGCTACCCGATCCTCCCGGCTATTGGTAACGCCGCCCTCCGTACACTCGTCGCGATGGCGACCATCCTGGTCACCGGTGCAGCCACATGGGTGGGGGGACGGCTGGTCCAGCGGCTGGAGGGACGGCCCGACACCACCGTGGTTCCCGTGGACGAACTCAAGCCCCGCGTGGCCTTCGCCACCCCGCTGCTCAAGGCATCGCTCGACACGCTCGAATTCGCCCGGAGCGTCATAGATCTCCGTCCTGATGTGGTGATCCATCTCCAGACCCTCGACCGCATCGCTGAGCTGGGGAGGGTCCGATCCCGCGAGGGCATGGTTCTGGGAGCCCAGGCTCTGTTCGGCGCCATCTCGAGGGTGGGGACGGTCCGCCAGGTCGTGGTCAAATCGGACACCGCCATATACGGGGCGGGCCCACGTCACCCGTCCATCCTCGACGAGTCGACCGAGGTCGCAGAGCGGACCACCCATCGCTACGAGCGGAATCTGGAAGAGGTGGAACGGTTCGTGGCCGACGTCGCCAAGAAGATGCCGCATGTCGACTTCACGGTGCTCCGCTTTGTGGGAATCTTCGGCGAGGCCGTCGGCAACGGAATATCGCACTACCTGCGGATGCAGACCGTCCCGACGGTTCTCGGGTGGGACCCCCGTATCCAGTTGATCCATGAGGACGAGGCCGTCAGGGCAGTGCTCCATGCGCTCGACAATCCGGTTCCGGGAACCTTCAACGTCGCTGCGGAAGGCCAGCTCTACCTGTCACGCATCCTCCGGTTGGGCCGGCGTCGGGTCCGGCCGATCCCCCGCCCGCAGTTCGAGAGGGCATTGCGCGTGCTTGGGGCGAGCGAGGTGGCCAAACAACGCCATCTTCTATCCATGCTCCACCACGGCAGAGTGGTGGACACCACGAGAATGCGCGAGATCCTCGGCTTCTCATCGATGCTCGATTGCCGCCAAACGGTCCTCGCCGGCTACGGCCGGCTCGACTCGGCCTTGGCGGTCTGAATGGAGGATTGGCCCGAGTGAGCGACCCCATCGTGTTCGCCCTCGAGGCGCTCGATGCCACCGAACTGGAATCGGTGGCGGCCGCTCTCGGGGTCGAGGCGCCGCCCGATGCCTCCGCCGCCCATCTGGCGGGGCTGATCGCCGCCGAGTTGCGGAGGCGCGCCGGGCTCCCCGAGACGCGAGCGCTCGGCGAGGAACCGGATGCCGCCACCCGTCGGACGGCCCTGGCCGCCCGGCTCGCCGACATGGTCGACAACGACCGCGCTTGTCCGCATCGGACCCTGGAGGGCTTCACCTGCGGCCTACATGCGGTCAAGGGCGAGGAGCGATGCTCGCTCCACGGAGGGGTCGACTCGTCGGACCTCGCCGTCCCGGCGCTTGGCAGGCTGGGGACAGACACCTGGCCGGCACTGGTTCGACACCTGAGGCTGGCAAGCTACGACATCGATGCGCTCGGACTCGACCCGGTCCTGGCCGAGCTCGCCTGGCACCTCGGGAACAGCCTCTACTTCGAATACTTCCGGGTGCGCGTCGAAGGAATCGAGCACGTCCCTGCGACCGGGCCCGCCGTGCTTGCCGCCAACCACGGAGGGGCGGCTATCCCATACGACGCCGTCATGCTCCACCTTGCCATGCTCAACGAGCCGGCTGTCCCCCGCCGTGTGCGGGTCGTGGGGACCGAGTTTTTCAACCTGATGCCCTTCGTCTCGCATCTGTACCGAAAGATCGGGGCTGCATACGCCTCGCGCCAGGACGCCCGATGGGTCTTGGGCAATGGCCAGCTCCTCGGAGTGTTTCCCGAGGGGGTACGAGGCTTTCAGAAGCCAGTGTCAGAGTCATACAGGCTCCGCAGGTTCGGGCGTGGCGGGTTCGCATCCCTCGCCGCTGAATCGGGAGCATCGATCGTCCCCGTGGCCATCCTGGGATCGGAAGAGACCCACCCCGCACTTTTCACCTCACAGGCCCTGGCCAAGTTGGTGAGAACCGTCTTCCCCGAACAACGGGTCGACGAGATGGCGGTCTGGGTCAACCCGATACCGCTCCCCGTTCGGTGGATGATCCGGTTCCTTCCTCCTATCGCAACCACCCCGGGAGACCTCGACGGGCTCGCCGCCTTGGAATTGGCGGAGCGGGTCCGTACCCAGATCCAGGCGGCGCTCGACGAGATGATCACCCTGCGGGGTCGCCCCTACTGACCCGAGGCGTACCCCCCAACCCAGGGTTGGCGAGCCAAGAGACAACGTGAATTCGTTCACAAAGCGCTTGCATTTGCTAGCACCTACTGCTACGTTTGCTACCACATGACCGACCTCGAGGACAGGGAAGAGACCGGATCGGCCGTTGGGTCGTTCATTCGTCAGCAGCGGGAGCGGGCCAACGTCTCGATCCGCCGGCTGGCGAGTCAGGCGGGCATCTCCAATCCCTACCTCAGCCAGATCGAACGGGGGCTGCGCAAGCCCTCGGCTGAGATCCTCAAGTCGATCGCCCGGGCCCTGTCGATCCAGGCGGAATCGCTCTATTCACAGGCCGGGCTCATCGAGCAGGGGCCGCAACCTCCGACCGTAATCGAATCGGTCGAGGCAGACCCGCAGCTCTCCGTGCGACACAAACAACTGCTCCTTGACCTGTACCGGACGCTGGTCGGGGACCTAGTCGAGGTCCGGAAGGAGAAACCATGAAACTGGATGGGACCAAGACGGCGTTCTACGCCGCCGTGGGTGCGCCCGTGGTGGCCACCCGCAAGCTGACCGACACCCTCACCGAACTGAGCACCAAGTTCGCCGGTGATTTCCGCAAGGAGTACGGAACCTGGGCAACAGAAGGTGAGAAGGTCGTCGGCCGGATCGCCGACCAGAAACTGGTCGAGGACTTCACCTCCCGGGTGGACGTGGACAACATCTCCGAACAGGTCGGCAAGCTGCGCGGCCAGTTGGAGGACCTCGTTGCCACCTGGCGTCAGAACTTCAACCCCGAGAAGCCGGTCGAAGCCGCCCAGGCGGTGAAGGTCGAGATTGACGAGGGTGCCGAGAAGGCGGAGAGCACGGTCAAGAAGGCGACCAGCGAAGCGCTCGACTCGGTGGAGAAGGCAGCCAAGGCAGCTTCCGGCACCACCACCCGCAAGCCTGCCGCCCGCAAGCCAGCATCGACCAAGTCCACGACCAAGGGCACGTCGACCGCAGCCTGACCACAACTCTCCTGACCGAGCCCGGGCCGGCACCACCGAATCCTCCTAGGAGGTGCAACGAGTCCGGGCCGGTCGGAGCCGATAAGACGAGGGACCATGCCGGTCCCTCGTCCCTAAATTCTGATCCCTCAGTAGGTGACTCTGCCGTCGAGTTGACCGCTGTGCTCGACCCAGCGCTCGACCATCGCCTCGGTGGGGAGCCGCCGCACCAGCTTCTTCTGCTCGTTGATCTGGGACACCTTGGCGGCGAGAGCGGCCGGCTTACGTCGGGCGAGCTCCTTGATGGTGTCCACCCCGGAAGCTTCGAGCAGGTCGGCGTACTCCGGACCGACGCCTCGTACCCTCATGAGGTCGGCGCGGTTCACCCACGCAAGGATCTGGGCCTCTGCACAATTCGATTGGGTGGCTAGCTCGGCGCGGCCGCGCCGGGTGGCGCCTCGCCTCAACAGCGCCTCAGTGGTGCGCACTCCGCTTCTCCGGAGCTTGGCGGCGTCCTTGGCGCCGATGCTCACTATGGCGGCAATCGAAGCCATCACAGTCCTTTCTCATGCCGATCCGGAGTCTGACGAGACTAGACGCCACTCCTTGGCGAGCGCCCCTCGTCCACCTCGTGCCGAACGTGGCGTGGCTGAAGTTCCTCGACGTCGAAACTGGTGTCGACATCTCTCGGCGGGAGGTGCTCCAACCAGACCTCGGTTACCCAGTCGGGATGCGCTTCCAGCAACCGGCGGGCACCCTCGTCCCCTTCGAGACTCATCAACCGCGGCCAGAGCAACCGGTCGACGAGGACAGGGTTGCCCTGGGTATACCGGTACTTGGGGACCACGGCGGCCGTTTTCCCCGGTCGGTAGGCGGCGACCAATTCCGCCACCACATCGTTGCTCACGTCGGGCTGATCTCCCATGACGATCAGCGCACCGTCCATCTTTGACAACCGGCCGATCGCATCCAGACCCGCCCGCAGCGAGGAGGCAAGCCCCTCCTCCCACTCCGGGTTCTCGACGACACCCACCCCGGTGAGGTCAACCTGGTCGCGCACCTCCTCGGCATGAGCGCCCAGCACGACCCAGATCTCGTCTATCCCCCAGCGCCGCACCTGGTCGAGGACATGATCGAGCAGTGTCACGCCTCCCCAAGGGAGTAATTGCTTGGGTCGACCCAGCCGACGAGAACCGCCGCCAGCAAGGACCAGGGCTGCGACCGTCATCTCGAACCGGCGGTTTGGAAACGGATCAGATGTCGCCCTCGTCGTCGGTTCTTTGGCGATGGATCCGCCCCTCACGCCCGCGGAGAGAACGGCCGCTGCCCGCCCCGTAACGCACCTGGATCATCTCGGCGAGGATGGAGATCGCAACCTCGGCCGGGGCCTCTGCTCCGATGTCGAGCCCGATGGGGCCGTGGATCCGGTCGATCGCATCGGTGTCGAAACCTCCGGCCAAGAGGCGCTGGCGGCGCGCCGCGTGCGTGCGCCGACTCCCCATGGCGCCGATGTAGCGCACCGGGCTCTGCAACACGGCCGGGAACACAGGGTCCTCAAAACGGGCGTCGTGGCTCAGGACCACTACGTAGGTACGGCGGTCGAGGTCGAGATCGGTTAGGACATCCTCGGGTCTCCCGACCGCCACCTCAGCGTCGGGGAATCGCTCGGTGGTGGTGAAGGCCGGGCGCGAATCGGAGACGGTGACGCGGAAGCCGAGCTCGTTGGCGAAGACGGCGAGCGGCTGGGCGATGTGCACCGCTCCGAATATCACCAACCGCGGTTGCGGTGCCAGGGTCTCGATGAACACCGATGTTTCGTCGTATTCGAGCGTCCGGCTCTGTTCCTGGTCCATGAGTTGGCGCGCATCGTCGAGGATGTGTTCCTCGAGACCGGGTGGGAGCTTCCCCTCGATCACGCCCTGCTCGGCATCGAGAACCGCGTGGGACCCCTCATCGGGCCCGGTGAGCACGGTGACCGCGGCGCCAAGCCTCTCTTCCTTGTGCAGCCGGCGGATCGCCTCGAGGTGGGGGCTCACCATCGCTCGACGTAGACCTGAATCGTCCCCCCGCAAGCCAGCCCCACCTCGAATGCCTCGTCGTCGGCGATGCCATATGTGACGAGTCGCGGCTCGGCGCCTGCCAGCACCTCTTGGGCGTGGAGAAACACATCGTTCTCGACACACCCTCCGCTCACCGACCCCTCCATGTCGCCTTCCGACGAGACGAGAAACTTGGCACCCTCAGGTCTGGGCGCCGACCCCGAGACGCGCACAACCGTCGCAACCGCCACGTCTTTTCCATCCGCCATCCAGCGGTCGTAGATCTCGAGGGCGTCCTTCATGCTCTCGCTACCTCCCGTCGACGCGCCGGCAGTGACTCTAGGAGCCGGATCACATCCACGAGGTGGGTGAGGTTTGCGGCAGGGAGGAGGTCATCGATATAGGGAAGCACCGTTCGCATCCCCCTCGTCTCGGGGGCGTAGCCCTCGCGTCCCGCCAGCGGGTTGAGCCAAACCACCCGATGGACGCTGCGAGCGAAACGTGCCATCTCTTCGCGGAGCAATTCGGGGTCGCCCCGATCCCAACCGTCGGACACGATCAGCGCCACCGGCCCGCCCCGCCCCACCCGCCGGCTCCATTCGATGTTGAAGGTGTGGAGCGCCTCTCCAATCCGGGTTCCACCCGACCAGTCGATGACGTGCCCGGCGACCTCGGCGATGGCCCGCGCCGGGTCGCGCCGTCGAAGCTGGCGCGTTATCCGGGTGAGACGGGTCGAGAAGACAAATGCTTCGAGATGGCCCAGACGGTCGCGGGCGGCATGGGCGAAGTAGAGCAGCATCTCGACGTACCGCTCCATCGAGCCGCTCACGTCGGCGATGATGATCAGCGGCCGCCGCCGGCGGCGGCGCTCCGACATGGCGAGCCTGAGCAACTCCCCTTCCGTGCCCACGGCCCGGCGCAGTGTTCGACGAAGGTCCGGTTGGGAACCGTTCCGCGCCGGAGCGAAACGCCGGCTCCTGGCATCGGCCGGTCTCCACACCATCCTGGCGATGAGACGGCGGACCTCTTCGCTCTCGGCGGCCGACATCTCGCCGAAGTCACGCCGCCCAAGCCGCTCGGCTGCAGACGCCCCGCTTCGATCGGCAACATCCTCTGCCTCGGGACCCACGGCACCCGAGGAAACCACCGAAAGCCCGGTCGTCACCGAAGCTGCCTGCGTGGTCGAAATCACGGGTGCCGGTGTCACCGACGTCCCCCTGCCAAAGAAGAGGTCGAATGCCTCATCGAAAAGGGGGACCTCGGAGGGGCGGATCACGATGATCGATCGGAAGGCGTGATACACGTCCTCCCGTCGTTCCAACCCAACGGCGACCGCGGCTCTCGACAACTCCCCCGCCGACTGCGGAGGGAGCCGGAATCCGAGCCCACGGAGGTGGCGGACGAAGAGCACCAGGTTGTCGGCGAAGGCGGTCACTGTCGCCAGCCTGGCTCAGTCGACCACTGGCAGCGGGAAACGGAGCGATGCAGCCGCCCCATCGACCGGTGAGCCATCGGGGAGATAGACGAGTCGTCCGCCCGATCCGATGACCCGCTCGATCGCTTCGGCGGCGATGTCGGGGTGATGGCGGGTCTCTGTGCCGCAAACCGGGCATCTCTTGGTGCCTCGACCGATCCACCGGCACGCCGGGCACACAACACCGGGCTCGGGCTGGGTACCTGCGATGGCGAGGAGATCGATTGCAGCCAGGTTGGCGGCTGCGAGGACCTGGTCGATACCCCAGGCCACGGTCTGCCCGGATTCAGAGCCGGCAGCCAGCTGCTCGGCCACCGCCCTGGAATTTCGGTCCCGTGCCGCCTCTTCGAGAGTCGTCACGGCTTCCTTCACGATATGGGCGGTCGCCGTCGCCGGGTCGATCACGAAGGTTCCGAGCATCCGCTCCCGGAGGTAGGGGTGGAGGTGCCCGGCAAGCTCCTCGACCTGTCCCTGGTGGCCACCTATGGCCACCCAGGTCACCGGATCGCCCTTGTGCATCTCGAAGAACCGCTCGGCGACTCGATCGAAGTGCCTCCGTGCCATCTCCTCTGCGGCCTTGCGCGCCCCGTGCTCGGCAAGTCCCTTCCATCCGCCGTAGTTGGCTTTGTGCCCAGTCTCCTCCTCGACCACCCCGGCCGGTTCCATCTCTCCGTCCCTCTTGACGAAGATGTCTGCCCTGCGTCTGTCGGTGGTGGCGACCAGGGTCACGGTCGGCTCGGGCAGGGCGCGGATCGGTCGGAGGTATGGGGTGTCGGCCAGCATGGCCACATCCCAGACCTCGCCGGGAAGTGCCTCGTAGCTCACCTCTCCATTGGTGGCGAATATGGCCACACCCGGCGCCGGCTCCGTCTCCAACCGCCAACTCAGGTCCAGCACCGACCGGACCGCTTGCCGGATCGCCTTCTCCTCACGGTGCTCGCCCTCGGCCGCAGCCTCGCGGATCGGGCGGAGCAGATCGGTGAGCCGAGCGGACGGGTTGACCTGCATCGGTCGGGACAGATAGACGGAGAGCACCGGCGCCTCCGCCTCGGCGAGCCGGTCGAGCGTTTCAGCGTCGATCATTGGACCCCTCTATGAGGGGGAACATAATCCAATCGGTGAGTTCTGGCTCACCCGGCGAGGAGCGACTCCAACCCGGTGGAGCGCACCCGTTCGATGTCCTCGCGGTACTTGAGCGCCACACCGATGGTCTGCTCGATCACCTCAGGGGTGAGCCGGGTGGCGTCGAGCACGTTGAGTGCTTGCGCCCAGTCGAGCGTCTCCGCCACTCCGGGAGGCTTGAACAGATCCATCTCGCGCAACCGCTCCATCACTCTCGCCAACTCTGAGGCGAGGACATCGCTGATGCCTGGGACCTTGCGTCCGACGATGGCGACCTCGCGCTCGAAGGTGGGGTAGTCGATCCAGTAGTAGATGCACCGCCGCTTCAGTGCGTCGTGTATCTCACGTGTGCGGTTGGAGGTGAGGATGACCACGGGCGGATCCTCGGCGGCGATGGTCCCCACCTCGGGGATGGTGACTTGGAAGTCGGAGAGCAGTTCGAGCAGATAGGCCTCGAACTCCTCGTCGGCCCGGTCTATCTCGTCGATGAGCAGCACGGGCCGCTCCCCCAGGGCCGCCAGTTCGACCGCCTTGAGCAGCGGGCGCGCCACCAGGTAGTCGCGGCTCATGATGTCCTTGACGTCGGCGGCTTGGCCCTCGCCGCGCGCCTCGAGCAGCCGTATGGCGAGCATCTGCCTGGCGTAGTCCCATTCGTAGAGGGCGTGTCCGGCGTCGAGACCCTCGTAGCACTGCAGCCTTATGAGCGGGGCATCGAGGAACCCGGCCAGCACCTTGGCCACTTCTGTCTTTCCAACGCCGGCCTCGCCCTCGAGGAAAAGTGGCCTGCCCAACTGAAGACCGAGGTGGATGGCGATCGCCAGGCTGCGATCGGCGATGTACTCGCTCCCGTCGAGAGCTTGCTGTACGGCATCTACGTCGGCGGGGAGCGGATTGGCCATCGAAGGGGCAACGTTAGTGGTCGGCGGCGAACCACTCCTCTCCCGACGTCGTAGTGTCACCGGACGATTGCCGGAGGAGGAACGATGAAACGCAGCTTTGGCGTGCTGGCGATGGTGGCTCTGCTGGCTTTGGTTGCATGTAGCGGGTCTGGCGGGACCGCCACCACAGCGGGCGGGTCCGAGACCACGGCCGGGGGCGGGTCCGGAACCACCGCGGCACCGGCCGGGGACGGCGGAGGCGGCGCCGCATCGGTGAGCATCATCGACTTCGAGTTCAGCGCGCCGGCCAGCGTCGCCGTCGGTACCGAGATCACCGTGGTCAACAACGGCGAGGCGACTCATACATGGACCCAGCCGGACGGCGCTTTCGACACCGGCCAGATCGCCCCGGGATCGAGCGCCACCGTCACGATCGACACCCCGGGCACATACGACTACGTATGCTCGATCCACTCCAACATGACCGGTACGATCGAGGTCACCGACGCATAGGTGATCGTTGCCCGACATCCCAGCGGTTGACCCAGCCGATGTGCCCGACCTGCTCGGCGGCGGCGCCATGCTCATCGACGTGCGCGAGGAGATCGAGTGGGACGAGGCCCGCATCGCCGGTGCGGTACACCATCCCATGACCGAGTTCGCCACCTGGTGGGCCGAGGTACCGGACGACCGCACCGTGGTCGTCTACTGCCGGACCGGCGCCCGCTCGGGACGTGTGGTCGAGGCGCTCGCCCAGCAGGCTGGAATGGACAACGTGGTCAACCTCGAGGGCGGGATCGTCGCCTGGGCCGAGCAGGGGTTCGAGGTCGAAGAGACCTGACCGGCTGCTGATCGGAGCGAGCAGCCGAACGGATCAACGATGGAGACGCGAGAGGAGGCCCCCAGGAGGGCCTCCTCTCTCGTGGCGGCGGTTGCCTCAGCTCGCCGCCGCCAGCGCCTGACTCAGCGCCCTGCGGGCGAAGACCTTGGCCAGGTGGGTCTTGTACTCCACCGAACCGTACAGGTCCTCGAGAACCGTCACCCCCTCGGCGGCACGTTCCGCCGCGGCGGCGATGGCGTCTTCGCTGGCATCCGCACCCTGAATCGCCTCGATCACGCCGTGAGCCAATGTCGGCTTGGTACCGACACCGGTCAGCGCCACCGATGCCTCTGCGACGCTCCCGTTCTCCCGCCGCAACCATGCGGCAGCCCCGGCCACCGCGTAGTCGGAGTGGCCACCTCGCCGCCCCATCTTGTCGTATGCGGACCCACCATCGCGCTTTGGCACGTTGATCTCCACCAGGATCTCGTCTGGCTCCAATGCAGAGGTCATGACGTCGACGACGAAGTCGCCGGCTGCGATCTGGCGAGAACCCCCCGACGACCGCGCCACCAAGGTGGCTCCGAGGGCGATCACCGCGGCTGGCTGGTCGGCTGCCACATCGGCGTGGGCCATCGAGCCACACAGTGTTCCTCGATTCCTCACCTGGACGTCACCGGTCCACGACGCCGCCTGCGACAACGCCGTCGGCGTGCTCACGAATGAGATCGCTCGACGCGATCTGATTGTGACGGACCAACGCCCCGATGGAGATGTGGTCACCCTTGTCCTCGATCTGATCGAGGCCGGGGATCCGCCCGATGTCAACCACCAACTCTGGGGAGAGAAGACGCAGCTTCATCAGAGGGAGCAGCGACATCCCGCCTGACAGCACCTTCGCCCCCGGGTTGTCGGCGAGGACGGTTAGCGCCTCGTCGATGGTCGCCGGGGCGACATACTCGAAGGGCCTCGGGTACATCAGCCATCACCTCCCTGCCGTGCATCCTGGATCGCCTGCCACACCCTCCTTGGTCGAAGCGGCATGTCGATGGTCGTCACCCCCAGCGGGCGGAGGGCGTCGAGCACGGCGGCCACGATGGTCTGTGCCGAGCCGATGGTCCCCGCCTCGCCGACCCCCTTCACGCCGAGTGGGTTGGCGTCGGTCGGCGTCACCGTATGGTCCATCTCGAACGACGGAATGTCCGCCGCCGTCGGGATCTGATAGTCGGCCAACGATGGTGTCAACAGGCTCCCGTTCTCGTCGTAGACGGCCTCCTCGAAGAGCGCCTGACCAATCCCTTGGACGATCCCTCCATGGATCTGGCCGGCGACGATCATCGGGTTGATCACAGTCCCACAGTCGTCCACCGACAGATAACGCAGCAGCTCGACGTTGCCCGTCTCCGGTGTCGACCTCCACCACAGCCATGTGGGCGCCGTACGGCCATGTCCCGTTGGTCGGGTCGTAGAAGGCGATGTCCTCCAGCCCGGCCTCCACGCCCTCGGGCAATTGGTACTGCTGATAGGCGGTGGCGACCAGATCGTCCCAGTCCACCGATTGGTCCGGCGACCCGGCCACGAAGGCCTTGCCGTCCTCGAACCGGATGTCCTCGGCGGCCGCCTCGAGCATGTGGGCGGCGATCTTTGCGGCCTTCTCCTGAACCCGTCCTGCAGCCCGGGCAACGGCCGGGCCCCCGACGGCGGCAGACCGGCTGCCGAAGGTGCCGATGCCCATGGGTGAGTCGTGGGTGTCGCCGTGACGGACCTTTACCCGGTCGAATGGAACCCCGAGCGTATCGCTGGCGATCTGAGCCCAGGTGGTCTCGTGTCCCTGCCCGGTTGGCCCCGTGCCCGTCACCACGGTGACGCTTCCGTCGGGGTTGGCCCGCACCGCCGCCGACTCGTTGAAGGCCGACGGCAGTCCGTACCCCGCCCAGGAGAACCCGCCCTCGAACATGGCCGAAGGGGCCAGCCCGCAGTTCTCCACGTACGTGGTGAGCCCGATCCCGAGACAGCGCCCCTCTTCTCTCGCCTTGGCCTGCTCCTCGCGGAGACCGCCGACATCGGCCATCTCCAGGAGACGGTCCGAGCGTGGCGGCGTATTGACCGGAGTCCATCACCATTCCGAGCTTGGTCTCGAAGGGGAAATCCTCGGGCTTGACGTAGTTGCGCTTCCGCAACTCTGCCGAGTCCATATCGAGCTCAGCGGCCAGGGCGTCGACGGCACGCTCCAGGTAGTAGGCGGTCTCGGGTCGCCCGGCTCCCCGGTAGGCATCGGTGACAGGTTCGTTGGTGTACACGCAGTCGATCTTGAAGTGGACGTTGGGTATGTCGTACTGGCCGGAGGCGGTGAACTGTCCCAGCACCGGGATGGCGATGGTGAAGTTCTGCGTGTATGCGCCCATGTCGGCCAGCCCGACCAACTCGTAGGCGAGGATGTCGCCGTCCTTGGTCGCCGCGATCTTGGCGGTGGCCACCCAGCCTCTCCCCTGGATGGTGGCGACAGCCGCCTCCCGCCTCGTCTCAGTCCAACGCACCGGGCTCCCCAGCATCTTGCTGGCGAATGTGCAGAGGATCTCGTCCGGATAGACGTTGAGCTTGCAACCGAACCCACCGCCGACCTCGGGTGCGATCACCCGCACGTCGTTGGCGTCCAGACCGAACGTGGTGGCGATGGCGCCTGCCACGGCATGGGGGATCTGAGTGGTGGACCAAGCGTTCACCTTGCCGTAGCCGTCGTTCCACTCCGCAAGCACCGCCCTGGGCTCGATCGCGACCGGGATGAGCCGCTGGTTGATCAACTTGCGCTCCACCACCACCACGTCGTCCCTGCCGAACGCCTCGGCACAGCCGTCGGCGTCCCCCGCATCCCAGGTGTGGACGACGTTCGACGCGTCGTGGACCTGGATCCGGTCGGTGGCGGCATCCTCGAGGTCCACGGCTGCGTCCATCGGGTCGTAGTCGACCTCGACCGCATCGGCGGCGTCGCGGGCCAGGTACTTGTCGTCGGCCACCACCATGGCGACCGCTTCGCCGACATGGCGCACCTGACCGTCCGCCAGGAGCGGCTTCAAGGTTCCCACCGGGACCTGCGCCAGCAGTGGACCGAGATGGCGAACGTCTTCGATCGTGTAAACGGCGTGTACGCCCGGCATCTCGAGAGCAGCAGAGCCATCGATCGAGTTGACCACTGCACGGGCGTACGGGCTGCGTACGAAGGCCGCCGACAACTCGCCGGGGAGCCGCACATCCTCCACGTAGCGGCCGGTGCCCGCGATCAGCGCCGGATCCTCCTTGCGCTTGATCGCCTTGCCGAAGAGCCTGGTGGTGGTCATACCGGCACCTCTTCCCACTCGGCAGGCGCCGGGGTGTCGCCGCGCATCGTGGCCGCGGCGTACTCGATGGCGCGCACGATGTTGTGGTAGCCGGTGCAGCGGCAGAGGTTGCCGTCGATCCCGTGGCGGATCTCGTCCTCGGACGGGTCCGGATTGTCCGCCAGCAGCCCCACAGCCGACAGAATCATCCCGGGGGTGCAGAAGCCGCACTGCAGACCGTGACGCTCCCAGAACCCCTCCTGGACCGGGTGGAGCTTGCCGTCGCTTGCCAGTCCCTCGATGGTCGTCACCTCGGTGCCTTCGGCTTGCACGGCCAGCATGGTGCATGACTTGATCGTCGTCCCGTCCACCAGAACCGTGCAGGCCCCGCAGTACGAAGTCTCACAACCGACATGGGTGCCGGTGAGGTGGAGATTGTCCCTGATGAGGTGCACGAGGAGCGTCCTGGGCTCCACGTCCACCTTGACGGGTCGCCCGTTGACGGTGAGGCCTACCTGCATAGCTCCTCCTCCTCAGACCCCCCTGCGAAACGGCTCCGTTGTCGCTGTCGGACCGCCAGCCGAAGTTATCAGAGCCGGAGCGGCGATGTCGGCTGTGTTGCCCTCGAGTGAGTGGTGACGATCGTCAATCGAACCTACGGTGGTCGCCGAGAATGCGATATCGCCTGCTCAGCCTGATGATCGTGGTGGTGGCAGTCGTCACCTCGATCGCCGTGCCGCCGCGCCCGCTCGTGCCGATCGGATCATGGACGAGCACTTCGAGGAGTACCCCTGGAGCGCCGACGGCGGCAATGCACCCTGGTCGGACGTGCGCTCGGCCGACTTCGCCAACAGCCGTCTCGGTCCGGGGTTTCTCGAGTCGGGTCTACAGGTGGCGATCCCCGCCGGTCAGCAGCGTGGTGTCGGTCCCTTCTACAACTTCAAGGGGAAGGGGCCCACCGAAGCGTGGTTCCGCTACTACGTCTGGTTGGAGCACTGGCGTCCCACCTACTCGGGGAAGCTCCCCGGACTCTCCGGTGTGTACGGCTCCTCGGCCAAAGGGTGCATCCCGTCGGTGCCGGGCAATCCCGGGTGGTCGGCGAGGCTCTACTGGCTGCCACCGGGCGTCGACGGCGTCGGCGTCGGGGAGACGGCGATCGGATCGTACGTGCTACCACCTCGACCAGCCGACCGAGTGTGGCAATGCCCTCGCCTGGGACCCCGGTTCGCTCGAGAGGCAGCGGTGGCACTGCATCGAGGGCCACGTGCGGCTCAACACGCTCGGCGAGTCCGACGGCGTGATCGAAGGGTGGATCGACGGTGAGAAGGCCTTCCGGCGTGCCGACCTGCGCTTCCGCCTCGCCGGGCAGAAGTTCGTCCAGATCAAAGAGTTCTGGATGGACGTGTACTTCGGCGGGACGTCGGCCACTCCCAACCGCCTGGTGCTCAGGCTCGACGAGATAGCCGTCTCCGACGACGGGCGACCTCGTTGCATCGATCCATTCACCGACGATGACAACTCGACCCACGAGGCCGACCTGATCGACCTCCACGCCCGCGGGTTCTTCGAGGGCTGCAGACGCCGTCTTGCGTGTCCCGACGACACGCTGACCAGGGCGGAGATGGCGGTGCTGCTCGTACGGGTGCTCTCCCTCCCCACGACCGACAGCAACCACTTTGGCGACGACAACGACCACTGGGCCGAGGCGTACATCGATCGCCTCGCCGCCAGCGGGATCACCATGGGATGTGATCGGCGTCTCTTCTGCCCGGAAGACCCGGTGACCCGAGCCGAGTTGGCCACCTTTCTCGACCGGGCCTACGACCCTCCGGGCACCAGCCAGGACTTCTTCACCGACGACGACGACCACTGGGCGCGGCGCAGCATCGACCGGCTCGCCGCCGCCGGCGTGATCAACGGCTGTACCGGCACGGCGTTCTGCCCGGAGGCGACGATCACCCGCGGACAGACGGCAGCACTACTCGCCAGGGCCATTCGGTGGTCGGAAGCTCAAACCGACGATGTCGGAGTCTCGTCTGTCCTGAGCGAGCCCGAGCGGAACACGCTGACCGCCGGGGACCACGACTAGGAGAGCGCCATGGCCAGCGAAGCCTGGAGGTAGCCGAGGTAGTCGAGGGTGGCCATCTCGGGGCCACCGTTCTCCCGAGCCCGCTCGTAGTCGCTCTCCTTGTCGATCCCGAGCCTTGCGGCGAGGACCAACCGCGCCTCTCCCAGGACGCGCAGCCAGGATTCTGCCTCGTCCTTGGATAGCACCACTCCCCGGTCGGCCGCACCGAGGGTCTCCTCGAAGCGGGTCCGGTCGTCCAACCTGTCCCTGGTCAGCTCGCCACCCATCAGCCGCCAGAACTCGTCGTCGTCCCCGGGAGAGCCCGGGTAAACCGGGCAGCCGGCCATGAGGGTTGGTGGGCGATGGCGCTTCGGTGACGAGCAGCGGCACCAACTGGCCGAGCACCGCCACCTCGTTGACGTCGAGCTTGACCTTGATCCGCCCCTTGCGATCGGCGGCGAACGGTTCCCTCACGTCTTCTCCAGGGTGGCCCACAGCCCGTAGTGGTGCAGCCGGTAGCAGTCGACCTCCGACTTCTCCCTCGGTCCGCATGCCACGATCGCCCGCCCCTCGTGATGGACGGCGAGCATCAACCGGGTGGCCTCCTCCTCGGAGTGGCCAAAGAGCTTGCGGAATACATAGACCACGTACTCCATCAGGTTCACCGGATCGTTCCACACGACGACGTTCCACGGGGTGTCGCCCACCACGACCTCGTCGACGTCTGGGCGGTCGGTGCGTACCGGCAGCGCCCCGGTGAGATTCACCAGCCATCGGCTCGACGGTGCTGGTTGAGCCAGTCCTCGAGATCCTGACACGCCACGCGCCACTCCCGTCCCACCTTGACCCCGGGGATGTCGCCCGACCTCAACCGGGCGGTCACCACGAAGGGCGAGACCTCGAGGTAGGCGCACACGTCGGCCACCGAGAGCCAGTCCTTTGGGATAGTCACCCGGATCGGGTCCACCGGGGTGAGGCTAGCGCTGCTCGACTCGCGCAGAGAGACCGGAGCGCGAAACGCACTCGTCCGATTCGGGCTCGTTCGATATATGTTTGCGATATCTTGAGATATATAGGATGACACAACTTACTCACATGACATTGAGTCCAGATGATCCCCTCCGCCACCCCGACCTCGTTGAAATGGCGCGCAGACTGAGATCGCAGCTCGAGTCTGTGCTCGATGCCGAGCGAGCCGCGGCGCACGCCATCGCACGGCGCAACGAGACGATGCGTGACCGTTTGATCCTGGCGGAGGACAACGGGGACAGGGTCGTCATCACCTGCTGCGATGGCAGCCGTCGGGTGGGGAGACTCGGTGGAGTCGGGCTCGACGTCGCCGTCGTCCTCGCCCCCGATAAGGAACAGGTGGTCGCCCTGCGCCATATCGTCAGCATGGAGACGGTGCCATGATCGAGCGACCCATGGTGGCCACCGTGCTCTCGGCACGGCCCTGGGAAGCGCGTCTGGTGGCGATGGCGCGCGCCGCCGGGAGCATCAGGGTGGTAGGGCGCCTCTACCAACCCGAGGATCTCGAGCGACTGCGCCGTGTCGACGTGTTGGTGGTAGGTGCCGAGACGACTTGGGCGACGCCGGCGCGAGTGCGGTCGTGGTGCGACCGGGGGATCGCCGTGCTTGGTGTGGTTCCCGATGGAGACAGGCCGGCGGCGGCTCGCTTCACCGGTTCGGGCGCGATGGTGACGCCGGAGCACACTCCTCTGCAAGCTCTGCTGGCGTCGATTCGGTTGGCGGCGGCCCGCAAGCACGTTTCCGGCGGTCGAGGCAGGGTTACCGCAGTCGTCGGGGGGCGCGGCGCTCCAGGGGTAACCGAGATCGCACTGGCACTCGCCTCTGGACTGGCCGGAATCACGCGGACGCTCCTCGTCGATCTCGACCTGGCCGCCCCCAGCCTCGGCATGCGGCTGGGGCTTCCTCCGGGAAACGGGCTGGCGATGGTCACCGAGCGGCTTCGCGGCGAGGCCGGCTGGCTGGAGAACGGAGCCCACCGCGTCGGCAATTTGAGTGTCGTGCCTGGCGAAGGACCGCCATGCCCGCCCGCCGCGGTCGATGACTTCCTCGTGGCCGGGCGGTCCGGGTTCGACATGGTCGTCGCCGACAGGGGACCGGTCATGGGCGACGACTCCGTGTTGGTGACGGCAGACGCGGCGGTGCTGGTGAGCCGCGCCTCGCCCATCGGCCTGATGAGGACCGCCCGTCTCGTTGCCGAGTGGGGCGGCCCGATCCCCTGGCTGGTGCTCAACCGGGTGGAGGATCGGCGAGCAGCGACAGTGGCGGCCCGCCGTTTCATCGGGTTGGAGCCGGCGGTGGTGTTGGACGAGGACGAAAGGCTCGGTGTGCCCGGCACCGGCCCGGCCGCTCGGATGGTCGAGTCGCTACGACCCCTCCACGTTGCGCTCGCCGAGCTCGGAGGTGGACGCTGCCCGGTAGGAGCCGAGATGGCGTAGCTCCACCAGCGTCGCCGGGATCGGCTCGAAGACGGCGGCGTAGCCGTCGGGACCTGGGGGGTGCATCAGATCAACAAAGAACCGGTGGCGCCACGCCTCTTCGCTGGGACGAGACTCGATCCTGGTGAGGTTGGCACCACGCAGCCCGAGTTCGGTGAGCGCCAACGCCAACGCTCCCGGCTGATGAAGCGTTATGAAGCTGATTGTCGTCTTG
This sequence comes from uncultured Acidimicrobiia bacterium, assembly GCA_963826825.1. Lineage (GTDB taxonomy): Bacteria > Actinomycetota > Acidimicrobiia > Spongiisociales > DATADW01 > DATADW01. The sequence continues at coordinate 190,460 of CAWGYV010000009.1, read as the reverse complement.
TCGGCGTCGATCGCCACTGGTTCGGGGCCGGGCGCCAGTACAGCGAAGCGGGTGGTGTTGTGCCACCGGTCCATGACTTCGGTGGCGAGGACCTCCAACCCAAAGCGTTCAGCCGCTGATTCGGGCGCCAGCGCAGCTTCGTGCGGGTCGCCCTGCTCGGCTACTTCACGAACCGCCCCGGCGGTATCCGATGACGCCACCGCTTTCCAGCCCCGCTCGGCGATGAGCAGTTCCGCCTGCCCCAACGCCTCGGGGTGGGAGCGAACCCGGGTGACGCCGTCGAGCGACGAACCGGGGACACCGAGCAGGGCGTGGCGGACCTCCAACATGTGCTCGGCCACAATCGATGCCGATGAGCGGAGCAGCCTATCGAGCACGGGGAGGACGCTCCCCGTGGTCGAGTTCTCGATAGGGAGGACCAGGCGGTCCACCTCGCCCCGCTCCAGGGCTGCGAAGGCGTCGGAGAATGACGCCAGCCCGGTCCGCGTACATCCCGGGTAGAGCTCACCTGCCGCCTGGTGGCTGTAGGAGAGCTCTTCGCCCTGGTAGCCGATCCGGAGTATCCGGTCCATCCCGGGTGGACAGTAGATCTCGGCCGCACTCACCCGCCGTATGGCTCGCCTTGGCGGCACCTCTACCCTTGCCCGCCGATGCCGACTCTCCCCGACCGGCCGCCCGAATGGGTGGCCGATGCCATCTTCTATCAGATCTTTCCCGACCGGTTCGCCCGTTCCGGTTTGGTGCCGCAACCGGGGAACCTGGAGCCGTGGGATGGGTTGCCCACCCACCACGGCTACAAGGGTGGCGACCTCATCGGAATCGCCGACAAGCTCGATTGGATCGAGGAGCTCGGCGCCAACGCCATCTACCTCAACCCCATCTTCCGGTCGGCGTCCAACCACAGGTACCACACCCATGACTACTTCGTGGTCGACCCGCTGCTTGGCGGGGATCACGGGTTCGAGCGGCTCATGGAGGCGTGCCACGCCCGGGGGATCAGGGTGGTGCTCGACGGCGTCTTCAACCACGCCTCGCGAGGCTTCTTCCCCTTCCACGACATCATGGAGAACGGCGCCGGGTCACCTTGGATTGACTGGTTCCACGTCGATGGCTTTCCCATGAGGGCCTACCAGGAGGACCTGCCGCCCAACTATGCGGCGTGGTGGGGGCTCCACGCTCTCCCCAAGTTCAACACGGCAAATCCCCAGGTGGTCGACTACCTCTACACGGTGGGCGAGTACTGGGCGGCGCGGGGCATCGACGGATGGCGGCTCGATGTGCCCACCGAGATAGCTACGCCGGGCTTTTGGGAGGGGTTTCGACAAAGAGTGCGAGCGGTGAACCCCGACCTGTACATCGTCGGCGAGATCTGGGAGCACGCCACCGAATGGATCGCACATGGGGATCGCTTCGACGCAACCATGAACTACCTGTTCGGTGGGTGGACGCTCGCCTTCTCCATCGGCGACGCAATCGATGCCGATCTTGCCCGGGGACTCCACTACCCCATCACCCCGCAACTCGACGCCGAGGCCTACGGCTCTGCCGTCGAGCGACTGCTCGACATCTACCCGGACCACGCCAACAGGGCGAACCTCAACCTGCTCGGCTCGCACGACACCCCGCGGATCCTCAGCCTGGCGCGGGGCGATGTCACCGCGGTGGTGCTGTCGATGGTCCTGCTGCTCACCTTCCCCGGGGCACCCTGTATCTACTACGGCGACGAGATAGGGATGGAGGGAGGCCGGGAACCGGCATCGCGCGCTGCGTTCCCGTGGGACCACCACGACAGTTGGCACTCGGAAATCCTCTCCTCGGTCCGCTCATTGGTGGCACTCCGCAGCCGCGCACACGGCGTCCCGTCACGGCGAATATGTGCGGCTTCCAACCGGGATCGGTGCCGGGCTCCACTGGTTCCTACTCGACCATCCAGAGGAACGCCTGGTGGTTGCGGTCAACGCCGGGCAAGACGCGGCATCGGTGAGCACCCCGTCGATCGGCGACCGGTTCGAGACGCTCTGGGGTTTCGGCGGCATCGCCACCGAAGACGGGACCACTCGTGCCGCTCTTGGACCCCGCTCCGCCGCTATATGGCGAGCGGGGCCCTGAGTTCAGTCGGCCGGTTCTGGGAGGCGGTTGAGGGCGGAGGCGAGGATCATGGCGATGTCCTGGACCCGGACGTCGTCGCCACGTCCGATCTCCTTGACCCCGTCGTCGATCATCACCAGGCAGTACGGGCAGGCGACGGCGACGGTCGATGCGCCGGTGGCGACCGCCTCCTCCGCCCGCTCGACATTGACCTTCTTCCCGGTGTGCTCCTCCATCCAGAACCGGGCGCCGCCGGCCCCGCAACACATGGCCCTATTGCCGCTACGTGGCATCTCCACGAGGCTCCCAGCGGCGCCCGATGCGGCTACCTCACGCGGTGGCAGGTAGATGTCGTTGTGCCTTCCCAGATAGCAGGGATCGTGATAGGTGATCGCACCGGCGTCATCCTCGGGGGACGGGACCAGACCGCGCCGCATCAACTCTGACAAGAGCTGGCTGTGGTGGATCACCTCGTATGAACCGCCGAGCTGCGGATACTCGTTGGCCAGCGTGTTGAAACAGTGGGGACACTGAGTCACCACGGTGCGTACCCCGAACTCGTCGAGGGTGGCGATGTTCTGTAGCGCCAGCTGTTGGAAGACGTACTCGTTGCCGGATCGGCGTGCCGGATCGCCGGTGCACAGCTCCCGGGGCCCGAGGATGGCGAAGTCGAGTCCGGCGTGGTGCATCAGGCGCGCCATCGAGAGCGTGACCGGCCGATTGCGATCGTCGAAGGAGCCGGCGCACCCCACCCAATACAGATAGTCGGCGGAGTCGACGCCGTCGCGACCGAGCACCGGCACCTCGAAGTCGAGCGAGGCCGTCCAGTCGGCCCGGCTTTGCTGGCTCATCGCCCACGGATTCGACTGGTTCTCCATGGCAAGGTATGCCTTGCCTAGTTCGGGTGGGAAATCCGATGCCATCAGCGCGAGATGGCGCCGCATGTCGAGGATCTTGTCGAGGATCTCGATGTTGACCGGGCAGATCTCGTCGCACGCCTTGCAACTAGTGCAGGACCAAACCTCTTCGGGCTGAATCCGCTCGAAGACGCTCGCTGAGCTGACCGTGATGCCATCCACCGTGCCCACCGGGGGCGACACCGCCGGGTCGCCGGTGAGAGCGGCGACCTCACCCAGCTTGAGGACGATCTCGCGCGGGTCGAGCGGCTTGCCGGTGAGCTGCGCCGGGCAGACCGAGGTGCACCGCCCGCAGATGGTGCAGGCATCGGTGTCGAGCAACTGCTTCCAGGTGAACTCGGTGACGTCGGCCGCCCCGATCGATTCGATGTCGTCGGTCTCCATGAGGTTGGGGATAGGACGCATTGCACCCTTGGGGCGCTGGTGGGGCGAGAGGAACATATTCACCGGCGAGGTGAACATGTGGCGCAGCTTGGTTGTGGGGATGATCACCAGGAACCCGGCGAAAGCCACAACGTGCGCCACCCACAGGGTGCGGTGGAGCGCAACTGCCGCCGTCTCGGGGACGAGGAAGCTGAGCGGGTAGCCGACGAAGGACCAAACCTCGAACGCGGGCCGGCCGTCCACAGCGATGCGAGCCGCCTCGGTGGCGATCCCGCTCAGCCCGATGACGGCGAGGATCGCCAGGATCCATCCGTCTTCGGGTCTCGTCTTGGAGCGGATCCGCCAGGGCCGCTGTCCGTAGCGACGGAGCGCTCCGAGCGCCAGACCGCCGATGAAAATCAGCGAAGCCAGGTCGAGGATCGCCGAGTATCCCTGGTAGACCGACCCCTCGAGGAACTTGAACTGATCCGGGAGGATGTGGTCGATCTCGAGCGTCACCGTCCCCAGGAAGAGAACGACGAAGCCCCAGTAGATCATCGAGTGCATCAACCCGGCAGCCGGGTCGCGCATCAGCGTCCGCATGGAAAGGCCGCGTACCAACTGGACGGCCCGCTCTTTCCACTGACCCATCCGGGGCTCGGTGCCGCCCCTCCCCAAGTTGCGTGCTCTGAGGGAGAACAGGTACGCCGCGATGAACACGGCGGCGGTCACAGTGACATAGAAGAGGACTATCACCGCACCCGGGATGTTGCCGAAAACCTCGCGTCCGACCTCGGGTCGTGTGTCCTCGAACAGCTCTCCCAGCCACCAAAGCCAGAGCGTCCCACCCGCCAGCACGAACGCCAGACCGAGAAGGAACCCGGCGGCGGTGAATCTCCGCTTGCGCTCCTCGGTCCCCGCCGGCTCGGTCATGAGGCGCCGAGAATAGGTGGTGAGCGGCAGGTGGTACTGAGTACTGAGTACTGAGTACTACTCGGGAGTTTGCTCCCCGTCGCCTGAGGCGGGCATCGCTTCGACCGGGGCTGCTTCGGGGGTTTGGGTCTCGAGACCCAGCTCGCGCCGTAGCTCTTCGAGTTTGGCGTCGGCCCCAGCCACCGAGATCGCCTCGCGCAACTCGGCCTCGGCGCCTGCTGGCGTCGCTTCGCGCAACTCGGTGCGCGCCTTGGCAGATGCCAGCCGCTGATTGATCTTGTCCTCGACCTTCTCGAGCGAGGGTGCCTCTGACTCCATGTTGGCCGAGATCGACTCGACCGCCGAGTTGACCGCTTCCTGCATGCGCGCCTGCTGCAGCGACCCGAGGAGCTGCATCCGCTTCGCCGCGAGCTCTTGGAGTCGCATGGCGTTCTGCTGGACGGCGCCCTTGGCCGCGTCGGCCTGACCGACGGCGATCTCGTACTGATCCTTGAGCGATTCGAGGTTGTTTTCGGCCGCTTGGAGCTTTAGCGCCAGGCTCTGCGCCGCCTGGTTCCATTTGCTCTCCGCCGAAGCATCTCCTGCGGTCCGTCCAGATTCCCCTCTGAGCAGCGCCTGCTTTGCCATCTCCCGCGTCTCGCCCACCGAGTCGGCCGACTGCTCGAGCTTCTGCTCCAGTTGGGTCCGGTGGGCTATCACCTTGGCCGCCTGGTTGCGGAGCTCCTGGTCGCGCTTGCGGGCTTCGGTGATGGCCATCTCGATCTCGACCTCGGGGTCCATGACCCGCTCGGCCGTGCCGCGAAACCATTGCTTGATGTAGCTCCAGATGCGCCTGAACATCGGTGCCTCGCCTCCTGGGAGTTAGGGAGCGATCCTAAACCCGCCCAGTCACTCAGTCTCCGGGCCACCGCCGAGTAGGTCCTCGGCCACCCTGGCGACGTGTCCCTTAGCCTTGATGTTGCGCCATGCCCGATCGACCTTCCCATCGTCGCCCACGACGAAGGTGGAGCGGATGAGCCCGTCGAACTTCTTGCCGTAAAGGGTCTTGGTCCCCCACGCTCCGAACGCCTCGGCTACCGCGTGGTCCTCATCGGAGAGCAATGGGAAGGGGAGTCCTTCCTTCGCCTTGAACTTGGCATTCCGCTCCGGCGCGTCCGGGCTGATCCCCACCACCTGGTACCCGGCATCCTGCAGCACTTCGTATCGGTCCCTGAAGTCGCATGCCTCGGCGGTGCATCCCGGCGTCATCGCCGCCGGGTAGAAGAAGATGACCGTGGGCTTCCGAAACAACTCAGCTGACGACATCTCGGCGCCGGTGTCGTCGGCGAGTGTGAAAGCGGGCGCCGTATCACCGGTTTGCATGTCTCACTCCTCTTGGTCGCATGGCCATATATGCCGGGGCGGGCTCAGCCGCCGAACAGGGCCCGCAGAAAGAACCAAACATTGGCGGGACGTTCCGCCAGCCTGCGGGTGAGGTAGGGGTACCACTGCGAACCGTAGGGGACATACACGCGGAGTCTCTGGCCCGCCTCCACCAGCCGTCGCTGCAATGGCTTGCGGACCCCGTAGAGCATCTGGAACTCGAATGGGTTGTTCCTGCCCTGGGCGAGGATCAGTGCGATCTCGACGAGACGCTCATCGTGGGTTGCAATAGCCGGGATGCAGCCCTCCTCTGGCATGAGGCGCGCCATGAGAAGGGCGAAATTGCCATCCACGGCCTCCTTCATCTGCATGGCCGCTTCTGGCGGCTCGGCGTATGCGCCCTTGCAGAGTCGGATGTGCCCGCCGAGAGGCGCCACGGCCGCCAGATCGTCCACACTTCGATGGAGGCATGACTGAAGGGCGATCCCTAGGTTTCCCGACTCCTGTTGCGCATCGGCGTAGAGGCGAACGGTTTTCTCGGTCCAACGGCTGTCCTCCATGTCCACCGTCACCGTCATCCCGGCGTCGGCCGCAGCAGTAGCAAGTTCCTTGAGCTGCGTCCGGGCGAGGTCGTCGTCCACCCCCATCCCCAATTGGGTGAGCTTGACCGAGATGTTGGCGTCGATCTTCTGTTGGGCTATCTGCTCGATGCAATCGAGGTAGATCCGCTGCGCGCTCCTGCACGCCGCAGGGTCGCCGACCCCTTCACCGAGGTGATCCAGCGATGCCTGCATCCCCATCTCGTTGAGCTCACGGGCAGCCCGCAGCCCTTGTGCCAGCGTGTCCCCGGCTACAAAGCGATGCGCAAGCGCCAGCCCGGCTGAGGTGCCGGTGAATGCGGCGCGCACCGGCGGGAAGCGCGTTGCCGCCATCACCGCCCCTGTGAACAGGCCGGGCACCTCAGTCCTCTGCTTCTGCGGCCGAGCCAAGCTGGCGGGCCCGTTCGGCAGCAGCGCGGACCGCATCTTCCACGATCGCCCGAAAGCCGCGCTCTTCGAGAATATGGACCGCAGCCGCCGTGGTCCCACCAGGCGAGGTGACCTGGGACCTCAACTCGAATGGACCGAGGTCGGTCTCGACGAGCAGTGCCCCTGCCCCCTTGATCGTCTGGTTGACCAGACGCTCGGCGAGATCGCGGGGGAGACCCTCACGGACCGCTGCCTCGGTGAGCGCCTCGGCGAGGAGAAATGCGTAGGCGGGGCCTGTCCCGGAGACCGCAGTCACCGCATCCAAGAGCGCCTCGTCCATCACGGTCACCTCACCAACCGCTCGGAGAACCGAAGCGGCGAGGTCGACCGCGTTCTGGTCGGCATGACGACCTGGCGCGATCCCGGTGATCCCCTCGCCCACCAATGCCGGGGTATTGGGCATCGCCCTGACCACCCCGACCGTGCCCAGGATCTCCTCGAGACGTGAAGATCGGACCCCGGCGGCCAGTGTCAGAACGACCTGTTGCTCGGTGACGGCGCCATTGATCTGTCCCAGAAGGGCAGGGACGTCTACCGGCTTCACAGCCACAACCACCACATCTACGCCTTCGAGCGCCTTGGCCGGGTCGAGGAGACATCGTGCCCCCACCCTCGTTTCCACATCGGTGGCTCTTTCAGGGCGGCGTGCTGCCAGCGTGATCTCATCGGGCTCCCAGCCGGCCCGGAGCAAACCGAGCGCCAGTGCCTGACCCATGGCACCGGCGCCGAGGATGGCGACGGTCGGGCGGGCGCTCATGGCGGTCAGACAGTAGACAACGGCGACTGCCGAACGTGATCCCGGAGCATCCCTCCGACCGTGCGCACCGCGCTCGGTTTGAAGCCCTCTGGGATGATCATGTCGGCGTAACGCTTCGACGGTTCGACGAACTGGAGGTGCATCGGCCGGACCGTCGCCTCGTACTGGTCGATGACCGATGCGAAGGTGCGTCCCCGATCGCGGGTATCGCGCCGCAGTCTGCGGAGCAACCGGAGGTCGGCGTCCGCATCGACGTAGATCTTGAGGTCGCACCGCCTGCGCAGCTCGGGCTCGGCGAGGATCATGAGCCCTTCGATCAGGACCACTGGCTGCGGCTCGACGACCACGGTCTCGTCCATCCTCAGATGGGCGGCGAAATCGTATCGGGGCTTGAGCACCCGCCGCCCGGCGAGCAGGTCCTCGAGGTGGCCCAGCATCAGATCGGTCTCGAAGGAGTCGGGGTGGTCGTAGTTGATCGCCGCCCGATCCTCAAAGGGCAGATCGGGGCGGTGGTGGTAGTAGCCGTCGTGCTCGAGTACCGCCACCGAGTCGGCTCCCACCTGCGACACCAACTCATGGGCGATGAGGGACTTGCCAGATGCCGAGCCTCCGGCGATCCCCACCACCAGCGACTTGCCAAGGGGCCAAGAGGCGAGGAGATCGGGGGCGAGTTGGGGCGACGAGCCGGACACGATTGTGACGGTCAGATCAGTCTCATCGAGCGCTCTTCATCTCCTTCTTGCGCGCCCTGAGATCGGCGACATCCTCCCATTTCGCCACGTCGGCGATCGACGGCCAGTCGGCGGCACTCTCCTCCCAACCGGGTGGTCCGGCGCCAAGTCGCTTTCCCACGATGCCGACGAAGATGCGCGCCTTCTGCACGCCGAACCCGGGCAGCTCGCGCAGCCTCCGGAAGAGCTCGTCCCCGGTCTCGGCTGTCTCCCAGAGCCGCTCGGCGACGCCGTCGTACTTCTCCAAAAGGACGCCGCACACCTCCTGGGTCCGCTTGGCCATCGAACCGGGATAGCGATGGATCGCCGGGGGCCCTCGGAAGATGACGGCGAGCTGTTCGGGATCGGTCTCGACGATCAGCGTGCAATCGAGGGGTTCGCCGAGCCTCTCCTGGAGGAGATAGGGACCGTAGAAAGCACGTTCCATCGGGAATTGCTGGTCGAGCAGCATCCCGATGAGGAGCGCAAGCCCGCTCTCGGCGAGAAACCGGTCGGCGTCGGCGTTGCCGGTCCACGGCAGGCTTTCAGGCGTCGCCACGGCGGCGACCCTAGCCCGCTCCGTTGGTGCGGAGCCCTCGACACACGAACCGTGGGCTCGAACCGCGCCCCTGCAACCACTCCAACCCAGGGTTGGCAGCTACCCAAGAGGTACTTCCCAACCCGGGTTGGCGGCAACACATCAGGCGATAGGCTCGTTTGGATGCGGCTGCTGCCCACCCGGGTCGACCGGAGCGACCACGAGTTCGTCGCCAACCGGGACTGGATGATGGAGCGCCTCGAGGAGTTCGAGCAACTGCTGGCGCAGGCGCGCGCCGGCGGCGGCGAGAAGTACGTGGCCCGTCACCGTTCCCGCGGCAAGCTGCTGGCTCGGGAGCGGATCGAACTCCTGCTCGATAGGGACTCGCCCTTTCTCGAGCTGTCCACTTTGGCGGCGTGGGGCTCGGACAAGCCGCTGGGCGCCAACGTGGTCACCGGGATCGGGGTCGTCTCCGGCGTCGAGTGCGTCATCTCCGCCCACGATCCGACCAGCCAGGCAGGGTCGTCGAACCGCTACTCGCTGGCCAAGTCGCTGCGCGCCCAGGACATAGCGATGGAGAACCGCCTCCCCCTGGTCAACCTGGTCGAATCGGGCGGCGCCGACCTGCCCGATCAGGCCGAGGTCTTCATCACCGGCGGCAAGTGGTTCCGCAACCTCACCCAACTGTCGAAGAAGGGCATCCCCACCATCGCCATCGTCTTCGGCAACTCCACCGCCGGCGGAGCGTATGTGCCGGCGATGTGCGACTACGCGGTGATGGTCAAGGAGCGTGCCAAGGTGTTCCTCGGCGGGCCGCCGCTGGTCAAGATGGCCACCGGCGAAGAGTCCACCGATGAGGAATTGGGGGGCGCCGAGATGCACTCGCGCACCTCGGGTCTTTCGGACTACTTCGCCCTCGACGAGCAGGACGCCATCCGGATCGGCCGTGAGATCGTCGTCCACCTCAACTGGCGCAAGCTGGGACCTGGGCCGACCATGCCCGGCGACGAGCCGGTCCACGACCCCGAGGACCTGCTGGGCATCATCCCTCGCGACCTCCGGGTCCCCTTCGACATGCGCGAGGTGCTGGCCCGGGTGCTCGACGGCTCCCGGTTCGAGGAGTACAAGGCGCTCTACGGCACCTCGATGGTCACCGGATGGGGATCGATCCACGGGTTCCCGGTGGGGGTGGTGGCCAACCAACAAGGGGTGATCTTCTCCGAGGAGGCGCACAAGGCCACCGAGTTCATCCAACTATGCAACCGATACGACACCCCGATCATCTTCGTCCACAACACCACCGGTTACATGGTGGGGCGGGACTACGAGCAGCGCGGGATCATCAAGGACGGCGCCAAGATGATCAATGCCGTCGCCAACTCCACCGTCCCCCATATCGCGCTCATGGCGGGTTTCTCCTACGGGGCGGGCAACTACGGGATGAGTGGCAAGTCGTACAACCCCCGATTCGTCTTTGGCTGGCCGACCCACAAGGTGGCGGTGATGGGCCCCAAGCAGCTCGCCGGTGTCATGTCGATCATCGGACGGCAGGCCGCCGAGGCGCAGGGCCGCGCGCCGGACGAGGAGGCAGACGCGGCGATGCGTGCTGGTATCGAACGACAGATCGAGCACGAGGAGCTTGCCTACTTCTCCACCGCCCGGGTGCGAGACGACGGTTTGTTCGACCCTCGGGACACCCGGACGGTGCTCGGGATGGGGCTGTCGGCAGCGCACTCCGCCGCGGTCCGCGGCACCACCGAGTTCGGCGTCTTCCGGATGTGATGTCGGGTCGGCCGCTCGGGCGCCACAACTACGCTCAGCGATCGTGACCCGCATCACCAAGCTGGTCGTGGCCAACCGCGGCGAGATCGCCCGACGGGTCGCCCGCACCGCCAAGACGATGGGAATCGCCACTGTCGCCGTGTTCTCCCAGCCGGATTCGGATGCGCCCTTCGTCGCCGAGGCCGACGAGGCGATCCCTCTCGGTGGGAGCGCTCCGGCCGACTCCTACCTGCGTTCCGACCTGATCATCGCCGCGGCAAAGCTGACCGGGGCCGATGCGGTCCATCCCGGGTACGGGTTCCTCGCCGAGAGCGCATCGTTCGCTCAGGCAACCGTCGATGCTGGGCTGGTGTGGGTGGGACCTCCACCAGCGGCGATTGCCGCAATGGGATCGAAGCTGGAGGCGAAGAGGATCATGGAGGAGGCCGGTGTCCCCACCCTCCCGTCGATCGACCTGACCGGCCTAGACAACCAAGCCGTCGACCGGGCGGCCGACGAGACCGGATGGCCGGTACTGGTCAAGGCCTCTGCCGGCGGCGGGGGCAAGGGGATGCGCGTGGTCAGGGATCGAGGCGATCTGGCCGGGGCGGTGGAGGGTGCAGCCAGAGAGGCTGGGGCGGCGTTTGGCGATCCCACCGTCTTCCTGGAGAAATTCATGGAAGGGGCGCGCCATGTCGAGATCCAGGTGGTCGCCGACAACCTCGGAACCGTCGCCCATTTGTTCGAGCGCGACTGCTCTATCCAGCGCCGCCACCAGAAGATCATCGAGGAGTCGCCTTCTCCGGTAGTCGACGAGGAGTTGCGTGAGTCGCATGGGCGATGCGGCCATCGCCGCCGCCCGGGCGGTGGGTTACGTCTCGGCGGGGACCGTCGAGTTCCTGCTCCACGACGACGGGTTCTGGTTTCTCGAGATGAACACGAGGCTCCAGGTGGAGCACCCGGTCACCGAGGCGGTAACCGGGCTCGACCTTGTCCGGCTCCAGTTGCTCGTCGCCCAGGGCGAACCGCTTCCCCCCGAGGCAACCGCCGCCGAGATGCGGGGCCACGCCGTAGAGGCCCGGATCTACGCCGAGGACGCCGCCACCTACTTCCTCCCCGCCACCGGGACGCTGCACCGCTTCCGCATCTCCGACCGGCGGGTCAGGGTGGACGCCGGTGTCGAGGACGGGTCCGAGGTGACCGTCCACTACGACCCGATGCTTGCCAAGGTGATAGCCCACGCCCCCACCCGCTCCGAGGCCGTTGCGGTCTTGGCGGCGGCGCTTGCCGGCGCCGAGATCCATGGTGTCACCACCAACAGGGACCTGCTCGTCCGGGTGCTCCGCCACCCCGAGTTCGTCGCTGGCGAGGCCGACACCGGTTTCTTCGACCGTCACGATCCAGCCGAACTGGGCCGGCCGCTCCCCAGCCCCGCTGAGACCGCGCTCCACGCCGTGGCCGCGGCGGTGGCCGCCCAGGTGGAGCGCCGCGGTTCACCCACCATTCTGTCCGGCCTCCCCTCTGGATGGCGTAACAACCCTTCGCAACCCCAACGGGTCCTCTTCGAGGGACCGCATGGACCGGTGGAAGTGGGGTATCGGTTCGCCCGTGCCGGTCTCGAGGTCGAGGTCGACGGCGTGTCGATGCCGGACCTGGCAGTCGGCACCGTGACCGGAAGCACGGTTGACATCGAATCGGGCGGAGTTCGGCGCAGCTACCGCGTCAATCGCCACGGTTGGGTCCATTGGGTCGATGGTCCGGAGGGGTGCTCACACCTCGTCGAGCACCCCCGCTTTGCCGAGACGACGATTGATGAGACTCCTGGTTCGCTCCACGCCCCGATGCCGGGCAGGGTGGTGAAGGTGCTCGTCGCCGAGGGCGACCCGGTGGAGCCAGGACAGGCGCTATTGGTTCTCGAGGCGATGAAGATGGAGCACACCCTCCGTGCCCCCCACGCCGGAAGGGTGACCTCGCTGAAGGCCAAGACAAGAGGACCAGGTGGAGTCCGACCAGATCCTGGTCGTGGTGGAGTGAGGCCCCAGACATGTGGCCCTCCCCGAGCGTCGACCCGGTGCGTCGACCCGAGTAGCGTCGACACGGTGGACGACGTCGTCGCCGACCTGGATGAGATAGAGCGTTCGCTCGACGCAATCCTCGAACCGCTCGACGAGGAAGGGTGGCGACGACCGACACCCGCCGAGGGATGGAGCATCGGCGACACGGTCAGCCATCTCGCCTGGTTCGAGGAGCAGGCAGAGCTAGCGGCGAGGGACCCGGAGAGGTTCGCCTCCACGCTCAACGAAATGCTCAGCGGCGGGGTCGACGGGTACATGGCCGTGGCCATCGACCTCGGCCGGGAGAAATCGGGTCCTGAGGTGCTCGATTGGTGGCGCCGAGCGCGGGGTGTCGCCCAGGATGCATTCCGGGGGCTCGACCCGGCGGGCCGGGTCGTCTGGTTCGGTCCGTCGATGGCGAGCCGCACCTTCGTCGGGGCGCGGGTCATGGAGACGTTCGCCCACGGGACCGACGTCGCCGATGCCGTTGGTGTTCACTTCCAGGTGGGTGGCCCCCTTCGCCACGTCGCCGCGCTGGGCGTCAAGACGTTCGGATGGAGTTTCCAGAACCGAGGGCTCGCCGTCCCCGACCACCGCGTCCGAGTCGAACTGACCGACACCGGACGGAGAGGTGCACCGCTGGAACGAGACCGACACCCAATCGGTGGTCGGCACGCTCGAGGACTTCTCACTGGTGGTGACCCAACGGCGCCACGTAGGACGACACCGCACTGGTCATTGACGGCCCGATCGCCCGGCAGTGGATGGAGATCGCCCAGTGCTTCGCCGGCCCGCCCGGACCGGGGCGTCAGCCCCAGACACAGACCGCCTGACGCCCGCCCTACCGCCAGACCTCTGCCGACTCCAGGTTTTCGGGGACAGGCGAAGCGGTGACCTCGGCAGGTGTCGGCTTACCGGCTCTTACGAAGGCGGCGCCGCCGGCGAGCAACCCGGCTGCGGCCGGGATCCAGTACGACACCAGCCGATAGACGAGCACGGCGGGAAGGCTTGTCTGGGGATCGATGCCAAAAGCAGCCAGCGCCCCGATCAGACCGGCTTCGACCAGTCCTATCCCACCCGGGGGGCCGGGGAGGCCCCCGACGAGTTGGGAGAAGCCGTATACCGCCAGCAGGGCGGGCACCGGCAGGGCGATCCCAAGAGGTCTCAGCACCAGTCCGAGTGCCAGCACCTCGAAACCGGTCCGGGCCAGCACGGTCATCACCTCGACGAAAGTCACTCGTCGGTCGATGAGCGTCGCCGAAACCCGCTTGCGCGCTCCAGCGGGGAGCAGATCGACCAGCGATGCCAGTCGGCCCGAGCCGGCCCAAACCAAGGCACCGAGCACGGCGAGGACGATTCCCAGCACCACCATCGACACGGTCAACGAGGTCTCCAGACCGAGCAAGGCCACCCACAGGGCGCCGACACCGGTGACCACCAGCAATGAGCCATAGGCGAGCACGGTCGCCCTCGCCGCCGGGCCACCGGTCCTGGGTGCCTCCGATCGGACCGTCCACGCCATGGCGGCCGGGGTGAAGACGCCGCCGGCGGGAATGAGACGGGCAACCCCTGTCGCCACCAGAGCGGCCTTGAAGCCACCCCACCGACTCACCGCGATACCGGAAAGCGATGCCGCCTCGATGAAGTTGAGCCCGAACGCGGCGATGGCTGCGGTGTGGGCGAGCAGCGACGCCAGCAGCGCAAGCCAAACCGTCAGATCGAAGGCGGGGAGGCGAGTTCGCTCACCGAGAAAACCAACGGCGACAAGGTAGGCGCCGACCCCCAGCGCCACCCACGCCGGCCATTGCAGCCAGCGCGACTTCGGAAGCTGCACCCTCACCCGTCCAGCTTGCTTACGGCGCGGTCGGTATCGAACACCATCCGGTGGGCGGCGGCGTGCCATCCACCGAGCGCATCGGCGTTGCCCTGCATCCGGCGAACGAGGATCAGCACGGCGAGCCCCGCCGTCACCGGGACCGCCACCTGCGGCACCTGGGGCAAGTCCATGAACGCCGCTACGAAGGGAAGAGCGGTCCACCCGATGAACCCGGCGATCCCTCCCCCGATCCACCATCCGGCGATCCCCCACAGCGTGGGCCAGAGGAGGAGTAGCGGCGACATGGCGAGCACCACTCCAGCCGCGGTGGCCAGTCCCCGACCCGATCTGAAGCCCATGAACACCGACCAGTTGTGACCCACGACGGTGGCGAGTGCGGTGAGGATGAGCACGAGATCTGGGACATTCCCGAGCAGCGGCAACACGATGAAGAGACCCTTGAACCCGTCGAGCAGTCCGGCGGTCATCGCTGCCGAGAATCCGACCACTCGGCGGAGATTTCCTGCCCCGGGGTTACCCGTGCCCTCTTTTCTGAGGTCTACGCCAGAGGCCCTTCCGACGAGATAGGAGAAGGGTATCGAGCCGATCAGGTATGCCCCCACGGGCAATACGAGCAGCAGCCACCATTGGTTAGTCGTCACCGAGCGGCGACGTTACCAGCAGGGGCCTGTCAGCCCAGGTGACCTCATTCGACCTTCCACTCCCGCTCCAGCGTGTCGGCGAGGTGGGGTGCGAACAACTCCGGCTCGAGAAGGAACGAATCGTGACCCTTGTCGGAATGTACCGTGATCCGTCGCACCGGAACCTTGGCGCTCTTGAGCACACCGACCAGCGCCTCCTGCTCCTCCGGGTAGTAGCAGACATCTGAGTCGATGCTGAAGACCATGTAGCGCTGGTGCCGGCAGCGGGCGAACGCGGGTACGGCCGAACCGCCGTGCTCGGCTACCAGGTCGTATCGCTGCCACGCCTCCATGAGCAGCAGGTAGGTGTTCGCGTCGAATCGGCGGACGAACTTGCTTCCCTGGTGCCACATGTACGACTCCAGCGGGTGCCGGATCCGGCCGCCGAGAGCGTCTCCCGGCGATGTCACCTCGCCCCTGGCGCGCTCCTCGATGGCGGACAGCGAGACAAATGTCTTGTGGCCGATCATCCGGGCGAGAGCAAGGCCGCGGTCGGGCGGCTGACCGTCGTAGAAGTCACCGCCGGCGAAGTCGGGGTCGTGGAGGATGGCCACCTTCTGCTCGAAGTTGTGAAGACGCTGCAGCGCCGTGGTCTGCAGCCCGGTGGCGATCGGGATGACGATCGAGACGCGCTGCGGGTAGCGGGTGGCGAGGCTGAGGCACATCTGCCCGCCGACCGACCCCCCCACCACGGCATGGAGACGATCGATCCCGAGGTGGTCGAGCAGCCGTACCTGGCTGTCGACGATGTCGTCGAAGGTCACCGCCGGAAAGGTCGACCCGTATTGCCGGCCCGTCGCCGGGTCGAGGCTGGCCGGGCCGGTTGACCCGTAGCAGCCACCCAGGTAGTTGACGCAGAGGACGGCGAAACGGTCGGTGTCGATGGCGCGGCCCGACCCGATGAATGGGTCCCACCACCCCGGACAGCACTCCTCGGTCCAACGGTCGCTGATGCCGCCCACCATCTCGTTCCACCCGGCGGCGTGCTGGCTCCCGGTGAGAGCATGGATGACGAGTACCACATTGTCTCTCGCCGGGGAGACCTCGCCGTAAAGCTCGTACGCCAGCGTCACCTGGGCAACCGATGCGCCGTTCTGGAGGCGCACCGGGTCGTCCGGTCCTCCATAGGTGAAGAACCGGGTGGTTACGGCACCGATCGACCCACCCAGATCCATGTGGGCGAAACCGTAGACGGCAGACGGCGGACGGCGGACGGCGGACGGCGGAAGGCGGAAGGCGGAAGGCGGAAGAGCAGTCTCTATGGGGGGTGCTCGAGGGGGGTGGCTCCTGTCACCCCCCTCGGCCTGATTGGGCTGGCGTGTACAGCCCAATCAGCACAAAGGGCGCGGCCAAAGGCCGCTCGTTCGGACACGCCCGGCGGCCTGCCGCCGGGCGAACTACGCCGCTGCTCGGACCGGCTCTTCTTCGGTGGGGCGGAGTACGGCACCGCTGCGCTTCGAAATGAAGATCGCCACCAGCAACACGATCAGCGAAACCCCGGCGACGACGAAGCGCCACCCGCTGTTCTGGAGGGCGATCACCGCCGGGAGAACCAGCAGCGACACCAGGTTCATCACCTTGATCAACGGGTTGAGGGCGGGCCCGGCCGTGTCCTTGAACGGGTCGCCGACCGTATCGCCGATCACCGCCGCCTTGTGTGACTCCGATCCCTTGCCGCCCAGATGCCCGTCCTCGATGTATTTCTTGGCGTTGTCCCAGGCACCGCCTGCGTTCGACAGATAGTTGGCCATCAGCTGTCCGGTGAGGATCACCGCCGCCAGGAACGCACCAAGCGCGAAGTAGTTGATACCGAACCCGATGATCAGCGGGGTGAGCACCGCCAAAAGCGCCGGTGTGGCCAACTCGCGCAGCGAGGCGCGGGTGCAGATGTCGATCACCGGTGCATAGTCCGGCCGCTTCAGCCCCGACATGATCTTGCCGTCGGCGAATTGCCGCCGAACCTCCTCCACGACCACACCGGCCGTTCGGCTAACGGCTCGAATCGCAAGCGAAGCGAAGAGGAAAGGAACGGCGCCACCGATGAGCAGCCCGATGAAGGTCACCGGGTTCGCCAAGTTGATCGAGGTCGCCACGTCCTGGAACAGGGCACTCCCCTCGAGGCCGAGGCTCAGCTCGCCACCGATGGTCTCGATGTAAGAGGCGAACAGAGCCACCGCGGCGATCACCGCAGATCCGATGGCGAAACCCTTGGTGACCGCCTTGGTGGTGTTGCCCACCGCATCGAGGCTCACCATGATCCGCTGCGCCTCACCCTGGAACTCGCCGGACATCTCGGCTATCCCCGCGGCGTTGTCTGCGACCGGGCCGAAGGTGTCTTCGGAGACCACGACACCCGTGGTGGCAAGCATCCCCATCCCGGTGAGCGCCACCAGATAGAGCGAGAACATCAGGTTCCCCCCGCCCAGCCCGACGGCAACACCGATGGCACCGGCGATGGCAACGATCGCCCACACCGATGACTCGAGCCCAATGCTCGTCCCAGCGAGCACGGTGGTGGCGGGACCGGTGCGGGTGGCGTCGGCGATCTCCTGGACCGGCTTCTCCTCGGTCGAGGTGAAATACTCGGTGAGCCGGCTCGCCACCTGAGCCAGGATCAGCCCGGCGACCACTGCGGCGAACACCTTCCAACCCTCACCGCCGTTGTCGTTGCCCACATAGAACAGAGCCACCCCGAGAGTCCCGATGACGGTGAGGATCCCGGCGGTGAGGAAGCCCCGGTTGATCGGAGCCATGGCGGTCCGGTCCCGGTCGGTGGCGCGCACCGCGAACACCCCGGCGATCGACGCGAGCACGCCGATGGCGCGCACGATCACCGGGAAGATCAACCCGAGCACCGGGTTGGCGCCGATCGAGGCGAAGGCGGCCACACCGAGGATGATCGACGCAACGAGGGTGACCTCGTAGCTCTCGAACAGGTCGGAGGCCATGCCGGCGCAGTCGCCGACGTTGTCGCCGACATTGTCGGCGATGGTGGCGGGGTTGCGCGGGTCATCCTCCGGGATCCCCTGCTCCACCTTGCCCACCAGGTCGGCGCCCACGTCTGCCGCCTTGGTGAAGATTCCGCCGCCGACACGGAGGAAGAGGGCGATCAACGAGCCCCCGAACCCGAAGCCGATGAGGATCGCCGACGAGACGTTCTGGAAGATCATGATGATCAAGGTCGCCCCGAGTAGCCCGAGCCCGACGGTGAACATCCCCGCCACCCCGCCGGTGCGGAAGGCGATCCGCAACGCCGCAGGAAGCGATCCCGTCTTGGCCGCCGCCGCGGTTCGGACGTTCCCACGTACCGCCAGGCTCATCCCGATGAAACCGGTGAGCCCGGAGAGAAAGCAGCCGGCGATGAACGCCAGCGTTCGGTAGGCGCCTGATTGGGCAAAGGTGAGGACCGCGGTCCCGTCGAGATCAAATACCGCAGTCGATGTCAGGAAGACCACTGCGCCGACCGGAAGCAAGATCAGCACGATCGTGCGGAATTGGCGTTTCAGGTAGGCCATCGCCCCTTCCTGGATTGCCTTGGCGATCTCGATCATCTTCGGCGTACCTTGGTCCGCCCTCATGACGGTGCGCGACAGGGCAAGTCCAACGATGAGGGCGATCACCGCAGTCACCGCGGCGAATATCAGCCAGAACCACTCGGCGGTGCCGAGCGTGAATTCCTGGAAGCCGCCCTCCGCGGCCAGAACGACGCTCATCGATTGCTCTCCTTCTTCGGTCGGACATAGATCTCGCGGGCCAACCGGTTCCCCAAAGTGCGCTCGCTGCCGGCGACACTCAAGGTGAGCGGCCCCTCGAACCTCTGCTTTTCCGTCAGTTGGACCTCGACACCGGGGCGAATCCCCAACTCGTTGAGAAAGCTCACCACGTCGGGGTTGGTTGTGCCCGGTATCGCCACCTCGGCGACGTCTCCCGGCTCCAACGTGTCGAGCGTCGGTAGGACCGGAAGGCTATCGGCATCTCCTGGGGGGATGGAGAAACCGTGCGGGCAGGTGGCAGGTCGGCCCAACGCCACGAAGAGACGCTCCTCGACCTCCTGTGGCAGATGGTGCTCGAAGGTCACAGATAGGGCATCAGCCTCATCCCACCGGTACCCGAGCGTGTCCGCCAGGAACCGCTCGACGATCCGGTGCCGGCGGATCGCCGCCACAGCCAGACGACGGCCCTCTGAGGTGAGGGTCACGCCCTGATATGGCGCGTGATCAACCAGGCCGTCCGTGGTGAGACGCTTCACCCTGCTCGTCGCAGTGGCCGGGCTGCACCCCAACGCGGCAGCGAGATCGCCGGTGCGCGCCTCGCCTCCATTCGGGGCGAGCCGCCAGATCGCCTTGAGCGTCTCCCGCTCCTGTTGGTTGATAGACACGGGATTTTCGACCCTAGAGGGCAGGGTTTTAGGTTGTCAAAATGTGGAGTTGTTCGTAGTGCAAGACAAAGGTTGACGGGCTGAAGACGAGACGGCAGACGGCGGACGGCGGACGCTCTGCCGTCTATGCGACGGGCGCCAGTTCCACGGTATCCCTGCTCGATTGATCGGCGGACCAGATGGCGCGCATCACATCGCTGGTCGCCAGGAGGTGGTCGAGCGAGCCCACCGCCGCCACTCTTCCCTCCTCGAGGAGCACTATTTGGTCGGCACGGCGCAGGGCCGCTCGGCGGTGCGACACGACTAGGCAGGTGACATCGTCTTGATCGGCGAAGAGCCGGGCCCAAAGGGTCCGCTCGGTCTCGACGTCGAGCGCAGACGAGAGATCATCGAACACGAGCAGGTCGGCGCGGCGCAGCAGGGCGCGGGCCGTGGCGGCGCGCTGGACTTGGCCCCCGGAGAGGCGGACACCGAGCGGGCCTACCTTGGTGTCGAGGCCGTCGGGCATGTCGGCGACGTCATCGTCGAGTACCGCGGTGCGCAGAGCGGCAGCGATCTGCGTGTCGTCGTGTTCCAGCCCGAGATCCAGGTTGTCGCGGAGGGTCATGGAGAAGAGGCGCGGCACTTGGGGCGTGTAGGCGGCCCTAGGGGGAACCATGAACGCGCCGGGGTCGATGACTCGCGCCCCATTCCACTGGACTTCTCCCGCATCGGCCACGACGAGGCCCAGCACCGCTCTGAGGAGGGTCGTCTTGCCAGACCCGATCCTGCCTGCGACCACGGTGAAGGTCCCGGCCGGGATGGTCAGGTCCACCTCACTGATGCCACGCCCGGTGTCGGGGTGGCGATAGGTGATGCCTCTCGTCTCGAGAAGGGTGAGTCGCTCGTGCGGACCCGCAGGCGATGATGTGATCACCGGATCGGTGTCGTCGAGGTGCAGGTCTACCGGTTCCGCTAACCGCTGGGGGGCGGCCCCACCCAACAATCCGGTCATGAGGTCGGTTGCTACCCGGGCCTGTCGGAACCGGGCGATGAACAACCCGAGGACATGGACGTTGTCGGTGATGAAACCCATGAAGTAGACAAACAGGGCGAAATCACCCACGGTCAACCCTCCGGGCTGTCCGATCTTGTCTGCCGAAAGCAACAGCACGAGGCCGGTGCCGAGGTTGACCGTGTTCCAGAAGAGAGCTTCCAGTCCCTCCTCGAGGACCCGATCGCGCACCATGAACTTGAGACGCCCCTGGTTCAACCGGCGGAGATGGCCGACCACACGATCCTCGGCCCCCGCCAGCTTCACCGCCTGTACTCCCCCGAAGATCTCGCCGATGGCACCGGTGACTTCGCCGGTGGCGTCACGCGCCTGGCGGCGGGCTCGCTCCACCATCGAGCCGGCCCGCTCCGCCAGGACGACGACAACGATGAGCGGGGCGAACACGACAAGCGTGAGCTGGGCATCGATCGTGGCGAGCACCCACAAGGAGACCGTGGAGAAGAGGATCGAGCCGATGACATCCACCGTCCAGCTCACCGTCTCCTCGATCTGCTCCACGTCCTCCCTGAAACGGGTGATGGCATCGCCGGTCGACCCGGGGACCGCCGTGGCACCGGGCAGCTCGAGGATCCGGCTCATCATGTTGATCCGGAGCCGTGATGCCATGCGGAAGCGGAAGTTCACGTCGTTCCATATGGCGACAAAGATGTTCACCACCCGGAAGACCGCGTACCCGAGGAGCAGTGCGATGAGCGTGGGCACGTCGAGCCCAGCCGGTGCATCCCCGGTCAAGTTGTCGAAGAACCACTTGGTGAGCAACCCGGGCACGATCGGCGCCAGGTAGATGATCACCCAGAGGGTGACGTTGGCCGCATAGCGCCACGGCTCGGTCCGCATCAGCCGGGCCATGACCCTTGCCGCCGGGATCGGACGGCCGGTCACGCCAGCACCTCTTCCAGCCCGACCCGGAGGTAGTGGGCGAACCGGCTCGATGGATCGGCGGCGAGCTCGCCACGCGGACCGTGCTCAACAACCCGGCCGCGATCGACGATCATGATCTCGTCGGCCCGCTCCAATGTGGCGAGCCGGTGGGCGATGATGATCCCGGTGCGGCCATCGAGTAGTTGGTCGACGGCGCGTTCGATCAGCCGCTCGGTTGCCGGGTCGAGCCGCGATGACGCTTCGTCGAGCACAACCAAACCGGGATCGGCGAGGAAGGCGCGGGCGAATGCGAGCAGCTGGCCCTCGCCCGCTGACAATCCTCCCCCGCCAGGTGGCAAGACCGTGTCGAGACCCGACGGAAGGGCCATGGTCCAGTCGCCGAGGCCGAGTTGGGAGAGGACACCGAGCAGCCGGTCGTCGTCGACCGATTGGGCGAAGAGCGTGAGGTTGTCGCGCAGCGTCGCGTGGAAGAGCTGTACGTCCTGGCTGACCATCCTCACCCGCCGCCGGAGATCAGTCGCCTCGACATCGGGCAGAGCCACGCCACCCACCGCCACGGAGCCTTGATCGGGGTCGTACAACCGTGTGATCAACCGGGCGACCGTGGTTTTCCCGCTACCGGTTCGTCCCAGCACGCCGAGGACGACCTGCTTCCCGACCTCGAAGGAGACGTCGTCGAGCACCGGTCCTCCACCGGCATCCTCGTCGTCGTAGCCAAAGGTGACGTGGTCGAACCTGACCGATAGAGGGCCGGCGGGAAGGTGGTGAGTTCCCAGATCCTCGACCTTGGTCGACACCGAGAACAAATCTTCCACCCTGTTGATACCGGCACCTGCCTTCTGCAGGTCCTCCATCTGGTCCCGAATCCGCTCCATCGGCATCCGCAACAACTCCACGTAGGTGAAGACGAGATAGACCGATCCGATGGTGAGATCACCCGCACCGAACAAGCGCTCCCCCATCCAGTAGATGAGAGCGGTGCTGAAGGCGAAGATGAATACGTTGGCCGACCAAAGGGCCGACCACCCGGCCCCGGCGCGCAGCTGATCGGGGAGCCAGGAGCGGAGGATCCGGATGAGCCGGCCCATGAAGAAGGATGCGGCCCCGTTGGCCCGCACCTCCTCGGTGCCACCGAGGATCTCTCCGACGAATCCGAAGAACTCGGCGCTGCGGACACGGAACCCGGTCCACCACGGAACGGCGAGATGGTGGACCCGGAGCGTGGCGAACATCGAGACGGCGGCGAAAACGACCATCACCAGACCGATCCACAGGCTCTCGATCATGAGCAGCACCAGGATCCCGACCAGAAGGACGATGTTGCCGACGACATGGACGGCGAATTGCGAGAAGAAGTTCGACAGGGCGGTCACGTCCCCGTCGATCCTCTCGATCAGCTCGCCCGGAGTTCGCTGCTTGTGGAATGCGAGGTCGAGCCTGACGCAATGGTCGGCCAGGTCGGCGCGCAACTCGTTCGTCGCCGCCCACCCGATCCGCTGCCCGACCCAGGTGGCGGCCAAACCGAGCCCCTGTTGAGCCATCGCCAAGACCATGAAGAGCACGGCGAGACCAACCAGCCTGGAGGCATCATCACCTGCAACCGCACCATCGATGATCTGCGCCATCAACTGCGGGTTGACCAACTGCAGGGCTATCCCGCCGGCGACCAGGAAGGCAAGGACGACGACCCCGGCCCGGTGTGGGCGGAGATAGTCGCGTAGCAGCTTCCAGTAGCGGCGAACCGGGATCATCGGAATCCTCGTGGGGAGCCCGAAGACGGTACTTCCGATCGGTTCGGGGAGCGGGGGGATTGTTGACTCCGTTGACCGCTCGTTGATGAGGTCTTGACCTCGCGACCCCGACGATGGCGCCTGTCGACGAGGGGAAACATGGAAGCCAAACCACGACGCGCATTGACCCGTTCGCTCATCATCGGGGCCGTGACGGTGCCCGCCATCGCCCTGGTGGCAGTGGCGCTGTCGGCACCGCCAGACGACCCGGCACCTGCCGCGGCGAACCAGGAACCGGTGGCCGTTGCAGCCCCCGCCGGGGTGAAGACGGCGGCGGCGCCACAGACCGTCGCCGCAGCAGCCAGCGGCCGCGACTACCGGCTTGCCTGCGGTGCGGATGGAAGGGCCCTGGTCAAGCGTGCCAGGGCCGGCAAGGCCAGCGAGATCGAAGAGGCGGCTCTCGCCGCTCTGCGCCCGATCTGCGAGGCGCGGGGGAAACCGCTCCCCGGTTCGAGCAAGCCCATACCCGAGGTCGTCATCGAGACGGTGGCGGCGCCCGTTGTGGCAGCAGCGCCGGCTGTGTCTCAGGCGCCTGCGGCCCCGGTGGTCGACTCGGATGATGACTCCGACGACGAATGGGACGACAGCGACCTTGACGACAGCGATGACGACAGCGATGACGACGACTGGGACGATGACGACTGGGACGATGACGATGACTGATTCGGCCAAGTCGGGCCACGGCTTGTTGAGGCGACTGGTCGTCCCCTTCATGGTGACTGCGGCTTCGCTCGCGGTGCTGCTGTTCACCGTGGGAGGTGCGGTAAAGCCCGCCACGTCCACCCCTCCTTCGACGGCGGGCTCCGCACCTCAAACGACCGTGGCCCAGCCGTCAGCGGCCGGCCAGCCACGCGTCTCCGGGCTGGACGCCGCCGTGCAGCGGGTGCTCGCCGAGAGCGGGGCGAGCCGTGTCGTCGCACCGGCTCAGCTACGGCGCATCCCCGACTCCGTAGTTGCGGTGCTCCGAGCCGAACAGACCGCACTGACGGTGGGCAAATGACCGACAGACCAAGGAGTCGATCAGCCGCGGCCACCCGGCTCCACCCGGGCAGGGTCACCCGGATCATTGCCTGGGCTGCTGCTGCCGTCGCCGCCACAGCCGCCGGGATGGCGCGTCTCGCCTCGGCCGACGAGCCAGCACCCAAGCCCGAGCCGGTCGTCACAACGGTCACGACCTCCCTCGTACGGGCGGCGCCCCTCCCCAAGGCACCGGCGAAGGGGCTGGTCGTCATCCGCCACGAGGAGCCGAAGGCACCGACCTCAGAACGAGCGGACAGCGAGGAATCGATCACCCCAGCGCCGGCACCGGCGCCGGCCCCGACGCCCGTTCCCGCACCCGCCCCGGCACCGGCGCCAAGCACCCAGAGCTCGGGCTCATGACCTCGTTTCGGGCCATGGGCACCAACGTATGGGTTCACGGCGGCAGCGCCGACCAGGTCGCTGTCTGGTTCGAGCAGGTGGAGGATGTGTGCAGCCGGTTCCGCCAAGACAGCGAGCTGTCGCGCCTCAACCGCAGCCACTCAGGGTGGACGGCTGTCTCACCACTCCTCCACACCGTCCTCACCGCGGCTGATGAAGCCCGCATCAGGACCAATGGGCTCGTCGACCCGTCCATCGGCGCCGCAGTCGAAGCCTGGGGGTACGACCGCAGCTTCGAGCTGGTCACCGACACCGAGGCGAACCCCGGACCGGTGCCGGCCGGCTCTTGGACTCTGGGTGCAGGAGCTGTATGGAGAAGCGAGGGGACGCGGCTGGATCTCGGCGGGGTGGCCAAAGGATGGACCTGTGACCGTGCCGTGGAGGCAGGCCTGGCGACCGTGGTCAACGCCGGTGGCGACCTCCGCTCCGATCATCCCGACCTGCGGGTAGAGGTCCTCCACCCAGACGGATCGGCCGCTGCCATGGTGAGGGTTGGGCGAGGGGCCCTGGCCACCAGCTCGACCACCCGGCGCCGGTGGCGGGCAGGGGACCGCACGGCGAGCCATCTGGTCGACCCGAGAACCGGCGAGCCGGTCGAGTCGCCCGTCCAGTCGGCCACTGCGATCGCCGCCACCGCGGTCGAGGCGGAGGCGGCCGCCAAGGCCATGCTCCTCTCCGGTGTCGACTCGCTGGAGTGGGCTGAGGAGCAGAGCTGGGTGCGTGCCGGTCTGGTTGTTTGGTGGGACGGATCGGTTTTCGCCACCTCGGGGTTGGAGGTGGCGGCATGAACCCGATCTGGATGCTGGCGCGCGGCTCGGGGGTCGCCGCCTACTTGTTGCTCTCGGCTGCGACCATCTGGGGGCTGCTGCTCGCCAGCAAGGTGCTCGACCGCTCGGCGTCGGCCCGCGATCTCACCTGGGTACACGAGTCGTTGTCGCTGGCAGCCGTGGCAGCGACTCTCGTCCACATGGTGAGTCTCTGGCTGGAGGAGTTCATCGATTTCGACCTGCGCCACCTGTTGATCCCGGGCGCCTCGACCTTCCGACCGGTTCCCGTCGCCCTGGGCGTCGTGGCGTTCTGGGCACTGGCGGTGATCACACCATCGTTCTACCTGCGCCATCGGATCGGCCAGCGCGCCTGGCGCACCCTCCACTTCGCCACCTTTGGCTGCTTCCTGGCGGCCGCGCTCCATGGGATCACCGCCGGCACCGATACGGGGCACCCCGTGATGGTGGTCATGTACGCCACGACGTTGACCGCGGTGATCGGCCTGATCGTGCTCAGAGTGATCAAGGCCGGGGGGCCGACGTCGCGCCGGGTGGTGCCGGTCGACTCGCCAACCGGTGCAGAGGTCGCCGAGACGCCCCAGGCCCCGGCCAAGAACCGCATCCCACCCGAGCTGCTCGAGCGAACCCGCGCCAGACCCTCCACGGCGCCCGCCGGGCCGGAAGAGGCCACCGATGCCGGCGAGTCGCCCGCCAAACCGCGCATACCGCCAGAACTGCTCGAACGGTCCCGCGCCCGGGCCGCCAATGAGCCGGCGTCGCCAACCGACACGCCGAAGGACAAACCTCGCATCCCACCAGAGCTGTTGGCGCGTTCGCGAGCCAGGTCTCCGGCCGACCGGTGATGGAATTGCGAGATGCTTGACTCGCCGCGGTGGAACGACGACCCCTGGGATCCACTGGGCTCTCGGTCACGCCAATCGGGCTTGGGCTGGCTGCGCTGGGCCGGCCCGCATACATAACACCCCACCGCTCTGGCGACCTGGGGACGCATCGCACCGAGGACGCCATGAGCGAGCAGACCAACCGGATGCTCGACCTCGCCGCGGCGCTCGGACTGGGGTACGTCGACGTGGCCCGCTCCTATGGGCTGGCCGAGCAGTTCCTGGCGGGATGGCTCGAGGACCATCGGTCCAGCGACCTCACCATCGGCTCCAAGTGGGGTTACCGCTACGTCGGTGATTGGCAGATGGACGCCCCCGTCCACGAGGTGAAGGACCATTCGCTGACCGCCCTGCAGGAGCAATGGGCGGAGAGCCGGCGACTGCTGGGGGGCAGCCTCCGCCTATACCAGATCCACTCGGCCACGCTCGACACCGGCGTGCTCGAGGATCAGGCTGTTCTCGCCGAACTCGTCCGGATCAACGAGGAAGAGGGTGTGGTGATTGGGCTCACCACCAGCGGGCCCAGACAGGCGGAGGCGGTGGAGCGGGCGTTGGCGGCCGAGGTGGATGGGGTCAACCCGTTTCAGCAGGTTCAGGCGACGTGGAACGTCCTCGAGACCTCGGCGGGGTCCGCCCTCGAAGCGGCGCACCAGGCAGGCTGGGGGGTGATGGTCAAGGAAGCACTCGCCAACGGCAGGCTGGTCGGCGAGACGGCGCCGCCCGAGATCGCCGAGGTGGCCCGGAATCACGGAGTGGGAGCGGACGCTGTCGCTATCGCCGCCATCTTGATCCAACCGTGGGTGGACATGGTGCTATCCGGTGCGGTGACCCCCGGCCAACTCCGTTCCAACCTCGAGGCGGTCGGCGTGCGCCTCTCGCCGGGCGAGGTCGAATCGTTGCAACCGCTGGCAATGAGCCCCGAGATCTATTGGGCGGCGCGTTCCATGCTCGACTGGAGCTGAAAGGCCGTCCGTGCAGATCACAGCTGCTCTCCCCCGTACCGCCGAGATAGTCATCGTCGGCGGGGGCATCGCCGGTGCGTCCACCGCCTTCCACGCTGCAGGTGCAGGCATCCACCCCGTGATCCTCGAGCGCCGCCCGGCACCCGTGACCCACACCACCGCGGCCAGCACCGGAGCCTTCCGTCTCCAGTTCGACAACCGAGAGGAGATGGATCTGGTCCGCGAGACGGTGGCCTTGCTCGATGACTTCGCCGAGGTGACCGGCCAGCGCCGCTACGACCCGATGGTTCGCCGCCAGGGCTATCTGTGGGCAACGACGTCGCCGGAGCGGATGGAGGAGCAACGCCGGCTGGTCGAGCTACAGCACAGCTGGGGGCAGACGGACATCGAGTTGCTCGGGGGCGACGAGGTCCGTTCCCGCTTCCCTTTCGTCGGCTCAGATGTCCTCCAGGCACGTTTCCGAGGCGGTGACGGCTTCCTCGACCCGAGACAGTTGGCGCTCGGGCTCATCGAGGGATCCGGCGCCGATGTGGTGGTCTCGTGCGAGGTGACCGGATTCGGTGTGACCGGCGAAGGGATCACCGCTGTTGAGACGTCGATGGGCACCTTGTCGGCGAAGACCGTTGTGATCGCCGCCGGGCCGTTCTCCGGTGTGGTGGCAGCGATGGCCGGCGTCGACCTGCCGCTCGAGGCGGTGATCAGGCACAAGGTCGTCGTCCCCGATCTACCGGCAGTCCCGCAGTGGGCGCCGATGACGATCGACGACGACACCGGTGCCCATTGGCGCCCTGCCCTGGCGGGCGCCTACCTGCTCCACACCGACCCATCCACCCCACCCGGACCGCCGCTGGAAGACGTGCCACCTGACGCCGCCTTCGCCTTCCGGCTGCTCGACCCGTCGAGCCCGGTGTCCCTGGCCAAGGTTGCTCCATTCTGGGCAGATGCCTGGCGGGATGGCTCGGTGTCATGGATGGTCCAGTCCGGGCAGTACGACATGACACCCGACCACCGACCCCTCCTTGGCGAAACCGCTGTGCCCGGGCTGTGGACGAATTGCGGTTACAGCGGTCATGGAATCATGGGGGGTCCGGCGGGGAGCCGTCACCTGGTCGACCTCATCACCGGCCGGATCGATGACAACCCTTTCCGGCTCGACCGGGACTTCGTGCCGCGACCCACCGACGTCCTTTAGTTCTTCATCTTGTTATATAACAAGACATCGATAAACTGCACGGGTGACAGATCAGTTCTCGGCCTTGGCGGACGCCACCCGCCGCCGCTTGCTCGAGTTGCTTGCATCCGGTGACCGGACCGCGGGGAGCCTGGTGGCGGCGTTCCCGGGGCTGTCGCAGCCTGCGGTCTCCCGCCACCTTCGTGTCCTCCGCCAGGCCGGGCTGGTGAGCTATCGGCGCGAGGCGCAGCGACGCATCTACTCGATGGAACGAGCCGGGCTGGCCGAGGTCGAGAGATGGCTCGACAGAACGGCGCATGACTGGGACGAACGACTGGGACGTCTGGCAGAAGAGATCTCGATGCGAGACCGGGAGGACCGATGAGCGACCACGGGACATTCATCGAGCGTGATCCGCAACACGCCACCGTTCGGTTCGAACGGAGCGTCGACGCCGACATCGCCGAGACCTGGCGATGGCTCACCGAGGCGGACCGACTCGAGCGATGGCTGGCAGCTACCAAGATCGACCTTCGGGTGGGGGGAACCGTCGAGCATCGTTTCGACGAGACCGATGACGGGCTTGTCCACGGGACGGATCCAGCGGCTCGAGGCGCCCCACCTCATCGAGTACGAGTGGCGCTTCCCCGGTGAGCCCGACAGCGTGGTGCGTTTCGAACTGCGGGCCGAAGGCGACCGCACCGTCTTGACCCTCACCCACCGCCTGCTCGGCGTCGGCCAGGCTCCCGGCTACGGCGCCGGGTGGCACGCCTATCTCGATCTGCTCGGGGCCGCGATCGAGGGGAGATCCTTGGACTGGGACGACCGGTTCGGCGAGCTCCTCGGCGGCTACCAGACGACGTTCAACTCACCGTCGCCTGCCACAACCGCAACCGGCACCCCTGATACAAGGGGCGCCTCCTCGGGGGCGACGACCACAACCGGGCAGACCACCCCATAGAGCTCGAAGGCGGCGATCGCCCCGACGGCGATGATGACGTCCCGCTCGGATAGGACGATCGCCGCCGGACCGGTACCGAGCCGGAGCGACTCGGCGAGGACGCTCGACGACGAGCTGGACCCGCGCCCGGCGGGCATGACCAATACCCGGCCGGTGACGGACTCTCCCAACTGGGGGTGATGGGGATCGATGATCCGCCCCACGGTGGGGTCGACTCCACCCCAGAACGAGAGTGGCTGGTGGAGGGGCAGAGCCGGGCCGCCGGCCCTTCCCGGAACGAGGACGGCACGGGCAGACTCCTGTTGATCGGTCAGGGCGAACTCCTCCCAACGGATCGGACCGCCGCCGGGCCGGAGTGGAGACTCCCGGCGAACCTCGCCTGCTATCGCCGAGGCGACGCAGTCGCGGCGCGAGCCGAACATCACCTCCACTCCGAGATTGGCCGGGGCGTACCAGGCCCATTTGGCCGAGTCGGTCATCACCACCCTCGCCGCGGGGTCGAGAATCGGGGTGATATAGGTGCAGGTGTCGCTGACCAACCGGACTCCGGCGGCCTCGAGGATCTCGACGTGTGATCGGGCAGCTGAGATGTCTCCGCGACCGGCGTTGACATAGGTGTCGACTCGTACCTTGTGGCCACCAAGCATCCCGGCGAGCTCGGCGAGCTCGGCCCTCGAAGCGTGAGGTGTGCCCAGGCACACCGCATCGAGCCGCCCCCCGCTTGTGGTTGAGAGCTCGGCGGCGGCCGCCGAGAGCAATGCTGGATCGACGAGCACCTCGGACTCGGGCTCGAGGTCCCCGAGGGCGTCTTCGAGGGTGGACGCCTCGGGAGTCACCCCCACGGCATGGAACATCGCCACCGAGCCCGCCGATGCCGCGGCGGCACCGAGCGCCTTCAACCGGTCCTCGTCGGTCTCGGGGGGGAGACCGACCAACACCGGGACTCTCGACCCCGCCACCCGGCCGAGGAGATGACCAAGCACCGGATAGAGGGCGTCATCGGCCAACCAGTCGTCGGGGACGCCATCGAGACGCACCACGAGACGGGCTCGCCGCCCGGCGTCGAGATGAAGCCCGGCGGCAGGGGCCCGACCGGTGATTGCGGCGCATATGTCGATGAAGTCTCCGTAACGACCGGTACGAGCCCCGAGGACGCTGTTGGCGAAAACGATCGCGTTCGACTCGGCCCAGGCAACCTGGTCTCCGAACGAAGGACGCTCGATCAACTGGTATGGGGAACAGGTCCAGGTAGGACGGCAGCCCATCTCCACGTAGGCATCCATGAGCCTGCGGGCCTGCGCAGCCAATTCCGGATCCCCCCGAAAGCGCTCGGGATGGAGCAGGTCGAGCGTTGACACGTTGAGGGTGGTGGGCACGGCCACCCTGGCACCGGATCCGACGAGCCGTTGGGCGAAGTCGAGACCCGCCTGACCGTGGTAGAGGCACCCATCGACGTGCGCTCCGCTGATGTCGAGCAGTCGATCCGCACCAACGGCCTTGGCCGCTCCGACGACCAGTTCCATGGCGATTCGCGCCCCCTCACCCCGGTCACCGTCGAGCAGACCGACGTCGCCATCGTCGAGGTGGAGATCGGGTCGCACGCTGGGATTCTGGTCGGTCGGACCATCCCGCCCGACGCCGCGGGCGGCAAATTTTTCGGCCGCCGGGTCCGCATACCTCCAAATTTCGGTATTCTCTCCGTCACGCCGAGCCCGGTCGGGTGCGATCGGGGCGGGGGACCCAATCTCATGGGGCGAATCCCGGGTACACCGGGTAGGGCGCCTTCCGGCCCGAGCCCGTCAGCTAACCCCGTAGGCAGCAGGAAGGAGGCCAGTTCGCTGGCTCTCCGCGGATCGCCGGTCTGGGACCGGCCGACATGAGGGGGCGGAGGACATGCCGCACCGGAGAGCCGACATCAACGGGCAAGTGCGACGGCGCGTCTTGGTCGCCGATCGCGAGGGCGCCAACCTGCCCTACTCGAAAGGGTTGATGGCCGCTTCGATAATGGCCACGGGCATCCCGCCTGGCCGTGCCTTCGACCTCGCCGAGTTGATCGAGCACGACCTGCTCTACCTGGGACGGGACTCGGTAGATGCCGACACGCTCTCCGGTATCGCCGGCAACGTCTTGCTCCGACATGAGGGCGACCACATTGCGCGCCGTTATCTTGCATGGAGAGCGGCGAAGCGCTCCCCACGCCCCATCGTGGTCCTCATCGGCGGCGCCACCGGCGTGGGCAAGTCGACGGTCGCCACCAAGCTGGCGGCCCGCTTGGGCATCACCAGGGTCATTCCCACCGACACCGTGCGCGAGGTGATGCGCACCTTCATGCCTGCCCTGCAGGCGCCGGAGCTGCACTCGTCTTCGTTCGAGGTGGGCGGGGGGTCGGACCAACTGATCGACGGCTTCCTCCGCCAGAGCCGATCGGTTGCGACCGGGATCGACGGTCTGGTGGGGAGGATGATCGCCGAGCACAAGGACTCCATCGTCGAGGGGATCCACCTCGTGCCGGGGATGCTCGACGAGGAGATGCTCCATCGCTTCCGCCTCGAAGCGGCGGTGGTGAAGGTCCTGCTCACCCTGAGAGATGCCTCGGTGCACAGGGCCCACTTCATCGGTCGCCTGGAGAGCGAGCATGGCCGCCGCCCGGAGCGCTACCTGAGAAACCTCGGTGAGATCCGGAGGATCCAGGCCCACCTGGAGGATTTGGCCCTGGCCCACGGGTTCTCACTCGTGGACGCAGCCGACCTCGACGAGGCGATCCAACAGGTACTCGATCTGGTGGTGGCAGAGGTGACCAGCATCACCGGGGAGAACCAGGTGGTCGTCGCCGGGTGACGCCCGCCCGGGCCCTGATCCTCATCGACGGAGAGCACCATCCATCTGTGGTGCTCGACGGCCTGGCCGAGTTGGAGCGACGAGGCATGGTGCCGGTGGCCGCGTTGTTCCTGGGTGGATCTGAGAAGACGGCGGGCCCCCCCGACCTTGTGATCCCGGTCCACACCGGCGACCCGATGCAGACCCTCGATGACCTGATCGCGCACTACCGACCCGAGATCGTCTTCGACATGAGCGACGAACCGGTGCTCGATCACCGGGCCCGCTTCGCCCTGCTCGGGGTGGCTCTCGCCGCCGGTGTCGCCTACGCCGGTGGGGGCTTCCGGTTCGACCCTCCCCCCATGCCCCGGCTGACGGCAACACCGTCGGTGGCGGTGGTGGGCACTGGGAAGCGAACGGGCAAGACGGCGGTGTCGATCGCCCTGGCGCGCCACTGGTCGGGCACGGGCAGAAATCCGGTTGTGGTCACGATGGGACGCGGCGGACCGGCGGCGCCCGTAGTCCTCGACCCCACAGATCTCGGTGATGGCGTCGAGGCGCTCCGCTCATTGGCGAGCCGCGGGCTCCACGCCGCTTCTGACTATGTCGAGGACGCCATTTTCGCCGGGGTCCCCACCGTCGGGACGAGGCGTATCGGCGCCGGCCCTGCCGGGGTCACCGTCGCCGACACGTTCGCCGCAGGGGTGGCCGCGGCGGACCTCCTCGACCCCGGGCTGCTCATCTTCGAGGGGAGCGGGACCGCCCTCCCCCCGGCGCACTCGGATGCGAGCGTCCTGGTGATGCGGTCCCGGCTCGATCCCGAGTACATCACCGGCTACCTGGGCCCTTTCAGGTTGGCGCTGGCCGACGCCGTCGTCGTGGTGAACGACGGCGGCCCGGCCGCAGCGACCGTCCGCCGGGTATCGCCGGGAGCGGCGATCTTCGAGGGTCGCTACCGGGTCGAACCGACGGTGCCGGTGGAAGGCCGACGGCTGATCGTGGCCACCACCGCCCCAGAAACCGCCGGCGAAGAGTTGGCCGCCCAGTTGCGCGGCCTCGGTGCGGCGGCGGTCTCCGTGGTCCACACCCTCTCGAGGCGCGACCGCCTTCTTGCCGACCTCGAAGCCACTCCCCCGTGCGATCTGGTGCTCACCGAGGTGAAGGCCGCAGCAGCCGATGTGGTGCTCCCCTGGGCGGATCGCGGCCGGGATCGAGGTCGGGCTGCTGCACAACGTCGTCGAGATCGACGGCGGCATGGAGACACTGGCCGGCGTATTGGAAGCAGCGGCTGGCCTCGCCCCGGGAGCCTCAGCCGAGCACGCGGTAGATCTTGCGGATCGGCTCGCGGCGGAGCATGCCCCGCACGCGTTCCTGGCTACCGACGAGTGCCGGGGAGTCGAGAGCGGCCTCCATGGCCTCCACCGATGTCCAGCGGGTGACCACCCCACCCTCGACCAGTCCGCTCACCCCGGCCTCCTCTGCGATCACCAGGTCGATCCCGAGGCAGTCGGGATGATCGCGGAAGGCGGGGACGACGTCCGCCTCGAAGAGGCTGACGACCTCCTCGACATCGTCGGGGGAGACCGCAGAGAGGAAGAAGCGGATGTAGCTCACCAGCCCCAACTGGACTTGGAGAACATGCCTGCCAACTCGGGATTGCGGTCGAGTACCCGTGTGTTTCGGTCGTACCTGGCGGCCAGCTTCTCGCCGCTGCCCGGGTACATCAGCGTCACCGAGATGGCCTCGGAATCGACGGTGACCACGTTGTACGACGGTCTGGTGTAACCGCGGAGCCGGAAGGACGAGACCGTCCCGCTGTTGACCACCATGATCCCGTCAACCACCCAGATGTGGGGCACGTGCTTGTGGCCACACAGGACCAGATCGACCTCGCTCTCCTCGAGCACCGCCAGCACATCGCCGGCATCCCACACGGTGTTGCGCTCCCGCCCCGTCCCCGGGACCGGCACCAGGTGGTGATGGAGGGCGAATATGCGCAGGTCCGAAGGCGTGGTGAACTGCTCGCGGATCCAGGGGTAGCGGACCCTCCCCACCTCTCCCTCGGCGAGGTCGGGCTTGGAGCTGTCCACGGCAACCAGCGTCACCCGCTCCGGCTCGATACCCCTGGCCAGGTCAACGACCACGTCGTTTCCGGCGTCGCCCTTGCCGAAATGGTCCTCGAAATGGACATATCCGACGTTCTTGGCATCGTGGTTGCCGGGGACGACCACGGTGAGCAATTCGTCGACCAGGGGACGCAGCGCGTCACGAGCCATCTGGAACTCGTTGGCGTAGCCCTCCTGGGTGAGGTCGCCGGCGACGACGACCATGTCGGGTTGGAGGGCGAGGATCTCCTCGACGGCGTGACGGAGCAGGTCGGGGTCGAAATACTGGGAGCCGCAGTGGATGTCGGACAACTGGGCGATGGTGAGCACGGCGGTGACCGATCCTAACCCCGGTCACTGCTCGAGAGTGGTACCCGCCCAGCGGGCGCCGGCGACAGTCCGGTAGGATCGACAACAGCCCGTGACCCGACCCTGAGGGGGCATCATGCGATCCAAGGCCGTTGCAGCTCTGACCGTGGTCCTCTTCTTGTTGACTGCGGTTCCGGCCTCGGCGCAGGTGACACCGGCGGTGTGCGACCGCAGACCGAACAACACGACAGAGAGGCTCCTCGAGTGCGTGACGGTCGAGGGAGTGCGGGAGCACCAGGCCGCCTTCCAGGAGATCGCAGACGCCAACGGCGGAACCCGGGTCGCCGGATTCGACGGCTACGACGAGTCGGCCGACTACGTCGCCACCCGTATGCGACGCGCCGGCTACCGGGTCACCATCCAGGAGTTCGAGTTCGTCGCCTTCATACCCGCTGGGCCCCTCCACCCTCGAACAGACATCGCCGGAGCAGGTCACTTACGTCGAGGGAGTGGATTACCAACTGGCACAACAGACCGAGCCGGGCGACGTGGCCGGACCCGTGACTGCGGTCGACCTCCAACTCGGGCTTGGGAACACGACGACGAGCGGTTGCGAGACCGAGGACTTCGCCAACTTCCCCGCCGGGAACATCGCCCTCATCCAGCGAGGAACCTGCACCTTCCAGCTCAAGGCGGAGAACGCCGCCGCAGCGGGTGCGATCGGTGTGATCATCTTCAACCAGGGCAACACCGAGGACCGCACCGGTCTGTTCGGCGGCAACCTGACCGACGCCTACTCCGGCGGGATCCCGGTGATGCTCATCCCGTACGCATTGGGCGTGGAGTTGTCAGAGACCACCGGGCTCGAGATGCACATGGTCGCCGACGTGTACCGGGCCCCGGAGACGACATCGAACGTCTTCGCCGAGTCGCGGGGTGGCAATCCGGAGAACGTCGTCATGGCGGGCGCGCACCTCGACTCGGTTGCGGCCGGGCCCGGGATCAACGACAACGGGAGCGGGTCGGCCGCCCTGCTCGAGGTGGCGGAGCAGATGCGCCGGATCAACCCCCGAAACAAGCTGCGCTTCGCCTGGTGGAGCGCAGAGGAGTCAAACCTCATCGGGTCGAACTATTACGTCGCCAACCTGGCTCCGGGCCAGCTCGATCGGATCGCCCTCTACCTGAACTTCGACATGGTCGGATCCCCCAACTACGTCCGGTTCATCTACGACGGCGACGGCTCCGCCTTCGGGCTCGCCGGACCCCCGGGGTCGGAGGCCATCGAGGCCTTCTTCGAGGACTTCTACGCCGATCGGGGGCTCGCCTCGGAACCGTCCGAGATCAGCTTCCGCTCCGACTACGCCGCCTTCTTCAATGCCGGAATCCCCTTTGGTGGGCTGTTCACCGGTGCCGAGGGGATCAAGACGGCGGAGCAGGCGGCGGTCTACGGCGGTCAGGTCGGCGAGCAATACGACCCCTGCTACCACGAGGCATGCGACACCTTCGACAACGTGTCGCTCGAAGTGCTCGACCTCAACTCCGACGCCGTCGCTGCTGCGGTTCTCGCCTACGCCCGCAGCACCACCCCGGTAACCGGGGGGTAGGGATCCGCCTTGCGGCCAATTGCTTCCGTCCCCCCGAAGGGGGGAGGGACCCGCTGCGAAGCAGCGGTGGGGAGCACGAGCTTCCAAAGAGTGATCTTGGCGCGGCTTTCGCACCGTTGGGAGTTCGCCATTCCCCCTCCCCCGACGCCTGCGGCGTCGGGTACTCCCCCCGTGCGAGGGAATCGATTCCTATGGGGGAGGCGGTCTCCCGTCCTACTCCACGCCGAACACGATCGAGTGGTATCCGGTCGCACCGTCGGGGGCTGGGGGTGCAACTTCATCGGTTTGGGTGTCACCGTTGCCGTCGGTGGCCCGGACCATGATCGAGTGCCGTCCTGAAGTTGCTTCCCATGGCATCTGCCACTGCCGCCATGTCGTGTCGACCAACTCGGCGGCGAGCTCGGCGGGCTGCCATTGCCC
The DNA here is from genome assembly GCA_963826825.1 of uncultured Acidimicrobiia bacterium. Classification (GTDB taxonomy): domain Bacteria; phylum Actinomycetota; class Acidimicrobiia; order Spongiisociales; family DATADW01; genus DATADW01. The sequence goes on along the minus strand of CAWGYV010000009.1, from coordinate 153,891 downwards.
GCCGTCGACCCTCACCTCGACACCGCTGATCCCGCGGGTCGGCGCCCAGGCGACACCGGCTATCACCTTTTGGCCGGGACGAATGCTGGCTCCGGTCCACCGGGACATCGATGCGTGACTGGGTCTTGATCGGGGCCTCCTTGGCCCAACCACGCGGTACCCAATAGGCATCAAAGGCATCCCAGGAGGTGAGCTCGACCTCGGTCAGCCACTTGGTGGCCGACACGTACCCGTACAGCCCGGCGACGATCAACCGGGCGGGGAACCCGTGCTCGAAGGGGAGCGGCTCATCGTTCATCCCCACCGCAACCAATGCGTCCCGCCCGTCGAGCGCCGCTTCGGTGGGGAAGCCGACGGTGAAGCCATCGGCGGAACGACCCACGATCTGGGTAGCCCCGGGCTGCAGCTCAGCGCGTTCGAGCAGCACCTGAAGCGGGACGCCCAGCCACTTCGCCGTGCCGATCAGGTTGCCGCCGACCTCGTTGCTGACGCAGGCGATGGTGATGTGCCGCTCCACCATGGGCATTTCGATCAATTCGGAGAAGTCGATCTCGAAGGGGCGACTCACCATCCCGGTGAACCCGAGTCGCCATGACGTCAGATCGACTCTCGGCACGGTGAGCGCGGTGTCGATCCGGTAGAAGTCGGGATTGGGTGTGACCAATGGAGAGAGTCCCTCGACCTGGAACGACGTCTCGGCCGGGGGCGGGGCGACTGTCTCAGTCGCCGCCGGCAGGACCACATCCTCCCTGCCGGCGAGCATTCGTCGGGCCCGGTCGGCGAGGAGGCGCCCGCCGGCAGCAGCCAGCGCAGCCAGCGCCACCACCGAGCCGGCGGCGAGTATGAATGCCCGCCTTCCACTGTCCGCGCCTGGGGCGACGGTCGCGGTGGCCAGCCGCAACAGACCGGCGAGGACGGTCGTGCCTACAAGAGCGGCGACGATCGCCGTGATCCAGACGCCAAACAAAGGCACGTCCGGTAGCCGCATCGCAGCCAGCGCCCCTGCCACCCCGAAAACGGCGAAGGCGATGATCCCCCATCCCATCCAGCGAGCGGCCAACAACCCGACCACCGCACCGATGCCGGAGATGATGAGTACCGATCCCACGAGGAGGGCCGTTTTGTCGTTGGTGCCGAAGATGGCGATGGCGGCGTCCTTCACCCCAGGCGGCACCGTGTCGATCACGAATGTCCCAACGGCATCGAGCAGCGAAGGGACCTCGGTGAGCATCCCTGCCACCAATTCGGCGGCGCCCAGGGCGGCCAACGCCGCCACCAGGCCGGAGATGGCTTGGCGTCCGCGGTTCGAGGTCACCGGCAGAGGTGGAGCGACAGGTATTTCGGTCGTGGCCATGGCAATACAAATCTACGGCCGGAACGGACCTACCGGGACCGCCTAGGCCCGAGTTTCGCCATGGTTCACACAGTCAGCAGCGTCCCAGAAACACCTCGGCACCCTCGGGCCATTCACCCGAGTCGGGGACCTCGACGGCCGACGCCTTGAAACCCACTTCTTCGAGCAGCCGAAGCCAGGTGGCACGGGGGAAGACACCCAGGAAGTGGCGATCCTGCTCGATCCGAACGCTGCCATCCCCGGCACGTGAGGAGGATGGCGAAGTCCATGACGTACTGCTGGTCGCGCGGATCCGGATCCCACGTCCATTCCAGGTATCTGAGGGCCCGCCCCTCGCCGTCGTGCCCGCCGTGATCTGTGGATGGTCGGAGACTCTCCCTGGTCCGGTCGGGTACGAAAAGCGCAACGCCGCCGGGTGAACAATGAGTGCGAGCGGTCTCCATCGTGGCTCGCAGGTCCTCCTCGGTGGTGAGGTACATGACGGCATCGTGTACGAAGACCGCATCGAAGTGCCTCGCCGAGCCTTGCCGTCCTCATGTCGCCGACGACGTGCTCGCAATCGGGATTCAGCGCCCGACTCACCTCGATCATCGCCGGCGACAGGTCCACCAAGGTCATATCGAAGTGCCGCCTCAGGTGGAAAGCGTTGTTGCCGCCGCCGCTCCCCAACTCGAGCACCTTGCGCCTGCTCCGTGACCCGTCCGCGAGCAACGTGGCGTAGAAGGTCGCTTCCTCGAAGTAGTCATCAGGATGGCTGAACAACGGCCACCACTCGGCGAGCCGCTCGTAGAGCGCAGGGAGGGGTTGCACCGGTCCGTCGACCATCCTCGAATCGTACGGGTTGGTCATAGGATTCCGCCATGGCCGAAGTCGACGTTGGTGCAGCCGTACTCGGCGCCGACGGCAAGGCGCGCTGCTGGTGGGGAGCAAGCCCACCCGAGTACATCGTCTACCACGACGATGAGTGGGGCCGCCCGGTCGGCGACGACCGTCTTCTCTTCGAGAAACTGAGCCTCGAGGGTTTCCAGGCGGGATTGTCCTGGCTCACCATCCTGCGCAAGAGGCCCGCCTTCCGAGCCGCCTTCGACGATTTCGACATCGCCACAGTCGCCGGCTTCGGCGAGGCCGACGTGTCCCGTCTTCTCGACGACAAGGGGATCGTCCGTCACCGCGGCAAGATCACCGCGGTCATCGGCAACGCCGCCCTAGCGCTGCGGTTGATCGAGGAGGAGGGCTCGCTCGCCTCGTACGTATGGCGCTACGCCCCGCCGGTTACCGAGACGACACCGAGCCTCCGCTCCACCTCGCCCGAGTCCATCGAGATGAGCCGGGATCTGAAACGACGCGGCTGGTCGTTTGTCGGACCGACGACCGTGTACGCGTTCATGCAATCCATGGGAGTGGTCAACGATCATGTCGTCGGGTGCTGGGAACGCGACGAGGCCGCGACCGCCCGGGCCGACTTCTTGTCGTCTTTCCCAGGAACGGACCGAGCAACAAGCGTGTTGACCAGAACGGAACCACCGAGAGGAGCGCCATGACCGACACCGAACGAACCGACCTGCCTGCCACCGACGAGGAGTGGCGGAGCAGGTTGACGCCGGAGCAGTACCAAGTTCTCCGCCAGGCGGGGACCGAAAGAGCCTTCACCGGCGTCTACTGGAACGAGAAAGAGCCCGGCATCTATCGCTGCATGGGGTGCGGGACGCCACTCTTCTCGTCGGACACCAAGTACGACTCGGGGACCGGATGGCCCAGCTTCTGGGAGCCGGTGTCACCCACCGCCATCGAGACCCATGACGACTTCAGCACCGGCATGTCCCGTACCGAAGTGAGGTGTGCCACCTGTCATGGCCACCTCGGCCACGTCTTCCCCGACGGCCCACAACCGACCGGTCTCCGCTACTGCATGAACTCAGCCGCACTGGAGTTGGAGCGGAACTAGACGGCCGCAGACGGCAGACGGCAGACGGCAGATCAGGCCCGGATCCGTCCCCCCGCAGGGGGAAGGGCCCGCTGCGGAGCAGCGGGTAGGGGGCTGCCGAACTCCCAACGGCGCTCAACCGGTCATCGCACCTTTGGGAATGAACCAGCCCCCCTCCCCCGACGCCTCCGGCGTCGGGTACTCCCCCTCGCCGGGGGAGGAAATTGTTGTTCGTATAGCCTCGGCCGATGGGGCGGGTGATTGCCGTTGCCAACCAGAAGGGCGGGGTGGCCAAGACCACCACGGTGCATTCTCTGGGCGCGGCGCTGGCGGAAAGGGGGCACCGGGTCTTGTTGGTCGACCTCGACCCCCAAGCGGGGCTCACCTACTCCGCCGGGATAGACGCCGATCAGTTGCAGCAGTCGCTCTTCGACGTGCTCATGGGTCGGGTGGAAGCCGGATCCGTCCTGTGGGAGGCATCGGGGTGCGACATCCTCCCCGCGGCCATCGACCTTGCCGGAGCCGAGGTCAATCTGGTGTCTCGCACTGGGCGGGAGCACACCCTGGCGCGCTCGCTGGCGCCGCTGATCGATGACTACCAGTTTGTCCTGCTCGACTGTCCACCGTCGCTTGGGCTGCTCACGGTCAACGGGCTGACGGCCGCTACCGAGGTTCTCATACCTCTGCAGCCCGAGACGCTGAGCCACCGAGCCGTTGGGCAGTTGCTGGAGACGGTCGAAGAGGTGCGCACATTCACCAACCCGGGTCTGACTGTCCGCGGTGTCGTGGCGACCATGTACGACGGCCGCACCAGGCTGGCCCGCCAGATACTCGAACTCGTCGGCGATACCTATCGGGCGAACCTGCTCGAGCCTCCTGTCCCCCGTTCCATCCGGGTGGCCGAGTCGCCAGGTCGAGGGTTGTCTGTTTTGGAGCACGCCCCTCGGTCTGCGGCGGCAGAGGCCTACCGACAACTGGCCGCGGTCCTCGACGGTGATGCAGATTCAGAGGACCCTGCCGACTGAACTCAGGCGGCGAGCGGCGCCGCTTCGATCATCCGCATCAGTGGCTGCCGTTCCTCATCGCCGAGGACTTCGGCGGCGGCGGCGGTGGCCAGATCCACCACCAGGGTCGGACCGTCGACCTCGGTCACGGTCCCCCCGAGTCGCTCCAGCACGGCGCGCATCCGATGATTGTCGGTGAGCAGATGGGCTCTGAGCATGTCGATCCCGTTGTGATGCCCTGCCAGGGCGGTGGCGGACACCAGGAAACTCCCCACACCCCGTCCTTGGAACTCATCGACCACGGTGACCGCAAGCTCGGCGATGGTCGGCGTATCGGGCAACCTGACGTACCGAGCAGTGGCCACCGGCTCTTCCATGGGTCCGAGAACGCCCCAGGCGAAATGGTCGATGTGATCCAAATGGGTGAAGTAGTCCAGTTGGCGATGGGTGAGCCTCGAGGTCGGCGTCATGAACCGCCGATATCGAGACTCCTGGGAAAGCGAATCGAACCCGGCCGCGACCAGATGCCTGTCGGAAGGCCGCAGTGGGCGAACCGACAAGCTGGTGCCGTCGCGCAAGGTGTGGATGTGGGTCTGAATATCCATAGCTATGGGTGGTGCTTGCAATTGCAAGCATACTGCGTGCTGTGATGTATGGGCACGTCCCTAGCTAACCTTTCGCGATCCCATGCGACCGCTACGCCACCATCGACTGGTGCTGGTCAGCGGGTTGGCAGCCCTGTCGCTGGCTCTGACCGGTTGCCTCCCCGACGCCATCACCCCCCTCCCCGGCGACGTCGGGGAACAAGGTGGTGCCACCGCCAGCGCGCCCATCGTGCCCGACACCCCTCTTCTCCAGGTCAAGGTTATCGACGATCGAGGAGACCCGGTAGCCAAGGCGAGGGTGCGGTTCGACGGGGCGACACCGATGGTCACCGCCAACGACGGTCTGGTTTCGGTTCCCTGGCTCGGTGACCCGGTCGAGGTGGTCGCTGCAGCACGCGGGTTCACCCCGGCGACGCTCGTGGTCGACCAGAGGCGACAGGAGCCGCTCGAGCTGCCGATCGACCCTGTTGTGCTGCGGGGACGGGTGACCACCGACGAAGGAGCGGGGTTGGGAGGCGCCGACGTCACCTTGGGGGGCCGGTCAGTCCTTACCTCAGGCAACGGCCGGTTCGCTCTGCGGCGGGTCGTTCCCGGACAGGTGGTCGTTTCCAAGCCTGGTTGGGAGGCAACGACCGTCGAGTGGGGTGGCAAGGCCGACCAAATCGAGTTGAGCCTCGAGCCCTTCATGGCTCGGGGCCTCCACATAGGTGGTTGGGTCCCAGCGCAGGACCGCTGGGAGTCGCTGCTCGACCTGGCCGACCAGACCGAGATCAACACGATGGTGGTCGACGTCAAGGACGAGTCCGGGATGGTCTTTTACATGAGCGACGTCCCGGTGGCAAGGCGTATCGGCGCTCGTCGCACCGATTACGACGCCGCCGAAATGGCGCAGGTCATGGAGGACCGTGACATCTACCTGGTCGGCCGTGTCGTGGCCTTCCAGGATCCAGTCGCCGCTCAAGCCATCCCCGACATGGCGGTGATGGATCGTGCCACCGGCGAGCCTTTCACCAAGAACGGTCAGTGGTTCCTAGACCCCACCGATCGCGCCGCCCAGAAGTACGCCATCGACATCGCGGTCGAAGCCTGCCGCGCCGGATTCGACGAGATCCAGTTCGACTATGTCAGATTCCCAGACGGGTACCCCGACTCGGCCCGTTTCGACGGACCGACCGGTGAAGAAGGTCGTGTCAAGACGATCACCGGGTTTCTCGAGAGGGCACGCGACCAACTCCACGCCGAGGGCTGCGCGGTTGGCGCTGACATTTTCGGTTTCATCGTTTCCATACCGGACGACGGCGGCATCGGTCAGCGACTCGAAGAGTTGACCAAGGCGGTGGATGTCCTCTCGCCCATGGTTTATCCCAGCCACTACGGGACCGGGTGGTTTGGTCACGACTGCCCCAACGACTACCCAGGTTCGGTGATGTCGGGGGCGCTGGACGACGCCATGGACCGCCCTCTCGGCTCTGCTCAGATACGTCCCTGGATCCAGGACTTCGATTGGACGCCATGCGGCTCGACCGAGTACGAGGTCGCTGAGCTACGGGCCCAGATCGATGCCGCGGCTTCCAGGGACATGGGGTACATGGTGTGGAACGCCGCCTCCCTCTTCACCGAGGGGGCATTCCAACCCGAGGGCTAGGCGCAGAGTCGCCCAAAGTCGTAGCCGCGGACATCCAGTTCGACGAGTACCTCTTCCAGCGCAGCCACCGTCTGGCTGCGGTCGATCCCTCCGTCGTGCAACAGGATGATCGAGCCGTCGGTGACCCGCGACAGGATGTGATCAGCGATGACCGACGCCCCTGGGCGGCCCCAGTCCTGCGGGTCGATGTCCCACATCACCGTGGATAGCTCCAACGATGCGGCAAGGCTCTCCAGCCGGGGCGGCCACGAGCGCGATGAGCACGAGCGCGCAACAATCGAAATCGCAATTGAATCCTCCGAGAAATCCCCCTGGACGGGAGGGTTCGACAGGTTTGGGGGATACCTCGATGGGTCCCACGACCCATCGCGTGAACGCGGCTGCTCGCTGCTGCCGTTGTCGTGCCGTCTAGCGTCAGTCCTGATGCCGCCGACGCACCAGGTCCTGAACCAACCCCCTTCCCCGGTGGACTACGACCTCTTCACCACCGACCCATTCCTTGCCGGTGCCTTGGAGGAATCCGGCGCCGGCCCGTCCGACGCCCAATTGACCGAGGCGGTGCCGAGATCATGAACGACCCGACGGTCCCCGCCGTCATCAGTCGAACACCGAGCTTCCTCCTCGGTCTTGCGCCTCATCGCAGGCGCAGTCGCCCTCGGACTCGAGAGGCTCACCGACTACGCATCAGCCCTCGAGGCGCGGCTTGCCATGGTTCCGGGAGACCCGGTCAGCGATGAAACCAGCCGATCCACGGCGCTGGCGGTTGGCGCCATTCTCTCCCTACCCGACTACGTCCGGGCGGCATTGGAGACCGGCGGCCGAGCGCGGCGGTCGGTCGGCCGCTTTACCGGGCCGGTGACCTCGCTGCTCTTCGACGGTGTGGCCCGGTTCGGCGGTAGCCGACCGTCTCGATCACATCCGACTCTCTGCTCCAGGGGGAGATCGAGCGGGTTATCACCATTGGCAAGCTCGAAGCCCCTCGCACCGAGGCGATGGCGATCCGGGCCTTCGAGGAGACCGTCGCCGGGTTCATGGGTCGGCTCTCCAAGAGCGAGGCGCTGCGCGAACTGGTCGCAGACGCCAGCGCCGGGCTGACCCAGAGTGCGGTGGCGGAAGTGCGACGGTGGCCGCCGCCGACATCGACGACCACGCCGAGGCGTTGGTGCGACGGCTGCTTGCGGCGACCACCGCCGCACCACCCACGGTCGCCCCGGTGACGGAAGAGACGACCCCATCGACGAACGGGTCGGAACCACCGCCGGGTTTCGCCACCGTGCCCTGGCGATCAGCATCGACACGGCCCTGCTGACCATCGGGATCGCTGGCGGCCGCCTGGGTGATCCGGAGCTTCGCCGACCTGCTCCTCGGCGCTGACCGCGTTGCGGCTGAGTCCAACTGTGTTCCTCTGGTTGCGCCTCTGATCGTCCTCCTCTACTTCTCGTCTTCGTCAACAGACCTCACCGGGCGCACTCCCGGAAAGTGGCTGATGGGTCTGCGGGTGGTGTCGTCCGAGGGATGCAGACATCACACTGGGTAGGTCCGTGCTCCGCGTCGTTCGGCTACATCGTGTCGCTTCTCCCGCTCGGCGCCGGTTTCCTATGGGTCCTGGTGGACGACGAGCGGAGTGGGTGGCACGACCACATCGCCGGTACCAGAGTCGAGCTACCAGCCGGGCAAGCTCCTTGGCCCTCGTCCTAGTCGGCGGTCGCCCGGCGTGACTTCACCGCCGCCGCCACCGTCACCCCCGTGATTGTTGGCAACGTCCCGAGCACAATCCAGATCGCCGTCTCGCGCCCTGTCGCGGGCAGCCTCCGGACCTGCCACCGTGTCTGGCCCGGTCACATGATCGTACCGCGCTCGCGAGTTGAAGGTCGGAACGCCGACCCATCACGTCGGTGTTGACCCATGGTCCAGCTGTTGTTGTTGAGATCGCTGGCGGCGGTGCCGTCGCGTACCGAGGCACACGTCTGACCGTCGACCACATCCCCGAGCCGGCAGCTGAGGAGGTTGTTGCCGAAGAGGCCGACCGCCCCGTTCTGGTTTGCCTGGAAGCGGACAGCGAACGGAACGACCACCGCGGCATCGGCGGGAGGCGGGGTAAGTGGGAACCCGGTGAGGACAAGGGCAAAGACGAGCGACAGCAGGCCCCCGTCGAGCGGTCTCCCTCAATCCCTCCCCTTGCCTGCCACCCCTACCCGTCGACGTCCTGACCTGGCTGTCGGGAGTTGATGCCACGTCGTTATGGTCCGCTCGGGATGGTCAGCAGCTTCGATCTCATAGTCATCGGTTCAGGCCCGGCCGGCGAGGCAGCAGCAGAGCTGGCGGCGACATTCGGGAGAAGTGTCGCCGTCGTCGAGCGGTCGGCGCCCGGCGGGACTGTGACGACCACGGGCGGCGCTCCGACCAAGACCCTGCGCGAGGCGGCTCTCTACCTGACCGGGTTCCGCGACCGCGAGGTGTACGAGGTCGCCCTTGGGACGCCGCCCCAGGTCGCCATGGAGCGGATAGCAAGGCGGACGGAGGAAGTGTGCTCGCTGCTCCAGAAGGTCACGGCGCGGTTGATCGACGACTGCGGGGTCGAGTGGATCCAAGGGTCCGGGAGCCTCACCAGCGAGGGGCTCGTCGAAGTTGAAACCGAAGGCGGGTCTAGACGGCTCCAGGCCGCGGCGGTGGTGATAGCCGCCGGCTCCCGTCCCCACCACCCCGCCGGCATCCGCTTCGACGACCCCGGTATCTGCGACTCCGACGAGGTCCTGCGGATGCACCGCGTCCCCGACCGGTTGCTCGTGGTCGGTGCCGGGCCGGTCGGTATCGAATTCGCCACGGCCTTCGCCGCCCTCGGGGTGGAGGTGACCGTCTCCGACCTGGTCGACAGGATCCTCACCGCGATGGACGGCGAGATCGGAGCGGCCATGCAATCCGAGCTGGAACGGATGGGAATCGCCACAAGACTCGGGGTGGGGACCGACCGGGTGGACCGGATGGGAGACCATCTGGTCGCCACACTCGCCGACGGGTCGACCGTCTTCGCCGATGTGGTCCTCTTTGCGGCAGGGCGCGACCCGAACACCAATGGGCTCGGGCTCGAGGGAGGCCGGGGTGGATACCGACCCTCGGGGGCGGATCCTCGTCGACGACCGGTTCCGTACCAGCGCCCCCGGCGTCTATGCCGTCGGCGACGTCCTCGGGGCGACGGTGGCTTCGGTCGCCGCCGAGCAGGGACGGGTGGCCGTCGCCCACGCGCTCGGGCTCGACTTCATCGAGACCGTCAGCCCCCTGTGGGTGTCGGCGGTGTACGGGACGCCCGAGGTGGCTGGGGCAGGTCTCACCGAGGAGGAGTGCCGGCGACGGGGCGTCGTCTACGAAGTTGGCCGGGCCGACCTCGCAGAACTTGCCAGGGGCGCCATCGCCGGGCGGGGGGGCATGCTCAAGCTCATAGTTCGGCGCTGGGACCGCCGGCTCGTCGGGGTGCACTGCATAGGCGACATCGCCTCGGAGATCGTCGCCGCCGGGTCGATGGTCCTCGCCCTCCGAGGGACCGTGGAGATGTTCACCACCCTCACTCTCCCCACCCCGACCTATGCGTCGGCGTTCAAGGTGGCGGCATTCGATGCGATGCGCCGTCTCATGTCAGGGCGCTGGCCAGGTCACGGGTAGCGTCGTGCAGGCGCTCATCTGCCATCAGCTCACCGGACCGGAGGACCTGGTGCTCGAGGGTGCCTTTCCCGCGCCGGAAAGCGCTCCGGGCGCGGTACGCATCGAAGTCAGCCATGCCGGCGTCAACTTCCCCGACCTCCTCATGACTCACGGTCGGTATCAGTTCCGCCCGGAGCTCCCCTTCGCACCCGGGCTCGAGGTCGCCGGGACGGTGAGCGAGGTCGCAGATGACGTTGGCGGGTTTTCGGTCGGTGACCGGGTGATGGCGGTGGTGGGTTACGGCGGCTGGGCGTCGGAGGTGGTCGCACCGGCGGCGACGGCCTTTCGGGCACCGGAGCAGCTCACAGAAGTCGAGGTCGCCGCCTTCCCTCTCGCCTTCGGAACCGCGATCCATGCCCTCGTAGACCGAGCGGCTCTCCAAGACGGAGAAACGCTGTTGGTGACCGGCGCCTCTGGCGGTGTCGGGATGGCAGCCATCCAGGTGGGACGGCTGCTCGGAGCGCGGGTGGTGGCCATCGTGAGCAGCGAGGAGAAGGGGTACGCTTGCCGCCGGGCTCGGCGCTCGATGAGGTCGTCCTGCTCGCAGGTGACCTGCGTGCACAACTCCGAGAGATGAGCGCCGACGGGTTCGATGTGATATTCGACCCGGTTGGTGGAGACCAGTTCGAGGTGCTGGCCCGTTCACTTGCCTGGAAGGGGCGGTTGTTGGTCATCGGATTCGCCTCAGGGGCGATACCGGCGGTCCCGGCCAACCTCGCCCTGCTCAAGGGGGCATCGGTGGTCGGGGTGTTCTGGGGAGGCTTCACGGCACGGGAGCCTGATCGGAACCGTGAGCTCTTCGACCGGCTCTTCGACTGGGTGCGCACCCAGCAACTCCGACCCCATGTCTCCACCATCCTTCCCCTGGCTCAGGGCGCCGATGCCCTCAACGCCATGGCCGAACGCCGACTCTTGGGCAAAGCGGTGCTCGAGGTGAGATGAGGGTCACCAGCCGGGCGGGTCGAGCGGAACGCCGGCGGCCTCGGCAACGACCCTGAACGAACGCGCCAGCGACGCCGCCGTCTCGTGGGCATTGAGCCCGCTCGGGTTGCCCAACACGTACAGGTCGGCTCCCGCCGAGTCGCTCGGGTTGACGTCCCGCCACCGCACGGGGACGAGCGAACCCGGTCCTGTAAGCGGTGACCCCGAGCACCGCGGCAATTCTCGGCCGCCACATCTCCACCAGCGCGGTGAGGGCGACCGCACCTTGCTGTAGCTCGGCAGGGGTCAGTTCGTCGGCTCGCACGGTGGCTCGATTGACCAGGTTGGTGACCCCGACCCCCCGGTCCAGAAGATGCTGACGGGCCTCGGTGTCGAGCCCGGCGGCAGGGTTCAGCAGCCGATCGGTGATGCCGGCCATGTGCAGCGCCGGGTAGAAGCGGTTCCCCGGCCTGGCGAAATGGGTGTTGGTGGCTGCGGTCCACAAGCCGGGGTTGATCCCGACGAAGAGGAGGCGCACTCCGGGTGCGATGAGGTCGTCCACCGGCCGATCGCGGAACGCCTCGAGCTCCGACTTGGTGAACCCCACCCGTCGCACCATAGAAAGAGCATGTAACCAAGAGGGACGCGGACCGGTGTTCTTCCTGCAGACCCTCGACGGCGGAGCGAGCATGACGGCTGTGATGGACGCGGAGACCCGGGACTTCGAGATGATCGACCTCCTCGGCGCCGGTGTGGACGACGCCTTCCCCGCTCTGGTGCGCACCTTCCAGGACGGTCTGTTCTCCGGGCTGCTGCGGCTGGTCGGCAACCGGGCAGACGCCGAGGACCTCGCCCAGGAGACGTTCACCAGGGCGTACCGCTCACTCCGGGACTTCCAACCCGACCGGATCCGTGCCCTCCGACTCCGCGGCTGGCTGTGGACGATCGCCCTCAACCTCACCCGCAACCGGGCGAGGACCGCGAGCCGCAAGCCACCTCCGGTGGAGCTCACCATCCCGCTCGAACCGGCCGTGACCGCGCCGGGACCCGAGGATTCGGCGCTGCTCGCCGAGTCCGAGAACGAGTGGCACCGGCGACTGGCGATGCTCGGGTCCTCGCAACGCACCGCCGTGGTGCTTCGCCACGTCGTCGGGCTCAGCTACGACGAGGTCGCCGAGGCGACCGGGCGTCCGGCGGGGACGGTCAAGGCTGATGTGCACCGTGGACTGGCCAAGCTACGAACCCTGCTCGACGAGGAGGAACGATGATGGACGCCGTGATCGATGGTCTGGAAGCACTGCGGTCCGAGGCACCGCGCTCGCTGATGCCCAGGGTGTTGGCTTCCACGGGACTGGCGGACGGCTACCTGCGGGTTCTCGGCCCGCTGGGAGATCTCTTCGTCGCCTTCAGCACCAACGGTGTCTCCTGGATTGCGCCGGCGGAAGACGAAGCCGAGTTCGAGGCGGCGTTCCGTCGCCACGTTGGTCGTGACATCGTGCCGGTGCCCACCTTCCCACCGAAGTGGCAGCGTGCTCTCGACCGGGCGCTCCAAACGGGTCGGCTGGGTTCGCTCCCGGTCGACCTCCGCAGCGTGTCCCCGTTCCAGGCCGAGGTGCTCCGGGCCATCACCGCCATCCCGCCCGGCGAGGTCCGCCCGTACGCCTGGGTGGCCCGCCAGGTCGGGCGTCCCGGTGCGGTCCGTGCGGTGGGGACGGCGATGGCGAGGAACCCGGTCCCGGTCGTGGTCCCCTGCCACCGGGTCATCCGCTCCGACGGGACGGTGGGCAACTACGCCTACGGCCCCGACATGAAGCGTGCCCTGCTCACGGCAGAGGGTCTCGACGTCGCCGAGATGGAAGCCGAAGCCGTGGCCGGCCGGCGTCTCACCGGGAGCGACACCACCCACATCTACTGCTACCCGAGCTGCCACCACGCCCGCCGTGTCACCGACAAGCACCGCGTCTGGTTCCACGACGCCGCCCAAGCCGCCGGCGACGGGCTATCGCCCCTGCAAGAAGTGTCAGCCACTGGAGGCGGCGGCCTGACCGGTCTTGGCTCCCCTCCCTGAAGGGAGGGGCTGGGGGAGGGTGATCGGCAACGGGCAGAATCCCCCATCCGGCTCCTGAATCGGCCCCATACCGCGCCGCATCACAGCTTCCAAAATCACCGTGACTACCCCGTCAAGGTTCTCCAGCACGTCGGTGTTGTAGAACCTGAGCACTTGCATTCCCTTCGACCGAAGGAAACGGTCTCTCTGTTCGTCGGCCGCGGGGTCGTCGTGCGTCTCGCCATCGACCTCGACCACGACGCGACCGAGAGTGCCACGAAGTCGACGATGTATGGACCGATGGCTCCTGTCGCCGGACTCGGACACCGATTTGCCTACGGCGCAGCCGGTCCACAACAGCTGCTCGGCAGTCGGCTTCGCCTCATCTGGCGGGCGGATCGAGAGAGATCACCGCGATTCGCACGCCGGTCATATCAGGCTGCCAGCGAGGGATGACGATCTTGGCAGACGCGTGCCGGCTCCATCCCTCCTCCGCTCGTGCGTCGCGCTCTCTACGGATTTCCGGAAATATTACAAAGGTCCACTCAAGTTATAGTGTACGAACACACTGAACATCGGAGGAGCAGGAAGACATGGCCAGGGCCGTAGGCATCGATCTTGGGACCACGAACAGCGTCATCGCCGTCTTGGAGGGTGGCGAGCCAACCATCATCCCCAATGCGGAGGGTTCACGGGTCACCCCGTCCGTAGTCGCCTTCAAGGACGGCGAGGTTCTCGTGGGCGAGGTGGCCAAGCGCCAGGCGATCACAAACCCCGACCGGACCATTCGCTCGGTGAAGCGTCACATGGGGACCGACTGGAAGGCCGAGGCGGACGGGAAGACGTACACCGCCCAGGAGATTTCCGCCCGCGTCCTGCAGAAGTTGAAGAGGGACGCCGAGTCGTACCTCGGCGACACCGTGTCGGACGCCGTGGTCACGGTCCCCGCATACTTCAACGACGCCCAGCGCCAGGCGACCAAGGAAGCCGGCCAGATCGCCGGTCTCAACGTGCTCCGCATCATCAACGAGCCGACCGCCGCCGCGCTGGCGTACGGGCTGGACAAGGAGGCGTCGGATCAGACAATCCTCGTTTTCGACCTCGGGGGAGGGACCTTCGACGTCTCGCTGCTCGAGATCGGCGAGGGCGTGTTCGAGGTCAAGGCGACGTCCGGCGACACCCACCTCGGGGGGGACGACTGGGACGAGAAGGTGATCGAGTGGCTGGTCACCGGGTTCAAGAACGAATCCGGGGTCGACCTCGGCAAGGATCGGATGGCGCTGCAGCGGCTCAAGGAGGCTGCGGAGAAGGCCAAGATCGAGTTGTCGTCGGTCCCCGAAACCGAGATCAACCTCCCCTTCATCACGGCGACGGCGGAAGGCCCACTCCACCTGCAGCGCAAGCTGACCAGGTCGGAGTTCCAGAAGCTGACCGAGGATCTGCTCGACCGGACCAAGTCGCCGTTCAACCAGGTGATCAAGGATGCCGGGGTAGACGTTTCCGACATCGACCACGTCGTAATGGTTGGTGGCTCCACCCGGATGCCCGCCGTTCAGGAACTGGTACGCGAGCTCACCGGCAAGGACCCCCACAAGGGTGTCAACCCCGATGAGGTGGTCGCCGCAGGTGCCGCCATCCAGGCAGGCGTGCTCAAGGGCGATGTCAAGGACATCCTGCTGCTCGACGTGACCCCACTGACCCTCGGGATCGAAACCAAGGGTGGGGTCATGACCAAGATGATCGAGCGCAACACGACGATCCCGACCCGACGCTCCGAGGTGTTCACCACCGCGGCAGACAACCAACCCGAGGTCGAAATCATCGTCCTCCAGGGCGAGCGGGCCATGTCGGCCGACAACAAGAGCCTGGGCCAGTTCGGCCTGACCGGGATCCCGCCGGCACCGATGGGGATACCTCAGATCGAGGTCACCTTCGACATCGATGCCAACGGGATCGTCTCCGTCAACGCCAAGGATCTCGGCACCGGCAAGGAGCAGGCCATGACGATCACCGGTGGCACCGCACTTGGCCAACGACGAGATCGACCGCATGGTGAAGGACGCCGAACAGTACGCCGACGAGGACCGGCAGCGACGCGAGACGGCGGAGACCCGCAACCAGGGCGACCAGTTGGTGCACCAGACCGAGAAGCTGCTCACCGAGCAGGCCGAGCAGTTGAGTGACGACGAACGCACCCAGATCGAGTCAGCCCTTGGGGATCTTCGCTCCACGCTGGAGAACCAGTCGGTCGCGGCCGACGAGATCCGCTCCAAGATGGAGGCGGTGATCACCGCATCGCAGGCACTGGCTCAGCGGATCTATCAGCAGGCAGCCGAGCAGCAGGCGAGGCGAGGAATCGTCGGCACGTCGACGACGAGGACATCGTCGAAGCCGAGATCGTCGACGAAGGCGAGGAGGAGCAGGCCTGATGGCCGGCGGGAGCCGACGGCGGACGGCGGACGGCAACGGCGGTGAACGAAGAGGCGAGTGCGCCGGAGGTGGAGATCATCGAAGGCGAGGTCGTCACGGGCGAGATCGTTTCCGAACCGGAGCCACTCGACCCACACGTCCTCGGTCTCGAGTTCCCGGAAGATCCCGAGGAGGCGCGTCAGGTGATGTTGAGTGCCCTCAGCGAGAGTCGCGACGAGGCCACGCGCTACCTGGATGACCTGCGCCGCGTTGCGGCCGACTTCGACAACTTCCGCAAGCGCGCACTGCGCGACCAGGGAGCCATCGTCGAGCGCGCCTCGGAGCGTGTGGTCCAGTCGTTGCTCCCCGTTCTCGACAGCCTCGACGCGGCGATGGCGATCGAGCCGGAGACCGAGACCGAGCGCAAGATGCTCGACGGGGTCAAGGGGACCTTCAACCTGCTGCTCGACACCATCGGCAAGGAGGGTCTGGTGCCGATCGAGGCGCTGGGCATCGGACTTCGACCCGACCGTCCACGAAGCGGTGGCGGCGCCCGGTGGTGGAGAGAGCGACCTGATCGTGACCCAGGAACTGCGGCGCGGTTACATGCTGGGTAACCGGGTGCTGCGGCCCACACTGGTCGTAGTCGACCACGGATGAGGCCTTCGCTGGGAGCATAGGAGCGCCCAAACCATGAACCGTGACTGGGTCGACAAGGACTTCTACAAGGTGCTGGGCGTCGGCCGCGAGGCCGACCAGGACCAAATCAAGCGCGCCTACCGCAAGCTCGCCCAGAAGCACCACCCCGACGCCAACCTGGGTAACAAGGAGGCCGAGGACAAGTTCAAGGACATCTCCGAGGCGTACGCCACGCTCTCCGATCCCGAGCAGCGCAAGGAGTACGACGAAGTCCGCACCATGGTCGACAGCGGCGGGTTCCGTGGGTTCGGTGGATCGGGGGCGTACGCTGGTGGCCAAGGGTCCGTGTCGAGGATCTGTCCGACCTCTTCGGTGGGATCGGCGGTCGGCGATCTCTTCGGAGGGTCGACGGAGCCGTACCTCAGCCCCGCAGCGGGGTGCCGACGCCGACCACTGAGCTGCACCTCACCTTCGACGAAGCGGTGCGCGGGGTCGACACCGAGGTCACGGTGCGTGGCGAGGCCACCTGCAGCCGATGTCACGGGTCGGGCGCCGAGCCGGGGACGCCGGTGACCGTCTGCCCGACCTGTCGCGGCTCGGGAACCGTCGCCCAGAACCAGGGAGTGTTCTCCTTCGCCTCGCCCTGTCCGCAATGCCGTGGCTCGGGGATGTTGATCGAGCAGGCTTGCGCCCAGTGCCACGGCACCGGGACCGAGGTCCGCTCGAGGACCGTCAAGGTGCGGGTGCCATCGGGTGTCAAGCCGGGAGGGACGATCAGGCTCAAAGGCAAGGGCTCACCGGGTCGCAACGGCGGCCCGCCTGGAGACCTTCTCATCAAGACGCACGTGGCACATCACCAGGTATTCGGGCGTCGCGGCGACGACCTGACCGTCGAGAGTGCCCATCACCTACTCGGAGGCGGTGCTGGGCGCCAAGGTCGAGGTCCCCACGCTCAACGGCTCGGTGACACTCAAGGTGCCTCCGGGCACACCAGGGGGCAAGACGTTCCGGATCAGAGGAAAGGGCATCGATCGCGGCAAGGGGCAAGCCGGGAGACCTCCTGGCCACGGTCGACGTCGTGGTCCCGCAGA
Organism: uncultured Acidimicrobiia bacterium; assembly: GCA_963826825.1. GTDB lineage: Bacteria > Actinomycetota > Acidimicrobiia > Spongiisociales > DATADW01 > DATADW01. Next base: position 136,556 of record CAWGYV010000009.1, on the reverse strand, counting down.
AGGTCAGCCGTGACGCCAAGAAGCTGCTCGAGGAGCTTCGTGCCTTCGAGCCTGAGAACCCGCGTGCCAACCTGAGGGTCTGACATGGCAGACGATGTGCAGAGGAGCGAGGCCGTCTTCGTCATCTCGGTGGCCGCCGAGCTCACCGGAGTCCACCCCCAGACGCTGCGGATCTACGAGCGTCGCGGGCTGATCGAGCCATACCGCACTCCCGGGGGCACCCGCCGCTACTCCCGGGCCGACCTGGAGCGCCTCGAGTTGATCCAGGCGCTGACCGAAGCAGGACTCAACCTGGAGGGCGTGAAGCGGGTCATGAAGCTCGAAGCAGGAGATCGACAGACTCCGTCAGGACGTCGCCGAGATGAAGGCGCAAGGTCGAGGAGATGGCCGAAGAGGCGGAGCGGAGGGTGCGCGAGGTCCACCGCAGCTACCGTCGCGAGATCGTGCTGCACAGCAGGAGCCAGCCCGGGCGCGGCAGGACGACTGAGATCGTCATGGCCGAATACGAAGGTCCGATACGGGTGCTCGACCCCAACGGGGTGTTGCTCGACGTCGGGACGGGAAGCCTTTCCTCCGTCGACGGCCACCCGGGCACTGGGACGGGAGGTCGAGGTGAGCCGTGGTTCCGAGCATCGTCGGGAAGGCCCTTCAGGTCTTGATCGACACCGGCACCGCCCGCAGCGCCGCGGTGCTCGACCCGGACAACGAGATCTCCGCGGACACAGCGCCACCGTCCGCTTCGTCGGAGCCGGCCCGGCCCCCTTCTGACGTAGGGCGCGCGACGATTGGTTGTCCATTCGGCACGATCCGGTTCGTCGTCATCTCGTAGGGTGCCGGTGGCGAGATCCGGCCCGCGAGCTCCGGGAGGAGTGACATGAAGTACCTGGCCCTGATCGCAGGCGAGGAGTCTCAGGAAGAGGTCTCCCCCGAGGTGTGGCAGCAGGTGATGGACGCCTACAACGCCTTCGGAGAGGCTGGGGGCACGGCGGGCGTCCTCGCCGGCGGCGAAGCGCTCGAGCCGAGCAGCACCGCCACCACCGTCCGGGTGCGCGACGGCGAGACGCTTCTCACCGATGGCCCCTTCGCCGAGACCAAGGAGGTCATCGGCGGCTACTACGTCCTCGACTGCCCCGACCTCGACACCGCCGTCCACTGGGCGGCGCAGATTCCCGGTGCCAAGACCGGCTCCATCGAGGTGCGGCCCATCATGGAGTTCGGTTGAGCCGATGAGCCGGGTGGCGGATGAGCCACCGGCCCCCGACCCGCACCGAGCGGTGGCCGTCGCCTTCCGGGAGCAGTCCGGGAAGGTGGTGGCCACCCTCGCCCGGGTCTTTCGCAGCATCGACCTGGCAGAAGAGGCGGTCCAGGAGGCGTTCGAGACGGCGATCCGCGTATGGCCGGAGCGGGGCATCCCCGAGAACCCGGCGGCATGGATCACGACTACGGCCCGCAACAAGGCACTGGATCGGGTCAGGCGCGAGGCAAAGCGATCCGATCTGGAGGCATCGGCTCACGGACCTCCCCTCGTGATCGATGACGATCCCGCCATCGCCGAGGAGATCCCCGACGATCGGCTACGCCTCGTCTTCACCTGCTGCCACCCGGCTCTCAACGCCGAGGCGAGGGTGGCGCTCACCCTCCGGCTGCTCGGCGGGTTGTCCACCCCCGAGATCGCCCGCGCCTTTCTGGTCAACGAGGCGACCATGGCAAAGCGACTGGTCCGGGCGAAGCGCAAGATCGCCGCGGCCGGGATCCCGTACCGGATCCCCAGTGCCCACGAGCTGCCCGACCGGCTCGACGGGGTGCTGGCGACCCTCTATCTGGCATTCACCGCCGGCCACGTGGCTTCGACCGGGGACGATCTTCTGCGGCTCGATCTGTGCGAGGAAGCGATTCGGCTGACCCGCGTCCTCTGGAGCCTGATGCCCGACGAGCCGGAGGTGGGTGGTCTGCTCGCCCTGATGCTGCTGACCCACTCCCGGCGCGGCGCCCGGGTCGCAGACGACGGCAGCCTTGTCCTCCTCGAAGAACAACAACGCCAGCTGTGGGATCACGCCATGATGGCGGAGGGCATAGAGATCCTCGCCGGGGCCCTGCGGCGGCGGATGCCTGGTCAGTACCAGACCCAGGCGGCGATCGCCGCTGTCCACGCCGAGGCTGCGGACCCAGCCGACACCGATTGGGACCAGATCGTCGGGCTCTACGACGCCCTGCTCGACATGCGACCGGGCCCGGTGGTGGCGCTCAACCGTGCCGTTGCGGTGGCGATGCGCGACGGGCCGGAAGCCGGCCTGGTGGAAGCCGACGAGGTATTGGCTGGTGGCCGCCTCGAGGAATATCCGTACCTCCACGCCACCCGAGGAGACCTGCTGTCTCGTCTCGGCCGGGTGGAGGCGGCGGCCGCCTCCTTCAGCCGCGCCCTGGAACTGTGCGCCAATCCCACGGAGAGGCGGTATCTGGAAGTGGCGGCTCGCCCAACTCGACCGCAGCTAGGGCCGCCTGGAGGCGACCCCGTCGCCTCAGCCGCCTTCCACCACCTCGAACATCCGCCAACTTCCCGGTACCCCCCGCAGTTCGTGCTCACCGAGATCGACGAACCGATGGCCCGACCCGGTTGCGAGGTCACGGGTGGTGCTCGACACCACTACCCGGTCGCCTGCCTCGGCGAGAAGTCGCGACGCGATGTGCACCGCCACGCCGCGCAGTTCACCTTCGGTCTCCTCGACCTCACCGGTGTGGATAGCCGCCCGCATTTCGAGACCATCGGGGCCGAGCCTCTTTCGGAGCGCCAGAGCGGCGTCGACGGCGGAAGAGGGGATATCAAAGGTGACGAGAACGCCGTCGCCCGTGGTCGCCACCACCGTGCCGCCATGCGCCGCCATCACGACCTCGGCGGACCGGTGGTGCTCGTCGAGCATCTTCCTCCAAGCGGCGTCGCCCAACCTGGCTGCCCGCTCTGTCGAAGAGACGAGGTCGGTGAAGAGAATCGTGGTCAGCCGGCGCCTTGTCCTGGTCAACTCACCGAGACGGCGCTTGGCTCGCTGAGCCGCAACCGCCCCGAGCCGGTCGAAAATGGCAACTGCTTCCCCCAGCAGCGCCGGGTCGGACGAATCGGCCATCGCATCGGCCGCCTCGTACGGCTGTCCGATCTCCTGCCACGCCCTCGCCGCCTCGGCGAACTCGTCCCTCGATGTGGAGACGGTACGGCTCAGCGATCCTCTTGAAGGTCACCGGCAGCCCGACCCGGTGGCGCCAGAGTGCGATCTCGCCCAACTCCCAGGATTCGGCATCGACCCGGTCGGCGATCTCGGACGCCTCCGCAACTGCGTCGGAGATGGCGTCGGGATTTCCTTTGAGCCAGGCAATTTCTGCCCGTATGCCCGCGAACGGCTGGATTCGCATGAGTTCTCCCGTGGCGAGCGCCCTTCCCCAGATGCGGTGGATGATCGCCTCCGCCTCGTCAAACCGGCCGCGTCGCGCCGCGATCCGTCCGAGCACGGTGAGGGTCGGAAATATCCCCTGGCCGGACGCCTCATCGGCTTCGAGCACCGATCTGGCGTCGGACTCGGCCCGGTCCCAATCGCCATGGTGCATCCCATAAAGCGCTCTGGTCGCGATGAGGTAACGCTCGAAGACCTGCTGCTGTGAGTCGTGGGTGAATGTGATGCCTTCCTCGAGAAACGCCGACATATCCCCGCGTCCTTGGCGGAGGTTGGACCAGGCGAGATTGGCGTAGGCCCTTGCGGCGTGGTCGTCGTATCCCTCGCGCAAGGCGATGGCGAGGCTCTCCTCCATCAGAGGACGCCATTCCGACTCATCGGACGAGCTCGCCAAGGTGGCAGCCACGTTGTTGAGAGCATGGGAGAGCGTGTCGGTGTCCCCCAACGCACGGGCCAGGGTCATCGCCTTCTCTCCCCACTCCAGCGCCTCATCGGTCCTGTAGGCGAGCATCGCCAACTGAGAGAGCGTCGAGTAGGCCATCGCCAAATCCGGCCCGGGTGGCCCTGATTCGAGAAGTTCAACCGATTCTGCGGCGGCCGCCGCGGTCTGCTCGTGGTCGCCGAACGTCCAGTGAACCCGCGATTCGAGGCGGAGAGCTCTCCCCAGGGCCGCCCGATCTCCCAACTGGCGCCGAAGCATCACATGACGGGCGCTCGAGGACAGTGCGACCGCAGCCTGTCCGATGACATAGGACTCGTACGAGAGCCGTCCCAACAGGTCGGCCTGCTCCTCCAGCGGGTACGACTCGAGGCGGTCAACGGCTCGAGTCAGATGGGCAAACGCCTCGACGTGCGCCCTGGCGGCCTCGGCCTTGCTGGCCGCCAAGGGCGACCACTTGACCACACCCGCCCCGTAGCCGGCGTGCTCGGCATGGTGGACCAGCCGGGCGGCGTCGGCTCCCGCCGCGTTCGAGCCCATCGAACACCTGCCGGTTGAGCGCCTCGCGACGAACGGCCGACAACTCGCCTTCGACGGCCCGTCGGGCAAGTTCATGGCGGAACCAGACCCACTCGGTATCGAAGCGGAGTATCCCGGCTGCCTCGACCTCGCCGAGGATCTCGTCGGTGGCGGCGAGCAGTGACCTCTCCGCCCGGGAGGGGATCACAGACGCCAGATCCACCAATTGCCGTGCCTCGGGCGACAGGGTGGCGGTTCGCGCCAGGACGACGTCGCGCACGCTTCCAGGAATGACGGCATCGCTGCCGGCGGCGATCAGTTCGGTCACGAAGAATGGGTTTCCACCGGTGAGGTGGCGGAGACGGGTCGTGATCGAAGGCTTGATCGGCTGCCAGCTCGTCGACTCCCTGCTGTGTCAGCGGGCCCAACTCGATCCGCCGCACGACCCGAGGGGGCAGCAGACCGATCGCCCTCTGCATGGGGTGCCCCACTGGAAGCGCGTCGATCCGTGCCGTCACGATGAGCAGGGCGGGTGCCCGGTCGATCCGCTTCCCCACCCATTGCACCACCTCGGCCGTCGCTTGATCGGCCCAGTGGGCGTCCTCGACCACAGCGACTACTGGGGGCGGCCGCTCCAACTCGGCGAGGAAGGCGGCGCGCACCTCCACCGGGTCGCCGGAGTCGACAGCCTTGATCAACGGGCCGTCGTCTCCCTGCCGGGCCATGTCGTGGACCGGGCCCAGAGGTCGGGGCGTCGTCAGGTCGTCACAGGCGCCCCATAACGATCGCACCTCCGGGTGAGATTCGAGAAAGCTCTCCACCAAGGAGGTTTTCCCCATCCCCGCTTCGCCCAGCACCAGAGCCACCGACCCGCGACCCGAGGCCGATTCGCCGAGCGCCTCATCGAGGATGGCGAGTTGTGAGTCTCTCTCCACCAATGGCACGGGTTCAAACCCTAGGGCCGGCAAGAGCGAACAACTCACAGCGGACCGGGCTCATCGACCGGGGCGACTCCTCAACTCGTCGCGGATCTCGGTGAGCAGCACCACCTCGTCTGACGCGCTCTCTGGTGTGACGGGTTGCTCACTCTTGAACCTGTTGTACGCCCTGACGATCAGAAAGACCACGAACCCGACGGCGACGAAATTGATGATTGCGCTGAGAACCCGCCCGAAGGCGAAGGACCCGACCATCCACTGACCCAGGTCTTCCAACCCGGGGATCACCAGCGCAATCAATGGGTTGACCACGCCCTCGACAATGGCGGTGACGATGGCTGTGAATGCGATGCCCAATACGAACCCCACCGCAACATCGATCACGTTGCCGCGATTGAGGAAGTCACGGAACTCCTGCAGCACCTGGTCATCCTCCCTTGGTCGACGGCCGACCTTAGGTGGGCGGTTGTCAGGCTCCCCGCAACTCCAACCGACGCGCCCGACGCTCGTCGGCTGCCGCGGCGCGGCGTACCTGCTCGTCGGTCTCGGCCTCCAGTGGCGGCACCGGCATGGGCCTCCCCTCCTGATCCACGCCGACCATCGTGAAGAACGCCGTAGTCGTGAGTTCGCTCTGACCGGTGCTGACGACCTCCCGCCAGACCTCGACCTCGACCTCCATCGAGGTCCTCCACACCCTGGTGAGCTCGGCAATGAGATGGACGAGGTCGCCGACGTGCACCGGGGCGAGGAAGGCGAGCGAGTCGACCGATGCGGTGACCACCGCCATGGCTGCATGTCGCACCGCCGCCAGCCCGGCGGCAGTGTCGGCCAGCCGCATGATCACCCCGCCGTGGACGAATCCACGGATGTTGACATCGCCAGGTTCCATCAGTTCGACCAGTTCGATTCTCGACACAGGCAGCCTCAAACTTGATAGAATACGACTCAGGTTTTCTGCGTTGAACAGCAAGACTCTGGGAATTGACCCGCGAGGACGCTACACGGGGATGACACACCGATGGATTTCGAGAAGCTGACAACGAAGAGCCGCCAAGCGCTCATTGACTCCCGCCAGCTGGCGGTGGATGCGAACCATGCGGCCATCGAGCCATCACACATGGTCACCGCCTTGCTGGGGCAGACCGATGGGCTGGTCTACCCGCTGCTGGCCCGCATGGGGATCCAGCCGGCCGAACTGAGGATGCAAGCGGAGCGCGTGCTCGACGGCCTCCCCAAGGTGTACGGAGCAAACGAGCCTGGACTCTCTTCTGGGTTGAACCGGGTGCTCGAATCGGCCGACACCGCCCGCGGCGATCTCAAGGACGACTACGTCTCGGTGGAGCACCTTCTCTTGGCTTTGTCGGAGTCGGATGACCCCATCGGGGTGGAGTTGCGTCGGCTTGGCATCGACCGGCAACGGCTGTTGGAGGCGCTCGCCGCGGTGCGGGGCGCACAGCGCGTCACCTCGCCCGATCCCGAGTCGACCTTCAACGCACTGGAGCAGTACGGCCGCGATCTCACCGAGTTGGCCCGCCGTCAGAAGCTCGACCCGGTGATCGGACGCGATGAGGAGATCCGCCGGGTGATCCAGGTGCTCTCCCGGCGCACCAAGAACAACCCGGTGCTCATCGGAGAGCCAGGGGTCGGGAAGACGGCAATCGTCGAGGGGCTCGCCCGCCGTATCGCCGACGGCGACGTCCCCACCTCGCTGACCGATAAGCGGATCATCGCCCTCGACCTGGGTGCCATGGTTGCCGGGGCCAAGTACCGCGGTGAGTTCGAGGAACGGCTCAAGGCGGTGCTCGATGAGATACGGGCATCCGAAGGGAGCGTGATCACCTTCCTCGACGAATTGCACACCGTCGTTGGGGCCGGTGCCGCCGAGGGCGCCATGGACGCCTCCAACATGCTCAAGCCGATGCTCGCTCGGGGCGAGCTCCGCATGATCGGCGCCACGACTCTCGACGAGTACCGCAAGCACATCGAGAAGGACGCCGCCCTGGAGCGCCGCTTCCAGCCGGTCTTGGTCGAACCGCCGTCGGTGGAGGACACCATCGGGATCCTGCGCGGGCTCAAGGAGCGCTACGAAGTCCACCACGGTGTCCGGATCACCGATGCCGCCCTGGTGGCGGCAGCGGTCCTCTCCGACCGCTACATCACCGCCCGGTTCCTCCCGGACAAGGCGATCGACCTCGTGGACGAGGCAGCCAGCCGGCTCCGCATCGAGATCGACTCGATGCCAGAGGAGATCGACGAGTTGAAGCGGCGCATCATCCAGCTCCAGATCGAGGAGGCCGCTCTGCAGAAGGAGTCCGACCGCGCCTCGATCGAGCGGTTGGAGTCGCTCCAAAAGGAACTGGCCGACCTCGAGGAGGAGGTCCAGCGGCTCGAGGCGCACTGGACCATGGAGAAGGAGGCGATCACCGCCATCCGCGCCACCAAGGAGCAGATCGAGCAAGCGAAGACCGAGGCGGAGCGCGCCGAGCGTGAGGGGGACCTGCAACGAGCTGCAGAGCTCCGCTATGGGCGGCTGCGCGACCTCGAACGCACAATGGCCGAACAGGAGGCCAGCCTCGGCGAGCTGCAATCCGAGATGCGGATGCTCTCCGAGGAGGTCACCGAAGAAGACGTCGCCGAGGTGGTCAGCCGGTGGAGCGGGATCCCGGTGTCGCGCCTGATGGAGGGTGAGATCGAGAAGCTGATCCGCTTGGAGGAGCACCTCCACAACCGGGTCGTCGGACAAGACGACGCCGTTGGGTCCGTCTCCAACGCCATCCGCCGCAGCCGTGCCGGTCTATCCGACCCGCACCGTCCCATCGGCTCTTTCATCTTCCTCGGACCCACGGGTGTCGGTAAGACCGAACTGGCGCGGGCGCTCGCCGAGTTCCTCTTCGACGACGAGCGGGCCATGGTCCGCATCGACATGTCGGAGTACATGGAGAAGTACTCGGTGTCCCGATTGATCGGCGCCCCACCCGGCTATGTCGGATACGAAGAGGGTGGACAACTCACCGAGGCCGTCCGCCGACGTCCCTACTCGGTGGTGCTGCTCGATGAGATAGAGAAGGCGCACCCCGACGTCTTCAACGTGCTCCTCCAGTTGATGGACGATGGCCGGCTCACCGACGGTCAGGGTCGCACGGTGGACTTCTCCAACGTCGTCCTGATCATGACCTCCAACCTTGGCTCCGAGTTCATCGACCCCGGACTCCCCGAGGATGTCGTCGAGGGCCGGGTCTTGGGACGGGCTCGGGAACACTTCCGACCGGAGTTCCTCAACCGGGTGGACGAAATGCTGGTCTTCCACCGGCTGAGCCCGGAGGACCTGAGGCAGATAGTGGACATCCAGCTTCGCCACCTGGCGCAGCGGCTCGAGGTGCGCCGCATCACCCTCCAGGTCTCCGACCAGGCCAAGGACTGGCTCGCAGAGCGTGGCTACGACCCCACCTATGGGGCGCGACCGCTCAAGCGGGTCATCCAGACCCAGTTGGCCGACCCGCTGGCCATGATGCTGCTCGAGGGGAAGATCTCGGAGGGCGACATCCTCAACGTGGGAGTGGTCGGCGACGAGTTGCTGCTGACCCCGGAGCCAATGGACCTCACCATCAGCGCCTGACCTGCCGGTGGGACGCCCCCGGTTTCCGTGGGCTGGAGCTGTCGCTGTGGCGCGCTTCGAACCCTGGGTTGCGGGGTTGTCGCTGGCAGAATGTGGCCATGGCCGATGTCACTTTCTCGCCGGAAGGACCGCCCGAGACAGTTCTCCCCGAGGTCGACCCGCAGGTCACGTTGGGTCTGTCACAGGCGCTCTCGGGTGATGACCCGCGGCTGACCCTGGCGGCGGTGACCGCGGCCGCACCCACCGTTTCGCTCAGCTGGGCAACCCTCGGCGAGTTGGTCGAGAGCAGTGCCGCCACGGTTCCGCAACTGGTCGAGGCTTATGCCTACTTCCGTGTTGGGTACCACCGCGGCCTCGACGCGCTACGGGCCAATGGGTGGCGCGGGTCCGGTTTTGTTCGATGGGAGCATCCATCGAACCGGGGGTTCCTCCGCTGCCTCGATGGGCTGCGGAGGGTGGCGGGGGCCATCGGCGAGAGCGGGGAAGCGCAGCGCTGCACCGAGTTCCTCAACCAACTCGACCCAGGGTCGTACCCGGCGACCGGGTGACCATCGCCGCTCAGGTCTCGGAGGTGACAACCCTCTCGCTGGCGAGCCGTCGCTGGCGTTGCACCGCAGTCAGCACTCCGAGAGCATTGACGGCCCAGTGGAGCAGGAAGGGGGCGAGGATGCCGCCGCTCCATACCCGGAGCAACCCAAACCCGAGCCCCGCCAATGTGGTGAGGCCAAGTCCGCGCCACAAACCTGGCCACCCACCGGGGGTCCCCGGTGGCGACCCGTTGGCCCGAAGACCGCGGAGCACCGGGCCCACATGCCAGATGCCGAATATGACGCTGCTCCCGATCACGGCTACCCATGTGGAGAAGGCCGACTCCAAGAGGGCAAAGAGGATGCCGCGAAATGCGACTTCCTCGAGCAGTGCCGTTCCCAGCGGCACCCTGACCAGGGCGTGCCTCACCGCATCGGCATCGCTCAGCTCGGCGTAGCGCCGGTCCTCGAAGGTCTTCGCAACCACCGGCACCCGCTGTGACACGAAGAGCACCGCCGCTCCGGCGACCATGGTCAGCGCTCCCCAGGCGAGCCCGGGAAGCCACGAGTCCTCTCCCAACCCGAGTTGGGTGGCGGTGAGCAGAGGCCGCGCCAAGAGAAGCATCGAGCCGGCGACGGCGAGATTGAGGACGACATAGCTGCGGCTCCAGACCTTCTCCCAAATGGAGATGTGAGCCACGTTGTTGTAGACGGCGAGGAACACGGCAGTGACGACGAGGACTGTCATTCGCTGAGCAGTGTCATACCCGCCGGGTCCTAGATCAACCCGGGCGATTCACGCCTCTGTGAGAACCGCCGCTGCGAAGGACGCGCCATCGAAACTCGCAACATTCTCTCGGGTACCCTCGCCCGGTCCGGTGAGGAGGCTGATGGAGCACAAGGAGCGGGCAGAACAACGGTTCGGTGAGGTCGAGAACGACCTGCGTGAGCTGAGCCAATGGATGTACGACAACCCGGAGATCGCATTCGAGGAACACCAGTCCGCCGCCCGGCTCTCCCGGTTCTTGGCCGATGGCGGTATGGAGGTCGAGTTCCCCGCTTACGGTCTGGAGACGGCCTTTGTCGCCAGATCGGGCTCCACCGGGCCCGAGGTGGTGATCTGCGCCGAATACGACGCCCTGCCCGCCGTCGGCCACGCCTGCGGACACAACTTGATCGCCACCGCGGCGCTCGGCGCCGGGTTGGCGCTGGCGCCGCTCGCCGACGACCTGGGCTGCCGGGTCACCGTCCTGGGCACCCCAGCCGAGGAGCAGTACGGGGGCAAGGTGGACCTCATAGGGGCGGGTGCCTTCTCCGATACCGCCGCCGCCATGATGATCCACCCATCGCCGTTCGACATCGTCGATCCGGCGATGTTCGCCGTCGCCCACCTCGACGTCCATTTCAGAGGCAAGGAATCACACGCCTCCTTCGCCCCCCACCTCGGGGTGAACGCGCTCGACGCATTCGTGCAGGCCTACGTCAACGTCGCCACCCTGCGTCAGCAGTTGTTGTCTTCGGACAAGGTGCATTGCATCGTCACCCACGGCGGTGACGCGGCCAACGTCATCCCCTCATCGACGAGCTCGACCTGGTACGTGCGGGCACCGGAACGCAAACGCCTCGACGAGGTGATGGCCAAGGTGAGGGCCTGCTTCGAGGCGGCGGCGCTGGCCACCGGGTGCGCCGTCGAGGTCGAGGCAATCGGACATGCGTACGACAGCCTGCGGAGCAACCCTCTCTTGGTTGATCTGTTCGCAGCCAACAGCGAGGAATTGGGACGCACCATGCTCCACGCCAGCGACTTCCCACCCGAGGCGGCTGGGTCGACGGACATGGGAAACGTCTCCTGGGCGGTACCTTCGATCCATCCGTTGCTGGGATTGGATTGCTTCCCGACGGTCAACCATCAGCCCGAGTTCGCCGCCAAGACCGTGACCGAATCCGGGGAGAGCGCGATCCGCGACGGCGCCCTGGCCATGGCGTGGACCGTGATCGACCTGGCGGAACAGAACCTATGGGATGACCTCGACCAAGGTGTCGGTAAGACGAGGCACTGAGGCAACGATTCCCTCCCCCCGCGCGGGGAGTACCCGACGCCAGAGGCGTCGGGGGAGGGGGATAGGTTCACTCCCAAGGTGCGATGACCCGGCCAATCGCCGTTGGTAGTTCGGCGACTCCCCCTACCCGCTGCTCCGCAGCGGGACCCTTCCCCCCGCGGGGACGGATCTCTTCCGTCTCACTCCTACAGGATCTGACTGAGGAACAGCTTCGTCCGGTCCTCTTCGGGGTCCTCGAAGAAGTGCTCGGGGGTGCCGACCTCGACGATCTGGCCGTCGGCCATGAAGACGACACGGTCGGCTACGGCGCGGGCGAATCCCATCTCGTGGGTGATCACGATCATGGTCATCCCCGTCTGGGCCAGTTCCTCCATCACCTCGAGGACCTCCCTGATCATCTCGGGGTCGAGCGCCGATGTGGGCTCGTCGAAGAGCATCACCTTGGGTTGCATGGCGAGGGCGCGGGCGATGGCCACCCGCTGCTGCTGCCCGCCCGATAGCTGGCCGGGAAACTTGTGCGCCTGCTCGGGGATCTTGACCCGCTCCAGCATCCGCAGTGCCAGGCCCTCGGCTTCCTTCTTGGGAAGGTGACGAACCTCATGGGGGGCGAGGGTGATGTTCTCCATCACGGTGAGGTGCGGAAAGAGGTTGAACTGCTGAAAGACCATCCCGGTCTCGCGCCGGACCTCTTGGATGTGTCGGATGTCGTCGGTCAACTCGATGCCGTCGACGACGATCCGACCGCGGTCGTGCTTCTCCAGACGGTTGATACAACGGACCAAGGTCGACTTGCCCGACCCCGAGGGGCCGATCACGACAACCACCTCCTGGCGTCCGACCCGCATGTCGATCGAGTCGAGCGCCTGGAAATCGCCGAAGAACTTGCTGACACCCTCCAACTCGATGATCGCCTCGCCCTTTGCCTGCGTGGCGTCGGATATCCCGGTCATCTTTCACCCACCCCGAGTCGCTTTTCCAGGCGCCGCGCCTCACGCGACATTGTGTACGAGCCAGTCCAGAAGATGAGAGCGATGAAGGCCAAGGTGATCACGTCGAGACCACGGCCGAGAAAGTCCGGTTGGGTCGTCGCCAACGTCGATACACGCAGCACATCGGTGAGCCCGATGATCGTCACCAGCGAGGTGTCCTTGAAGAGCGATATGAACTGGCCGACCATTGCGGGGATCACCGCCCGCAGAGCCTGGGGGAGCACTATCAGACGCGTGGTCTTCCAGGCGGGGAGGCCGAGCGCCTGCGACGCCTCCACCTGCCCGCGTCGTATGGACTGGAGTCCGCCTCGCACTATCTCGGCGATGTAGGCGGCCTCGAAGGCGGTGATGGCGATCAAGGCCCTGGTCACCTGGCCGGGCCGAAGGTTGACCGGGATGAGGAAGCCAAGAGCGAATGCAGCCATGAAGAGCAGCGTGATCAGGGGCACGCCGCGGATGAACTCGATGTAACCAACGGCGATGGTGCGGACCACGGGCAAAGTGGATCGGCGAGCCAACGCCAGCAGCACTCCGATGGGGAAGGCGAAGAGGATTCCGGCCGCTGTGAGGAAGAGGTTGAGGTGGAGGCCGCCCCATTGCTCCCAACCCACCCCGCCCCCCGAGAGCACCAGGTAGATCCCGACCAACAACCCGAGCGCGATCAGCCAGGTCCAGCGACGGACGGCGGCGGGAAGCCGCAGCCCGACGGCATAAGCGCCGACACCGGCGCCGATGCACCCCACGGTGAGCAGCGCCGGGATCCAGGTCCGGGTGAGCGCCAGCAGCACCCCGATGAGCACGATCACCGGCCAGAAGCGACGCACCCAGCCCTGCGGAGTAGTGGGCCGAGGGGGAGGAAGCCCCGAATCGGCGGCTCGGCCGGTTGCCGTGGCTCGAGCGGCACCGGCGACGACGCCGATCAACACGGCGATGAGCCCGGTGGCCACCCAAGGACGCCATAGCTGGTCGCGGGGGAATCGCCCCATCAGGAACAGCAGGAGATTGACCCGGATGATCTCCCAGTCGGCCTCGAAGAAGACCCACCGGAGTAGGAGGACCGCACCCGCCACGAGGGCCCCTCCGACCAGGAGGGTGAGCAGGGTGTTGTACCAGGTGGAGAACAGATTGCGCTTGGCCCACTCCGCCGGTCGCAACCTGGTCGAAGGCGCCTGGTGCTGCTCGGGCGAAGCAACCTCGACGCTCATCGCTCTACCAATTGGAGCCTGCGGTTGACCTCATTGGCCACCAGCGAGATCACGATCGAGAAAGCGAGGTAGGCAAGCATGAGGAGGAGGATCAGTTGTGGTGCCGGCTGCCCGTTCCCGATGGTCTGACGCACGATGCGTGTGATCTCCGCGTAACCCACCGCCAATGCGAGCGATGTGTTCTTCACGTAGTTGAGGAACTGGTTGATCATGGGTGGGACGGCGATGCGAAAGGCTTGGGGAAGCACGACGAAGCGGAGTCGTTGGAACGAGCGAAGGGCGAGCGCCTCGGCGGCCTCGGTCTGGCCCTTGGACACAGCCTGGATGCTCCCTCGCACGATCTCGGCGACATGGCTCGCGGTGTAGAGGACGAGAGCCGCCATCACCGCCACGAACGAGCCGAGCGCGCTCGAAGCCTCCTGCAATTCGCCGCCCTTCGAGCGTTGGAAGCGAGATGGTGAATGGCCGATCGAAGATCAGGTAGCCGCCCACGGCGACGAGGAGAAACACTCCGCCTGCCCAAACAGCCCGGTGGTGTGGCTCGCCGGTCCGCTCCGAAACCCTGGTTCGCCACCACCACACGACAGCCGCACACCACGAGACCGGTGCCGAGCAACCCGAGGAACACCGCGAGGTTGGCGCCGGCACTCAGGCCGGGAACCGCGATGAAAAGGTTGCTGACCACGAACCAGCCAAAGGGCGTGTAGCCATCGCGGATCGGGGGGAGTTGCAGGATCACCGCGTTGAACGCAAAGAAGATGATCAGCAGCGGCGGAATGTTGCGCAGGACCTCCACATAGACCGCAGCCGCCTTTGCCACCAACCAGTTGGTCGAGAGCCGGGCTACCCCCACGATCACGCCGATGACGATCAACAACGGAACTCCGATGATCGCCAGCGCCAACGTGTTCTTCACACCGACCAGCAGAGTGCGTCTTATGGCAGCGCGGGAGCTGATCTCGCTGCCGGCGATGTCGACTCCTGACGGCTGGTTGAGGAAGTCGAAGTCGGTCGAGATCCCCGCACGCCGCATGTTGTTGGTCAGGTTGAACCAGAGGACGTAGAAGATGAGGATCACCGCCCCGGCCGCCACGACCTGGGCGCCGACGCGCAGCACCCTGGTGTTGCGCCAGAACGGGATGCGGGCGGTTTGGCCCGGTGCGCTCATCGGGCTAGGGGGGCGGCCTCAGCGGCCGCCCCCCTCAGCGATGATCACCGGTACGGCGGAGCGTAGAGCAGACCTCCGTCGGTATAGAGGGCGTTGAACTCGCGCTCCAGTCCGAGCGGGCTTTCCGGCCCCACATTGCGCTCATAGATCTCGGCATAGTTGCCCACCGACTCGATCACCGTGGCCTGCCAGCCGGGCTCGATACCCAGACCGGGGTCGAACACAGCCAGCTCTCCGGTCTCCGGATCCTCGATCTCGAGTCCGAGGAATCGCCGGATATTGGGATCGTCGGAGTCGTCGAAGCTGGCGACGTTGGTCGAGTCGATCCCGAACTCCTCCGCCTGGATGGTGGCGAGCACGACCCAATCGACCACCTGTGCCCACTGGCTGTCGCCGTCGCGCACCACCGGGCCGAGCGGCTCCTTGGAGAAGACCTCGTCGAATATGACCAGTGATTCCGGTCCACCCTCCTCATCGGGGAAGGTCGAGCGAACGCCGGCGAGCTGGCTCCGGTCAGACGTCCAACCGTCGCATTGGCCGGCGATGAAAGCCGCTTGAATCTGCTCGTTCTCCTCGAAGGTGATCGGCTCGTATGGGATGTCGCCCATACGGTCGGCAAGGTTTCCCTCGGTGGTTGTACCCGACAGCGTGCAGATGGCGGTGTCCGTCATGTCGTCGATCGATTCGAATCCGCTGTCGGCCCGCACCATCATCCCCTGCCCGTCGTAGAAGGTCGTGGTGAGAAATGTCGATGTGAGCTCGCCATCGCGCCCAGCGGTTCGTGTCGTATTACGGATGAGCACGTCGACCTCACCCGATTGGAGAGCGGTGAACCGCTGCTCGGTCGTAAGCGGCCGGAACTCCACCGCCTCCGGATCGCCGAGAACCGCAGCTGCGACCGCCCGGCAGAAGTCGATGTCGAACCCTGAGAGATTGCCGTCGGCGTCCACGAACCCGAATCCGGGGACGGCGTCGTTGACCCCGCAGATCAGGGTGCCACGCTCCTGCACTGCGGCAAGGGTCTCGCCCGCGGGAGCGGCGCCGGCGGTCGTCTCGGTGCCACCTGCGACGGTGGTGCCGGTGCCTCCCGCGGCGGTAGTACCGGTAGCCCCACCCGTCGTATCAGGAGCAGCCGCGGTGCATGCCGCCATCACCACGGCGAAACAGACTAGAAGCAACATCCTTCGTTTCATGATTTGGCCCCTTCCTTGGGAGTCCTCGGCACTGTGAACATAACGGGCGCAGCGGGAAGATGCCGCGAGTGAAGGCTCGCAATCAGCGGCCGTTGCGCAGCAGGCTGCGCACTTCGCGCACCGGGTAGGCCACGTTCCCGTCGAGTTCCACCGGTCCCACCGGGGCAGAACCGGTGTAGCCGGTATAGGTGTATGTCCCCACCCAGCGGACCGATGTGTCGATCTGGTAGAAGCCTTTGGTCTCGTAGAGATGGGTCGCTGCCGCCTCGGCCTCCGACCCCGCCCCTGGCGAAGTGGACTCGTAGACCGAGCCCTCGGTGGCCCAGCGGAACCAGGTCGCCCATGCCGACGCCGAGACCTGATAGGTGACCCCGCTACCCGGATCGGTGACGGGGAACCCAATGGTCAGTTCGGGATCGGGGCCAAAAGCCGGGTTCTGTTGGTACCAGATCCAGGTGTCCATCCCGGTTATCCCCCCAAATTCCACACGGGGGCTGACGCCGACCTCAGGATCAGGCAAAGCCTCGTACAGAGCGGCCTCGACGTCGGGCAACGGCGGGCCGTAGCAGACGTGGACGAACCACACCTCGAGGGCGGTGTCGTAGACCGTCGGGTTGATCGGGCTGTTCTCCTCGAACTCGGGGTCGCGCCCGGTCCCGTCTCCGGTCAACCGGTAGAAGCGGAGGACCCACCCGGTGGCGTTATCGATCCTCCATGCCTGATAGTCGGTCTGGCCGGGCTCGCAGTTGCCCGGCTGGAGGATCCACTCCCGGAACACCCACCGGTATGGAGGGGGCGGGGAGCTGGTTGAAGGCTCATTGTCCCTGGCGATGCGGGCGGCGATTCCGAGCCCGTGGCTGTTGAGCTCGCCTCGCACCTCGGGCGGCGGGACTGAGCCGAGGTCGGCGGAGGCGGGGGGCGCCAGCGCCATCCCCAACGTCGCAATCAGCGGGACGACGGCGATACGGCGACCCCTCAGCCTGCGTCTACCAGCTGTGCGATCCGCCATCGCGCGTCCTCCCCTCTGCGCAAAAGCACTGACAGATTCGACCTCACCGGGGGTTCGCGGCGCACCACGGCGCCGGTGGCATCGAGCACCTGGTCCGCCGGCGACCTGGTCTCCACCGCCACGACCACCTCGGTCGGTGAGATCTCCTCCACCACCAGGAAGTCGGTCGTAACCGTAGGGGAATCGCCCGAATACCTCCACCCGTTCTCCTCCAACTCGGACAGAACGTCGTCGTAGCCGCGGTAGCAGGGGCACTCCGGATCGACCACCAATGGCAGCAACGACCGGTCGGGAGCGACGCTGAGCTGGGCGAGGAAATCGATGATCCCGTTCCAGGCAAGCTCGGGGTCATCTTGTTTGTTGCCGGGCTTGCCCGGTCCGGACGCAACCACGGTTGTGGTGGCGGCAATCGTCGTGGTCGCAGCCGCAATCGTGGAGGTCACCCACACGGTGGTCGTGGGGGCCACGGTCGTCTCGGGAACCGTGCTTTCGGTGGTGACGGAAGCGACCGTCGTTCCGCCACTCGTCGTAGCCACGGTCGTGACGGCAGCATCCGGTGTTGAGGCGCAAGCTGCGAGCAGCGCTCCAAGGGCGAGGGCCAACAGAGTGCGCCCGGCCGTGGGGCGATCGACCGCCATGACCGTCGTGGTCAGAGGTTCCGGGCCAACTCGAGAATCCGGGAGCTGATTCCCTCGACGTCGAGCCCAGCGGTGCGGAGCACCTCATCGGCCGAGCCGGCGGGGAGAAAACCGTCACCGATCCCCAGCATCCGCACCTTCCCCGCCATGCCGTGAGGGGACAGTGCCTCGAGCACCGCGGCGCCGAACCCGCCGCTGACGACGTTGTCCTCGATGGTGATCACCAATTCTTGGTCGCCCGCCCACTCGATCAGCCGCGAGTCGAGCGGCTTGACCCAGCGGGCGTTGACAACCCGGCACGAGATCCCGTTGCCCTCCAGTCCGATGGCGGCCTTGAGCGCCGGTTCCACCATCCGGCCGACTGCAAGGACCAACACATCGGTCCCGGGACGCACCTCGTCCCAGCGGCCTACCGGAAGCGCCGGGGCGGGAAGGCTGGGGAGGGCCGAACCGGCCGCCTTGGGGAAGCGGATGGCAATCGGACCGGGATGGTCGAGCGCCGTCTCGATCATCGAGCACAACTCGTCGGCATCGGCGGGGGCGCCCACCACCATGTTGGGGACCATCCGGAGGAAGGTGAGATCGAAGACGCCGTGGTGCGAGGGACCATCCGGCCCGGTCACTCCCGACCGGTCGACCAGGAAGGTGACCGGCAGGTCGTGGAGCGCCACGTCGCTGATGATCTGATCAAGGGCCCGCTGGAGGAAGGTCGAGTAGATCGCCACCACCGGGCGAAGCCCCCCCATGGCAAGTCCGGCGGCGAGCGTGACCGAGTGCTGCTCGCAGATGCCGGTGTCGATCACCCGGTTGGGCATCTCGGTCTCCATGTCGTGGAGACCGGTGCTCGACACCATCGCCGCCGAGATCGCCACGACATCAGGCCGCCGCCTCGCCGCATCGAGCAGCGCGGCGCCCGCCACATCGGTGAGCTTGCGCTCTTCCTTGAGCGGCCGGCCGGTGCCCACGTCGAAGGCACCAACGGCATGGAGACGGTCGACCTCGTCGGCGATGGCCGGCGGGTAGCCGCGGCCCTTCTCGGTCTGCACCCTGATCACGACCGGCTCGTCGAGCCCCTTGGCTCTGACCAGCGTCTCCTCGAGCCGCTCGAGGTCGTGGCCGTCGACCGTGCCGGCGTACTTGACACCGATGGCATCGAAGACAGTGCTCGGCTCGACCAGTTGCTTCAGGCTCTCCTTGAGACGTCTCGCCAGCTCGTCGGCGGTCTCGCCCACAAGCGGCATGCTCCGCAGCACCCGGCCGATGGTCTTCTTGACCCACTCGTAGCGCCGGTCGAGACGGACGCCGGACAGCGTGGCTGCCACCCCACCCACCGTGGCCTGATATGACATCCCGTTGTCATTGAGCACTATCACCAGCCGACGGGGTCGCCGAATCGCGATGTGGCTCAGGGCCTCGTACGCCATCCCACCGGTCAGGGCACCATCCCCTATCACCGCCACCGTCCAACGCTCCTCCCCCTGATCCTCGGCGGCGATGGCCAGCCCGAGCGCATAGCTCAAGGCAGTGGACGCGTGGCTGTTCTCGACATGATCATGAGGGCTCTCGGCGCGCGATGGGTACCCGGAGATGCCACCCAAGGTGCGGAGCGAGTCGAACGTGTCGCGTCGCCCGGTGATGAGCTTGTGGACATACGCCTGGTGACCAACGTCCCAGATGATGCGGTCGGTGGGGCTGTCGAACACACGGTGCAAAGCCAAGGTCAGCTCGACCACCCCAAGATTGGGTGAGAGGTGGCCACCTGTGCGCGCCAGCGTCTCGAGCAGCCGATCGCGAATCTCGTCCGCCAGACCCTCGAGTTGATCGGTGGTCAGGGCGCGCAAGTCGGCGGGGTCGTTGATTTGATCGAGGAGTAGCGCCATGGGTCTGGGCCTCATTTTGACACGGCACCTGAGGCTACTTGTCTGCCGTCTGCCGTCTGCCGTCTGCCGCTCCTCTAAAGGATCTTGGCGAAGAAGTTCTTGGTCCGTTCGTGTTGAGGGTTGGCGAACACCTCATCGGCAGGGCCCTCCTCCACCACCTTCCCCTCGTCCATGAAGACGAGGTGCGACCCTACCTGCCGGGCGAATCCCATCTCGTGGGTGACCACCACCATCGTCATCCCAGTGTTGGCCAGATCACGCATGACGTCGAGCACTTCCTTGATCATCTCCGGGTCGAGCGCCGACGTCGCCTCGTCGAAAAGCATCACCTTGGGGGTCATCGCCAACGCCCGGGCAATGGCGACCCTCTGCTGCTGACCCCCGGACAGTTGCGACGGTTTCTTTCCGGCCTGCTCCGGAATACCGACCCTCTCCAGAATTGACCTGGCCCTTTCCTCGGCCTCCTGCCGGTGTCGCCGAAGCACCTTCCGCTGCGCCACAGTGATGTTGTCCAGCACCGAAAGATGCGGGAATAGGTTGAACTGCTGGAAGACCATCCCGACCTCAGCCCGCACCCCGTTGATGTCGGTGCTCGATGCTTCGAGGTGGACCCCGTCGATATAGACCTCACCGCTGGTGGGCACCTCGAGATGGTTCATGCACCGCAGCACTGTCGACTTCCCCGACCCCGACGGCCCGACGATGACCATCACCTCGCCGGTGCGAACCGTGAGGTTCACCCCGGCGACGGCGTGGATCTCGCCGAACCACTTGTGGAGGTCGCGCACCACCACCCGGTCTGGTGCGGCAGATTCAGACACGTTGGAGCCGCCGGCCATACCACTGCACCACCAAAGAGAGGATGAGGGTGAACAACAGGTAGAGGAAGGTCATGGCGAGGAACGTCTCCCGAAACTCGAAAGACGAGTTGGCATAGAGCCTTCCCATCTGAGTGACCTCACGAACCCCGAGAACCGAGAGCAGCGACGAGTCCTTGAGCATGGCGATGAAGTCGTTACCCAACGCGGGCAGGACGTTGCGCACCGCCTGCGGCAATACGATCACCCGCATCGCGGTCCGCTGCCGCATCCCCAGTGATCGGGCCGCTTCCATCTGACCGACCGGGACCGACTCCACACCAGCCCGGAACACCTCGGCTATGTACGCCCCGTAGATGATGGTGAGGGCGATGATCGCCCTCCATTCCTGGGAAATCCGGTTTGAGAACCCGAGGGCGTCGCTCACTTCCGGGACGATCCAGAGCGCAACCACGAAGATGAGCACCAAGATCGGGACCCCTCGTACGAACTCGACATAGAGCGTTGCCAGGTTGCGCACGAATACGTTGCGCGAGATCCGCCCCAACCCGGTGAAGAGTCCCACCACCAAGGCGAGAGTGAAGGCAAGAACCGTGGCGCGGATAGTGACCGGTATCCCCTGTACCACCGCGTCCTTGGCACCGGCGTACCTGGGGTCGAAGAAGACCAGGTAGCCGAGGTAGATCAGGATCCCGACGAGGGCGAAGAACCACCATGGGGCGTCGACTAAACGCCGGCTCAGCCCCGGCACCTCGATGGCGGCGCGCTCCAACTCGGGGGTGCGGCGCTCGAGCTCGGGTGCTTGTCCGAAGACCACGATCAGCTCAGGGGCGCCAGGCTAACCCGGCGCCCCATGCTGTTTCCGGGTGGTGTGTTCAGCCGCTGAACCAGGTGGCGTTTATCTCCTCGAGAGTGCCGTCCTGACGCATCGACTCCAGTGCGGCGTTGACCGGATCGACCAACTCGCTCCCCTTGGGGAAGATGAACCCGAGTTCGTCGGACTTGATCGATCCCTGCACCAGCTTGATCTTGTTGGCGTTCTGACCGATGTACCCCTGACCGGCGGTATCGTCGATGATCACAGCATCGGCGTCACCGTTGATCAGCGCCTGCACGGCGAACCCGAACTGCTCGAAGGCCTGGACCCGGTCCTGTCCGTATTCCTTGGTTGCCGTCTCCAAGTTGGTGGTGCCCGTCTGGGTCGCAACGATGTAGTCGCCCGCCTTGAACTCCTCGAGCGTGGTGAAGCGGTCCTCGTCGATCCGGACCATGAGGCGCTGCTCCACCGAGATGTAGCCATCGGAGAAGTCGACCTGCTCCTTACGGTCTTCGGTGATGGTGATCCCGTCGGCGGCCGCGTCGTACTGGCCCTGTCCGACAGCAATGATCATCCCGTCCCAAGCCGTCTCCACGAACTCCGGCGTGCAGTTGAGCCGCGAACAGATCTCGTTCCAGGCGTCGTAGTCCCACCCCACCGGCTCTCCGGTGTCCTCGTCGATGTAATTGAACGGCGGGTAGGCGTTCTCCAACGCCACGGTGATCGCCTGTCCACCAAGATCGGGCACTGCCCCCGCCGACGCCGTCGTCTCCGTCGCCGCCTCAGTGGTCTCGGTGGCCATCGTCGTTTCCGCCGCCATGGTCGTGTCCGCCGCAGCCGTCGTGTCGGCGGCCACCGTGGTCTCGGCTCCACCGGCGGCGGTGGTCTCGGCGCCGCCACCGGCAACGGTGGTAGCGGACGTGCCGCCACCGCACGCCGCCAGCAGAACCACTACCACCAAGAGGGCAGAAGTCGCCCATCGCTTCCTGATCATTTGCTTTCCTCCGTTTTGGCCCCCTTGGGGGACCGGCATGGTACCGACAGTGAAATGATCGGCCGCCGTGTCGATCACCTTCTTTCCCTCTCCCCGGCGTTTGGCTCCCCTCCCTGAAGGGAGGGGCTGGGGAAAGGGTGCTTGGCAAGAGAGCCCTCACCACCTCCGCTCGCTCCGCTCGCGCCTCCCCCTCAACGAGGGAAGCAGCCTCAGCAGCCTGCCGTCTTACTCAGCCGCTCTGCCGGTCGGTATGAAAAACCGGAACACGCTGCCCCGGCCTAGTTCGCTCTCGGCTTCGATGCGGCCGCCGTGGCGGTGGGCGACGTGGCGGACAATGGCGAGGCCGAGACCGGTTCCACCGGTGTTGCGGGAGCGCGAGGCGTCTACTCGGTAAAACCGCTCGAAGATCCTGGGCAGATCGCGGGTCGGTATGCCGATGCCGGTGTCCTCGACCACGAGCACTGCCCCTCCTTCGACCTCGTCGAGCCGGACTGTGACCTTGCCGCCCCGATCGGTGTAGCCGATGGCGTTTTCCACCAGGTTCCGTACCGCCAGCACGAGGTCGCTCTGCTGACCCGACACCTCGACCGGGTGGAGACTGCTCTCGAACGCCACCCCACGCTCCCCTGCCAACGGCGCGGCTCGGTCGAGCACCTCGGCAACCAGATCGGAAAGCTCGAACTCTTCTGGGCTGATCTGCTCGGTCTCGAGCCGGGAGAGATCGAGAAGGTCACCGACGATCCGGCCGAGTCGGACCGCCGATTGCTCCGCACCGGCGGCGAGACGCTTGGCGGTCGCCGGGTCGCGGTCGATCGCAGTCTGGACGGTCTCCATTGCTGCCTGGATCGCTGCCACCGGGGTCTTCAACTCGTGCGATGCGTCGGCGACGAAGGAGTAGCGCATCGACTCGATGCGGCGCTGTTCGGTCACGTTCCGGATGGCGAGAACCACACCGCCATGCGCATCCAAGGGCACGGCGCTCACCTCGAAGACCTGCTCGGGGCGGCCGTGCCGGATCTCGTCGGCCGCAGTCTCGCCCGATTCCCGTGCCGTACGCACCAGACCCTGTAACGGGTGGGGGACCAACCGAGAGAGCGTCTCGGGAGTTGGGCCGATCAGGTCCGCTGCCGCCTTATTGGCGTAGGCAACCGCGTCGTCCGGTTCGATTAGGACCACACCGCTGTCCAGTGTGTCCAGCAGCAGGTCACGCCGCGCCCGCTCGTGGTCGGCCTCCTCCAACCGGACCCCGAGTTGCTCCGCCATGTGGTTGAAGGCGGAACCCAACCGACCTACCTCGACCACCCGGCTCGGCGGCACTCGCGTAGCGAGATCGCCCTCGGCAATGCGGTCGACCGATGCGGTGAGCTTCTCGATTGGTGCGGCAAGACGACGAGCTACCAGCCACACCACCAAGAGCCCGACGGCAGCCACCGCCAGACCCACCAGGAACATCGCCAGCCGGGATCGATCGAGTCTCTCCTGCACCTCCTCGAGCGGGAGGGCAACCCTCACGATGAGACCGTCGCGTGGCGGGATTGCGGTGTACAGGTATGCCTGCCCGGTCGTGTCGCTCTCCCGCTCCGCCGACCCGACCTCGCCCTGCATCGCCTCGCGCACCTCCTCGCGCGTGCTGTGATCCTCCAGCGCAGCGGCATCTGCGTCCGAGTCGGCGAGGACGATGCCATCGATATCGATGAAGGTGACCCTCATGCCGGTGTCCTCGCCCAGCCGGCTCGCCATGCTCTGCAAGCCATCGGGCTCGGCAAGTGCGGCGATGGTCGCCGCCTGTCTCTCCAGCGACTCCGTGAGCAGTTGGCGCACCTGGTCGGCAAGCAGGCGGTCCACCCCCACACCAACGCCTATGAGGACGATGAGAACGGTGAGGGCGTACCAGGTGACAAGACGTCGGCCCAGCGTCGAGGGTCGGCGCGCCCCGACGGCTTCAGGCATCGATCAGCTTGTACCCCAGCCCGCGGACGGTGGTGATCAACGCCGGTCGGTGTGGATCGGATTCGAGCTTCTGACGGAGGCGTTTGATATGGACGTCCAGGGTCTTGGTGTCACCGAAGTAGTGCGGGCCCCACACTTCATCGATGAGTATCTCGCGGGTGGCAAGCTTGTCCTTGCGGCGTATCAGCGCCTCGAGCAGCTCGAACTCCTTGGGCCGCAGCGGGACAAGGCTACCGGCAACCCGGACCTCGTGGCGATCGATGTCCATCTCGACCGTGGCGGCGCGAAGGACCTCTCCTCCGTTGACTGCCCTGGTGTCCGCCATGTCGTACCTGCGCAATGCCGCCCGCACCCGCGACACCAACTCTCGCATCGAGAAGGGTTTGGTCACGTAGTCGTCCGCTCCAAGCTCGAGTCCGGCGACCTTGTCGGCCTCGCTGTCCTTGGCGGTGAGCACGATGATCGGTACGTCGGAGATCGCCCTGATATGGCGGCAGACATCCAGACCTGAGATCTCGGGGAGCATGAGGTCGAGCAACACCAGGTTCATCTGTCCCTTGCGGGCCTCTTCCAGCCCGGCCCGCCCGTTCTCGGCGATGACGACCTCGAACCCCTCCATCTCGAGGACGTAACGGACCGAGTCGGCCAGTGCCGGCTCGTCCTCGACGATCAAGATCCTTGGTGGGTGGTCAGTCGTGACCATTCCTGTTTGAGATGCCTTCCTCGATGAATTCCTGAAGCTGTCCTGTGGTCACGAATGCGACCTGCTCGCCGATGTCCACAGCCTGGTCGCCGATCCTTTCGAGCGCACGCGACACCATCATCATCCGCGTCGCCCACTCGAGCAGTGCCGCGTCGGACCCCGTGTCGACCACCTCCCGGTACATGTTGCGATTGAGCCGGTCGATCGGCTCGTCCATGGACGGGAGCAGCCGGGCCTCGTCGGGGTCGCGCCGCACGAACGCCTGGAGAGCGGTACGGATCATGGGGAGAACCTGGTCGCCCATCTCCCTGATCTGGCCGACTATCCGGTCGCTGCGTGGCAGCCCCGCCGTGGCCTTTGTGATCGTGGCGATGTTGACCGCCTGATCACCCATTCGCTCCAGCGTTATCAGCATATGGAGGAGCGAGGAGAGCATCCGCAGGTCCGCACCCATCGGGCTCTGACGAGCGACTATCTCGATCCATTGACGATGGGCCTCGAGGTAGATCCGGTCGATCTCGTCGTCCATCGCCACCACGAGGTTGGCTGCGGCGATGTCGTCGGCGACGAAGGCGTCGACTGCGGCTGCGACCGCCCTCTCCGCCCTGTCGCCGACGTCGAGCACCAGCTCCTCCAGGGCGGCCAGGTCCTCGTGGAACCGGGCCCTGGTATCAGCCATCAGCCAAATCTCCCGGTGATGTAGTCCTCGGTCTCTGTCTTGGACGGGGAGGTGAAGAGCTGATCGGTGTGGTCGAACTCGACGAGACGCCCGGTCCTGTCGCCTTGGGAGCCGACATCGACGCTGAAGAAAGCGGTCCGGTCGCTCACCCGGGCGGCCTGCTGCATGTTGTGGGTGACGATGATGATGGTGTAGTCCTTCTTGAGCTCGAGCATGAGCTCCTCGATCCTCAATGTCGCGATTGGGTCGAGCGCAGAGCAGGGCTCGTCCATCAGCACCACATCGGGGTTTGTGGCGATGGCCCTTGCGATGCAGAGTCGCTGTTGTTGGCCCCCAGAGAGCGCAAGCGCCGACTCTTGGAGCTTGTCCTTGACCTCATCCCAGAGCGCCGCCCTGGTGAGGCTCTCTTCGATGAGCGCATCGGCATCCCCCTTGAACCCGGCGATCTTGGGTCCAAACATGATGTTCTCGTAGATGGTCTTGGGGAAAGGGTTCGGCTTCTGGAAGACCATCCCCACGTGGCGCCGCACCTGAACGGCGTCGACACCCTCCCCGTAGAGATCGACACCGTGGTAGAGGATCTTGCCCTCGACGCGGGCGATCTCGATGAGGTCGTTCATCCGGTTGAAGCAACGGAGCACGGTCGACTTGCCGCACCCAGACGGGCCGATCAGGGCGGTGATCTCGTTCTGGCGTATCGGCAGATCCACCTCCTTCACCGCCAGGAAGTCGCCGTAGTACACGTGCAGGTCGCGCACGTCGAGCATCACCGGCCGCTCTTGAGCGTCGTCGGCGGAGCGGTGCACCTCGGGCGCGGCGATGTGTGGGGCGGTGGTCGAGTGATCGAGCACCTCCTCGATCTGTGCCGGCTGGTGCGTTGTCATCTCGGTTCCTCCGGAGTCAGCTTCGTCGGGCATAGCGGTCTCTCAGGATGATGGCTACGGCGTTGATGATGAGAAGCAGGACGAGCAAGACGAGAATTCCGGCGGCGGTGAGCGCTTGGAAGTCGGGCTGTGGCTGGCGCGACCAGTTGAAGATTACGACGGGGAGAGCGGTGTAAGGCTCGGCCGTCATCAGGTCCACGAAGCTGGCGCCCGCCGATACCTGGAAGAAGTTGGTCACCAACGCCCCGGCCAGCAGCAAGGGCGCTGCCTCGCCGAAGGCACGGGCGATGGTGAGCACCGACCCGGTGAGCACTGCGGGCATCGCCACCGGGAGCACATGGTGGCGGATCGTCTCCCACTTGGTGGCGCCAACTCCGAACGAAGCCTCGCGTAGCGCCTGGGGAACGGCGCGGAGCGCTTCCTGGGTGGTGATGATCATGATCGGTATGACCAGGACGGCCAGGGTCAGCCCACCGGCGATGACGGTTCGCCCGTTGGTAATCGAAGACATCGCCTGGACGAATACCGCCAGACCGAGCAACCCGTAGACGATCGACGGGACCCCGGCCAGGTTGCGGATGTTGGCCACCAAGATGCGACTGACGGCGTTGTCCTTGGCGTATTCCTCGAGGTAGATGGCCGCCCCAACCCCGAGCGGGAAGGCGACCACGATGACGATGCCGGTGAGCGCCAGCGACCCCATGATCCCCTGGAGAATCCCCGACTGCGACGGGTCCGGGGACAACGGTGATGTGATGAAGCTGAGTCCGCGCTCGGCGAACACCGGCCATGCCGTCCTGATCACATCGATCAATAACACCGCCAGGATCAGGAGCGAGGACAGCAGAGCGGCCAAGAGCAGGAGCTGGATGAGAACGTCAACCCAGCTGAGCCTCCTCCCTTGAAGGCTGCGGCGCACCAACTCTGGCGTCAATTCGCGGCGCTCGGTGGTGATAGCCATCTCAGTACTTCTGCCTGAACCGGCGGACCAGACGCTCGCTGAGGACGTTGAGCCCCAGCGTCATCAGGAAGAGCAGCAAGCCGACGAAGAAGAGGCTCTGAAACGCGCTCGAGTCGCCCGCCACCTGGTCGGAACCTATGGCGAGCGAGGCCATTGCCGCCGTCATCGTGGTGCCTCCCTGGGTTATGTCGACGTTGAGCAACGCCCCACCTGACGCTCCTGCTGCGATGGCGACCACCATCGTCTCGCCCAGCGCCCGGGCGAACCCGAGGATCACCGCGGCAACGATCCCCGAGAGCGCAGCAGGAAATATGACCCGGAGGCTGGTGTGCCAGCGTTTGGCGCCGAGCCCATAAGACGCCTCGCGCAACGACTGGGGCACGGCGCGCATGGCGTCTTCGGCGACCGATGCGACCAAGAGGGATGATGAGGATGCCGACGGCGATCCCGGCTGCGCCATAGTTGAACACCTGGGTGTCCTCCCAAATGGCCTGCATGATGTTCGGAGTGATGAAGGAGAGGGCGAAGAACCCGAGCACCACGCTCGGGACCCCGGCCAGGATCTCGAGCGTCGGTTTGAGCGTCCTCCGCACCGCGGGGCGGGCGTACTCCGAGAGATAGATGGCGGCGCCCAAGCCGAGGGGCAACGCCACGACCAGGGCCACCAGAGTGATCATCAGCGATCCGACGAAGATCGTGGGGATGCTGAATCGGCCGCGCCGGGGAAACCAGCCATCGGCCCAAAGTTGGCTGAGGTCGATCGATCGCACGAACTCGACGGCATCGATCAACACCGACAGCACGATGGCGACGCTCACCAGGACGGATAGTGCGGCGGCCAGGAAGAAGAGGGTACGAACGATCGCCTCGCGGCGACGTCGGCGCGGGTTCCCCCTCAGACCTCCTGGCCATGTCCTGCTCTGTGGTCATCGAACTCCTCGTGGACGACCGGGCGGCGCTACCCGCCCGGTCGATCCGGACTCTCAGCCTCCGGCTGCCGACTTGGCGTCCTCCCAGGCGGTCCGAGTCGCTTCCAGTTCCGGGGTGTCGACGTACCCCGCCTCGGAGGTAGCGCTGATGCCCTCGTCGCTCAGATAGAAGTCGACGAAGGAGATCAGCTCGGGCCGGCTGGCCAGGTCGTTGGTCTTGACATAGATGAACAG
The DNA here is from genome assembly GCA_963826825.1 of uncultured Acidimicrobiia bacterium. Taxonomy (GTDB): domain Bacteria; phylum Actinomycetota; class Acidimicrobiia; order Spongiisociales; family DATADW01; genus DATADW01. Next base: position 107,966 of record CAWGYV010000009.1, on the reverse strand, counting down.
GGGACGGGAGATCGGGTAGCTGCCGTCTGCCACCGTGCTCGATACTCGGCGCCACGCATCCCTCGCCGCCGTCGACCTCGATCGCAGTGACTGTGTCCTCGTTTGCCGTGTAGAACGCGAACCCAACCCAGCCGAGCGAGGTGTCGTTACCGGCCACGCCCTCGATGATGACGTTGTCGTTGGGCGATGCCTGGTAGTCGGCCCGGGTGAAGTAGTCGTTCTCGCCGTCACCGTCGAGATCCTCGGGCGCTCGCTCCTCCTGGATCGGCTCGATCACCGTCTCGACGAAGAAGTCGTATGTGCCCGACTCCTCGCCCGGGGCGGTGATGACCAATGGCGCCTCCGGGTAGGGAGCGTGCCCGGCTCCCAGCTCGGCCGCCAGGTCGTTTGCATCCGACCAGTTGGCGAAACCCTCTGACTCCGGCCCAACCAGTGCGTACAGATCGTTGAAGTCGAGACAGGTGACCTCGGCATTGTTGGGGCTTGTGATGACGGTCAATCCGTCGAGCCCGATGAGCAGCTCGACGTACTCGACACCAGCCTCCTCGCAGAGGGCGATCTCGTCCTCTTCGATCGCCCGCGAGGCGTCGGCGATATCGATCTCGTTATTGCAGAAGCGGGCGATCCCGTCGCCGGTCCCGGGACCTTCGACCGAGATGGCCACATCGGGGTTGTCCGCTCCCCAGTTTTGACCGACCAGCGCGGTGACGGGCTCAACCGTGGATGACCCGGAGACGACGACGCTCCCGGCAGCTCCGGATGCTGTCGTATCAGATCCCCCGGCGGCCGCGGTTGTGTCCGTCCCCCCTCCAGTGGTCGTTGTGTCGGTCGTCCCGCCCCCGCAGGCGGCGATGGCCAGCGCAAAGAGGCTCAGCACTGCCACCAGGCGGACCTGTTTCCCGAATGTCATCTTTGCTCCTTGCAGCTTTCCGCGCATTGGCCCGAGGGCCGCGCCCGGGCTGCGCCCGGCCGCCGGTCGGCAAGGTATCCACAGGTCTTGACCGCACCCTGGCTCGAAAGTGAACGCAGAGTGAACGTTGCATCGCCTGTCGCGGCCTAGTAGAAGTGAACGGGGGGTGTCCGCGAGCAGAGACGGCGAACGGCGGACGGCGGACGGCAGCCAGAAAGGGCGAAGCCCAAGGCTACGAACCACTGAGGCGGGGAGCGGCTCGTACCGCCCCATTGACCTGGCCGGGGCGCTTGCCGGCCCGACCAGCACAAGTGAGCGTGGCCGAAGGCCGCTCGATAGAACTGTGTTGTAGCGAAGCCACCGGCCAACGAGAAGGGTCCGCCAGTGATGACGGACCCATTCTCGGAGGCGGAAGGGACGAGGAACGTGCGATGGACCTCGAACCCGACAGGGTTTTATCAGGTCAGGATGACAGCCCGGCGTCAGCTAGGTAGCTGTTTGATGAAAGGCCGATCGATACGGACTGCTCATCGACTACCGGAGGACATCAGATAGCCAGCAAGGAGGAGTGACTATTTCAAACCGGAGACCACTCTTGCCGCCGTCCGCCGTCCGCCGTCCGCCGAGTCTTTCTTACTTGAGCCACTTCGATCTCTTGCGGACCCGGTCCCAGGCTGCCGTCCACTCGGCGCGGGTGCGCGCCGCAGTCGATTGCTCGAGACCGGCGAGCTCTCCGACCACAAAACTCAGGTCCGGGTCCCCGCTGCGGAACTCGTCTCGTAGCCAGCGCTGACCGACGACGGCGTCCTGGTGGGACCCGAGTACGTCCTGCAGGTCGGCGGCGGCGGAGGCGAACGAGGAGGCGTCCTTGTCGGCCATCGGCTCCACCGCCTCGGCGGCGTAGCGCGCCCGTTTCGCCCGGAGACGGACGTTGTGGAGTTGCTCGTCGGCAGGCAGGTCGTCGAGGGCCTTCACCGCGCTGCGCAGCTTGCGCCACCTCTTGGCCACCATCGGTCGGAGTGCCTCGAGGGCCGGCTCGCCGGCGTTGTCGAGGAGCCTCGGATCAACCGCACCCTCGACCATGCGGTCGAGCAGCGCCAGGTACTCCGGCTGTTCGAGGAAATGGATGAGGCGTGCCCGGGCGACATGTCTGTCGCCGAGACGCTGCAGCACGATCTTGTCCACCATCGATGCGTCCTCTGCCGGTAACTGGTCACCCAAACCGGTTAGGCGGTCGATGAGGACATCGGAGTCGCGCACCTCGCCGAACATGCTGGCCAGCAGCTTGAGATCGGCACGAAGAGCCTCGGACCATTCCTCATCGAGCACCGGGCGGAAGCTCTGCAGATACGAGCGGAACCTGCGAACGGCGACCCTTGCCTGGTGGACGCCTTCTGGGTCCACCCCTTCGACCGCCATCGGCGCATACAGGATGAACCGACGGACCGCCGACGAGAGCTCGGAAACGAGCAATTCCGCCGCGGTCGAATCGTCGCCCAAACTCACAACGGGGACGTCGGATGGTTCGACAGCTCTCGGGCCCAGCACCCGGGCGAGACGAGTCCCGATGGCGTCCCCGATGTCACCGCGGAGTGCAGCCGCGAGTTCGTCGGCGCGTTCGCCATCAGCGACAAACTGGACCTCGAGCTCACGGAACCCCGAGGCTGGGCCTGCATCACGTCGGACGATCACGGCGTCCTCGTGCAGTTCGGCCAACAGACCACCCGCACCGTCGATCAGGCGGTAGGTGCGACGGCTGCTGCGGAGCGAGGCGAGGGGCAGGATCGGTGCACCGCGGGAAAACGAGCGGGTCAGGCTGAGGGCGTCGAAAGGCACGACATCGCCATCTCCGCCGAGCATGCGCCCCACTGCTCGTGGCCTGCCATCGGGGTCGGGTAGCTCGACGGTCCACCCCTCCCCCGCCCGGAAGGTCAGGGTGGCCCCCCAGCGCGCCAGCCGGAGGTCGGCGGTGTCGTGATAGGTGGTCTCGAACAGGGAAGGCGGGGCGGGGGGCGCCACCACCCGAAGGCCGAGCGAGCCCAGGTCCGGGATCCTTTCCCGCGCTCCAATGCGAAACGAAGCGTTCGCCTCGCCTCAGTCATCGCGACTCGACGCCCTCTCCATCGCCAATTCCTGGAGTCGTCTGTGGGTCTCGATGCCCATGACCGTGGGAACCTTGACCCAGCTTCCGTCCGCCTTCAGTTCCCAGGCCAACTCGTCATCCTCACGGAGGACGTCGAGCACCTCTTCGAGCCGTCCCTGCAGCGCCGGGTCCTCCACCGGTGTCAGCGCCTCGACTCTTCGGTCGAGGTTGCGGGGCATCATGTCGGCCGATCCGATGTAGTAGAGAGGCTGTTCGGCGCCGAAGCGGTAGATCCGTGAGTGCTCCAGATATCTGCCCACGATCGAGCGGACGGTGATGTTCGATGACATCCCCTCCACGCCGGGACGGAGACAACAGATCCCGCGCACGAACAGTTCTATCCGGGTTCCGCTCTCGGAGGCCTTGTACAGCGCCTCGATCATCTCGGCGTCCACCAGCGCGTTCATCTTCATCACGATGTGCCCGCCTGGGCGGGAAGTCTCGCGGTCGATCAGCGCCAGGATCCGCTGTCTCAACTCGACCGGGGCCACGAGCAGCTTGCGGTAGTGGCTTTGCTCGCTGTATCCGGTGAGGAAGTTGAAGAGATCGGAGAGGTCGGCGCCGATGTCGTCGTCGGTGGTGAACAGCCCGACATCCTCGTAGATGCGGGCGGTGGAGTCGTTGTAGTTGCCGGTGCCGATGTGGGCGTATCGCCTGATGACGCCCTCCTCCTCGCGCACCACGAGCGTGGTCTTGGTGTGGGTCTTCAGCCCGACCAGCCCGTAGACGACGTGCACCCCCACCTCCTCCAAGGCGCGCGCCCACTCGATGTTCCGCTCCTCGTCGAAGCGGGCCTTGAGCTCGACGAGGACGGCGACCTGTATGCCCTCGTTGGCGGCCTCGATGAGCGCCTCCATGATCGGGCTCCCCGAGGACGTGCGGTACAGGGTCTGCTTGATGGCGAGCACGTTGGGGTCGGCTGCGGCTGCGGCGAGGAAAACCTCGACCGAGGTGGAAAAGGAGTCGTATGGATGGTGTACGAGCAGATCGCCCTTGCTGATGGCGACGAATACGTCCGGCGGCACGCCATCGACCGTGGCCAGCCTGGGGTCGGTCACCCAGGTGAAAGCCGGCCAGCTGAGGTCGGGTCTGGAAAGGGCTGACAACGAGAACAGACCAGCCATGTCCAGCGGCCCTTCCATCTGGTACACGTCCTCGGGACCGACCTTCATCTCGCGGATCAGCAGCTCGAGGGCGTGGTCGGGGATCCCCGGCTCGACCTCGAGCCGCACCACCCGGCCGAAGCGCCTTCGGGTGAGCTCCGACTCGATGGCGGCGAGCAGGTCGTGAGCCTCCTCTTCCTCGACCTCGAAGTCGGCGTTGCGGGTGACCCTGAATGGGTGATGGTCGACGATCTCCATCCCAGGGAACAACGCATCCAGATGGGCTGCGATCACCTGCTCGAGCGACACGAAACGCTCTCCGTCGGGCATGACCACGAAGCGGGGGAGGATCGGGGGCACCTTGACCCGGGCGAAGCGGGTCACCCCGGTGCGCGGGTTGCGGACGAACACCGCCAAGTTGAGCGAGAGGTTGGAGATGTAAGGGAATGGGTGCGCCGGGTCCACCGCCAGGGGTGTCACCACAGGGAAAACGCGTTCGCGGAACTGCTCGTCGAGATACTTCCGGTCGTCGTCGTCGAGGCTGTCGTATGAGGAGAAGGCGATCCCGGCTTCCTCCAAGGCGGGAGCCACCGACTCGTGGAAGCAGCGGGACTGGCGGTCGGACAGACCGAGGACACGTTGCCGGATGGCCTTCAGTTGATCGGTAGCCGACATCCCGTCCGCGGAGACGGTCCGCACGCCCGCCGCCTGCTGCTCCAGAAGCCCCGCCACCCTCACCTGGAAGAACTCGTCCAAATTCGACGAGTAGATGGCGAGGAACTTGGTTCGCTCCAGCAGCGGGGTGGCCGGATCCTCTGCGATCGCGAGGACCCGCTCATTGAAGTCGAGCCAGGAGAGCTCACGATTGGTATAGCGATCCGACACTGGCCCTCGGGGCTGACGACGCAGCGAGGCTAGTAGGGAATTCGCGCCCTCATGCCGGAACGGCCGGAGCAATCGGTGCCGGGCATCAACCCGAGAGCACTCGCACCTCAGCCCCGGGGAACCCCTTGGTCCACCAGTGGGCGTAACGGCTGTAGACCCTCGGGTCTCTATCGGCGAGGAACGCAACGAGCGCCCGAGCCTCTGCGGCAAGCTCATCCCAATCCTCGTCATCGAGGCGGTGGAAGGCCGTCGCCTCGATGCCTCCGTCGACGGGACGCCAGACACCGGCGACATAGCCGTCGATGAGCAGGGTGGGGAGAACGTCGCCGTTGCGCTTGATGACCAAGGGCCGGTATTCGGGGGGGACGACGCGGCTGCGGTCAAAGTAGGCGAGGAGGGTGTTGTCCCACATGGGGAGGAGCCGTGAGGGTGCAGGGGTGTCCTCGGCTGGGAGTGGTGCCCCAGGCACATCGAGCAGCTTGACGCCTCCGGGACCCTCAACCTCGACGACCCGGCCGTCGAGCGCCTTGAGCGCCTGCTGCGTCACCGGCCGGCGCAGGATGGTGAACTGGGCGAAATCGGGCACCGAGGCGGGGCCGAATGCCTGCAGGTAGCGCAGGACCAACAACTGCGTGGACTCCTCCCGTGACTCGTCCTTGGTTTTGGCAGAGATGTACGAGGCCCGCTGACCAAAAGACCATGGCCCGCCCGTCGGTGCGTGGTGCAGAGGAGCAAACCTGCGCAGCGCCCACCACACCCGCGGTTTGCGTTCGCCCACCAAGCCTTCGAGCAGATCCTCGATCTCGGCACCACGCCGCGGCTCGGCGGTGAACTCGGCAAGGGGGGGAACCAGCGCGTCAGCATCGGGGATCGACAAGCCGGTCGAGGTGAAGCGCGTGTCGTGCAGCACCGAGCCACGGAGGCTGGGAACCATCACGTTGTGAAACTCCGGGTAGTCCTCCGAACAGACGGCATGAAGCGTGAGACGCAGCAACGACGCCTTGACCACGGTGCGGTCGGTGAATGCCTTGTCGAGGTCGGCGGGGTCGAAGCCGGCGAGCCGGTTCCACAGCGCGAGGTACGGCGAGGGTGCGTGTTGAGCCTGCAAAGCCACGATGCGGCGGACCGCTTCGACCACGTCGAGCGACTCCCGACGAAGCAGCATCTGGCGAGCAAGGGTGGCCCGGTTCAACATTCGGGCGGTGAGGCTCATCCCTTGACGCGCACCCCGTCCTTCCAAACTTCGACGATGGCGGCGGGCAGGGCCTCGAGATCGAGCGGGTCGCCATCGACCACCACAAGGTCCCCCCGCTTCCCCGGTTGGAGCGTCCCCAACTCACGGTCGAGACCCATCAACTCGGCGGCGCTGTGGGTGGTGGCAACGAGCACGTCGATTGGCGACATCCCGCCCTGCTCCATCAAGCTCAGCTCCGCAAGATTGTTTCCATGGGGCGTGACCCCGGTGTCGGTCCCCATCGCCACCTTCACCCCGGCGGAAACCGCTCGGGCAAATGAGTCTCGGTGGATCTCGATCACCTCGGTCGCCTTGCGAACTGCGCTGTCGGGCACCCGGGCACCCTGCTCCACCGCGGCGATCACACCATACGGTGCCAGCAGAGTCGGGACCAGCCAGGTGCCTCGTTCCACCATCAACTCGATCGCCTCGTCGTCGAGATAGATGCCGTGTTCGATCGACCTGATCCCGGCGCGGATGGCGTTCTTGATCCCGGTGGTCGCTTGGGCGTGCGCCATGACAAACCGCCCGGCGGCGTTGGCCTCTTCCATCAACACATCGAGCTCGGCGGGTGACAGGTGGGCGTGGGTCGGTTCGTCGGAGGCGGAGAGGACTCCCCCGGAGGTGGCCACCTTGATCACGTCGGCTCCACAGCGGATCAACTCCCTGACCTTGCGGCGCACCTCGTCCGGTCCGTCAACAATGGTCTCGGGACTGCCCGGCCATGCGGGAATCAGCGGTGCGGTGACACCGGACGCGAGCCACGGGTCACCGTGCCCGCCGGTCTGGCTGAGCATCCCAATCGACACCTGCATCCGCGGGCCCGGGATCAGACCCTCATCCACCGCCTTGCGCAACCCGGCATCGGCGCCGCCCGCGTCGCGCGTCGTGGTTATCCCGGCGTCGAGGGTGGCCTCCAGATTGCGCGCCGCCTGGAAGAACCGATACGAGAGGGGCGTCTGCAGCATCCCCCACATATCGATGCCGCTGATCATGAAGTGGACATGGGTGTCGAAGAGACCGGGGAGGATCGTCCGCCCCGAGCCGTCGACCTGCTCGTCGCCATCGAGACCGGAGCCGACGTCCACCACCCAACCGTCCTCTATGACCACGTCACCGGGCGATGGAGGATGTCCGGTGCCGTCGAACACCGACCCTCCGGTGAAAACGATGCGGGTCACCGCGCCGACAACCCGTGGAGCAGGAATTCCGCCATGGCGCCGGTGGTCTCGCCTGCCACGGCCCGCGGGTCGGGGGCGTCGACCAGGGCACGCGCCGACGACATGATCAGGTCCTGGATGAACCGCCCGACCAACCGGGGAGGGAGCGCCCGGAAGCGACCCTGCTCGACGCCGACCAGGTAGAGCCGGGCGATCTCGGCAGACAGATCCCGGTGGGCGCCGCTGATCCTCTCCTGGGTCGACTCGGAGAGCTTGGACACGTCACGGTGGAGAACCAGGCCGAGAACCGGATCGCTGGCGACGAACCCGACCGTGGCCTCGGCGAGCGCGGTGAGTCGGCGTTCTACGGGGAGGTCGTCGGGGACCGAGGCGATGATGTCCTCCACAACCTGGGGGAGAGTCTCCTCGACCAGCGAGGCGAGCACGTCCTCCTTGTCGCGGAAATACTGGTAGATCGTGGTACGTCCGATCCCTACGGCGGCGGCGATGTCACCCAAGGTGAGCATCTCGTATCCGACTTCAGCCAGCAGTTGGCGCGTGGCATCGATCAACTGATGCCGGGTCAGTTCCTTGTGATCCTCGATGTTGGCGGCGCGTATCCGCGGCATTGCTCTCCAGGTTACGGTCCGGTTGTGTCCGAGGTCGCCGTCGTCGGCCCCGGCTCCCGGTAGAGCGAGGCACCCCAGTGGGCACCCGCGCCAAACGCGGTCAGGCAGATGAGGGCTCCTGGGGGCACTCTCCCTTCCCGCCGCATCTCGTGGAGGAGGATGGGGAGCGTGGCGGCGGTGGTGTTGCCGTACCGGGAGATGTTGACCGGGACGACGTCGGGTTCCACGCCGATCGCCTTGCGGACCGCATCGACGATCCGGGAATTGGCCTGGTGGGAGAGGACGAGGTCGAGATCGGCGACATCGAGCCCGTGATCGGCGAGCACCACTCTGATCGCATCCGGCATCAGCTCGACCGCTTTGCGGAACAACTCGCGCCCGTCCATCACCGGTATGTGGAGCCCGGCGTCGAGTTGGGAGTGGTCCACCCAGGGTTGGTGGCGAAAACCCACCCCCGGAACGTGGATCAACTCCAGCAAGTCGCCATCGGTCCAAAGCCGCGATCCGATGTACCCGGACCTGGGATCGTCGTTCCGTCTGAGCACCACGGCACCCGCCCCGTCGCCGAAAAGCACGCTCCACGACCTGTGCCTGGTGTTCTCGTCCCACTGGTCGGGTGTCGGTGGCTCGTCGGACAAGCCGTACAGGTAGTCGCGGTTCGGCCACCACGGGTGATAGCCGGCGTGCACCTCGGCCCCGACCACGAGCACGGTTGCAGCCCGCCCCGACACGATGAGGGCGTCGGCCAGGTCGAGGCCGTAGAGGAATCCGGAGCACTGCGCCCGCAGGTCGTGTGCCGGGATCCGTCGCAGACCCATCGCCTGCTGGATCATCGGGGCGATCCCGGGTGCGAACAGGTCGGGGGTCATGGTGGCGGTGACAATTGCGTCTACTTCGTCAGCGGCCAGACCGGCATCGTCGAGCGCCGCCAGCCCTGCCTGAGTTCCCAGTTGGGAGGCGCCCACCCCTGGATCGGCGAACCGGCGCTGCTCTACGCCGCTCCTCGACCGGATCCACTCGTCAGAAACGTCCATCACTCGGGAGAGGTCGTCGTTGGTGACGATGCGATCGGGTAGGTGAACTCCGGTGCCGACGATGACGCTCCCCATCGGGCCTCAATCGCCTGTGCGGTCTTCGGCCAACTCCCAGATCGACCCGTCTCTGGTGTCTTTGACAGCTATCCCAAGTGCATCCAGTCGGTCGCGTAGAGCGTCGGCTTCGCCCCAGCGATCATTGGCGCGTGCCGCGTTCCGCGCTTCGAGCACGGCCTCGACGAGCCCACCGACGAGCTCCCTGCGATCGCGTACCCCTTGCTGCGCCACTCCTGCAAGTCGCACCAGCATTCCCCGCAAGGCACGCTCGGCCCTCTCGCTCTCCGGCGACTGATTGGTGTCTGCGGCCCAGTCCAGGATCAAATGGTGCAAGCCCACCACCGAATCGAGGGCGACATCGACATCACCGTCGAGGAGTGCCGGTTCGAATCGCTGCTCCAACTCGCGCCAGCCCGCGGCAAAGGGGTCGCCGGTCTCGGGGTCCGACGGTGCGAACTCGGCCAGGTGGTGCTCGGTCGTCGCGTCCACGGCAGATCCCAGCTCGGACAGAGTCGCCTCGTCACCGGCTCCCATCACCTCGGAACCGGCATCGGTCAGGATGGTCACGGTCCCCAACCCGCTCACCGAAGCAACCGCCGCGTCGAGGTCGATGGTCAGTGCTGTGTGCTCGTCCACACCGATGATCGTGGTCGACTCGGGGAGCAGCGAGCGCATCAACGCCAGCCGGCGCGCCCCCAGATAGCAGAAGCGGGTGTCGTGGTTCCCCCCCTCGGCATTGTCGAAATGGGGGATCACCGCCCCGTCGATCCCGGTCCGGCCGAGGAGATCGAGCCCTTCGAGCCAATGCGGATCCTCGCCCACCTTGTAGATCTCGTACACGGGGACGGTCCACCGACCGAGCGTCAACGCCGCTGCGCTGGCGAAAACCACGGCGCCGCCGAAGGCGATGGTGTCGTCGAGGACCGCCGGAACGTCCGACCCCCGCCACCGGCGGAGGGCATAACTCGGGCTACCCGGGCCGGAGAAGACGTAGTTGGCGCGCCGGATCGTCTCGATGATGCTCGCCGTTTCCCCCGGCTCACCTCCCTCGGGAAGCGTGGCCACCGAGATCGCCTGACTGAGACTCGAACGGAAGTGCTCGACGATCCGCCCCGAGATGTCGGTGGCGTTCTCCTGAAAACGATATGGCGTGTCGAGAAGGACGGCGGGGACGGGATCGTCAAAGCGCTCCAGCACGGCGCGATGGGTCTTGACCATGGTGGGTGCGGTTTCGCCCGAACCCATGATCACCAGTAGGCGCGCCGTCATCCGAAGAACCTCGGATCCTCGGTGGCAGCGATGAGATCCGCTACCTCGTCTGGATGCTGGGCGTGGAGGTCGTGGTCACCTTGGAGGAGCACGACCCGGGACCGCGGTATGGCTCCCGCGACCTGCTCGATCTTCTCCGCCCTAACGGCTGCGTCGGGGCCGGGACCGCAAGCCACGACGAAGAGCATGGGGACGGAGAGCCCCGGAAAGCGGCGGCCCGGACGGTGGTTCCACAGTTGTTGGAGGATCTCGAGATGACGGTCCCGCGGCAGCCGGCGTTCCAGCCTCCCGCCCTGGCCCACCTGGAGGTTCTCGAGGCTCCCGGCGATGCCAGTCACCGGCCAGTCCGGGTGTTGGCGGCGGAGCCACTTTTCGGCATCCTCGAGGTTCATCCCGTCGAGCTCCGGGGGGGTCAGCGCCTCGAGCGCCGATTCCCAAGTGGCGAAGGAGGAGGTCAGATCGATGAACCCCCCGTCCACCCCCGTGATCGAGGCGACCTCCCCCGGGTGCAGGTAGGCCAATTCGAGCGCAACGTTGCCTCCCCACGACTGCCCGGCTACCAGCGGCGTATCCACGCCGAGCCGAACCATCACCGAGCGGAGATCCTCGACCAGTGTCCCGAAGTCGTAGCCGCGTTCGGGTCTGTCCGAACGACCGTGGCCGCGCTGGTCGACGGCCACGACCCGGTGGCCCTTCCCCGCCAGTCGCCGGCCGACGCCTTCCCAGACGAACGCATTGGAGGCGAGCCCGTGGACGAGCAGCACCTCGCGCTGTTCGCCATCGGGAAGCTCGGGCGCCCACTCGACGACGTGGAGGTGGGTCCCGTCACCGGTTCGCACAGTGTGGCTCGAGCCCATGGAATCCATCGGCGCTCAAGGGTAGGAGAGGTGACAAAGACGGCGGACGGCGGACGGCGGACGGCGGTATAGGCCCCGTTGGACTTCAGGGGCCGCCTGACGCGGGTACCGCATAGACCACAACGTTCGAGTCGTATCGCCCGATCGAGGAGTTGAACCCGCCTCCGCATGTCACCAGGGTGAGCACCGGGGTCCCTCCCCGAGAGAAGATCGCCTCGACGGGTAGCTCGGTCTTCAGGTAGGTGTTACGTGCCTCGACGGTGAACTCGGCGGATGTGCCGTCCGAGTAGTCCACGACGATTCGGTCTCCCGGGTCGACCTCGCCGAGTGACCAGAAGAGACCTTCGCCCGGACCACTGAGGTCGACGTGTGCCGCCATCACCGAGGAACCGGGTTCGCCGGGGACGGGCCCATGGCGATACCAACCAACCTCGCTCACATTCGCCGGCACGTCCATCTGGCCGCTGTCTGGGTCGATACCCAGGGCGGCGACGGGTGCGTCCACCTCGATCGCTTCGATCCGTATCCGCACCGGTGCCGGTGGTGCTGCGGTATCGAGGTGCTCGATCCCGGCGGGCCGGAAGTCGAGTAGCGCCGCCCTCTCCTCCTGACGGCGCTGCTGGCGCAAACGGCGCCTGCTCTCTGCCAACCGCAGGTGGCCGGCCTCCGACTCCTCGGACTCGTTGACTTGGGGAAGCCGGAGCGAGCCTGCCGGAGCAGTCGCAATTGCCATCGGCCCTAGGTCGATCGCGTCCACCTCAGGCGTCGCCTGGAGATTCGTCGGCTCTCGATCGGTGGCGCCGGCTGCAGGCTCAGACGACATCAATCCGTCTACCACCGCGCCATGGTCTCCCGCTGACGCCGCCGGCCTCTCGGCCAGCCAGATCAACGGTGCACCAACCAGCACACCGGCGCAGACAGCGGCGACCAACCCGAGGGCGATTCGAGACATCCCACTCAATGTACGGAGCAGAACGCCAATCGGGTTGGTCCCCATCCCGTTTTGGCGTCACCCAGCGGGGACATGCCGCGTTTGGTGACGCCAAAAGCGGTTTCAGCGCCGGCGGGCCAAGGCGATCGAGCCCGCGACACCAACCGCGGCCACTGCCATCAGCAGACTCAACCACAACGGAAAGGCACCGCCAGCACCGCCATCGCCGGTGGGTACTCCAGACGGTGACCCGTGCAGACCGGAGATGATCTGAACCGCGACGGTGAAGGGCCCGTCCACCGTACCGATGGCGTAGGCGATGAGCGCCTCACCCTCCGCCACCGGCACCGCGTCTGTCGAGAACACCGGGTCGCCACCACCCGCAGGCACGATGCTGACCGGATAGTCGGCAGCAGGAACGTCGAGCTGCGCCTCGTTGGGATTTGTCAGACCTTCGGCGAGCATGGTGTCCCCCGACACAACGTCGACGGCGGGGGCCGCCGCGGTATGGCGAAGCACAACCCTCCCGTTGCCTGCGTCCAACGGCGACGTGTCGTTGACGAATACCGTGAGTGCTGGGTCACCGCCTTCTGTGAGGTGCGCCACGATCGACGCGTTCGCTCCGGCCGGGAGGGTCACCGTGTCGGCGAGCGCCGGCTCGTCGGCCTCCGGGTCGGCTCCACCCGGGAAGACCTCGATGTCGTAGTCGTCGGCTGGCAGTTCCAACGGATCGGTCACCGTCGCAAATGTGAATCCTTCGAGCGTCAGGTCTCCGTTGACATAGACGTCAACAGGGAAGTCGTCGTCTCCTGGGATCCCATGGACCACGGTGACGATTCCGGATTCCTGAGCCAAGACAGCCGATGCCGGGAGCATCGCAAGCACGAACGCCACAGCGAATGTTCTGATCCTCATCTCTTTCCCTTCTTCGATCACCTGCCCCACATACGGAGCGCCTCTCGGTCGGGATGAACCCTTCGCCTTGGTGTTGCAGAATATTTAGTGCTAAAACTCAGCACATGCCTCGTCACAGCCGCCACAAGGAGGCCGAGCCGGGTGATATGCGGCTTCGGTCCCAACTCACGTCTCGCGAACACGAATCGCTTGCCGAGGCGTACAGGCTCCACGCACGCTCGGTTCACGGCCTCGCCCGCCGGCTCACCCAAGACCCTGGGTTGGCCGACGACGTCGTCCAGGAGGTGTTCCTACGGCTTTGGCGAAGCCCGGAGCGATATGACCCGTTCCGTGGAACCCTCCGCTCCTATCTCCTTTCGCACGCCCATGGCCGGAGTGTCGATCTCATCCGGTCCGAGGCGGCGCGTCGTTCACGCCAGGAGAGGGTTGGGCTGCGAAGTGTCAGTGTGTCGGCCACCCCTGAGGACCAGGTGTGTACGTGGGTGGACGCCGATCGGCTCCGCGCTGCTCTGCTGCGCCTTGATGACAGAGAACGACGCGCCATCGAACTTGCCTACTTCGACGGCCTCACCTACCGCCAGGTGGCGGATTTCCTCGGTGAGCCAGAGGGGACGGTGAAAAGCAGGATCCGATCGGGAATGAAGCGACTCAGGACGGCACTCGAGCGTGAGGGCCTCGGTGGGCGGTGATGGCACCTGCCGAACCTGCACCGGGTGCTATCAACCTCCTCGATGCGGGAGAAGTGCCGAACCGCGACTGGGCACCAATGAAGAACCGCTCGTCTACGCCAATCGAACAGAGCTCCGAGCGGCTCGCCCGGCGGGCGCGGACGATATCGACCGTGGTTGTGCTGTTCGTCGCGGTCAGCTTCTTGTCACCGGCGATTTTCGGGCTGAGCGTGATCGCCGATCTGATCCGCGGGGTGGGAAGGCACCGCTGGATGATCACCCGGCTTGCCGTGTTCGGTTGGCTGTTTCTCGCCTCCGAGACGATCGGGCTCATCGGACTCGGAGCGGCCTGGCTGGTGGGTGGCGGTGGCCGGCGAACCGTCGATCTCACCTGGGCCCTTCAGAGGTGGTGGTCGTCCACGCTCTTCAAGTCGCTGCGCTCGGTGTTCCAGCTTCGATTCGTCGTTCAGGGTGACGAGCAGATCGCTCCAGGGCCGATCCTGTTGATGATGCGCCACGCCAGCATCGTCGACAACCTCCTCCCAGCCGGACTGGTGAGCCTTCCTCATGGCATCCGGTTGCGCTACGTGCTCAAGAAGGAGCTTCTCTGGGACCCAGTCCTCGACATCGGCGGTCAACGGCTCCCCAACGTCTTCGTGCGCCGCGAAGGGACCGACTCGGTCACCGAGATCGCCCAGATCCGACGCCTGGGGACGGGTCTGACCGAACGTGACGGGGTGCTGATCTACCCGGAGGGGACCCGGTTCACGCCAAGGAAGCGCGACCAAGCGATCCGTCGGTTGGAGAGGACAGATCCCGCGTTGGCGGACGGGGCGAGGCGGCTCCGTCGGCTGCTGCCGCCGCGGCCGGGTGGACCACTGGCGCTGCTCGACACGGGCGCAGACGTGGTGGTCTGCGCCCATCACGGCCTGGAAGGACTGGCCCAGCTGGGCGATGTGCTGCGCATCGGGTTGGTGGGGAAGACCATCCACGTCTGCTTCCGCCGGGTCGAGGCGGATCAGATACCCGAGGACCGCAGCGAGCGCGTCGCCTGGCTGTTCGATCAGTGGCAACAGGTCGACGATTGGATCGAATCGGTCGCGGTCGGATGATGGAGGACCTCGGGTCGGTGCTCACAGCCTCGGCGGTCGCGGTCGCCGTTGTGATGATCGCAACCTGGCTGGTGAGCCTCCCCATTCGCAACGCCTCGACAGTCGACATCGTGTGGGGTCTCGGATTCGTCATCGTGGCTTGGACGGCGTTCCTCGTCGCCGATGGTGCCGACCCGCGCCGCTGGCTGCTGACTGGACTCACCACGGTCTGGGGGCTGAGGCTGTCCGTCTACCTGGCGATGCGCAACCTCGGCAAGGAGGAGGACTACCGGTATCAGGAGATGAGACGCCGGCACGGTGACCGCTTTGGCCTCGTCAGCCTGGGGACGGTCTTCGGCCTCCAGGGCGCCCTCATGTGGGTGGTCTCGCTCCCTGTACAGGTCGGCCAGGTCCCGACATCACCACCCAGGTTGACTTGGGTCGACTACCTCGGAGCGGGTGTCTGGTTGGTGGGACTGGTGTTCGAATCAGTCGGAGATTGGCAACTGGCCAGATTCAAGGCCGACCCGGCGAACAAGGGCAAGGTGATGGATCGTGGGCTCTGGCGGTACACCCGCCACCCCAACTACTTCGGTGACTTCATGGTCTGGTGGGGCCTCTACCTGATCGCCCTGGCCACCGGTGTCGCCTGGTGGACGGTTTTAGGTCCGATCGTGATGTCCATCCTGCTCATCCAGGTCTCCGGCAAGGCGATGCTCGAGAAGACCATTGGGAAGCGACGCCCCGGGTACGAGGAGTACGTCCGTCGCACCAGCGGGTTCTTCCCGATGCCGCCCCGACAAGAGGGCCGGTGAAGACGGCCACCGGCATCGCGGCCCCGGTGCGATGCTCACCGATTGGCGGCGAGCTGGTTGTCCTTTCCCCGCTCCGCCAAGAGGACTTCGAGCAATTCGACGCCCTCAGCGGCGGTTTCGGCCCATCCGTCCGCTCCCATGACGGTGGCTTCTTCGTGGTTGGTCCCTCGCCCGCCCACGATGACTGGAGTGTCCGGCCCGGCGGCGCGCCGTGCCGTTCGAATGGCCGCAGCCAGATGCTTTCGGTTGTTGGATACCACTGAGCCAATGCCTACCGCCCTCAGCCGATCGACCCT
Source organism: uncultured Acidimicrobiia bacterium (assembly GCA_963826825.1). Taxonomy (GTDB): domain Bacteria; phylum Actinomycetota; class Acidimicrobiia; order Spongiisociales; family DATADW01; genus DATADW01. The sequence continues at coordinate 91,969 of CAWGYV010000009.1, read as the reverse complement.
TCCGATGGCAGATGCCAGCGAGCCAAGCGGGACATCGGCCCCGAGATCGATTGGCTCGAACCCGGCGCCAAGAAGGACGTCTCCCGCCATGGCAATCCCGAGTCCATGTCTGTCGTTGGGTGGCATCGCCAGCACCACCGAACCCCGGGTTCGCCCCTTCGCGCAAAGCGAGGACCAAGCCGCCCTATCAGTCGGTGGGCGATGGCCGTTGCCAGATGTTCCTGCCCCGGGTCGATCTCGCCGGCCGCCCAGCGATCGCCGATCGACCTCAGCGCCGGTCCGAGAACCTCGGTATAAACCTCCACCGGCTCGATGCCGCCGGTCAGCGCAGCCTCGACGATCGCCCATGCACCCGCCTGGTCGCCGCCAAGGAGCCGCACCTCCATCCGGCTCGCCCAATCTGCCCGGCGGCGAGGTGATGTCTCGATGGGACCGCGTTCGAGAAATCCGTCGAGGTCGCACCGGTCGACCTGCCACACCGACCCGACCTTGTTCGCCGGCAACTGTCCGAGCCGGACGTAGCGGTATGCCGTCATGTAGTGGACGCCAAGCGTCCGCGCCACTTCCACCAGGCCAACCACGTCGCCGGACACGAAGTCAGGCTAGGAGGAGAGCGCATTGAGTGGTAATAGAGTGGCGACCGGCGGGCCACCGATCGGAGAGAACGCGAAGACGACCGGTTGCGCTCCCGTCCCGATGACCTAGATTTAGCGGGAATCAAAGGGGGTCACGTATGGAGAGCCGAGAGGACGGCGAGCAGGTTGCCACGATCCTCCAATGGAGGGCGTTGGCGTCGTGCGCCAGGTACACACCAGAGCTCTTCTTTCCGGCGGGCGAAACTGGGCTCGCCGGAGCACAGATCGCTATGGCCAAGCGGATCTGCATCGGCTGCCCGGTGCGCCAGGACTGCCTCGACTACGCATTGGCCAGCAACCAACGCTTTGGCATTTGGGGCGGGCTCACCGAGGAGGAGCGGCGCCCGGTCCGTCGCCGCTGGCTGATGCAGACCCGTCGTCTCGTCTCCTGAGCCTCGACGGACGCAGTCCTCCCAGTCCGACGGGTTCTTGGTCCGGCGCCACCCGCTCAAATCCCTAGATTGCGGACCAAGGCCGGAGGTGACGCGGTGATCGTCGATCAGGCGCTTTACGTCGACGGGAAGCGCAGCGAGGAGGAGTTCGTCCTCAACGGTGCGCGCCATGCATGTCGCGACCCGAACGTGTTTGCCTGGATCGGTTTGTACGAGCCGACCGAGGCGGAGTTTGCAGAGGTTGCCGCCGAATTCGACCTCCACGAACTCGCCGTCGAGGACGGCCACCGGGTAAGTCACCAGCGCCCCAAGCTGGAGGTGTACGACGACACCCTGCTCATAGTGCTCAAGACGGCGCGCTATGTCGACTCAGAGGAAGTGGTCGACTTTGGCGAGATCGCCCTCTATCTGAGCAAGCAGTTCGTTGTGGCGGTGCGACACGGGGAAGCCAGTGCACTCCGAGGCGTTCGGAAGCGGATAGAGGATCGCCCCGACCTCCTCGCACTCGGCCCCGGCGCGGTGCTCTACGGGATACTCGACAAGGTCGTGGATGACTACATGCCGGTGATGGACGGACTCGACAACGACATTCAAGAAGTCGAGAAGGAGGTCTTCTCGACTGTCGGAGGTGGGGACAACCCAGCCGAGCGTATCTACTACCTGAAAAGGGAAGTGCTCGAGTTCGACCGGGCGGCCCATCCCCTACTCGAACCGCTCGAGCAATTGGCCAAAGGTGACCGGTTCGAGCAGATTCCCGAGGTGTTGAAGTCCTACTTCCGGGACATCGCCGACCATCTGACCCGAGTGGTCGAGCAGATCACACAGTTCCGCGACCTGTTGACGTCGATCCTCGAAGCCAACCTCACCCAGGTCGGGGTACGTCAGAACAACGACATGCGGAAGATCACCGCCTGGGTGGCGATCGTCGCCGTGCCCACCATGCTCGCCGGCATCTGGGGCATGAACTTCGAATTCATGCCCGAACTGGACTCGCCATTCGGGTACCCGGTGGCTCTGCTCATCATGGCCGCCTCCAGTCTCTTGATCTACCGAAAGCTCAAAAAGAGCGGCTGGCTGTAGATCCGGGGTCGGCTCAAGTCAGATCGTCTAGGTAGAGAGGGAGCATCTGCGCCCACGTCGGCCAGTCGTGATCGTGCTCATGCCCCCACATATCCACCCGGTTGGGGATGCTCTTCGACCCGAGGGCGTGGGCCATCTTCCATGTCTCACCGGGGTTCTCCCAGCGTCCCCTCCCCGTGGCGAGCACCACGAACCGGCGCCGAAGCCGATCGAGCTGATCTCCCTCCAACCCGGTAGGAAATGGAGCGGCGATGAGTAGTAGACGTCGTCGCTCCAGGTTCCGTGGAGCCAGGCGGCGAGATCGTACGTCCCGCTCATCCCGATCGCCGCACGGAATGTCCAGGGATGCCGGCACAACGAGGCAACAGCGTTGAAGGCGCCGATCGAGGCGCCCGCCGTGATGATCTCGATGCTTCCGTCAGAACAGTCGGTCCGGATGGCGGGCACCAGTTCCTCGTGGATGAACCCGTCGAACTGTCCCTGGAGCCAGGCTGAGTGCCGCGGGTCGGCGCCCACCAGCCAGGAGCGCCCGGCAATGCTGTCGCATGAGTACACCTTGATCCGCTCGCGTTCGATCATTGGCCAAAGCGCACCGACGAGCCCCATCCGATCGATCTCGCCGGCGTCCCCACCTGCCGTCGGAAACACCAAGACCGGCGTGCCCCATGAACCCCACCTGCTCACCGTGACATGCTGGTCGAGCCGATCCGAGAACCACCCGGTGAATCCGCTCAGGCTTCACCCCGTGCGTGGTCGTCACGCCACTGCTGGATGAGTCCCCAGAAGTGGTCGGTGAACTGGTCCCACTCGTGCTCGGGGAACAGCGCGACCACCTTGGAACGGACCGCCTCGCGCGCCTCGGGGCTGCCGAAGAAGTAGTGCGCAACCTCGTCCAGATCGGCCAGGGTCGTGTCGCAGAACTCCTCGAAGCGCTCTGTCTCGAACCGTTTCCTTGCTATGGCGCCGTACCCGGCGAGCGTCTCGCGATAGGGGAGGCCCTGATCTGCCAGCTCGAAGTACGCGTCCCAGTCGAGGTTGATCCTCATGGGCCGCTTGGTGATGGCGCAGAAGAGCGCCCATCGCACCTTGGCCATGACCAGCCAGGGGAAGTGGTAGTGCAGCGAGGTCACCTGCGAGTCCGGGCAGGCATTGGCGAAGTCGATCGGCACGAAGCTCCCGTTGGATCGCAGCGCCTCGCACGAGTTGAAGTCCCAACCGAAGAAGCTGTTGATGGTCAGTGCCATGTCCTCGAGAAGGAGGGCATCATCGGCGTCTACGAACCCGTAGTCGGTGGTGTACCGCTCGTGGAGCGGGGAGCCCGGGTCGTAACGGATGATCCGGGTCTGCGGTCCCACCCCGAGGACCCGGACGAATATGTCCCAGGGCTCTGCGGCGCGCTGGAGATGCATGACACGGCGGCCCGACTCCTCGTACGCCGTCTGCAGCTGGTCGGCGTCGTCGATCCGGCTCACCCCCACCCAGGCGCCTCCGTCGTACGGCTTCATGTAGAGGGGGTAGCCGAGGCCCTCGCCAACCTGGCCGACGTCGAACAACCGGGCATAGCGCTGCAGAGTCGGCTCGAGATCGGTGGTGGGCTCGTACTCCTTGGGTGGGACCATCCAGGTGTCGGGCACGGGCAGCCCGAGCCGCATCATCGCCACGTACGAGCTGTGTTTCTCCATCGCCTGGAGGGACCACGGGTTGTTGAAGACGTACAGCCCGTCCATGAGCACGGCCTTCTTGATCCACTCCCGGCTCGTCTGGTACCAGTGGGTGAGCCGGTCGAGCACGACGTCGTAGCGCGTGTCCTGCCTGAGGTCGAAGGGCTCGATGGTGACCCGCTCGACCTCGATCCGGTGCGTCTCGCCTTCGTGGGTGACGGCGCCGAGCCGGTTGACGATCCCCTCGAAACAGGCCGGCCAGCAGAGGTCGGCACCCAACGACAGCCCGATGACCCTGGTCGCGTCAGCCATGATCGACAGGGTACGGGAGAGGACGAGGCCGGTGTGCGGCTGGGCTACTCATATGTCAGCCAGAGCGGGCCGGGGAAGAGGTAGGAGAGACCCTGTCTCATCCTGTCGCGCCAGTTTTCCCAGTTATGACCGTCGCGTGCCTCGGTGAATAGGACCTGCATCCCAGCCCGCTGCAGCATCGGCACCAGCGACCGGTTCTCGTATATCAGCGACTCGTATACCCCGCAGCTCACATACACGCGGTCCGCAGGTCGCCCCGGATCGGATCGGAAGCGGTTCATCCAGGTGACCACCGGCTCGAAGTCGGGGCCGCGCCGCGTTTGTCCGATATCGGTGAAGGCGAACGACCCCGACTGGAGCATCAGACGCCCCCAGGTCTCAGGGTGCATCCAAGCGGTCGACAGGGAGGCAACCGCACCGAGGCTGGCGCCCATCAGACCTCGCCCCCCGGGCTCGTCGACCAGCGGGTAGCGGTCGGCCAGCAGAGGCAGCACCTCTTCGGTGATGTGCCGGGCGTGGCGGCCGTCGGCGGCGTATTCCTTGAGCCGATTGCCGGGGTCGGAGAAGGCGACGATGAGCGGCGCCACCTCGAGCCGGGTGATCAGGTTGTCGAGAACGCTCTTCAGCGACGAGTAGCGCAGGTAGTCGGACCCGTCGTGCACCACCAGGAGCGGGTACCTCCGCCCCGTCCGAAACCTCGCCGGCAGATACACCTGGAGGATCCTTCGGCTGCCCAGCGCGGCGCTATCGATCTCAAGGTCCTCGATCGAGCCAGATCGGGACTCGGGGTCGGGACCCGCCCATTCGGGGATCTGGTAGCCCCCGGTAGAGCAGACCGAGTTGGCACCGAAGGGATCGTGTGCCCGCCGGGGATTGAGCGGGTCGAGGATGGTCTCGCGGTGTCCATTGCGGGTGATCCCCAACTTGTATTCGATACGCGACTCAGCGGGGAGATCGACCGACAGATGCCATAGGGCAGTACCGGCTACACGTTCGAATGGCTGGGTGCCGGGGAGCCCATAGATCCAATGCTCCAGGTCGACCTTGTCGGCCTCGCCCACGAACACGAAGGTGGTCAACCCTTCCCCCTGGATGGGGACGGGGTGCCGCTCCAAGAATCGAAGAAGGGCCGCCTCGCCCCGCCGGGCGGCCGCCCGGAGCCGTCGCACCGTAGGGGTCATCATCCTGTCTGCTCGATCGGCAGGACCGATCCATCGGCGGTGAGTCGCCGACCGCCGTTGTGGACGATGATCCGCTCGCTGTCGAGTACGACCCACTCGCCTTCATCGAGCGGGACCGCCACCGCCGGCACCATCCGTCGGGCGAGCACCGCCGTCCGTACCGGGTCCTCGAGTCGGAGCCGCCGCTTGGCGTGTGGGAAAGGCTGGACCGCCCGGTATCTGGCGAGCCCATTCTCCAATACCTCGGTGTTGGCGGCCCCCTGAGGTGGGTTGTCGTGATAGACGAAGACCCTCCGAGCCAGGGCCATGGCTCCCGCGGACCACGCAACCACCGGGCCGTCTCCCCAAAGCCCAACCACATCGAACATCCGGAGCCGGTTGAGGACGACGACCACGTGGCCCCCGGCGATCGCCAGAAACGACACGCCTCCCAAGAGGTCAGCCACCTGGGCACGATGGCGGGAGACCGAGGGTCGTTCGGCGAGACGGACCTCGTCGTCCCACGCCGCGTGGACCGCCTTCAACCTCTCGGCGTGCTCGGTGTCGAGGTCGGCCAGCTGGCGGAGGGAAGCCTCCCTCTCAGCATCGAGGTCGTCGCTCTCCCCCTGGCGCCCCATGAGCTGGCGCGCCGCCTCCAGCGTGTGGCGGAGCCGGACCCGGTGGAGCGACTGCAGCGCCCTGAGCCGGTCCTGCCGTCTCCGGTGGGCCTCTGCAAGCTCGGGGTCTTCGGCAAAGACCTCCTCGGCCCGGCGGTAAAGGTCGAGGTTGACCACATCGGTGGCTAGGTGCTCGCGAAGCTCGGAATCGGCCGACTCGAGCTCCTGCCAGCCCGCCGTGACCAATCCGACCGGACCCTCCAGCCCAAGCTGTTGGGTCACCGGGGCAAGCGTTGGCCCGAGGCGCTGCGGCCCGAGGAGGACGGTGATCGGCACAAAAGGGAGCGTATCGGGAGAGCATCAGACGGAAGGCGGAAGACGGAAGACGGAAGTACCGCTCCGTCCCCCGGCGGGGGGAATGGACCCCGCTGCGGAGCAGGATGCGGGCCTAACGCCGGTGCGCTACGAGTCCTCTACCCGGAACCGGACCAGTGGTGCGGTGGCCACCCATGTGTCGAGGTCGGCGCGGGCGCGCTCGGGGTCGGTGCCCCAACTCTCGGTGAGGATCCTGAAGAGAATGGCTCCTCGCTCATCGGGGTCGCGGATCGGCTCAGCCACCGCATCCAGGTCTGCGGTCACGCCACGCTTGAGGTGAAGGGTGAAGCGGGGATTGGCAACCAGGTTCGCCAGCCAATCGCGCTTGAACCCGGGCCGGCCGCTGATGTAGTGCACCCCGTCGAATGTGTGGAAGAAGATCTCCTTGCGGCGGGCTGCGCCGCTCTTTCTCCCCGTCGTCGTGATGTCCACGGGACCACCAGCTTCCAGCGCTTCCTCGATGATGCTGTCCATGGACCCGGCAACGGTGTGGGTCGGGAACGTATTCCGCTGGGAGCCTCGCATGGCGGGCGACCACTACCATCGCCGCTCCACCGTCCCGGAGGGTCATGCCCGCCACCATCGTTCTCGGTGCCCAATGGGGTGACGAAGGGAAAGGGAAGGTGGTCGACGCCCTCGCCGAGACCGCCGACATGGTCGTCCGCTATCAGGGCGGCAACAACGCAGGGCACACCATCGTCGTCGGCGAAGAACGGTTCGCCCTCTCGCAGATCCCGAGCGGTGTCATGTACCCGCACTGCACACCGGTGATCGCCTCGGGCTGCGTCATCGACCCAAAGGTCCTGCTCGATGAGATCGACATGCTGACCGAACGCGGAATCGACCCGAGCCGGCTGCGGGTATCCGGCAACGCCCACCTCGTGATGCCATATCACCGCAAGCTCGACGCGGTCATGGAGCGCTATTTGGGTAGAAACAAGATCGGGACCACCAAGAAGGGAATCGGTCCCGCATACACCGACAAGGTGTCGCGCACCGGGATCCGCTTCCAGGATCTGTTCGACCCGAGCATCTTCCGTGACAAGCTGGAAACCTCGCTGGTCGAGAAGAACAAGATCCTTTCCAGGGTCTACAACCAGCTTCCGATGGAGGCGGCGCCCATAGCCACCGAGTACCTGGGGTACTCGGAGAGGTTGTTGCCCTTTGTCGCCGACACATCGCTCCTCGTGTGGGAAGCGATGAGCGAGGGAGGTGACGTCGTCTTCGAAGGCGCCCAAGCCACCCTGCTCGACATCGACCACGGGACGTATCCGTTCGTCACCTCCAGCAATCCCACGGCGGGTGGGGCTCTGACCGGGACCGGGATCGGCCCGACGGCGATCGACAGAGTCATCGGGGTGACCAAGGCATACATCTCGCGGGTGGGCACTGGCCCCTTCCCCACCGAGCTAGATGACGAGGTGGGCGATGCGATGGTCGAGCTTGGCGGCGAGTACGGGACGGTGACCGGTCGTCGCAGGCGCTGTGGCTGGCTCGATCTGGTGGCGCTGCGCTATGCCGCTCGGATCAATGGGCTCACCGGGCTGTTCCTCACCAAGCTCGACATCCTTTCTCATTTCGAATCGATCCGGGTTGCCGTCGCCTACACGTCGCTCGGTGAGCGCTACACGGAGTTCCCCCGCCAGCAACGCGTCCTCTACAACTGCGTGCCCGTGTACGAGGAACTCCCCGGCTGGTCGGCCGACATCAGCGCGGTGCGCACCTACGACGATCTCCCCAAGGAGGCGCGCCAGTACATCGAGTTCATCGAGGAGCGCACCGGGGTTCCGGTGGAGTGGGTGTCGGTTGGCCCTGAGCGCCAACAGATGATCTCGAGGACATGAAGGCGCTCCTCGTCGGTGGGGGCGGGCGGGAGCACGCACTGGCATGGTCGATGCGGCGTGACGGGTCACTCCGCGACTTGCTCCTCTTGCCGGGGAACCCCGGGATGTCGGTTCTTGGCGACCGGATCGAGGGCATCGAGCCCACCGACGTCGGAGCGGTGGCTGCCGTCGCAGCTGCCCAGCGGGTGGATCTGGTGGTGATCGGCCCTGAGGCGCCGCTTGCCGCCGGGTTGAGCGATGCTTTGGCTTCCCGCGGCATCCCGGTGTTCGGGCCGACCAGAGGCGCGGCGAGGCTGGAATCGTCGAAGTCGTATGCCAAGGAGGTCATGCGACGGGCCGGGGTTCCCACCGCGGCGGCCGCCGTCTTCGACGAAGCGGCCGCAGCCCACGACCACCTCAACAGTGGCACCGGTCCCTTTGTCGTCAAGGCCGATGGCCTCGCCGCGGGTAAGGGTGTCCTCGTGACCGAAGACGTCTACGCGGCACATCGCTGGGTGGACCGGTGCTTCGGCGGCGACTTCGGCACGGCGGGCAGCATCGTCCTAATCGAGGACTTCCTGTCGGGTCCCGAAGTCTCGATCTTTGCCTTGTGCGCCGGCGGCAAAGCGGTGACGCTGGCGCCGGCGCGCGACTACAAGAGGCTCCTCGACGCCGACCTGGGACCGAACACCGGAGGCATGGGTGCCTTCTCCCCGGTCGAGGACCTTCCCATCGGGCTGGTCGAGGAGGTGCGTGACCAGGTGATCCTTCCCGTCCTGAGGGAGATGGGCGAGCACGGCGACCAATACACCGGGTTCCTCTATGCGGGATTGGTCCTGACAGCGGACGGTCCCCAGGTGCTCGAGTTCAATTGTCGCCTCGGTGATCCAGAGGCGCAGGTGGTGCTTCCCCGGTTGCAGGACGACCTGGTTGGAGTGATGGTCGAGGCGATCGAGGGGAGCATGCCCGAGACCCTTCGGTGGTCGCGCCGCGCTGCGGTCGACGTGGTGCTCGCCTCGGCCGGGTACCCCGACCACCCCCGCACCGGCGATCGCATAGGCGGGACCGATTCCGCCGCCGGCCTCGAGGATGTGCTCCTCTTCCACGCTGCAACGGCAGGCGATGCCAGGCGGCCGCTCACCGCGGGTGGCCGTGTGCTCAATGTCGTCGGGCTGGGCGATGACATCGCCGCAGCCCGCAGGCGCGCCTATGAGGCGGTAGATCTGATCGGATTCCCCGGGATGCACTACCGGACCGATGTCGGAGCACCGGTCTCCCCTGTCACCGAGACCGGTACCGTGCCGGCTCCAGATCAGAGGAGTGTGATCGCTTGACATCTCCCGAAGAGCCGAGGAGCGGCCGGGGCCGCGTGGCAATTCTGATGGGCTCGGGCTCGGATCGGCCCGTGATGCAACGTGCTGCGGACACGCTGGAGCAGTTCGGTGTGGACCACGAATTCAGAGTGCTCTCGGCCCACAAGACCCCGGACGAGGCGTTCGCCTTTGCCGCATCTGCCGCCGATGACGGGTTCAAGGTGATCATCGCCGGAGCCGGCAAGGCGGCCCACCTGGCAGGTGTGATGGCGGCCAAGTCCACCCTCCCTGTAATCGGGGTCCCATTGGCTGCGTCCCTCGACGGCCTGGATTCCCTGTTGGCGACCGTTCAGATGCCGACCGGCGTCCCGGTGGCGACGGTAGCCATAGACGGCGCGGTCAATGCCGCGCTGCTCGCCGTCGCCATCCTCGCCCTGTCGGACAACGACCTGGCTGCTTCGCTGGTCAAGTACCGGGTGGACCTGGCCGAGGCAACGCTTCGGGGTTGAGCGCCGGGTCGGGATGGCGACCCGGCCCTACCCTGGCTCGGGTGAGGCTGCGACGGATGGCTCTGATCGCCCTCGTGTCGCTGGTGGCGTGCAACCCGGGCGACGCCGTCAACCCGTCCATATCGACATCGATCACGACAACAGTCCCCACCGTCCCGCCCACCACGGTTCCGGCGACAACCGCGGCCCCAACCACGGTCCCGCCGACCACCACGACCGCGCCCCCGCCGACCGCCTGTCAGGCGTTGCGGGCCCTGCTCGATCAGGCCGAAAGGATGACTGGCATCCGCACCCGCCAACTCGCCCGCATTCCGGAAGGGGTCGTGGCCCCCCTCACACCGGAGGCGCGGCTTCTCAACAGGCTGGTCTCGGCCTATCGGACCCTCGGCGAATCCACCGCGGGGCCGACGGCGCGAACCATCAGATTCGCCAGGGTGGATCCACTCGAGCGGTCGGTGAGATGGCTGGTGACCACCGACGGTCGGTTGGATCCCGAGGCGTCGGAATCTGATCGCTACCTCCGGGCGACCTTGCCAGCGGTCAAGCTTGCAACCGTTCCGGTGCTCCCCCCCCGAGCACAGCCGCTGCTCCGGGCATGCCGCCGGGTTGGGGCCGATCCGGCGGCGACCGTGCTCAGTGTCGGGACCGAGTTCGGCGGGCAGAGTCCTGTCCCGGGAACCGCCGTCCTCAGGGAGATCGGCGAGGCGCTTGATGGATTTGTCGACCCGTCGGTCTTGGATGCCCTTCCCCGGCGCTGTCGCGATCTCGCCCCGGATCTCGAGGACGCCTACGCCTCGGCCATAGGACCGCCCCGCGTCTACGCCGAGGTGAGCGGGGAGGTACTCGCCTGGGCTGGGTTCCTGTGTGAATTCGGTCCGCCGGCGGACAACGAGAATGCCACGGTCGCCCATGTTCGGCTGCTCTCCGCGCCGAACTGGTTCGCCAGGAACTTCTCCGGGTCGGAACGGTCCGATTCGCTCGCCGGAGCATTGATCCGCACCACCGGGAGCCCGATCTGGCGCGACCGGCTCACCAGCGGCGAGACCTGGCTGGCGGCTGCGGCGCGCGACCCGGCGACCGGGGCGGTGGTGGCGGTCGCCGTCCCCAGACGCCTGGGGGGGCAAGCGCGGGATGCGGCGCTGGCCGAGGTGATCGAAGATCTCAGCAGCTAGTGAGAGACGGCTCGGCGTAGGTCGGTGCTCAGGTTGCCCTTCCGGCCAACCGCCACCGCGCCCAACCCGAGCCACTTCGCCATCTCCCCAAGTTCCGTCGCAAGTGCGGTGGCCACCAATCGGCCGTCGACCGCCTCCTCGCGGTACGCCGCTTTTGCCTGCAGCACCCCACCGGCTCGGTCGGCTTTGAGGTCGACCCGGGCGACGAGTTGGTCTCCGAGCAGGAAGGGGAGCACGTAATAGCCGAATCGACGCTGCGGTTCGGGAACGTAGATCTCGATCCGGTAGTGGAAGCCAAAGAGACGCTCGGTGCGCGGTCGGAACCAGACGAGCGGGTCGAAGGGGACCAGCAGAGCCGAGGCATCCACCCGGCGCCGGAGTGGGATATCTGGATGCAGGTAAGCGGGCTCGGTCCATCCTTCCACCGAAACCTCCTTGAGCACCCCTGAAGCTGCCAATCCGGCGAGATGGCGACGAGCGGGGGCGATGGGGATGCGGTGGTAGTCGGCCAGATCGGCCACAGTGCCCACCCCGTGGGCGCGGGCGGCGATGACTAGGAGCCGTCGGTGTGCCTCGTCCTTGGGGAGGGGCTCTTGATCGAGAATCTCTGGTGGTATGACCCGTGCGGTCAGGTCGTAGCGACGGACAAAATTGACCCGGTCTGGCACCGACACCTGGCCAGTTATGAAAAGTGACTCCAGGGCCAGCTTGGTGTCACTCCAGTCCCACCACGGTCCTCGTGCCCTCTCGGCATCGTCCAACTCGGCGGCGGTCACCGGCCCCCGCGCCGCGACTTCCTCTAACACCGACTCCAATAGGCCCGGTCTCTCCCGCTGCAGACGCCCCTGTGCGCGTTCCTCCCTGAACGCCTCCATTCGGTAGACGAACAATGGCCACTGCTCGACCGGGATCAGCGATGCAACGTGCCCCCAGTACTCGAACAACCGGCGTCGGCGGTAGGCATATTCGTCGAGCAGTCGCATCGGATAGGGGCCAAGCCGGGAAAAGAGCGGTATGTAGTGAGCCCGGGCGAGCACGTTGACCGAGTCGATCTGGAGAAGTGCCACCTTCTCCAGCACCCGCCGGAGATGACGGACATCGATCTTCTCGGGGCGCGGATCGGCCAGGCCCTGGGCGGTGATTGCGATCCGACGCGCCTGCTGAAGGGTCAGCTTCATGGTGTCGGGACTGTATCGATTTCATCGATTGCGGACATGCCGCTCCGACGATCAGACTCGCCGACTGTGCCAGGGGATCACAAGACGCTCCAGCAGCGATACGAGCGCGACGAATCCGATGCCTAGCAAGGAGAGGAGGGCGATGATTGCGAAGACCTCGTCGGTGTCGAGGGCCCGCTGTTCGAGCAGAAGCAGGTAGCCCAGCCCGGCGCGAGCGCCGACCCACTCGCCGAACACAGCACCGAGCACGGCGAGGGCAGCCGCCACCTTTGCACCGGAGAAGACAAAGGGGAGCGCCGCCGGAATACGCACCTCGCGGGTGATCGTCGTCTTGCCGGCACCGAAGCTGCGCATCAAGCGAACCAGGTCATCGTCCACCGAGGCGAACCCGTCGGCGGTGGCCACCGCCACTGGGAAGAAGGTGATCAGTGCGACCACCAACAGCTTGGGGAATATCGAGAACCCGAACCAGATGACCAACACCGCAGCGATCGCCGGGATTGGAATCGTCTGACTCGCCACCAGCCAGGGGTAAAGGGCGCGGCGCGCCAGTATCCACGACCCCACCAGCACCCCGATCATGACGCCAAACGCCGCCCCCATGGCAAACCCCAGCACCATCTCGACGACAGTCACCGCCGCGTTCGTCACCAGAATCCCCGGCTGACGAACCAGCGCGGCCCACACATCGAGCGGCGAGGGGATTATCCGAGGGTCGGCACCGGTGATGTCGGCGCCGATCTGCCACAAGATCAAGACCAGCAGAGCGAAACCGACCGGTGCCGCGATTGGAGCCAGGCGGCGATCACCCATTGCCTGCGGCTCCGAGATGGAGATGCTCCAGCGCCACCGCCTTGAGCCGGGCGAACTGAGGGGAGAGCACCGTCTCGTATGGCCGGGGTCGGGGCAGGTCGACGTCGAGTATCAGCGCAACCGAGGCGGGACGCTCGGTGAGGACATATACCCGGTCTCCGAGTCGGATTGCCTCATCGATGTCGTGGGTCACGAAGAGAACGGCCGAATCGGTCTGGCGCCATACGTCGAGCAACCACGACTGCATCCGCAGCCGGGTGAGGCTGTCGAGACTGCCAAACGGCTCGTCGAGCAGGAGCAGATCGTTCCCGGCCAAGTAGGTGCGGGCGAGGGCGACCCTTTGCCGCATGCCACCCGACAGCAGGCGCGGGTAGAGAGCGGCGAAGTCCGCCAACCCGAACCGGGAGAGCACCTCGAGGGCCTCTGACCTGGCTTGCCGGCGCGGGACACCTTTGGCGACCTTGCCCACCGCGACGTTGTCGCCGACCGTTTTCCATGGCATCAAGAGGTCCTTCTGCGGCATGTATCCGCAGCGGCCTGCCCGCCCACCGGAATCACCGTCGATGAGTACCTCGCCCGAGGTCGGCTCCTCCAACCCGGCGACGATGTCGAACATGGTCGACTTGCCGCATCCGCTGGGGCCGAGGAGCGTGACGAACTGGCGCCTCTCAACGACGAGATCGATCCCGTCGAGGACCTCGATGGTCCCGGCCCCAGTGGGGAAGCTCTTGTGGAGTGAACGGACCTCGACCCGTGGTGTCACGGCAGGAGAGAGGGGTCGACGAGATCGTCGGGAACACGGTCGAGCACCCCGACGTCGGCTGCCCAACTCAGGTAGTCGTTGATACCGGCCTCGGTGATCTCTCCGTAGCCACCCTCGGTGCCGAGTAGGTGGGGTGCGATCTTGTCGAACTCGGCGCGGGCGAAGTCGGCGTCAACACCTTCGGCAGAGGAGGTGAGGTGGGCTATCGCAGCATCAGGATCGTCGATGGCGAACGTATAGCCGCGCCCCATCGCCTCGGGAGAACCTCTCGAGCATCGAGCCGCGGCTCGCCACGGTCTCTCCCGTTGCGAACACGACCAACTCGGGGTATGCCGGCGCCCCGTATTCATCTGGACGGAAGATGACCGGTCTCTCCCCTTCGAGCTCGAGAGCAACCGCCTCCGAGCTCCAGAACCCGAAGGCAGCATCCACCGAACCGGATATGAGGTTGGGGACGGCATCGAATCCGATGGAGATCATTTGGGCGCTGTCGGGATCGGCGCCGGCGCCCTCCAGGATGACTCGCGTGATCGCCTCGTCGGATGGTGCGCCGGTGACCCCGATGGTGCCTCCCTCCAATTGGCTTGGGTCGGTGATTCCGATCGATTCGGTGCTCAGCAGCGCCCCGAGCGGGACCTGCTCCAGCGCCATGAACGCCACGACATCCTCGCCATCGGAGCGGAGCCGTGCCACGTCTGGAAGGGGAGCGATCCCGATGTCCGCACGGCCAGACAGCACGAGACGCAGCGTGTCGGCGGCAGATGCCGGGGTCTGGATCTCGACCTCCAAGGCCTCCTCGGCGAAAAAGCCCTCGCCATCGGCGGCGTAGATCCCGGCGTGGACACCTCCTGGGAGGAAGTCGAGGACCAGTACGACCGGGTCACCTGAGTCCGGGGAGGAGTTGCAGGCCATGACGGCCATCCCCAGGAGGGATGCGGCCAACATCATCCGTGCTCGCAAATTCGAATCCATGGCGTCGGACCATCATCGTCAACCGGGGCCGCCCTTATCATCATCGGTCGTGATCCCCCGCTATTCGCTCCCCGAGATGAGCGCGATCTGGTCCGAGGAGCGGAAGCTCGCCCTGTGGACCGAGGTGGAGACCCTCGCCCTGGAGGCTTGGGCCCAGATGGGAGTGGCACCGTCATCGGCACTCGACGCGCTGCACCGGGCGCCGCCAGTCGACCCGGCGGCCGTGGCGGAACGCGAGGAGGTCACCAACCATGACCTCGCTGCCTTCGTCGACGTGTTGAGCTCCTCGATGACCGAGGGCGGACCGTGGATCCACCACGGCCTCACCTCTTCCGACGTGCTCGATACCGCCGGCGCCGTCCAGCTACGAGATGCGGGCGCCCTCCTCTTGGGCAAAGTCGAGCGTCTCTTCGACGTGGTCAGAGGACGGGCGCTCGAGAACCGGGAGAGCTTGATGGTGGGGCGCACCCACGGGATATGGGCGGAGCCGACCACCATGGGACTCAAGCTTGCCTCCTGGGCTTTCGAGTTGGCCCGTGACCACACCAGGCTGGCGGCGGCAGTGAGGTCGGTCGCTGTGGGGAAGGTGAGCGGCGCGGTCGGCACATACGCTCACCTCCCGCCCGAAGTGGAGCAGCACGTCTGCAACGGACTCGGTCTCGCCCCCGAGCCTGCTGCAACGCAGGTTGTGGCGCGGGACCGCCACGCCGAGTTTCTCTCCACCCTGGCGCTGGTTGGCGCCTCGCTGGAGCGCTTCGCCACCGAGATCCGCCACCTGCAACGCAGCGAAGTCGGCGAAATGCGCGAGCCATTCCGCTCGGGTCAGAAGGGGTCATCGGCGATGCCGCACAAGCGGAACCCGATCGTTTCCGAGAGGATGGCGGGGTTGGCCAGACTGCTCCGGGGGTACGCCCAGGTCGGTCTGGAGAATGTCGCCCTGTGGCACGAGCGCGACATCTCGCACTCGTCGGCGGAGCGGGTGGCGCTCCCCGACGCCTGCCTGGCTCTCGATTACGCCCTGTTCGCCTTTACCAACGTCGTGGAGCGGCTCGAGATAGATGTCGAGAGAATGGCGGCCAATCTCGATGCCACGAAAGGCCTCGTATTCAGCCAGTCCGTCCTATTGGCGCTCGTCGACGCCGGCTGGACCCGGCAAGACGCATATCGGCTGGTGCAGCGCAACACGCTGCGCGCCTGGGACGAGGGACGTCATCTCGCCGACCTGCTCGCCGAGGACCCCGAGATGGATCTCTCCGAATCGCAGCTCACCGCCTGCTTCCAACCGGAATCGATGCTCGAGCACTCAGCCGTGATCTTCGAGCGACTGGAGAAGCTGGTCCTGAGTACTTAGTACCTAGTACTCAGTACTCAGTACCGATACCCACTCACAACCCTCCTACCAGCATCGCGGCGCCTCGCACGCCGCTGGAGTCGCCGTGGCGGTTGGGGACGAGGCTTGTGGTGACTCGATCGGAGAAGACGTACCGCCCCCAGAGGCGTGGGACCGCGTCGTAGAGCACCGAGACGTTGGACAAGCCTCCGCCGAGGACAACCACCTCGGGGTCGAGGACATTGATGACGGTGGCGAGCGAGCGGGCGAGCCGATCGATGTAGCGGTCGAGTGACGCAACGGCATCGGGATCCCCCTCGTCGGCCTGGCTGAGCAGCTCGGGCGGTTCCACCGAGACACCGGTGCCGCGCAGGTGATCGGCGGCCAGACCCGGCCCGGAGACCCACGTCTCGATGCAGCCATTCTTTCCGCAGTAACAGGGGGGGCCGGGAAGTTCCCCGGCCGTTGGCCAGGGGAGCGGGTTGTGCCCCCATTCGCCTGCGATGGCGTTGGGGCCTTCGACCAATCGGCCTCGCACCACCACGCCGCCACCGACGCCGGTGCCGATGATCACTCCAAATACGGAGGTGGCACCGGCAGCGGCGCCGTCGGTCGACTCGGATAGAGCGAAGCAGTCTGCGTCGTTGCGAAGCACCACGGGGCGGCCGAGCCGTGCGTTGAGATCGAGGTGGAGCGGCTGTCCTATCAGAGCCGTCGAGTTGGCGTTCTTGACCACCCCGGTTGACGGTGAGACCACGCCGGGGTGCCCGATCCCCACCGTCTCCAGCACCGGACCCTTTTCGGAGGCGGCAGCATCCACTTGCGCCACCACCTCGGCGACGGTGTCCACGATGGCCTCGTAAGAGCCCGACGGCGTCGCCGCCCGCAACCGCACGAAGGGAGCGTTGTCCTCGTCGAGGGCGGCACCCTCGATCTTGGTGCCGCCCATGTCGATTCCAAGCCGAGCCGCCACGGCCGCTCAACCTACCGGGCTGCGCTCACCGTGCTGCCGGTGGGTACACCTCGGCCAGAGCCGAGTTGAAGGTTTGTGACGGGAGGAGCACCGCCGCGCCCGCAGCAGTCCGGTAGTCGGCAAAGGAGAGGGAGACTCGCTGAACGTTGTCTGGTTGCAGGGTGCGGTATTTCCAGGCGATGCCGAGTGCCTCGGCTATGGAGAACCCGGCGTCGAGCTTCACTGCCTCGGCGATCTCCTGGGTGACGGTGGTGAACGATCCGAGCGAGGAGAACGAAGCCACCCTCCCTGCCACCTTGAACAGCAGTTCCTGTTGCTTCTGCTGCCGCGTGAAGTCGTTCCCGGCGACGACGCGCCACACACCGTCGTGCTGCTCCTCGGTCGTCCGCGACCGGGCCCAGGCGAGGGCCAGCTCGCCGTCGGCCTGGTGGCAACCCGGTGAAATCTCGAAGTGGGCCTTCTCGTCTCGGGTCGGTGCATCGACACACAGTTCGACACCCCCGAGCGCGTCGATGATGCTGGCGAATCCGTCGAAATCGGCCCTGACGAGGTGATCGACTTCTACCCCGGTGAACTGCTGCACGGCCAGCGCCAAGAGCTCGCTACCGGTGGCGTAACCGGGACAGCCGATGAGCGTCGAGTTGATTCGGTCGTTGACCCCAGAGCAGGGGTTCGTCATATAGAGATCACGTGGGATCGAGGCCAGGATGGGATCTGACCCGTCGCTCGGGACCAGACCGAGGATGATGGCGTCGGCCCTCTCCCCACTGAGGTCGCTCCCCACCAACAGGTAGGCCTCGAACATGGCGTCTGGCAGCGGCGGGCTCTCGGCGTGCTCGATCTGCTGGGGCACCAACTCAAACGGACGTTGCACCCCGGAAAGGACGTCGACCAGGTAGATCGCCTCGGCTGCTCGAGTGAGTTGGCGCTCGTATGCACCGGTCACCGTCGGGAGCGGACCTGCAGTCGTTGCCACGTCGTCGGTTGCCGGGGGGCGAAGGGGCGCCGCCTCTGCCCCCTCGGTCCGGGTGGCAATTGCCTCTCCGGCCGCAGCCGGGTCGAACTGCTCTGTCTCGATGGTCTGGTAGGTCCGCCACACCTGGATTCCGATGACCACGGCGGCGACCACGATCAGGGCGCCCGCGCCAAGCAGGATTCTTTTCAACAGCAGACGACGAGGCGGTATCGGGGCGACGTGCAGGGGGTCTCCAGAGCGGAACAGGGAATGCTAGATGGATGTGGTGAGACCGATAATCAGCCGGTACGGAACACGGTGCCGGTGAACGCACCGCAGACCCGCCCGTCGCCACGGCGCACCGTCACCCGGTAGGTCGCCAGCCGTTTCCCCACCGCCTCCTCAACCACGGTCGCCTCGAGCCTCTCGCCGGGCGATGAGGACGCGGTCACGGCAAGGTGGGTGTCAACCGCCACCGCCGGCCCGGCGATGTTGGAAGCGAGGCTGAGGGCGCAATCGGCCAGCGAGAACACCGCCCCGCCGTGCGTCGAGCCGGTGAAGTTGGCGAGATCGGGCCTGACCTGCATGCTGAGAACGATCGAGGTGTCATCCACCGACACCAACTCGATGCCGAGGAGCGCGGCATAAGGATCATCCGCTAGCAGGCTCTCGACCCGCATCGCCCTGTCCATGCCGCCTGACTCGGTCATTCATCGAGGCTATCGCCGGCGAGCCGCGAGGTGGTGGAGCAGCCGTGCGCGCCCTCGCTACCATCGCAAGGCGTGGTGGCACTGCCTCATGTGGCGTCGGGAAAGGTGCGGGAGATCTACGAGATCGACCGCGACCGCTTGCTGTTCGTTGCGACCGACCGCGTGTCCGCATACGACGTCGTGCTCCCCGACCCCATCCCATCCAAGGGCGAGGTACTAACCAGCCTCTCTGTCTTCTGGTTCGATCTGCTCGACACGCCTCACCACATGCTGACAACCGACCTCGACGGGCTCGAACTGACCGCGGAGGATCGCTCCGAGCTGACCGGACGCGCCATGGTGGTCCGGCGGGCCGACGTCGTCCCCCTGGAGTGCGTGGTACGCGGCTACCTCTACGGATCGTCATGGCGGGAGTACCGGGACGGCGGCGGACCCACCACCGAGCACCTCCCGCCGGGCTTGCAGATGGCAGACCGCTTGGACGAGCCGATCTTCACCCCGGCTACGAAGGCGGCCACTGGTCACGACGAGAACCTCACCGAAGAGGGCGCTAGACAGTTGGTCGGAGACGACCTCTACGAGGAGCTCCGGAGACGCTCTGTCGACATCTACCTCGCCGGCGCCGCATACGCCGCCGAGCGGGGTGTGATCCTCGCCGACACCAAGTTCGAGTTCGGCTACACGCGCGGCGGCTCCGCCGAGTTGATCCTGGTGGACGAGGTCCTCACCCCCGACTCTTCGAGGTATTGGCCGGCGGACGCCTGGTCGCCGGGGAACGACGTGCCCTCCTTCGACAAGCAACCGCTGCGCGACTGGCTCGATGCCTCCGGGTGGGACCACACACCACCGGCGCCCGCTCTGCCACCCGAGGTGATCGCAGAGACATCGGAGCGGTACCTCGAGGCGTACCAGCGGATCACGGGCCGGCCACTCCACGGTCCGGGATCGTCTTGAAGGTCGAGGTGACAGTCACCCGCCGGGCGGACATCGCCGATCCGCAAGGCACCACCATCGCCCGCGCTCTCCACCAACTCGGATTCGACGAGGTCACGTCGGTGCGGGTCGACAAGCTGATCACCCTCGAATGCGGGGATGGCGATCGAGAGGCGCTGTCGGCACGTGTCGACGAGATGTGCCGTCGTCTGCTGGCCAACCCGGTGCTCGAGGACTTCACCGTCGAGGTCGTGGAGTGACCGCCCGGGTCGCTGTCGTGCTCTTTCCAGGAACCAACTGCGAGCGCGACGTGGTCCGCGCCATTCGGGCCGTGGGAGGAGATCCAGAGTTCGTCTGGCACGGCGACAGCGATCTGAGCGGCGCCGATGGAGTGGTGTTGCCCGGTGGATTCGCCCATGGCGACTATCTGCGCACCGGGGCGATAGCTCGCCTGTCCCCCGTCATGGCCGAGGTGGAGCGACGTGCTGCCGAGGGCGCTCCTGTGCTCGGCATCTGCAACGGCTTCCAAGTGCTTTGCGAGGCTGGTCTCCTGCCAGGGGCGCTGATCGCCAATCGAGACCTGCGGTTCATCTGCCGGTTCGTCGAAGTGGAGGTCGCCGACAACACGACGATCCTCACGTCGGCGCATCGGGTGGGCGACCGACTCCGCATCCCGTTGAACTCGTACGAGGGTGCCTGGGTCGACCCGGAGGGGTCGGGCCGCGTGGTCATCCGCTACACCGACGACCCCAACGGGTCGCAGCTCGCCGCAGCCGCGGTCGCCAATGAAGCGGGGAACGTCGTCGGGGTGATGCCGCACCCCGAGCGGGCGGTGCTCGACCGAGCCGAGAACGGAGGGGTAAGGCTGCTCGAAAGCTTCCTCGGCGCCTGCGAATCAGGTGCCATGCGGCGAGCTTCGTGACCGCCGGACCCGACACCGACCCCACACCAGCCCACCGTCTCCTCGGGTTGAGCGACGAAGAGATGGGGGACATCTCCGCCCGGCTGGGGCGTCAACCCTCGGCGGCCGAACTCGCCATGTTCTCGGTGATGTGGTCGGAGCACTGCTCCTACAAGTCGTCGCGCGCCTACTTGGGTCGCCTTCCGTCCACGGCTCCATGGGTCGTCGTCGGTCCCGGCGAGAACGCCGGAGTGGTCGACCTCGGTGATGGATGGCTGGCTGCGCTGCGGATCGAGAGCCACAACCATCCATCCTTCGTCGAGCCTCATCAGGGCGCCGCCACCGGGGTGGGCGGCATCCTGCGCGACGTGTTCACCATGGGAGCCCGACCCGTTGCTCTCTGGGACTCGATCCGGTTTGGTCCGCTCGACGACCCGCTCAACCGCTACCTGTTCACCGGTGTCGTGGGAGGCATCGCCTCTTACGGCAACGCGGTTGGCGTCCCGACGGTGGGCGGTGAGTTGGGTTTCGAGGAGTGCTACGCGGGCAATCCGCTGGTGAACGTGATGTGCCTAGGCGTCATGAGGCGCGATCAACTGGTGCTTGGGACCGCAGGACCCCCCGGATCTGTGGCGGTCCTGCTCGGGGCGTCCACCGGACGCGACGGGATCGGTGGAGCA
This sequence comes from uncultured Acidimicrobiia bacterium, assembly GCA_963826825.1. Lineage (GTDB taxonomy): Bacteria > Actinomycetota > Acidimicrobiia > Spongiisociales > DATADW01 > DATADW01. The sequence continues at coordinate 70,712 of CAWGYV010000009.1, read as the reverse complement.
TCGGTGCTGGCGTCGGCGGGTTTCGAAGAGGACAGCGGGTCGAAGCGACCTGCGGTCCAGGTGGGCGACCCGTTCGAGGAGAAGAAACTCATCGAGGCCTGCCTCGAGCTATATCGCCGCCGTCTCGTGGTGGGGGTGCAGGACCTGGGAGCAGCCGGGCTCTCGTGCGCCGCCGCCGAGCCGGCGGCACGCGCCGGAGTCGGGCTCGACCTCGACCTCGACCGGGTCCATGTCCGAGAGAGCGGGATGACTGCGGCCGAACTCCTCATGTCGGAATCACAGGAGAGGATGATGGCCTTCGTGCTCCCCGAGCGGGTCCCCGAGGTCCTCGAGGTGGCGGGTCGTTGGGAGATCGACGCCTCGGTCGTGGGCACGGTCCGCTCGAGTGACATGGTGCGGGTGAGTCACCGCGGCGAGGTCGTAGCCGAGGTGCCCGCCGAATCTCTCGCCGCCGGCCCCCGATACATCCGACCCGCAGGTGAACCATGGTGGCTCGAGGACCGTTGGGGCAGCACCTACCGCTACCTCCGTCCTCCCGATCCGGCTGAAGCGCTCCTCGCGCTGCTTGACGACCCCGCTCTTGGCGACCGCAGCTGGGTCTACGAGCAGTACGACCACATGCTCTACCTGGATACCGTCGTCGGCCCGGGTCATGGCGCCACGCTGCTGTCGCTGGGTGAGACGGGCAAGGGGATGGCGGTCTCGGTGGACGGGAACGGCAGGCTCTGCTCTCTCGACCCGCGCCGCGGGGCCGCACGACTGGTCTACGAAGCTGCGCTCAACGTCGCCATGGTGGGGGCGAGACCGCTTGCAGTGGTCGACAACCTCAACTTTGGCAACCCGGAGCGCTCCGAGGTGATGTGGCAGTTCATCGAGACCGTCGAGGGCATCGCCTCGGCTTGCGAAGCGCTGGCGATCCCTGTCGTCGGCGGGAACGTCTCCTTCTACAACGAGACAGACGGGCAGGACATCGACCCGACCCCTGTGATCGGGCTGCTCGGAGTGGTCGACCCACTGCCCACCAACCCTCCCCGCCTCGACCTGGCCGACGAGGGCATGGAGCTTTGGCTTCTGGGCTCGCCTGCCGGACGGGGGCTCGCCGGTAGCTGCTTGGAGAAGGTGCTGTTCGGCCACGTCGGAGGCAGGCCGACCGCTCCGGACCCGACCGCGGCCCGCGCCGCGGTGGCGCTGGCGAGACGGCTGGCAGACGCCGGCATTGCCCCCGTGCTCCAGGATGTCTCCGATGGTGGGCTGGCGATGGCCGTGGCCGAGATCTGCATCCGGTCATCGGTCGGCGCCACCATCGAGTGCCCCGACTTCATGCGGCTCTTCAGCGAGGACCCCCATCGGTTTGTCGCCGCCATCTCCCCTGGTTACGGCGACGTCCTTGCCGCGGCAGCGGGCGAGATGGGCGTCGCCGCATCTCGCGTGGGGGGGTTTGGGGGCGATGCCATCGTCCTCCGGGTTGGCTCGGCGACGTTCACCGTCCCCCTGGAGACCGCGGCAGAGATCTGGAGAGAAGCCATCCCTCGGCGGCTCGCCGGCTGACATCAGCGGCCTGATCGGATGGCGGTTCGCCGGTTGGCCCCACTCCTACACTGACCAGCGTGAACGATTCGACCCGACGATGGAACGGCCCGGCGAGGCCTGCGGGGTCTTCGCCGTATACGCCCCCAACCAGCGCGCCGCCCACCTCATCTACTTCGGGTTGTTCGCCCTCCAGCACCGCGGCCAGGAGTCGGCGGGGATGTCCGTCTCCGACGGGGAGACCGTCACCGTTCTCAAGGACCTCGGGCTGGTGGCCCAGGTCTTCGACGAGCGATCGTTGTCGGCGCTCGCCGGTCACCTCGGTATCGGGCACACCCGCTACTCGACGACCGGATCGAACCTCTGGGAAAACTCGCAGCCTGCGTACCGCCAGGTCGGCAGCATCGGGGTGGCCCTGGGCCACAACGGCAACCTGACAAACACCGCCCGGCTGGCATCGATGAACCCCGACTGCCCGGGGACCACCGACTCCGAACTGATGCTCGATGCCATCGCCGCCGCCGTCGAGGACGAGCGCTCCGACGGCAGGGGCTTGGAGAGTGCCCTGTTCTCCACCCTTCCCAAATTCGAGGGCGCCTTCTCATTGGTGGTGATGGACCAGGGCCGGATCATCGGGGTCCGCGACCCACACGGGTTCCGCCCGCTTTGCCTGGGACGGCTTGCCGAGGACGGTTGGGTGATCGCCTCGGAGACCGCCGCCCTCGACCTGGTCGGCGCCAGCTATGTGCGCGACGTGGAGCCAGGCGAGATGGTGATCGTGGACGCCACCGGGATCCGGAGCCTGCGTCCCTTCCAGACTTGCGAGCCCCGCCTGTGCCTGTTCGAGTTCGTCTACTTCGCCCGGCCCGATTCGCTGCTCTATGGCCAATCGGTCCAGGCAGCCCGTCAGCGGATGGGGCGGCGGCTGGCCGAGGAGGCGCCGGCGGATGCGGACATCGTGGTCCCCGTGCCCGAGTCGGGCATCCCGGCGGCGCAGGGCTTCGCCGCCCACAGCGGGATTCCGTACACAGATGGTCTGGTCAAGAACCGGTATATCGGCAGGACGTTCATCGAGCCTTCCCAGTTGCAGCGTGACAGAGGCATCAAGCTCAAGCTCAACCCCATACCGGCGACGCTCGCCGCAAAGCGGGTCGTTCTGGTGGACGACTCGATCGTCAGGGGGAGCACCACCCGACAACTCGTCGCCATGACGAGAGAGGCCGGAGCGGCCGAGGTCCACCTCAGGATCTCCTCTCCTCCATACCGTTGGCCGTGCTTCTACGGGATGGACACCTCCGACCGCTCGCAACTGCTCGCGGCGCACATGTCGGTGGAGCAGATCGCCGACTACCTCGGATGCGACAGCCTCGCCTACCTGTCGCTCGATGAGCTGCTCGCCGCAACCGAGGTCGCCGAGGCCGGGTTCTGCACCGCTTGCCTCAGCGGTGAGTACCCCACCGCGGTGGACCTCGATGCGGGCAAGTTCGTCCTGGAGCAAGCCCCCGCCTGATGACCTCCTACCGGGAGGCCGGCGTCGACCTCGTCGGGGCCGACCGCCACGTCGACGCCATCTCCGGTCTGGTCACCGCCACCTGGGGCGCCAACGTGGTTGGCGGTTTCGGCGGGTTCGCCGGCGGTGTCGAGCTTCCCCCCGGTTACCAAAACCCCGTGCTGATGCTGACGACCGACGGTGTCGGCACCAAGCTCGAACTGGCGCGCCGCGCCGGTCGCTGGGACGGCGTGGGGCACGACCTGGTGGCCATGTGCGTCGACGACCTCGCCGCCGTCGGCGCCACCCCGCTGGGGATGGTCGACTACATGGCCGTAGGCCGGCTCGACCCGGCGCGGGACCGCGCTGTTGTCGCCTCGGTGGCCGAGGGCTGCGCCCTTGCCAACGTGCCCCTGCTCGGTGGTGAGACCGCCGAGCACCCCGGCGTGATGCCTCCCGACCAGATCGACCTGGCTGGTGCTGCACTCGGGGTGGTGGAGCGGGACGGTCGGATAGACGGATCATCCATCCGACCCGGTGACGTCGTCATCGGAGTCGCCAGCCCGAACCTGCGGAGCAATGGTTTCTCGCTGGTTCGGGCCATCATCGGCGAGCGCGACCTTGCCGAGCCCTTCCCCGGCGGTGACCGCACGTGGGGGGAAGTGCTCCTCGAGCCGTCCGTCATCTACTCACCGGCCGTCCTCGAGGCGGTCACATCCGGTGGGATCCACGGTCTGGTGCACGTCACCGGTGGCGGGATCGCCGGCAACCTGGGAAGGGTGCTTCCCGATAGGGAGCCGCGCTGTCATCCATCATGGACGCCTGGGAAGTGCCCAGTGTGTTTCAGGCCTCCTCCAGAAGATGGGGATCGATGCCCGATGACGAGATGCGATCGACCTTCAACATGGGCCTCGGCTTCCTGGCTGTGGTCGACTCGACGGCCGTGGAGCGGGCTACCGCGATCATTCGCTCGCTTCGACCACATGACCTGGATAGTCGGAGAAGTGCTCGAAGGAGAGCGGAGGGTCGAGTACAGCTGACCAAGGGTGTCGGACGTGGCGGACAGCCGTGTCTGTCCGCCGTCCGCCGTCCGCCGTCTGCCGACCTGTGATTTTCCGTCCTCCGACTTCCGTGTTCCGTGTCCTTCCCGCGTACCATGCCGGCCATGTCCGACCTCATATCCCGTCACCGGCGGCCGTGGCCCCAGTTCTCTCCTTCGACACCGACATCGTGGTGGAACGCGCCGAGGGTCTCTGGGTGTACGACGATGCCGGCAACAAATGGGCGGATTTCGCCTGCGGGACCGCGGTCACCAACTTGGGTCACAACCATCCGCAGGTGGTCACAGCCGCGATCGAGCAGATGGGGCGGATGGCCCACTCCGGTTGTGTCTTCCACTACGAGTCGATCGTCGAGGTCGCCGAAGGGCTGGCCGAAGATCACCCCACCGGGGATCGACATGTTCGGCTTCGCCAACTCGGGAGCCGAGGCGGTGGAGGCGGCGGTCAAGCTGGCCCGCAAGACATCGGGGCGGCAGGCCGTCATCGCCTTCCGTGGCGGGTTCCACGGGAGGACTATGGGGTCGGTCTCGTACACGACGTCGAACGCCAAATACCGGGATGGGTACCACCCCGTGCTCGGCTCGGTACTCGTCTCTCCGTTCCCGCACCCCTATCGATGGGGGCTCGATGAGGAGCAGGCGACCGACCTTGCCCTCGACGAGTTGCAACGGATGTTCCGTCACGAGATCTCACCGGGCAATGTCGCCTGCTTTCTCATCGAGCCGGTCCAAGGGGAAGGGGGCTATTACCCAGCGCCCGAGCGCTTCCTCGGGGAGCTACGCCGAATCGCCGACGAGCAGGGGATCCTGCTGGTGTTCGACGAGGTGCAGACCGGCTTCGGACGTACCGGAGGGTGGACGGCCGCCGACCATTACGGGATCGCCCCCGACATCATCGCCCTGGGAAAGGGGATCGCCAACGGTCTCCCGCTCTCCGCCTACGGCGCTTCGCGTGAGCGGATGGAGTCGTGGCCGGTGGGCTCGCATGGGACCACCTTTGGCGGAAACCCTGTGGCGTGCGCCGCCGCCATTGCGGTGATGGAGGTCATAGAGGAACTGCTCCCCCATGCCTCCAGCCTGTCGGCACGGGCGTTCGAGCGGTTCCGCAAGGCCCAGGCCACCTATTCGACGATCGGCGACGTCCGCGGGTTGGGCCTCATGATCGGGGTAGAACTGGTCAAGGACAGAGAGACCCGAGATCCCGACCCGGCGGCAATGGATCAGGTGGCTAGGCACGGGTTGGCCAACGAGCTGATCCTGATCCCATGCGGACCGGACGGGAACGTCATCAGGTTCATCCCGCCCCTCATAGCCACGATCGACGAGCTCGACCGGGCAATCGACGTGATCGAGGAGGCGCTTGCCGACTACGAGCTCGGAATAGTCGACGACGCCGAAATCCACCTGCCCGAAGGGCGGGGCAGGACGGCCTGATCCGGGTGGGAACCGGGGGGGCCAGGTACTTCGTCCAAGAACACATGAAACGACACGTCACAGGCCTCGCCCTAATAGCAATGCTGCTCGCCGCCTGCGGGACGACGGGCGGAGCAGGTACCACAGTTCGCATCCACCACCGACACCTCCCCCGCCGAGACCACCCTCCCCGCCGCCGAGGACGTCGTCTTGGTCGTGGAGGACATCGGTGGCTTCGTCCCAATCGAGTTCGCCTTGGGCCGAGGACCCCGCTACGTCCTGACCGGTGACGGCCGGCTCATCTTCCAGGGACCCATGATCGAGATCTTCCCCCAGCCGCTCTGGCCCAACTACCAGGTCCGCCAGCTGACCGAGGATGAGCTCGATGTGGTGATGGACGCCATCACCGTCACGGGGATCGACCAGATCACCGACGAGGTGGACGACAACTCGGCCAACATCATCGCCGACGCATCGACCACGGTGATCACCTACCACGACGACCAGGGCGAGCACCGGTTTGAGGTCTACGCCCTCGACATCGGCGAAGGGCAGAGCGAACAGGTGCAGCGACTCGCCGGGCTGGTCCGGGTTCTCGATGGAGTGGCCGCCGCCGAGGGTGACGTCGGGGAGCTAGAGCCCGAAAGCATCCAGGTAATTGCCCAGGAGGCAGAGGCAACCGGAGACGAGTTCGAGCAGGTGGTCGAGTTCCCCATCGACGAGGACCCTGCTACATGGGACGACCTCGCCGGTCAACAGGGCATCAAGTGCGCCTCCTTCGAAGGAGAAGATGCCCAAGCGCTCGTGGGTGCATTCAGGGAAGCAAATCAGGCAACTCTGTTCGAAACTGGTGACACCACCTGGCGAGTGTTCCCCAGACCCCTCCTCCCCGGCGAAGAGCCATGCGAGGTCCCGGCGTTCGCCGGCTGACAACGAGCCGGTAAGGCAGACTGCGGATCAGCGGCCGGACCGAGGCCAGACGAACAAACCGCGAACGGTCTCCCCGCTCGATTGCACCGGTGCCAGCCGGTGGCCGGGCTGGCCGGTGCTCAGCGTGATGGTGGGCGACGTGCCCGGGTGATTGGGGTCGTAGAGACTCAGCGTCAGCCGTCCATCGCCGAGGTCTTCGTACCCGGTGACCACGACCTGATGGTTGGCACCTGGATCGGAGACCCCTGCGGTGCGGATGAGGCAGACAGATTCGGGTCGCCCTGCGTCAAGCGAGGCGAGCAATGTGGGAAGCTCGAGTTTCTCGGTCAAAGCACCAAGACTGTCCCGCCAGAACAACCACCACCGGTCGTAATCGTGGAGGGCCTGCGCTCCAAGGCAGCGGACCACCATTTCGGTTCCGGCAAGCGAGTCGGCCTGTCGGGCGACAAGACGCTCGAACAGTTCGTTACCGGGAGCCGGCGGCTGGGGATCCGCCTCGGGTGTCTCGTCCGCATCGAACCGGTCGAGCGCCAGCCACGACATGCCGCCGCACAGCCCGAACCCGTCCCAGAACCGCGTCCCTCCGAGGAGACCAAGCGCCTGTTGCACGAGATGGGGGACACCGATCCCGGTGACCTCGGCGAGCCGGCCGGTCTTGCCCAGCTGGGATAGCACCGCCGACCCCAGGAACCGGTTGGTGAAACGGAACCCATGCACTGCCGGTTCGAACCCGGTGACGACCTTCATGTTCTCCCGCCGATAGCGGGTCAGAGGCTACGCGGTCGCTGTTCCGTGAGTTCCCGGAACGCGAGCAACCCAGGGCTCGAGGAGCGCCTCTATGACGCTTCGAACCCTGGGTTGCGTGGTTTCGGTCAGCCCGGGTAGATGACCCCGCCACCGAGGGCACGGTGGAGGAAGGCGGCCATCTGGCCTCTGGTCACCGGGTCGTTCGGGCAGAACTGGGTGTCGGTGCAACCTTGGGTGACACCCGCCTCGGCCAACTTCTCGATCTCGTCCTCGAATGTCGAGCCGTTGTCGTCGGTGAAGCGGTCGCCCGCCGGGTTGTCGTCATAGTCCATCGCTCGAACCAGGAAGGCGGCCATCTGACCCCGTGTCACCGAAGCATCCGGGCAGAACAGGCCATCGGCGCACCCGAGGGTGACACCGGCCTGCGCCAGGATCTCGATCTCGTCCTCGAAGGTCGAGCCGTTGTCATCGCTGAAGGTGTCGCCACTGGTGTCACCGGTCAGGTCGAGACCCCGCACCAGGAAGGCGGCCATCTGGCCCCTGGTCACGCTGCTCGAGGGGCAGAAGTGGGTGTCGTCGCAACCGAGCGTGATGCCGGTGTTGCGAAGCCACAGGATGTCCCCGTAGAAGGTGTTGCCGCCGATGTCGGAGAAGATGGGTTGAAGGTTCCCGTTCTTCCCGGTCTCGGCACCGTTGACCGTCACCTTGGTGGCATCGGCCTCGCGGTAGAGCGGGGCGCTGGTGTACCAGTCGGCAAAGTAGGACGCTGAGCCGTTAGCGAACAACACGAGGTAGGTGCCGTCGTTGAGACCGCTCACCTTGTAGGCGCCGCTGCTCGAGGTCGTTGCGCTCTTCACCAGGCTGCCGGCGGAGTTGCCGGAGGTCTTGTAGACCTCGACCTTGGCCCCCGACACGACGCCCCCGGTGATGCCGGTGACGGTGCCCGCAATCGAGCCCTTGTCACCACCGCCTCCGCCGCCGCCGCCACCACCGCCGTCGTCATCGTCCTTCTTCTGCATCGAAGCGTTGATGGCCGACTTGACGGCGCCACGGCCGACGGTGACCTCTTTGGCGCCGGTACGGGCGGTCACGCCCTTGTACCACTCGGTCGTGTACCCGGACTTGGTGAACTTGATGTCGTAGGTACCTGCCTGGATGTCGTTCAGCTTGTACTTGCCGTTGCCACTGGTCTTGATCGACTTGACCACGTCCTGGCCCTGATAGGCGCGGACCTTGACGCCGGAGAGGTTGCCGCCACCCGACTGCTTGGTCACCTTGCCCTTGATGTCGCCGATCGGGGTGACGACAGGGTTGAACCCGCCGGCAGGCCCGCCGCTGCTGAGATCGACCGGGTCGGCGCCATCCCGGCTTGTGGCGTTCTGCCACCACTCGGTCTTCCACCGCGGCTGGCCGCTGGTGCAGTCCGAGATCCGCATCTCGTACTCCTGAGGATCGAGACCCGTGATCACGAAGACGCCGCTGCTGTTGGCGTTGTCGGAGTCGACACTCGACCCGTTGACGTTGTAGACGGTGACACATGCGCCGGGCGCCGCGGCCCCGGTCAACTCTTCGGTCACCGTACCGGTGAGGGTGAAGCCCTCGCCCAGTTGGGCGTTGATCGGGCCAGTCTCGCCACCGGATGTGACTGTCACCGTGTCAGCAGCCTGGCCGGTGAGCTTGTTGTTGTACCACTCGGGGCCGAAGTCGAACGGAGCGGTGCAGTCGTGGAATCGCAGTACGACGTCTCCCGCAGCGACTGTGGCGACGATGTAGTTGCCATCGGCCTGTGTCTTGGCAAACCCCTTAAGACGGAGTTGCTGGTCGTAGACGCTTACGCAGATCTGACCGACTCCGTCGCCATCGCTGTCTGTGACCGTCCCCTCGATCCGGCCACCCTTGGCCAGTACGAAGTCGATGTTGTTCACGGCCTGGCCGTCGGCCACGGTCACGACCGTGGCCGATGCCTGGTTCTGGACGTTGTCGAAGTACTCGCTGACGTAGTCCTGTCCGGCGTCAGCCTCGAGATGGAGGTCCCGGGCCCGAACCTTGTAGTCGCCAGGGTCTACCCCGTCGATGGTGTAGTTGCCGGACCCGTCGGTCACAGCTTCCAGTCCGGTGGGTCTACCCGACGTGTCGGTCAGCTCAACCGTGATGAACTCGAGGTTGCCACCACCGCCCCCTTGTACGTTGCCGCTAACCGAGCCAGGGGTCTGAGCCGTAGCCGGCGAAGCCCCCACCAGAACAGTGCTCAGCAACAAAGTCAGCGCAAGAACAGCCCTAAGCACAGATTTCATGTGTGAACCAACCCTCCAGCCCCCCTGGTTTACAAACGACCTTCGTAGTCGGCAGGCGGAAGCCGTGCCTTAACCATCTCAAGGGTAGGTCCACCAGAAGGGCCCTGCTGCGCTACTCCTCGGTGGGTGCGCTGGCCGCTGCCGCCTCGATCTCCTCGACGGGGTCAGAGCGTGGTCACGCACCCTTCTTCTGCATCCAGGCATTGACCTTCGACTTGACTGCGCCACGGTTCACGGTGACGTCTTTGGCGCTGGCGCGCACCGTGACGTTCTTGTACCACTCCGCCTTGTACCCGGACTTGGTGAACTTGATGTCGTAGGTCCCGGTCTGGATGTTGTTGAGCCTGTACTTGCCGTTACCGCTTGTCTTGATCGACTTGACCACATCCTGGCCCTGGTAGGCGCGGACCTTGACCCCGCGGAGAGCGCCGCCGCCGCCCTGCTTGATGACCTTGCCCTTGATGTCACCGATCGGAGTGACGACCACGTTGTAGCCGCCTGCGGGACCGCCGGTGCTGAGATCCACCGCCAATGCCCCACCGCGACCGTTGGAGTCCTGCCACCACTCCTTCTTCCAACGGGGTTGCCCGCTGCTGCAGTCCGAGATCCGCATCTCATACTCCTGCGGATCAAGCCCCTTGATCACGAAAACGCCGCTGCCGTTGGCGTTGTCAGAGTCGACCTTCGATCCACCGACGTTGTAGACGGTGACGCAGGCTCCCTTGGCGACATTACCAGTGAGCTCTTCGGTGACGGTGCCGGTGAGGGTGAAGCCCTCGCCGAGCTCGGCGTCGATCCCGGTCACCTCGCCACCGGCAGTGACCGTCACAGTGGTCAGCCGCCTGCCCGGTGAGCTGGTTGTTGTACCACTCGGGGCCGAAATCGAAGGGTGCCGTGCAGTCGTGGAAACTGAGTACAACCGTCACCCTGCGCGACCGGCACGACGTAGCTGCCATCGGCCTTGGTCTTGGCGAACCCCTTGAGGCGGAGTTGCTGGTCGTAGACGCTGACACAGATCTGACCGACGGGTCCATCGCCATCGCTGTCGGTAACCGTCCCCTGATTCGGCCGCCCTGGGCCAGCTCGAAGTCGATGTCAGCTGACCGCCTGGCCGTCGCCGACGGTCACCACCATCGCCGAGGCCTGGTTCTGGACGTTGTTGTAGAACTCGCTCACCCAGTCGTTGCCAGGCCCCGACGTCACATCGAGATCACGGGCCCTGACCTTGTAGTCGCCCGGAACCACGTCTGTGATGGTGTAGTCGCCTGACGCGTCGGTGAGCGCCGTCTTGCCGAGTGGGGTCCCCGACGTGTCGGTCAACTCGACCGTGATGTTGGCGAGCGGGCTGCCGCCTCCGGTCACCGTTCCGCTTACGGATCCGTTCGCCGCCATCGCGGGCGAAGCCCCCACCAGAACAGTGCTGAGCAACAAAGTCAGCGCCAGAACAGCCCTAATAACAGATTTCATGTGTGAACAACCCTCCAGCCCCCCTGGTTTACAAACGACCTTCAGTAATCGGCAGGCGAGAGCCATGCCTTAACCATCTCAAAGGGAAGGTCCGCCAGAAAGCCCTGGTTACTCCTCGGCGGGTGCGCTGGTTGCCGCGGCTGCGATCTCGTCGACGATGTCGGCATTGGCGAGGGTGGTGACGTCTCCCAATTGACGGTGCTCGGAGATGTCACGCAACAGCCGCCGCATGATCTTGCCCGACCGGGTCTTGGGCAGGTCGTTGGTAAAGACGATGCTGCGCGGCTTGGCGATCGGCCCAATGGTTTGAGCCACATGGTCGCGCAACTCGGTGAGCAGGTTCTCGTTCCCCTCCACACCACCGCGCAGGGTGACGAACGCGGCGATCGCCTGACCGGTCACGGCGTCCTTGCGCCCCACAACCGCAGCCTCGGCAACGGCGGGGTGGGACACCAACGCCGATTCCACCTCGGTCGTCGAAATGTTGTGGCCGGATACGAGCATCACGTCGTCCACCCGCCCCAACAGCCAGAAGTATCCGTCGTCGTCGCGCTTGCACCCGTCACCGGGGAAATAGCGGCCGGAGTAGCGCGACCAGTAGGTCTGGACGTAGCGATCGGGATCGCCGTAGATGGTGCGCGCCATCGCCGGCCAGGGCCGGGTGAGTACGAGGTAGCCGCCGCCGCCGAGAGGCACCGAGTTGCCATCCTCGTCCACCACATCTGCTTCGATCCCAGGGAAGGGCAGCGTGGCCGACCCCGGCTTGGTGGCCGTGATCCCAGGGAGCGGGGTGATCATGATCATCCCGGTCTCCGTCTGCCACCAGGTGTCTACCACCGGACAGCGGCCGCCCCCGATCACCTGGCGGTACCACATCCACGCCTCGGGGTTGATCGGCTCGCCGACCGATCCCAACAGCCGCAGGCTGGAGAGGTCGTGCTTCCCCGGGTGCTGGTCACCCCACTTCATGAAGGAGCGGATGGCGGTGGGGGCCGTGTAGAGGATGGTGACCCGGTAATCCTCGATGATCTGCCAGAGACGGTCGAAATCGGGGTGGTTGGGCGCACCCTCGTAGATCACACCCGTGGCCCCGTTGCAGAGCGGGCCATAGACGATGTAGCTGTGACCGGTGACCCAGCCGATGTCGGCGGCGCACCAGTAGACGTCGTCGGGCTTGAGGTCGAATACGTAGTGGTGGGTGGCCGCCACGCCGACCAGGTATCCACCCTGTGTGTGGACTATCCCCTTGGGCTTGGCGGTAGTCCCCGACGTATAGAGGATGTAGAGCATCTCCTCGGCGTCGAGCTCGGCCGGGTCGAACGTGTCCGGCTTATCGGCCACAACCTCGTCCCACCAGAGGTCACGGCCCTCCTTCATGGCGACCTCCGAGCCGACCCGTCGCAGCACCACGACGTGCTCTATCGATGGTGTCCTGGCCACGGCGACATCGGCGTTTGCTTTGAGCGGGACGATGTTTCCCCCGCGCCAGGCACCGTCCTGAGTGACCAATACCTTGGCCTGACCGTCGTCGATCCGGTCGGCAAGCGCGTCGGAGGAGAACCCACCGAACACCACCGAGTGGGCGGCGCCGATCCGGGCACATGCGAGCATCGCCACAGGCAGTTCGGGAACCATCCCCATATATATGGCCACCCGGTCGCCCCGCTCCACCCCGATGGAAGTGAGGGCATTGGCGAATCGGCACACCTCGCGGTGCAGGTCCCGGTAGGAGATGGCTCGCTTGTCGCCAGGCTCGCCCACCCAGTGGTAGGCGATCTTGTCGCCCCGCTCCTCGAGGTGCCGATCGAGGCAGTTGTACGAGAGGTTGAGGGTTCCGTCGGTGAACCAGCGATAGAACGGGGCTTCGGAGTCGTCAAGAGCCACCGTCGGCTCTTTGAACCAACTCACCCGCTCGATGGCGTTGCGTAGCCAGAAGCCGGCGAAGTCTTGCTCGGCCTCGTCGTGGATCCCCGGCTGGGCGTTGGCGTCGGCGGCAAACTCGGGAGGAGGAGGGAAGCTCCGCTCCTCGCGCAGCAGGTTCTCGATGGCCTGGGTCATTTCTCGTCCTCCGCGACTGTCAGCCGGGCAAACATAGACGGAATACGGCGGTCAACCCGAGCCGACGGGTGTGGCGGGCCGGCTGATCTCCTCGGTCGCCTCTGGGGGAACGGGGCGGCGCCGGAACAGAACGACGACTAGACCCAACACCGCCGCCACTTGTACCCAATCCCCCAGGCGGGTGTACAGAGTCGGGCCCGCGGCGCGGCATTTGCACCTCGCCCACCAAGAGCGCCTGCTCATAGATGGGAGTCCGCTCACCAACCTCGCCGCCATCGGTGATCAAGGTGGACCGCCCGGTCACGGCAGCATGGACCACGTCGAGGCCGAGCTCGGCGCCGCGCATCCGAGTCATGCCGATGAGTTGGTCCGAGGCGGGTGACACCTGGTAGCTGGCGTTGTTGGTGGCGACCACCAACAACTGGGCCCCGTTGCGGGCGACGTCGCGGGGGAAACGGGCGAACGATCCCTCCCAGGACACGACCGAGCCGAGCATCCCGAAATCGGTCGAGAACACCACTGGGTCTTCTCCCCTGATCATGTCCCTCGGCACCTGGCTCAGCTCTGGGATGAGCGGGGCGAGAAACGAGCGCCACGGGATGTACTCACCGAACGGCACCGGTTGTCTCTTGCGGTACTCACCCACGATCTCACCCTCGCGGTCGAAGAGGACGTTGGCGTTGATCCACTCGGTGTCGCTGATGATCCGGTCGCCACCAACCAGCAGGTACGCCCCAATGCGTGCCGCCTCATCCCCGATGGCATCTGCCACTTCCGGTACCAGGATCGGGTCGGCGTTGGTCGATCCGGTGGCTCCCTCCGCCCAAACGACGAGGTCGACCGACCCCTCCGGGATGGTGCGGGTCATCTCGAGGTGGAGCTGGTACGTGCCGTACCGCTCGTCGGCGCAGTGGGTGCCCGGGCATGGTGTGTTGCCCTGGACGATGGCGACCCGCAGTGGCTCCCCCTCCGCCATCCCCGGCCAGGCCCACCCGGCCAGGCCCAGCCCGATCAGCGCCGCGGCGGAGGCGGCGAGCGGACCAAATCGGCGGCTTTCCAGCGCTACCACGGCACCCGCAGCAACCGCCAACAGAACAACCGACCACCCGGACGTACCGATCCATTGGGTGGCACCGCGGGTGGCGGCGTATTCCCCGACCGGGTATCCGAGCATTCCCCATGAGAGCCCGCCCACCGGGAAACGCTCTCGCACCAATTCCATTAGAGCCCATCCCCCAACGGCTGCCACCCACCACCGCTGCGGCGACCAAGCCCTAGCCCGGGCGAGCAGGGCGCCGTAGACCGTGGTGAAAGCCGCCTGGCTGAGGAGCAGCGGAACGAGGGCAACGAATCCCAATGCCCCGATCCACCAGATCAGCCCAAGAAAGAAGGCGAGACCGAATGCGGCGCCGTAGAGGGCGCCCATCCACCCCGATTTGGCCCGGCGCACCGCCCAGAGGAATGGGATCGGGGCGACCACTGCAAGAGCGCCGACCCCGAATGGTGGAAAAGCGATGATGAGGAGCAGCGCCGAAATCAGCGCAGCGAACACGCCCATGTAGGTCCGGCATGGTACCGGTCGAGGAAGGTTCACTCCCCGAGGTGCGATGAGCACGGATCGGTTTGGCCGCCGTCCGCCGTCCGCCGTCCGCCGTCTACCGTCTTCGCATGGACGATCTTGGCGTGGCGAGGCTCGCAGTGAGGGCGGGGGCCGACGTGGTCCGAGGTGCATTTGGACTGGCCGACGCCGAGTTCAAAGGTGAGGTCGACCCGGTGACGGCGACCGACCGGGCAGCCGAAGCATCGATCCTCTCGGTCCTCGAGAGCTACCGACCTGAGGACGGCGTGCTTGCCGAGGAAGCCGGTGGGACGGCTTGGACCGGCCGCCGGTGGCTGGTCGACCCGCTGGACGGCACGGTCAATTTCCTACACCGCATTCCGCAGGTAGCCGTCTCCGTGGCCCTCTACGACGGCGACCGGCCGCTGGTCGGGGTTGTGGCCGACGTTTTCCACGACGACACCTATTGGGCCTCGGTGGGAGAGGGCGCATGGTCCACCTCCGGCCGGTTGAACGTTGCCGAGGCACCGCTGGCGGATTCGCTGATAGGGACGGGGTTCCCCTACGACCGGCGCTCGCACGCCGGGGAGTATCTCCGCGCCCTCGAGGCCGTGCTCGAAGCCGGGCGCGATGTCCGCCGGATGGGGGCGGCGGCTCTCGACCTCGCAGCAGTTGCTGCCGGAAGATTCGGCGGTTTCTGGGAGTACGGCCTCGGACCATGGGACGTCGCCGCAGGCATCCTTCTCGTGCGGGAGGCCGGTGGAGTTGTGACCGATCACACCGGCGCTCCCGCCCGGCCCGGCGACTCCGCGATCGTGGCCGCATCTCCGGAGGTGCATGCCGACCTCCTGCAACTGGTCGCATCGCACCTCCCTGAGCAACTGCGATGAGGCGCCTCGTGGTCGCCGACCGGGTCCGCACCGCGGGCGGGTTGGTCGGCGACGCGGTCCTCATCGAGAACGGGAAGGTGGCCGCAGTCGGCGATGCGAGCACGTTGCGCGATGGCCGCACCGAGGAGGTGCGACATGTCGGGGTGATCATTCCAGGTCTGGTCGACGCCCATTTCCATCCCTTTGGGTTCGCCCTGGAGGAAACCGGCTTGAAGTTGGGAGCGACCACCGACTTCGATGAGTTGGCGGAGCGAATCAGGGCGGCGGCGGCCGATCTACCTCCTGGTTCCCCCGTCCTGGGACGTGGGCTCAACGACGAGACTCTGGCCGAGCGGCGGCTGCCCACCCGGCACGACCTCGACAAGATGGCTCCGGGCCGTCCGGTGCTGCTCAACAGGGTGTGCGGTCATCTCGCCGTCGCCTCTACGGCGGCACTGGAAGCTGCCGGCATCTCGCCCGCCACCGTCGATCCGGTTGGTGGCTCCTTCGACCGTGACGCTGCCGGGATGCCCACCGGCATCTTGCGCGAGACGGCGGTTGCGGTCGTCACCCAAGCCGTCGGCGACCTGGTACCGGTGATCACGGCGGAGCAGGTGCTGGAGGCGCTCCGGCGGTTGCCGGCGCTGGGGCTCACCGGCATAGGCGCCATCGTCTCGGCAGGGACGGCGCTCTGGTGCGGTGCAGGTGACGAGGTTGCGACTCTGGTCGAGATGGCGCCCGACCTCCCGGTCCGCCTCTCGGTGCTCGTCTCCGCCGACAGCCCCGAGGATTTGGAGCGCGCCGCTGCCGCGATCGATCGAGCAGGCGCCCGCCTTCGGTTCCTCGGGATGAAGGACTTCGCCGACGGCAGTTTCGGCGCACACACCGCCGCCATGCGCACACCATTCGCCGACAAACCTGGCGAGACCGGAACCCTACGGCTCGATGCTCACACCGCGTCGCTAGCTCGACGCGCCATCGACATGGGGGAAACGTCGCCATCCACGCCATCGGCGACCGGGCGGTGGCCCGGGTGCTCGACCTGTTCGGGGAGTTGATCGACACCGGAACCCACCCATCGCGACTGCGAATGGAGCACGCTTCGGTCACCCTCCCCGAGGACATAGAGCGGTTCGCCGCACTGGGGGTGACTGCATCGGTACAGCCGGGTTTCCTTCCCTCCGAGACCGGTTGGCTGGAGCGCCGTCTCGGCCGGGACCGGCTGCGCTGGACCTATGCGTTCGCCTCGCTCGCCGCCGCCGGGGTCCCGCTGGCTGGTGGGTCGGACAGCCCTGTTGAGTCGCCCGAGCCGCTACGCGGGATGGCGGCGGCACGTCACCGGGCGGGGATCATCCCGGAAGAGGGCCTGGGAGCCGAAGCGGCCCTGGCGCTCTTCACCGATGGTGCCGCACGGGCCTCGGGGCTGCCGGCCCCCCTACAGCCGGGAAGCCCAGCCGACCTCGTCGTCCTGGCGGCCGACCCGGTTGAGACCGAAGCCCATGCCGTGGAGCAGATCGAGGTCCTGGCGACCTACCTCGATGGCGAGGAAGCCTGGCGGAGTTCCGACCACGGGGTCATGGGATGATCCGGCCTTCCATCCCACCCGCCACAGTGATCACCTGACCCGAGACGTGGCCCGCCAGCCGATCACTGGCCAGCCAGACAATTGCGGAGGCGACGTCTTCGGGCTCTCCCAGCTTCTTCAGGGACATGGTGGCGGTAACCCTCTCCACCAGGCTCGGGTCCGACCGGGCGTCGGCGATCATCGGCGTCACCGTCCACCCTGGTGCCACCGCGTTTACCCGCACCCCGTTGCCAAGCCGCGCCACCTCGTTCTTCACCGAGAGGAGGAGCCCGGTCAGGATCGCTCCTTTGGCTGCCGCATAGTCGGAGTGACCCGCCTCTCCGAAAACTCCGGCGGTCGATCCCACCAGCACGACATTTCCCCTGCCGGTGTTCGCTGCGTGGCGGAGGAAGGCCGCCACCGTATTGAATGTGACCGACAGGTTGGCGGCGATCGTGGCCTCCCACCGTTGCGGCGAGATCTCCCAGATGGTCTCGTCCTGGGACGGCCAAACACCGGCGTTGGCCACGCACACATGGAGCCCGCCGAGCGCTGCCACCGCCTCGGCGACCAACAAGTCGGCCTCGGGGGGGCGACGAAGATCGGCCCTGAGCGCCACTCCACCGACCTCACCGGCTAGCTCCTGCGCCCCGGATCGCGAGGTGTGGAAGTGCACAGCCACCCGAGCACCCTCGGCGGCGAAGGCACGCACAACCGCGGTGCCGATTCCGCCGGCGGCGCCGGTGACGAGCACTCCCTTACCGGACAGGCCCGTGTCCAAGAAACTATCCAGACGCCAGTTCGGGGTGACCTATGGTCAGCATCATGAGCTTCACCTTCGCCAACACCCCCGAAGAGATCGAGACCATCACCGAGCAGGCTATCCAGCGGGCCGACGCCATCGTCAGCGCCCTCGTCGCCACGACCCCCAGAACGACCGCGGCAACCCTGCTACCGCTCGACGAGATCGGCGCCATCATCGGCGACTCGTTTGGGCGGGGGGGATTCATGGCGTTTGTCCACCCGGATCCGGCGGTGCGGGAGTCCGGCCGCCGGGCAGAGGAACGTCTCCAGAAATGGGCGGTGGACCTGGTCTTCCGTGACGATCTGTATCGGGCGGTCAAGGAGTACGCCGAGACCGACGAAGCCCAGGCACTCACCGGCGAGCCGGCGAGATTGCTCGACTTCACGTTGCGCGATCTGCGCAGAGCCGGTCACGAGCTCGATCCGCAGGCCAGAGAGGAGGCGAAACGGATCGCCGCCCGCCTCGTGGAGCTATCCGTCGCCTTCGACAGAAACATCGCCGATTGGGAGGACCATCTGACCGTGCCGGCCGAGGGCCTCGATGGACTTCCCGATGCCTACATCGCCCGTCTTCAGCCCGGTGAACTCGAAGGGACATACAAGGTCACGATGGCCTATCCCGAGGTGATCCCATTCCTGGAGAACGCACGGCGGCGTGACCTCCGCCAGGAGCTTGCCTTCAAGTTCAACACCCGCGCCGTCAAGGCCAACACCCCAGTGCTGGAAGAGGCGGTCGGGCTGCGCCGCCGCACCGCAGAGCTGTTCGGGCTTCCCTCGTGGGCCCATTACGCGATGGAAGAGCAAATGGCGAAGGAGCCCGAACAGGTCTCGGACTTCTACGACAAGCTCATCCCTCCGTTGACCGAGAAGGGGCGTCTCGAGTTGGAGGTCATGGCCAAACTCCTCGAGCAGGAAACCGGGGAAACGACGGTCCAGCCGTGGGACTGGCGCTTTTACGACACGCAGATCCGGCGTCGGGACTTCGGAGTCGACCCGATCGAGGTGGCCGCCTATTTCCCACTCCAGCAGGTGCTCGATGGAATGCTCGAGGTGACCGGGGAAGTGTTCGGTGTCGAGTTCCGCGACCTCGACGACCAGCCGGTGTGGCACCCCGATGTCACGGCGCGGGCCATCGTCGACCGGGCAACCGGCGATGAGATCGCCACTGTCTTCATGGACCTGTTCCCCCGCGAGGGCACCTACGGCCACGCCGCAGCCTTCACCCTGATCGGCGGGAGATTGGAGCCAGGCGGCAGCTACCGGCATCCTGTCTCGACGATCGTCGCCAACCTGACAAAGCCGACCCCCGAGCGACCCTCGTTGTTACAGCACGACGAGGTGGTCACGCTGTTCCACGAATTCGGGCACATCCTCCACCAGACGCTGACCCGGGCCGAAATGGTGCGGTTCTCGGGGAGCAACACCGAGGGGGACTTCGTCGAGGCGCCATCCCAGATCATGGAGCATTGGTGCTGGAAGCCTGAGGTCCTACAGCGGTTTGCCCGTCACCACGAGACCGGCGAACCCATTCCCGCCGACCTGGTGGGTCGCCTCGTCGCGGCGCGCAACCTCGATGTGGGGCTGATGACGCTTCGTCAGATCTCGCTCGGCGTCCTCGACCTCGGACTGCACGGTCCGTGGGACGAACTTGATCTCGACGCCATCATGCGGCGGGCAAGCGCGGTGACGCTGATCCCCTTCCACGAGGGCACGTTCTTCCCGGCCAGCTTCGGGCACATGATGGCGGGGTATGACGCCGGCTACTACGGATACTTGTGGTCGGAGGTCTACGGCGACGACATGTTCAGCCGCTTCGATGAAGAGGGTGTAACGTCGGATCAGGTCGGAAGGGCCTATCGCCGCGCCATCCTCGAACCTGGCGGCAGCCGCGACGGGGCCGACATGTTGCGCGACTTCCTGGGACGCGAACCCGATAACCGAGCCTTCCTCAAGAAGCTCGGCATCTGATCCCGCAGGGGCTTCCAATCTGCCGGTGATCGGCGGGAACCATCGGACCCGAAAGTGCGTACAAACGGTTGACGGCGACTAATCCGCCAGGGCCTCCGGCTCCGAACAAGGGGTACGGGCAACCCAGCGGAATGGGCGATACCCGTCAGACGTTGAATGGATGCCCGGGTCAGGAGGCCCGCAATGAGCACCGACACATACAAAGGCGAGAAGATCCACAGCGGGAGGCGGCCCTCCCGCACCTATGCCAAGGGACGGGTCTGCGCCGTGAGCGGCTGTGAGACCAAGCTCTCGATGTACAACCGCCGCGAGCACTGCCATGTCCATGCCCCAGTGAGGTTCCCCCGGGTGAGAGGCCGCATCCTCCCTGGGAGCGCCTGACACAGATCGCGCCGGGATTCCCTTCCCTCCCCGGCGTCCGACGAGGCCCCGGACCCCCTCCCCGGGGCCTCGTCACATTTGTCAAGATGGTTTTGGCGTCACCAAACGCGGCATATCCCCTTTGAGCGACGCCAAAGCGGGAGTACCCTGACCCCACCCCCGGTGGGGTGGGCTGTGGTACACTATCCCCATGAAGCAACACCACAAGCAGACATCGCTCAACCGGTTGAAGACCGTTCGCGGCCATCTCGATGGGGTCATAGCCATGGTCGAGGACGAGCGGTACTGCCCCGAAATCATGAAGCAGGTATCGGCGCTGCAAGCCTCGCTCGAGCGGGTGAACCGGGTGCTACTCCAGAACCACCTGGAGACGTGCGTCAGCGAAGCTGTCGCCGAGGGGCGCACCGCGGAGATCGTCGACGAGCTCCTCGAGACCATGAAGTACACAGCGGCTGTCACCGGCCCGATCGAATCCGAGGTGACCCGATGACCCAGATCAACTTCTCGGTACCTGACATCTCTTGCGACCACTGCAAGCACTCCATCGAGGAGGCCGTCAGCGCGCTCGCCGGAGTCGAATCGGTCGAGGTCGGGATCGAATCGAAGGTGGTGGCCGTCGACTTTGACGACGCGTCCATATCGCCAGACCAGATAGCCACCGCCATCGAGGGCCAGGGTTACGAGGTGGCCGGTTGAACGAGACCGAACGCCCCGACCTCACCTTCGAAGTAGAGGGGATGACCTGCGCTTCCTGCGCAATGCGCGTCGAGCGCGTGCTCTCCCGCCAACCCGATGTGGACAAAGCCGCGGTCAATTTCGCCACCGGAACCGCGGTGGTGAGCCTGTCCGACCCTGTCGAGCCCGAGGACCTTCGCCAGGCGGTGCAGCGAATCGGTTACGACCTCCATGTCGTGACGGATGACGACCCAGCCCACTCCTCGGACGAACACGCCGGTCATGGCTCTACGTGGCGATCGTTCTGGTGGGCGGCCGCCATATCGGCTCCCTTGTTGGTGCTTGGCATGTTCGGGCCTGATGCGACATGGAGCCGGCTGCTCCAATGGGCTCTGGCGACCCCGGTCGTCCTCGTTCTCGGCTGGCAATTCCACCGCAATACGGTTCTGAGGCTCCGTTCGGGCGACGTGTCGATGGATACCTTGATCTCGGTTGGGACCCTCGCCGCATACGGGTATTCGGTCTGGGCCGTAACCGCAGGTGAAGAGATCTACTTCGAGGTGGCAGCGGTCATCGTGACGCTCGTTCTCCTCGGCCGCGCCCTGGAAGCCCAAGCGCGGGGACGAGCCTCGGCTGCGATAAGCAGGTTGTTCGAACTCGGTGCCAGCGAGGCTGTTGTCCTCGCCAACGGCGTAGAGACCGTGGTGCCCATCGAGCAGGTCCAGGTCGGCGATCTCATGGTCGTTCGGCCCGGAGGGAAGATCCCGACGGATGGCGAAGTAATCGACGGGGAGTCCGCGGTCGATGAGAGCATGCTCACCGGCGAGTCGCTCCCGGTCGAGAAGTACCCGGCCGATGCCGTCTACGGCGCCACCATCAACCAGAACGGGCGTCTTCTGGTGCGTGCAACGGCGATCGGGGCCGGAACGGCCCTGGCCGGGATCGTCAGGGCCGTGGAGGAAGCGCAAAACTCAAAGGCACCCGTCCAGCACCTGGCCGACCGGGTTTCTGCTGTGTTCGTCCCCGTGGTGGTGCTGGTGGCCGCCTTCACCTTTGCCGGTTGGCTGCTTTCGGGGGCCGACGTCGCCACGGCGTTGCAGGCGGCAGTTGCCGTTCTCATCATCGCCTGCCCCTGCGCACTCGGTCTGGCGACACCAACGGCGGTGATGGTCGGCAGTGGCCGGGGCGCCGAATCGGGAATCCTGTTTCGCAGGGGAGAAGCCATCGAACAGTCGGCTCGAGTGACCGACGTGGCCTTCGACAAGACGGGGACGCTCACCACGGGCGTCATGACGCTCACCGATGTCTTGGCGCTTGGTGACCGCCGCCTTTTCCTCCGCATGGTCGGCTCGGTCGAGGCAGCCAGCGAGCACCCCATCGGGCGCGCCGTTGCCCTGGGTGCCGAGGAAGCCGGCACAGATCTGACCGGAGTGAACCGGTTCAACGCCATCGGGGGCAGGGGGGTCATCGGGACCGTGGACGGGGTCGAGGTGGTTGTGGGTACCCCCAAACTGCTCGCAGATCGCGGATTCTTCGTGCCCGATGTCCTCACCGACCGGATGGCGGAGGTCGAGAGCCAGGGAGCGACTGCCTTCCTCGGGGGCTGGGACGGTGAGGCGAAGGGGATGATCGCCGTGGCGGACACACCCCGCGAAAGTGCCGCCGGCGCCATCGCCGCGCTGAACCAACTGGGTCTGGGCACCGCTCTCATCACCGGAGACAACCAACGGACGGCCGAAGCCGTGGCGGCTCGCCTTGGGATCAGCCGGGTCGAGGCGGAGGTGACCCCGGAGGAGAAGGCCGAGGTCTTGAACCGGTTGCGTGGTGACCAAAGGGCCATCGCCTTTGTCGGCGACGGGATCAACGACGCGCCCGCTCTGGCCGCGGCCGATGTGGGGATCGCCATCGGCACCGGGACCGACGTCGCAATCGAAACTGCCGACGTCGTCCTGATGGCGGGCGACCCCGCCCTGGTGGCTACCGCCATCCGACTGGCGCGCCGAACCTTCGCCGTGATCCGGCAAAACCTGTTCTGGGCGTTCGGCTACAACGTCGCCGCGATACCTCTTGCCGCCGCCGGGCTGCTCGACCCGATGATCGCCGCCGCTGCCATGGCGCTATCGAGCGTCTCGGTTGTCACCAACTCGCTGCGATTGCGGCGCTTCGACCGCTGAGATCAGACCGCCGGCGGAGGCTCGTCGAATGGACGCTCGCTGGGTGGCGGCAACGGGCTGGGCGGCAGCTCGCTTTCCGGGGAAGGAGCGCTGGGGGGTGGTGGGGGGGGCGTGGAAGGCGGTGGTGGCGGAGGGATCTGTGTAATCACATCGGTCGGAGTCACCGTCGGCGTGCCGCCGCTGAGCTGGACCAGCGTTGCAATGTTGTCGTTGATCCTGAACAACGCCGATACCACTTCCAGGTAGATCCGGAAGAGGATCACGTACAGGAAGAACCCCACCACGGCGAAGATGATCCCCAACACGATCCCAAACCCACCGCCTCGAGACGAGGTGACCAGCAACGCCAGCGCCCCAAGAGCGGCGAACACGATGAGGATCACGAATATGACGCGGATGATCTTCGGCGTGACGTACTCCCTGAAGGAGAAGTCGAAGAGCCCGCTGAAGAAGCTCTGAGATTCCACGGCCGTTCCTCCTCATATGGTCTCGGGGCCGTGGTGGAAGCTAGCGCCCGGCACGGCCCGGAGCCGGGATTCCGTCTTCGAGACCAGCCTGGTGATCCGCCATCGGTCGGTTTCCGCAGTCCAACAGATCGTGCTCGAGGGTGTCGATGAGGAGCCTCGTCGCCACGGAGGGCTCCCATCCTCGCTCGACGACCAAGTGCTGGTAGGCCGACGGATGGACCACGGTCCAGACCCAATCTGTCGCCCGGTCGACATCCCAACCCTCGGTGAGCAGACCGACATCGTCGAGCCGAGCCACGGCGATCCGGATGCCGTTCCACCAATCGTCCATCCGATCCCGATATGCCTCGGCGCCATCGGCTCCGCTCACCGCGGCCGCCTCCAGCGCTCGAGCCAGACCGAGAATGGTCGGGACGTATCCGAACCACTCCTCGGGTGTCTGTCTGAGCATGATCTGGGTAAGCGCCCAACGGCCCATCGAGGCGGGGGGCAACCTCTACGGCCTCATCAAGGCTGCGGCCGACAATCATGGCGATCGGACGGCCCTGGTCGATGGCTCGACCGGCGCCGCCATGACCTACAGCGACATGATTGCCAAGGCCGATCGGGTCGCCGCATGGCTGGTCGACGGCGGACTTGCCCACGGCGACCGGGTTGGATTGTGGATGCCCAACGTTCCCGAGTTCGCGCTGTTCACCCTCGGCGCTCTTCAGGCAGGCGGGGTCGTCACCAGTCTCAACCCGGCTGCCTCCGACCGGGAGGCAGCGGCACACTTCGCGGACTCGAGCCCTTCGGTGGTGCTGACCATCCCTGAGAAGGTGCCGGTCGCCCGTACGTTCGGCATCCCGCGTGTGGTCACCACGGGTGAAGCCCCTGGCGCCATTCCGATCTCCGAAGTGCTGGCCACCGATGCCCCGAGCACATCATCCGATGCCGGACCCGGCGACCTGGCGTTCCTCCCCTACTCGAGCGGCACCGCCGGGACGCCGAAAGGGGTCATGCTGACCCACGGCAACCTGGTCGCCGTCTGCCGGCAACTCATGGGAGCGCTCGAGGTCGGTCCCGACGACGTGACATTGGCCCTTGCGCCGTTCTTTCACATTCTCGGCTTCACCGCAGAGTTGATACTCCCCCTTGCCGCCGGTGCGACGGTGGTGACCATGCCCCGATTCGATCCCATCCAGTTCCTCGATCTGCTGGAGCGCCATCGGGTGACCTATTTGGCGGTCCCGCCACCGGTCGGGTCGTTCCTGGCGCATCATCCCGCCGTCATTGAACGCGACCTCGGCGCACTCGACCTGGTGGCGGTCGGGGGTGCGGCGTTCCCGGCGGATACACACCGCGCTCTCGCCGACCGCCTGCCGTGGTGCGCCATTGGACAAGGATGGGGTTTGACCGAGACCAGCGGGGCGGTGTGCGTCCCCCGGCGAGGTGAGGAAACGACTCCCGGATCCGTTGGCTGCCTCCTCCCCGAAACCGAGCTTCGTGTCGTCGACCTCGAGAGCGGTGAGGACATGGGCCCGGGCCACAACGGCGAGCTATGGGTTCGAGGCCCACAAGTGATGGCGGGCTATCTCGGCCGCCCCGAAGCAACCGCGGACATGATCGATCCAGAGGACTGGCTCCGGACCGGCGACCTGGGCCGGATCGGCCTGACGGGCGAGGTCGTCATCGTCGACCGTCTCAAGGACCTGATCAAGGTCGATGGCTTTCAGGTCGCGCCCGCCGAGTTGGAGTCTGTGCTGCTGACCCACCCATCAGTCCAGGACGCTGCGGTGGTCGCGCGACCGGACGAGCGCCATGGTGAGCTGCCGGTTGCATTCGTGGTCATCCGCGACGATGACGTCGCCGACCCCGAGGCAATCGCCCAGTGGGTGGCGGCGCAATTGGCGCCGTACAAGCGGCTGGCTGCTGTACACCCGGTGGAGAGCTTGCCCCGCACCCCTTCGGGCAAGCTGTTGCGACGAACCTTGACCGAGCCAGCGCTGGTCGGGCCGTAGCCCAACGGCGCCTAGCTCGCCGCGCTCAGGCCGTTTGGCTCCCATCGGCAGGGGAACCAGGCTCGGAACCCAGCCCGACGATAGGTCGATCGACGAGCGCGAGCGCCACCACCAGCAGGGTGACCACACCCAGCGAACCCCAGGCCGAGAGTTGGGTGAGGAGTGGCGGCATCACGGCCAGCAACCCGAGGGCGATCAGTCGCCACCGGGACACCGGGCATCGACTGAGCAGCAGGGCGAGGGCAACCCCGCCAATGAAAAGTCCGACGCCGGCGACGAGGGCGATGGCTACGGGGATCGTGAGCGGCTCGAGGGGATGCGCCACGGCCTCCTCGATTGCCACCGCGAACCCGATGATGCCGGCAACTACCGGGAAGTGGCCGAAGGAGTAGACGTCACGGGCGGCACGCCCCAGCCTTGGCGCCGGTTGCCTGGCGAGGGAGTCTTCGAGCGCCCCCATCACCCACCCGAAGTACGTCCACCACAAGGCACAGGCGGCAACCACAGCGATAAGAGCAACTCCGAGGAGGACTGCGGTAGGTGCCTGACCGCTGGCGGTGATGCCTGCAGCGATCAGGGATTCACCTAGTGCGATGATGACAAACAGACCGTGGCGCTCGGCGAAGTGACCGCTGTGAAGACGCCACTCCCCTTGCGCAGCCCGGGCCGCGGCGAGAACGTCGAACAGCGCCGCGATCCCGAGGGCGAGGAATCGAAATCCAGGGGGCACCACTACGGCGACTGCAACCGCCACCAGTCCGATGCTCGACATCACAGTCCACCGCCGAACCGCCGATGACCATCCTGCGTCGTCCTCGACCAATAGCCACTGGAGCGCAATGCCCACGATGCGGACGATGAGGTAGGCCAGCGGAAAGAGCCAGCCGAATTCGGTGGCCACCACTGGCAAGGACATCGCCATGATGAAGGCAAGTGCGGTGGCGATCAGTGTGATCAGTCTGATCACCGAGGTCTCGGTGTCCGCCTCGTTGAGCGACCACGTGAACTGCGTCCACGCCCACCACACCAGCCAGAAGACAATGACTGCCCGAAGCACTCCGCTTCCGGTCAGATCGTGCGCCAGCATCGCCGTGATCTGCGTGACGGCGAAGACGAAGACGAGATCGAAGAACAGCTCCACGTAGGTGGCGCCTTGTTCCGCTGCGCCACGGAGAGAGCGAGTCGCCACGGTCGGCGATGATAAGGGAGCCCGCCAGCACCAGGGACAGGCGAACCCCCGGCTCCTTGGTCGCCTGGACCAGGGAACCGGGGGTCCCGTCAGTCGGGCCTCGATCGACGTCAGCTGTGATCCTGGGCAAGTTGGCCCAGGGCGAGCGCGCCGAGCAGCAGACCGAAGTCCCGCAGGGCGATGTCCCAGAATCCCCCGATGAGCAGGGTGACGATGATCACCGCCAGCCAGGCGGCAACGACGTAGGCGAAGATCCTGGGGCGGAGCCAGATACCGATCCCGGCTGCGATCTCGATAACACCCACTACGCCCATCACGACGCTGCCCGAAACGGTGTCGGACACGAAAGCGGGGAGGTAGTCGACCCAGTCGACCATGAGATTGAAGAACTTGTCGAGCCCGAAGAGGATCGGTGCGATCGTGAACCCAAGACGGAGTATTTCGAAAGCCCTACGGGACCCGGTCTGTTGAGCAGTGGCCGGAGCCGACGTCGTAGTCATCATGACCTCCTCTATAGATGATCTCACTTAGTTTTACACGGTCCTCGCCTGTAATGTCAAGAGCAATCTGCTTTAGACTCCTCGACCATGTCGCTCACTGATCTCGACGTGGTCGCCTCACTTGCCGAGCCGACCCGCGCCGCTCTCTACGACTATGTGGTCCGAACTGGAGGGCCGGTGGGGAGGGACGACGCGGCGTCGGCGTGCGGGATCTCCCGGCAGACCGCTGCATATCACCTCGACCGGCTAGCGGACGATGGATTGCTCGATGTCGAGTTCCGGCGTCTCAGCGGACTGAGCGGTCCCGGGGCGGGCAGGCCCGCCAAGCTCTACCGCAGGTCCAAGCGATCAATCTCGGTCTCTGTGCCACCGCGCCGCTACGAGCTCGCCGCCAAGATCATGCTCGAGGCCATCTCCACAGACCATGCCCTCGCCGACACGGCTCGCCGCATTGGCGAAGATCTCGGGCGGGGGGGCTTGTCCGGGGCCCTCCAAGAGACCGGCTACGAGTCGGCCGAGGAGGGGGATGAGACCCGGTTCCGCAACTGCCCGTTCCATGCGCTCAAGGAGCAGGACCGCGACACGATCTGCGGGATGAACCTGGCCTTGGTCGAGGGAATGGTCGAGGGAGCCGGGGAGCGGGACGTGCGTCCCGTCCTCGCACCGGAAGACGGCTATTGCTGCGTCCGGCTCCAGTCCCGCGACTGATCAACGCCCCCGATTGCGCCGGCGAACAATCCCGACATGGTCCTACCGGCTCATCAGGCCCTCGACGTTCGGAAGTTGCTCGAACCCCGAAAACGTCCCTGCCTCGGCGATCTCGGTTGCCGCCTGGAGGAATCCGCCCCACGCCGAGCGCGCCAACGTGCCGCCCACACTTATCCGCCGCACTCCAAGGGACGCCGCTTCCGCAACCGTGGTGAATGGAGCGTTGATCAGCAGGTTGACCGGCTTTGGTGCCGCCGCGGCGACGATGGCGGTGACGTGGTCGAGATTGTCGATCCGCGGCGCGTAGAGGCAATCGGCCCCGGCTTCTGCGTAGGCACGGAGCCTGCGAATCGTCTCGTCGATGTCGGGGCGACCAATCACGAATCCCTCCGCCCTCCCGGTCAGAACGACACCTGTGCCGCTTTCGTCGATCGCCTGCCGTGCGGCCCGAACACGCTCCACGGCGAGATCGAAGTCATGGAGCGGATCCGCCTCGTCGCCGGTCGAGTCCTCGATCGACAGTCCGGCTATCCCCGTGACGGCAGCGAGCTTCACGTTGGCTCCGACCTCGTCGGGATCGACCGCGTAGCCGCCTTCGAAATCGGCGTTCACCGGCACTGACACCGCGTCCGCCACGAGCCGTAGGTGATCGAGGACTTCATCGAGCACGATGCCGTTGTCCGGGCGACCAAGAGTCCAGGCAAACCCGGCACTCGTCGTCGCCAGCGCCTTGAAGCCCATCTGCTCCAAGACCCTGGCGCTTCCCAGGTCCCAAGGGTTCGGCATCACGAAGCAACCGGACTCGTGCAAGCGTCGAAACTCGGCTACCCGATCGTCATTCGCGTTCATACACACCTCTAGGTACGGGGGTTTGAAACTACCCGACTGGCCCAGCGGTCGGACCGGCGTGCGATGTCCCAGCCGAGGCTCGCGCCACTTTGGAGGGCCACCACCGCTATTTGGCACCCGCAGAGCCACCAAATGAGCGGAGAGCCACCAAATGAGCGGTAGGTATGGACGCCGGACCCGACGGGTCAACGGGGCTCAGTCAGGCAAGTCGGATCGGCCGGATGACCCGGCGAGCCGCAGGATCAGGTCATCGATCTTCGCCTCGAGCGCGGCTAGGCGATCCTCGACGGTGGGCGAGGTCTCGGTGGGGGGAAGCCCGAGAGCTTGCTCGACTTGGGCGACGTAGCGTGCAGCCTGGCGACGCTTACTCCGAACTCTCAGTTCGAGCAGCCCCACCAACACCGCTCCGGTCCAGAGAGCAGTCGCGACGTTCGCCACGAGTTCCGAGAGCCGCCCCACCGGGATCAGCCACCCCACTACCTGGAGCAGCACCCCTCCAAGCAGCGTCGCCCATAGCGTCCCGCGGAGGATGCGGTCGGAGGAGGTCATATCCCGCACGTAGTCGATGTTGGAGCGCCACCAGTCCAGTTCCTCCGGAGCGATCCACTTGCCTTCTGTCACCAAAGAACGTTACCGGCCCGCTTGTCCTGCCCGAGTTTGCCTAGACGACGCCCTCAATGTCGCAGTACAAATATGACGGCCAACGCGACAGGCGTAGCTTTGGGCTCGTTCCACAGCCCAGTCGAGAGGGGGAACAGCATGCCGAATCTCACGATCAGCATCTCGGATGAGCTGTATACGAGGATGGAACACGTGCGCGACCGGTTAGACATCTCCCGGGTGTGCGAGAAGGCTCTGGCGAAGGAGATACACCGCCTGGACCGGAAGGTCACCGGGAAACCTGCTCATGACAGCTGGGGAAATGTCCTCGGCGGGGGAGGCGGCAACGTTGGAGGTGATGGCGGCTTCGGAGGAGATGGAGGGGGCTTCTGAGATCGACGCGACCAACGAAGGGCGACGCACCGCAGGTATCTCCTTTCGCGAGTGGTCACCAATCCCGTTTCGGTTCGCTGATCGATTGATCGCGCCGGGCCCGAATTGCATCCCTAGTGGGCTGCTTTTGGGTTGGGGGCCTGACGCCCATCTCGGAGCCGTCCGGCGGATGCAGCTCGAGCCGGGCGTAATCAAATTGGACCGAGTAGCGCTCTGACTAGGGCAAATGCCTCAGATGTCGTAGTACAGATAGAACTCGTGCGGGTGGGGGCGGAGACGGACGGCATCGATCTCCCGTTCGACCTTGTAGTCGATCCAGGTCTCGATCAGGTCCTCGGTGAACACTCCGCCCTGGAGCAGATAATCGTGGTCGGCGTCGAGCGCCGCCAGCGCCTCCTCGAGGCTCCCCGGGACCGAGGGCAGGTTGTCGAGTTCCTCGGGTGGCAGGTCGTAGATGTCCTTGTCCACCGGCTCGCGCGGCTCGACCTGACGCTGGATGCCGTCTAGACCGGCCATGAGCATCGCCGAGAAGGCGAGGTAGGGGTTGCACGATGGGTCGGGGCAGCGGAACTCGAGCCGCTTGGCCGCCGGCTTGTTCGAGTAGAGCGGGATCCGGACCGCCGCCGACCTGTTCCGCTGGCTGTAGACCAGGTTCACCGGCGCTTCGTAGCCGGGCACCAGCCGCCGGTATGAGTTCGTGGTGGGAGCGGCGAAAGCGAGGATCGATGGGGCGTGCTCCAGCAACCCTCCGATGTACCAGCGGGCCATATCTGACAGTCCGGCGTAGCCGTTCTCGTCGAAGAACAGCGGGGTGTCCCCGTTCCAAAGGCTCTGGTGGGTGTGCATCCCCGATCCGTTGTCCTCGAAGATCGGCTTGGGCATGAAGGTGACCGTCTTGCCGTGGCGCCAGGCGACGCTCTTGGTGATGTACTTGTAGAGGGTCACGTTGTCCGCCTGCCGCAGCAACGTGTCGTAGCGAATGTCGATCTCCGCCTGCCCGGCCGTGCCCACCTCGTGGTGGTGCACCTCGATGTTGATGCCAAGGCTCTCCATCACCGACACCATCTCCGACCGGAGGTCCTGGAAGTGGTCGGTAGGGGGTACCGGGAAGTAACCCTCCTTGTAACGGGGCTTGTACGCGAGGTTCCCGCCGTCCTCATCCCGGCCCGAGTTCCAGGCGCCCTCTTCCGAGTCCAGGTAGTGGTACGACGAGTGCTGGTTCTGGGCAAACCGCGCCGAATCGAAGATGTAGAACTCGGCTTCGGGACCCCAGTAAGAGGTTTCTGCGATCCCGGTGCCCTGGAGGTGGACCTCGGCCTTGCGCGCCACGAACCGGGGATCGCGGCTGTATGGCTCGCCGGTCACCGGGTCGTGGACGAAGCAGTAGAGGATCAGCGTCTTGCGTGACCGAAAGGGGTCATCGACCGCGGTATCGGGGTCGGGTAGGAGCAGCATGTCGGATTCCTGGATGGCCTGGAACCCACGGATGGAGGAACCGTCGAACCCGAACCCGTCCTCGAACGAGTCCTCGCTCAGTTCGTGGGCGGGGACGGTGAAGTGCTGCACCTGGCCGGGGAGGTCGCAGAATCGCAGATCGATGTACTCATAACTCTCGTCCGCCACCGTTTTCAGGACGTCCGCGGCTGACTTGACCATTCCTCACTCCTCTCAAAACCTGGCTCGGGCCAAGGTTGTAGACCCGGGCAGTTTCGTGCCAGTTGCCCCAGTGTGAACGCTGTGTTTCGCAGGCCCTCAAATGGAAAACTGGAGTGTTTGGGGGTTTACGGTTCCCTCGTCGAAACAAGGGTCTACCGTGAACAACATGGACAAGCAAGCCGAGTATGTGATGCGCACCGTAGAGGAGCGGGGCATCCGCTTTGTTCGGCTGTGGTTCACCGACGTCCAGGGTTTCCTCAAGTCGGTCTCGATCAGCCCCGCCGAGCTCGAGGTGGCTTTCGACGAAGGAATGACGTTCGACGGGTCGGCTATAGACGGGTACGCCAGGATCCAAGAGGCCGACATGCTGGCGCGGCCCGATCCTTCAACGTTCCAGGTGCTCCCATGGCGTCCCGAGCAGCAGGTTGCCCGGATGTACTGCGACATCGTGTCCCCCGACGGCCAAGCTTTTGAGGGGGACCCCCGGCATGTGTTGAAGCGCAACCTGGAGAAGGCGTCTCGTCTCGGGTACACGTTCTATGTCGCTCCCGAGCTGGAGTTCTTCTATTTCAAGGACTCCTCACCCGACCCCCAGGTGCTCGACCACGGCGGCTATTTCGATCAGACGCCGCTCGACGTCGCCCAGGAGTACCGGCGGCAGACGATCAACGCCCTGGAACAGCTCGGCATACCGGTCGAGTACTCCCACCACGAAGTGGCGCCCAGCCAGCACGAGATCGACCTTCGTTATACCGATGCGCTCACGATGGCCGACAACGTGATGACATTCAGGTTGACGGTGAAGGAGATCGCCCTCGAGCACTCGATCTACGCCACTTTCATGCCCAAGCCGCTCGAGGCGCACGACGGGAGCGGTTTCCACATGCACCTTTCGCTTTTCGAGGGTGATCGGAACGCCTTCCACGAACCGGGTTCGCCAAACGGCTTGTCAAAGGTCGGAGAGGGCTTCATCGCCGGACTGTTACGACACGCCCGTGAGCTCACAGCGGTGACCAACCAGTGGGTGAATTCCTACAAGCGGCTGGTAGCGGGCTTCGAGGCGCCGATCTATGTCTTTTGGGCCCGCAACAACCAATCCGCGTTGGTGCGGGTGCCCACCATCAAGAAGGGGAAGACGTCGAGCACCCGCGTTGAGTACCGGGCACCCGATGCAGCATGCAACCCCTACCTGGCGTTCTCCGTGCTGCTCGCCGCCGGGCTCGCAGGGATCGAGAACAACTACGAGCTACCCCCCGAAGTAACGGGGAATGTCTTCGAGATGACGGCGAGCGAGCGGGCCGCTGTCGGGATCGAGCGCCTACCCGCCACGCTTTCCCACTCCATAGACGACATGGAACGGTCGGAGTTGATGGCGGAGGCGCTCGGCGAGCATGTCTTTGGATGGTTCCTGCGGAACAAGCGGGCCGAGTGGGACCGTTTCCAGCACCATGTCTCCCGATTCGAGCTCGAGAACTACCTACCAATCCTGTAATGAGTTGTGGGATCTGAGTAATGGGTAAATCCAGATTCTGCGAGCAGCAGCCAGCAAGGATCTCGCCCTCGGCAATGCTCAATGGCGGTCGTCAGTGAATGTCGCCGTGTGGCCGGCCGAGCTCTCCCCCGGTCTGCTCAAGGCGATGGCCCTCGCCGGGTTCGAACCAACGCCAATCGTCGACCTGGCCGACGCCGACCGGGACACGGTCAGCGAATGGGAGGCGTTGGTGGTCGAACTCGACGACGATGCTCCGCTCCAGCTGCGGACCGTGCTCCGGGTCAGTCAGGAGTTCGGGGTACCCGTGCTCATCGCCGCCGGCCGAGACCACGCCATGTTGCTCGAGAACGTAGGTGCCGGCATCGATTTCGTGCTCGATCCAGCCGATCCCGTCGAGATCAGGCTCCGGCTGCGGCGCATCATCCGCTCCGAGCCCACCGACCATGTCGTCCACTTCAAGGATTTGGTGCTCAACACCGCCACCTACCAAGCGACAGTCGCCGACCGGCCAGTCGACCTCACCTATATGGAGTACGAGTTGCTCCGCTTCTTCGTCGAGCACCAGGGACGGGTGTGGAGCCGCGAGCAGTTGCTGTCCAAGGTGTGGGGTTACGACTACTACGGCGGGGCGAGAACGGTTGACGTCCACGTGAGACGGTTGCGCTCCAAGCTGGGCGAGGGACGCGCCAGTTGGATCACGACCGTCCGATCGGTGGGTTACCGGTTCGGCTGACGCCTGACCTGCGCCAACCTGGTTTTGGCGTCAACCGACGCGGCTCTATCACTTCAAGTGACGCCAAAAGTGTGTTTAGCTCGAGAGGGATACCACCATGCGACGAATCTGCGGGCCGTCGGTTTCGATCCGCATCTCGCCGGCGACCCTGTCGGGCTCCGATGCCCAGCGGAAATCGGCGACGATTTCGCTCCCCTCCTGACGGACCGACTCCACTGCGATACGGTCGTCGGGAGGCTGGTCGAAATATGCGGCGGCGATGGATTCGCGCCCGACGAAGGGCCCGAAGCGCTCACCCTCGAAGCGGAGCTCGGCGTCGGGAGCGAATCGGACCAGCATCGGGCCGAAGTCGCCGGTCCGCACGCCATGGTTGAAATCCTCGACGTGACTCTCGATTAGCGTCATCAGGTCGCTCATGAAGACAAAGGCTACCTTTGGGCCGGTATTCACGCCCTCGATCGGTGGTCGCGCTTCAGCAGGGCCAACCCCGCCACCCGGTCGCACCTAGTCCATCGTGACGGAAAGGCGCTCGTCGGTGGCGTCGGCGAGGATGAAATGGGCCGTTGCAATCGCTTCGTAGAGTCGTAGCCGGCGGGGAGGAGTGACCTCTTCGCGGCTCCATTCGTCGAGACCCTCGGAAACCAACTTACGGGCGTAGATCGCCATGCCCTCGTCGATCCGATCATCCGCCACCCGGCCGGCAGTGGCCTCGACATACACGGCTTGGCGGTCATCGGGCGTCGTCTGCGAATCGTAGATCACGATGCCAACGTCGGGCCGAGCGGCGATGTTCTGCGAGTGCCTCGCGGTGGGCCGCGAGACCCACAGAAAGCGCCGACCATCGGGACTAGCGAACCAAACAGGCGTCGCCCATGGCGTCCCTGACTCGTCGGCCGTAGCCAGCGTCATGAAGCGATTGGCGGCGATCACCGATCGCAGAATGCGCCGGCGCTCCTCGCCGTCTCGATCATTATCCACCACTAACGAGGTCATCTCCCTGCCTGAACAGCATCTACTTCAAACGGAGAGGCGGGGCGCTGATCGCGCCCCGCCTCTCCGCCCCTCCATCCGCTTCTCAGTCAGGCACCTCGACCGCCGTGATGTCGTTGGCGTCCAGCCCCAGGCTGGAGCCATCGAGCAGCAGGTCGGGCAAGAAGCTGCCGGCGGTGACCTCTCCAAGTGAGGTCGGGACGAAGACGGATACATCGTCGTCGGCCGCGGTCAGACCGGGCACCGAGAGCGCGCCCCGCGTGCTGAGAGCGATCGACCCGGCGGCATCAACCGCCGCCGCGTCCACGTTCTCATTACCACCACTCAGTCCGACATCGCTTCCATCGAAGTGGAACGCCCAGGTCCCCACGGTGTCTTCACCGAGCGAATCGGGCGTGAAGGCGAGCATGTCCTCGGGCTGGACCCGAATCCCGCTCACCGTCGCCTGCCCCTCGGTAGACACCAGGATGGTGCCGTCGGCGAGCACCTCGACGGCGTCGACATCCTCACCGTTCCCGGTCAGGTCGACGTCGCTGCCGTCGAACCAGAGGCTCCACGCATCGCCCTGGTAGAGGACGATGTCCGAGTCGTCGACCTGTCCTATCCCAGGCACCGAGATCGGGTTCCTGAAGGAGAACATCAAGGCGTCGTCGGTGTGGGCAAAGCCGTCGATGGCGGCGTTGCCGGGCAGTCCGGCCTCGCTGCCGTCAAAGGCCAGTTCTACGCTGCCGTCGCTGTTCACGGCGACGATGTCCTGCCTGGTGACAGTCAGGTCACCGACGGTGCCGGCGTTCTCAAGGGCGATCCACGCCGTCACCTCAGGCTCGACTTCGCCCTCGACGGTGAGAGTGACCGGCACGAGGAACTCGGGCGCACCCGGATCGGTGGTCGTGATGATCAGCGTCGCCTCGTAGGTCCCTTGCTCGAGACCCGTGGCGTCCACCGTCACAGTCACCGTGGTGCTGCTGTCACCGGGCACCTCGCCCTCGGTCGGATCGACCGAGAGCCACGGCACGTCCTCCCTGATGCTGGCACACGTCTCCTCCGGAGTGGAGCGGAAGAACGTGCTTCCGTCGCTCACGAAGTCGAGATCGACGCCGCCGATCGACCACACCTCACCACCGAAGATGGCCTCGGTGCAGGCGCCGGCGTTGTTGGCGGTCACCGCCTTGGGCAGCGAATCGATCGCCGACCAGCCCGCGCCGGGCCATCCGCTCACGTCGAGCCGCTCGACGACGTTGGTGGAGTCGAAGGGGCCACCGCCGTTGGCGTCACCGCCGGCGGCATAGATCGCCTCCCGGGTGGCCGACAGGGCGAGGTCGGCCCGAGCGCTCTCGAACACCGGTCCGGTCTCCCAGGTGTCGGTGCTCATGTCGTAGCGCTGGGTGGCATCGACATTGACATCGGGTGAGCCGTCGCCCCACCCACCTACGACGAACACGTACTGGGCACTCTGGGCATAGCCCGGGGTGCTCGCCGCGGCGGGCATGGCCGCGCCCTCGCTCCAGCTGTCTGTGGCCGGGTCGTAGATGCTCACCTCGTCCGACGTCCCTCCGAAGAAGAAGTCGGGGTCGCCTCCGATGAGGTAGATCTTCCCGTCGAAGGCTCCTGCCGAAGCGCCCCACACCGGTCGTGGGACCGGCGCCGCGGTGCTCCAACTGTCATTGCCGATGTCGTACACGTAGTGCCGGTCGGTGCCGTCACCACCGAGGACGTGGATACGCCCGGCGTTGCACACCGCGGTCGGACCCTCGCCACCCTCGGGTATCGGCGCCAACTCGTTCCATGTGTTGGAGTCGGCGTCGTACCGCCACGAGGCATCGGTGATGCTGAAGGTCCCGTCAACACCGGCAAACACATACGTGCTCGTGGTGTTGCCGTCGCACTGGGCATGGCCATAGCGCACCAGCCCGCCGGGCAGGTCGGCGGCGCCGAACCATGGTGGCGCATCGATCGCCGCCCGGTCTGGAGCGCCCCGCGACTCGAGCGACCGCACCGACAGATCGCCTATCGCGGCCGGTGCCGAGAAGCTCGCATCTGCTGTCGCGGCAGGCGGCTCCTGCCGCCCCAACGGGAACGGGGTCTCGTCGATTACGAACTGGAACGCCCCAGCCCCGGTGTTGGTCAGAGTGAGCTCGGCGCTGTCGGTCCCGCCCTCGGGCACGGTGAACTCCAAGCTCTCCGGTGTGACGTCGGCGCATGGTGCGTCGAGCCGCAGGGTGAAGTCCAGGGTGGTGGTCTCACCGGCAGTCACCGTCACCTCACCGGTTTGGGTGACATA
Organism: uncultured Acidimicrobiia bacterium; assembly: GCA_963826825.1. GTDB lineage: Bacteria > Actinomycetota > Acidimicrobiia > Spongiisociales > DATADW01 > DATADW01. Next base: position 33,876 of record CAWGYV010000009.1, on the reverse strand, counting down.
GCCGTCGATGGTGACCGTGACCGGGTAGGTGCCCTCCTCGAGCCACCACTCGTACACGCCATCACCATCGGTCTCCACCACGAAGTCACCGATCTGGACGGTTGCGCCTGCCAGGGGCGACCCCGGCTCGTCACAGCGCAACAACCCGAACACGGTGCCGGTCACCTTGCCCCAGTTGTCCGGTGGGGTGACGTTCATCGTCACCGGCACCGCGGGCACGGTGTCGTTGCCCCGGAACACCAGGTCTGCCAGGTAGGTGCCTGGCTGGTCGACCTCGGGCACCGAGGCGTCCAAGGTCACCGTGATGTCGAGGCTCTCGCCCTCGGCGACGCTGCCCGAGGTCGGATCCTCGGATAGCCATGGCACGTCCGAAGGTGCGCCACAGGTGTTGAACTCCGGCAGCAGTTCGCTGTTGGGAACCGGTGAGAACCCGCCGGAAGAACCCCCGATCCTGTAGAAGCCGCAGGCGCTGGCGCCGCGGTACACGACATTGTTGGAGTTGGGGATCGGGGTCCAGGCGTCCGTCGCCGGGTCGTAGGCGAAGCCCTCGTTGGTCACCGTGGCGAAGTTGTCGGTCACTCCGCCCGAGACCAACAGCAGGTCGTTGGCAGCCACGAACCCGCCGGCCCACTGCGTCTGCGGCAGGTCTGCGATCGGCGACCATTCATCGGCGCCTGGGTCGTATACGTAGCCGTTGGCCGTCTCGCTGTCGGCTACGCCACCGGCGCAGTAGATCGAGCCCGTCGAGGACACCGCAGTGGGTCCACGAGATGGGCTCGGGGTACGCCGCCGCCTCCGACCAGCTGTCGCCGGCCGGGTCGTAGACGAAGACGTCGGTGCTTCCACAGGCGTCCTGACACCCTCCGATCACGTATAGCTGACCGTCAAGCGCCACGGCGGTGCCCGCCGCGTAAGCGGTTGGCACGTCGGCGCCCGTCGACCACGTGTCGGTTGCCGGGTCGTATATCTCCAGCGCCGGGACGGTGGCACCACCGGCGTCCCAGCCGCCGACCACGTAGAGCAGGCCGTCGACGAAGGCCGCTGCCGGCTTCTCCCGCTCGAAGCCCATCGATGCGATCGGGCTCCACGAGTCGGAGTCGGGGTCGTACACGTTGGCGTCTGCGACGTTGTTTCCGCCGTCGAACCCGCCCACCGAGTACACCAGGCCGTCAAAGGCGTCGGCCGTGCTGTCCATGATGGCGGTCGGGTAGTCGGCAATGTCGGTCCAGGGTGGTTCCTGGACAGACCGCTCCGGCGCAGCCACTGGGGCACGCGCCGCCTTGGGGGCGGCTACCGCCGACAGCGGTGAGAACGTACCGGATATCCGGCTGACCGGGGCACCCCGCTGGGCGAGGATCTCACGACCCCGGTCGCGCTCGCCGATCTCGAACTCGTAGACCGCCGCCCCCGTGTTGGTCACGGTCAGGCCCAGGTCGGTGGAGGAGCCGAGCGGCAACTCGGCCTCCAGGGAGTCCGGTGTCACGTCGGCGCATGGTGCGTCGAGCCGCAGGGTGAAGTCCAGGGTGGTGGTCTCACCGGCAGTCACCGTCACCTCACCGGTTTGGGTGACATAGCCGTCGATGGTGACCGTGACCGGGTAGGTGCCCTCCTCGAGCCACCACTCGTACACGCCATCACCATCGGTCTCCACCACGAAGTCACCGATCTGGACGGTTGCGCCTGCCAGGGGCGACCCCGGCTCGTCACAGCGCAACAACCCGAACACCGTGCCGGTCACCTTGCCCCAGTTGTCCGGTGGGGTGACGTTCATCGTCACCGGGACGGGCGGGACGGTCTGGGGGGTGTCCTCCCTGATCCGGAGCTCGGCGCGGTACGCGCCCGGCTGGTCGACCTCGGGAACCGAGGCGTCCAGTGTGACCGTCACGTCGACGCTTTCTTCGGGCTCGAGAGTCCCCGATACCGGATCCTCGGAGAGCCACGGGACGTCGACGCCGCCGAGGGCGCAGCCCTCACCGGAGGTGGACCGGTAGAAGGTCCGACCATCGCTGGTGAAGCTCGGGTCGATCCCGCCCACCGACCAGATCTCGCCACCGGCCACTGCGTCGGTGCAGGCACCTGCGTTGTTGGCGGTCATCGCCTCAGGAAGCGGATCCACCTCTTCCCAGGCACCGGATGGCCACCCGCTGACGTCGAGACGCTCGACCATGGCCGAAGAATCGAATGGGCCACCACCGTCGGCATCACCGCCGGCGGCGTAGATGGCGGTATCGGTCGCCGACAGCGCCAGGTCGGCGCGGGCGCTCTCGAACGTCGGCCCGGTCTCCCAGGCATCGCCCGAGATGTCATACCGCTGGGTGACATCGACATTGCTCGCCGGTGCGTTGTCGCCCCATCCACCGACGACATAGAGGAGCTCGCCTGCCTGGGCAAAGCCAGGCGTGCTGGCGGCCGCAGGCATCGAAGCTCCGGTCGTCCAGGTGTCCGACGCCGCGTCGTAGATGTTCACCTCGTTGGAGGTGCCGCCGAAGAAGAAGTCCGAGTCGCCTCCGGCGAGCACGATCTTGCCGTCGAGGGCGGCTGCGGCCGCACCCCACACTGGCCGTGGGAGCGGGGCTGCAGCGGTCCACGTGTCGGTGGCGACGTCGTAGACGAAGTGCCGGTCGGTGCCGTCACCGCCCATAACGTGGATCTTTCCCTCTAGACACGCCGCGGTCGGACCTTCGCCTCCGCCTTCCGGCACCGGGGCCAACTCGGTCCAGGTGTCGGTGTCGGCGTCATAGCGCCAAGAGGCATCGGTGATGCTGAAGGTCCCGTCCACGCCTGCGAAGACGTAGTAGCTGGTGGCGCCGTTGTCCTCGCACTGGGCGTGGGCGTAGCGGACCAGCCCGCCGGGGAGCGGGGAGGACTCGAGCCACGGTGGCTCGTTGATACCTGCGCCGTCGCCTGCCGGCCCGGGCTCGAGCGAGCGGACCGAGAGCTCACCGATCTCGGCAGGCGCCGAGAAGGTTCCGTCGAACCCGAGGATCTCGCGGCCCCGGTCCCGCTCGGTGATCTCGAACTCGGTCGCCGCGGTCCCTTCGTTGGTGATGGTCATGGTCAGGTCGGCAGTGCTCCCCATCGGGACCTCTGCCTCCAGCGCGTCGGGATCCACCACGAGGTTCCCCGATCCCAGCTGGAAGTCCTGCTCGACCACCGCGTCGGCCACCACGTCCACGGTCTCGGTCGACGGGCCGTACTGCGCCTTGTCGGCGGTGATGTCGGTCGGCCCGGTCAACGGGGAGAACAGGATGTAGAAGCCGTCGTCCACCGCCGGGTCGTCCGGCGTGGCCTGGGTCGTTGCCGAGTTCTCAGGAGCCTCGTCGACCGTCACCGTTGCACCGTTGAGAGGCTCACCGGTGATCAGGTCGTAGACGTTGCCCACCACGAGGCCGCCCTCCACCGGGGCGCATTCGGCGTCGCCGACCATCACGTTGTCGACCTGCCACCACCAGGCGAAGAACGAGTTGTAGTGGTGGAATCGAACCTGGACGTCGGCCTCGCCTGCGGCTGCCGGGATGTTGACCACCACCAGAGCCGGCCCGCGCAGGTCGGCGGTCTGGCGCCAGACGTTGGTCCATGTGGCACCGCCGTCGACGCTGAGATCGACATCGACGGTGTCGGCCAGGCTGAGGTAATCGGTGTTGAAGGTGATCACCGGATCATCGGCACCGGAAAGGTCGATGCTCGGGGAGATCAACTCCGTGTCCTGCTGGCCCGAGGGTCCCCAGAAGTCGCTGTCCGAGATGGCGAAGCCGCCTTCGCCACCGGTCAGATTGCCCCGATCTCCGGGGTCATCGAACCGCCACACCTGGTCGTTTCCGACGTTGTCCACGACGGTCCAGCCTTCGGGCACGGTCGGCTCGTCAAACGTCTCGGTTTCTCCGGTGAAGCCGAGGAACTCATATCCGGGAGCGACGCACGCCGCGGCATCGACCTCGAGGGCGAAGTCCTGGGTGGCGGGGTCGGGTGGCACCGTCACCTCACGGGTCTCGGTCGACATAGCCGGGGCTGACCGCGGAGACGTTGAAGGTATAGGTGGTCGACGTCACCAACTCGACGCTGTACTGACCGGTCAGCGGGTCGGTGAAGACCGGACCGCCGGGGTAGCCCTCGATGTCGATCCGGGCGTAGAGAGGCCACCCGTGACCGGATCCGTCGGTGACCGTGCCGGTGACGACCGCGCTCGGCAATGGGTCGAGGGCGAAGTCCAATGTGGTTGTGGCACCCGCGGTGATCTCGGCGGTGGCGGTCTCCACCGCATACCCGTAGGCATCGACCGACACCTCGTATGTGCCGGCGATGAGGAGGACGGTGTAGAAGCCGTTGTCGTCGGTGGTGACCGTGCGGTCAATCGGACCGGTCACGGTCACGACTGCGCCAGCATATCGGGTCGCCGGTGGAGGCGTCGGTGACCGTTCCCTCGAGTGTTCCGGTATCACCGCGCGGGGACTGCTCGACCGCGAGCAGAGCGTCGAGGATTCCCTCGCCCCAGACGTTGTTGTCGTCGGCGGTGCCGCCGCACTGCAGGTCCTCGGTGTCGTGCGCCGTATCGTCGAGTATCGCCTTGGTGCCGTCGATGTCGCCGTTGAGTGACGGCGCAGCGGACCACATCAAGGCGACCGTCCCGGCCACGTGGGGCGAGGCCATGGAGGTACCACTGATGGCGCCGTAGCTGTCGCCGGGGAAGCTGCTGCGGACATTGACGCCGGGTGCCGCGATGTTGGGCTTGATCTCGTCCTCGAAGGCCGAAGGCCCGCGGCTGGAGAAGCCGGCGATGTTGTCGTTGATGTCGAATGCGCCGGCCGAGTAGCTCTCGATGTAGTCACCGGGAGAGCCCGACGTATCACAGGACGGTCCGGCGTTGCCGTTGGAGAACTGGGGGAAGATGCCCGAGGCGATCCAGGCCTGGACCATGTCGAGGTACCACGGATCGCCCTGCCCGCCACCCCAGGAGTTGTTGACGACGTTGGGACGGAGGTCGGGACGAGGGTTCGCCCCGTTGAGGTCGGTCGGTGCGAGAACGAACTGCGCCGAGGAGAGGAGGGCGGTGTCGGAGCAGCTGTTGGTCTCGCAACCCTTGGCGGCGAGCCAGCGCGCCCCAGGGGCAACGCCTATCTGATTGTCGCCGCCGTCGTCACCCACCATGGTGCCCATGGTGTGGGTTCCGTGTCCGTTGTTGTCACAGGGCTCGGGGCTGCCGCAGATCTGGGAGGGGTCGTGCCAGTTGTAGTTGTGGTCGAAGGTGCCGTCGCCGTTGTTGCCCCGGTACTGGGCGACCGAGTGCCGGATGGTCGAACTGGACACCGCTGTCGATGTTGGCGACAACGACGCCTTCGCCCCTCACCCCGAACTCTGACCAGACATCGTTGGCGTTGATGCGGTCGATTCCCCATTCGATGGCGTCGATGGTGTCTTCGGCGGTTCCCTCGATCGGCTCGGGGATGTCGAACTTGAATGGCGGGACGATGGCGTCCACCTTCGGATCCTCGGCAAGCACCTCGACCACCTCGGCGTCGCCGGTGACGCGGATGGCGTTGCTCACCCAATAGGTGGTGTACTCCACACCGAGATCGTCGAGCTTGGCGATGACGCTCGCCTGGCTGTCCCGTGCGTTCTCGACGAGGGCGTCGTATACGAAGCGACCTCGCTCGGTCCAGTCTTGGATGTTTTCGGCGCCGCTCAGATCCGCCTCGGCGCTGAGGCGGACCCAGAACGTCGCCTCGCCTACGGCATCGAGCCGCTCTTGTACTGCGGCATCGACCTTGTCGGCCGGTTCCGCCGGCGATGTCGGGGCGTTTTGTGCTCCCGCCGGGGCGACCAGAGCCACCAAGAGAACGAGAGTGTTGACGACGACAAACCAGGCGCGGCGAACACCACGCGACACTCCGACCATTGCCCTTCCCTCCTTCGAGACACGCAGCACCAATCGGGCAGTGGGGTTGGAAGCCCCCTCTCGACCTCCTGTCGAGGTCGGCTGGCAACCTAATAGAATCCGTTCCCGCCGCGTAGTCCAGAGCGCGAAATTTCTTGGTGGGAATCCGGATAGCGTGTCGGCGATGGAACCCTTCGTCCTCGCCGACCCGAAGATCGACCCAAGTGCCTTCGTTGCCCAGACGGCAACCATCCTCGGCGACGTCACCATCGGACCGCGCGCCGTGGTCCTTTTCGGGGCGGTTGTGCGAGCCGAGCCCGATCAGATCGTGGTCGGCGAGGAGACCAACCTTCAGGACCAGGTGGTGGTCCACTGTGACGAAGGGATCCCGTGCCACATCGGGCACCGGGTGACCGTTGGCCATGGCGCTGTCGTCCACGGCGCTCTGGTGGGGGACCATTGCCTGGTGGGGATCGGCGCCCGCCTCCTCAACAACTCGACGCTCGGTGAAGGCGCCTGGTTGGCGGCCGGATCGGTGCTCACCGAGGGATCGTCCATCCCGCCTTGGACCCTGGCGGTGGGAACCCCGGCCCGCCCGTTGCGCGAGCTACGCCCCGACGAGATCGAGAGGCAACGCCACGGCGTCGAGTGGTACGTCGCGCTGGGCGTCACCTACAAGAGGGTGTACGAAGGCGGAGCGCCCGGTTAGTCGAACAGGACAGAACTACCCGTTCTGGCCGCCGTCCGCCGTCTGCCGTCCGCCGTCCGCAAGTGGGCTTAGCCGGTGCTCGCCTTTGGGTCCTTGCCATAGGTGTGCTCGAACTGAATCCGGCCGTTCCGGCCGTGGACGATGACCTGCCCCAAGTCCGCTCTTCTTGGCCAGCACCTTGGCCGCCGTCACCGCCTCCGACTTGGTGGTGTGGGTACTGCTTGGCCGGGTGTTGGTCTCGGCCTTGACCGTCCAGCCACCCTTCTCCGAAGTGGCGACGTGATACACCTTCCGAGCTGCCATGAACTCTGGCCCCCTGGGACGCCCGATACTGCTGGCGAATCTATCACCGGCGATTCGGCTCGCCTGACGCCTGAAATTGCGACACTGCCGCCAGGTGAGTCGCAGGGTGGCGTTGGGTTCAGCCGAACTCGATGCCTTGGGCGAGAGGCAGTTCGCCGCCCCAGTTGATGGTTGTGGTCTGACGGCGCATGTACGCCTTCCACGAATCCGAGCCTGCCTCGCGGCCACCACCCGTGTCCTTCTCGCCTCCGAAGGCGCCACCGATCTCGGCGCCGGAGGTGCCGATGTTGACATTGGCGATCCCGCAGTCCGAGCCCACATGGGAGAGGAAGGTCTCGGCATGCCTCATCGACTCGGTGAAAATCGCCGAGGAGAGCCCCTGAGGCACCCCGTTCTGGACCGCTATCGCACCGTCGAGGTCGTCGACGTCGATCACGTAGAGAATGGGTGCGAAGGTCTCCTCCTGAACGATGGGGGCGTCTGCCCCGATGCGGACGATCGTCGGCTCGACGAAGAAGCCCGGTCGATCCACCCGGTTCCCCCCGGTGATGATCTCGCCCCCCTGGGTCCGGGCCACATCGAGTGCCGCCATCATTTCATCCACCGCCGACTGGTTGATGAGCGGACCCATCAGCGTCCCGGCTTCGAGGGGGTCCCCGATCGGGACCTGCTCGTACGCCTTGACCAGGCGCGACACGAGCTCGTCGGAGATACCACCGTGGGCGATCAGCCGCCGCAGGGTGGTGCACCGCTGTCCGGCGGTGCCCACCGCCGCGAAGAGCACCGCCCGCTCGGCGAGGTCGAGATCGGCGTCGTCCATCACGATCACCGCGTTGTTCCCGCCCAACTCGAGGATGGACCGGCCAAACCGTTGTGCCACCGCAACCGCAACCCGCTCCCCCATGGTGTTCGACCCGGTCGCGGAGACGAGCGGGATGCGGCGGTCGTTGATCAGCGCCTCACCTACGTCCGAGCCGCTGCCGACCACGAGGTTGAACACACCCTCGAACCCGCTTCCGTCCATGACACGTCGGCAGATCTCGGTCACCGCCACCGCGGAGAGAGGTACCTCGCTCGACGGCTTCCAGATGCAGGTGTCACCACACACTGCGGCGAGGAATGCGTTCCACGACCACACGGCCACCGGGAAGTTGAAGGCGCTGATGATCCCCACTGGGCCGAGTGGATGCCACTGCTCGTACATGCGGTGACGCGGTCTCTCTGACGCCATGGTGAGCCCATAGAGCTGACGAGACAAACCAACGGCGAAGTCGGCGATGTCGATCATCTCCTGGACTTCGCCCTCGCCCTCGGCGTGGATCTTTCCCATTTCCCACGAGACCAGGGCGCCAAGGGCTTCCTTTTGCTCCCTGAGCTCATCGGCGATGAGTCGTACGTACTCGCCACGCCGCGGAGCGGGCAAGTCCCGCCAGCGGTAGAACGTCTCTACCGAGTTGGCGACAACGGTTTCGTAATCGTCCGCCGAGCTCTTGGCGACCTGACCCATCGGCTCACCCGTGGTCGGGTCGAGGACCGTGAGGTCGTTCCCTCCGGTTTCCAGCCAGCGTCCGGCGAAGCCACCTGAGGCGCGGGACTCGATGCCGAGGCGCTCAAAGATCTCTTGTTTGGCGATCATGTCAGAACCGTACCGGACCCAGTGAGGCCAAGAGCCGAAGGGCTCTCGGGACCCGGCGGTAGGGTCGGCGATGTCCGCTTGGAGGTTTCGTGACCGACTACCACCGGCCTCTCGAGTTTGGGATCTTCCCCGTTCCAGAAGCAGCGTCGCTCGACGAGGTGCTCGATGCCTGTCGCGAGGCGGACCGCTTGGGCTTGGACCTGATCGGGATTCAGGACCATCCATATCAGCGCCGGTTCCTGGACACGTTTTCCCTGCTTTCCTGGGTCGCGGCCGTCACCGAGAGGGTGAGGGTCTTCCCCGATGTCGCCTGCCTCCCGCTGCGGCCGCCTGCGATGCTGGCCAAAGCCGCCGCGAGCATCGACCTCCTCAGCGATGGTCGGTTCGAGATGGGGCTTGGTGCCGGCGCCTTCTGGGACGCGATCGAGGCATACGGCGGGGCGCGACTCGAACCGGGTGAGGCCCGCCGTGCCCTCGAGGAGGCCATCGACGTGCTGTGGCACATCTGGTCGGAAGAGCGCGGGATCAGAATGGACGGCGAGCGCTATCGGCTCGACGGAGCGCACGGCGGGCCGATGCCTGCGCACCGCATCGAGGTGTGGCTGGGTGTCCAGGGACCCCGGATGCTCGATTTGCTCGGCACGATGGCGGACGGCTGGGTCCCATCATTTCCCAGGGTGTCGCTCGAGGACCTCGATCGAGGTCATGAGACCATCGATGGCGCCGCTGCAAAAGCGGGGCGAGACGTGAAGAAGATCCGCCGTCTTCTCAACGTCAACGGGACCATCACCGACGGTGCTTCTGGGGGATTCCTCAACGGTCCGCCCGCACAGTGGGTGGAGCGACTGACCGCGCTGGCGGTCGACCACGGCATCGACACCTTCATCTTCTGGCCGGACGGGCCGCTTGTCGATCAACTCCGTCGCTTCGCCGAGTTGACCGGGGAGGTGCGTGACTCGGTGGCGAGGGAGCGGGTCGGCGGCCGGTCGGCCGCCAGCTAGTCAGCGCGCCGCGACCAAATCGATCTCGACCTTGTAGCCACCCGGGAGAGCCGCCACCTGCACGGTGGATCGTGCCGGGGGCGACGATCCGACCACCTCGCTGTATACCTCGTTGATCGCGGCGAAGTCGGCCAGATCGGTAACGAAGATCGACACCTTGACTACGTCAGCCCACGCCAGTCCAGCGTCGCCGAGAACACCGCCGAGGTTGTTCAGAGTCTGTCGCGCCTGAGCGGCGGCGTCGTCACCGACCGACCTACCCGTTGCCGGGTCGGCACCCCCCTGTCCCGAGAGGAACACGAGCCCCGCTCCCTCGACCGCGGGTGAATACGGACCGAGCGGGGGCGGGGCACTCGGGGTGGGGACAACTCGACGCGGCATGAAACACCTCTTTCAGCGAACCGGTCTGAGGGTAACTAAAGGCTCAAGGTCGCAAGTGCGTGGTGAAGAAGTCGGTGATCGCCTGGTAGCCCCTCACCTTGTTGGCGGATCGGGTGAGGTCGTGCCCTTCATCGTCGAACACCAGGTAATCGATGTCCTTGCCAGCCGCCCGTAGTTCGGCGACGAGCTCATCTGATTCGGAACGCATGACACGTGGGTCATTGGCGCCCTGGATGACGAGCAGCGGACAAGCCAGCGACCCGAGGTGTGTGCGGGGGGATCGAGACTCAAGTTCTTCCCGCTCGGTGGCGGGATCTCCCAAGACCAGATGGAAGTACACCTGCCACGCCTCTGGGAGCCCTTTTATCCAGGTCGGCAGGTCGAAGGGACCGAACATGTCGCAGGCGGCGGTCCAGATCTCGGGGTGGAGCCCGGCCAGCATCAGTGTCATGTATCCCCCATAGGACCGCCCGGTCACCCCGATCCGGGAGACGTCGACCCTCGCGTCGGATCTGAGATGGTCGACGCCAGCCACGTGGTCGAGACGGTCCATCCCGCCCCAGTCGCGGTCGACATGCTTGACATATTTCATCCCATAACCGGTGGACCCCCTGACATTGGGAACGAACACGGCGAAGCCGTTCATAGTCAGGTATTGGATCAACGGCATGGAGAACCAGGTGAAATCGGGTCTCTCCTGCCCCTGCGGACCGCCATGGATGTAGTGGACTACGGGCCGCGGACCGTCGTATCCGAGCCGTTCTGCGGGAAGGTAGAGCCGAGCCGACACCCTCAAACCGTCGTGGCTGTTGTATGAGGAATCCTCGCCCGGTGAGAAGATTTCGGGATCGACACCGAGGATCCGGTTACGCGTGACCAGGGCGGTTCCTTCCTGGTCGATCACGGCGAGCTGGGCAGGGGTGGTCGCCGAGGAGAAGGAAACCGAGATCCGACCGGTCGTCTCGTCCTGGTGGTGGTGGCCGACCACTCCGTCGGCCAGAGGATCGCTCCCCCAGAGCAGCCGTTGCAACTCGAGACGGGCGGCGGCTGGGTCCAGCGCTCCCTCATAACCCCAAGAGACGCCGTCCACGTTGTAATGGACGATGAACCGTCCGTCGTCCGTTCGGTGGGCCTGGACCCATTCGCCGGTTCCCGGGTGCACCGTGCCCACGATCTCGACCGGCTCGATCACATCGGGGCTGTCCAACGCCAACCGCCCGAGCCCGCCCAGATCGTCGAAAAGCGACGTCTCCATGACGACCGTTGTGTCGTCGGCGAACCAGGCTCCGTTGAATCCGGTCAACTCGACGGAGTGGTCTTCGGCTCGTTCCTCCAACGGAGTCCCGTAGAGGAGACGCCGCTCGCCGACTTCGCGCTCCCAGATCCACATCGTGTCGTCGCCGGTGGTGTAACCGTCCACGATCAGATAGCGCGACCGGTCATCGTCGTGACCAACCACGTACGCCCCGTACCGGGACTTGGCCAGCAGCGTCGCCGTCTCGGCCGTGACGTCGATCTCGTAGGCCTCCTGCTCGGGTCGGCGCCTGGGGTCGACCCAGATGGTCCCGACACCCTCCGGTGAGAGCTCGATCAGCACCATCTGCTGGTTGGCGAACCGCTCGCCGAAGACCGGCTCTGGGTCGCCCCCATCGATCGGGATACGGCAGAGCTGAAGGTTCTCGTCACCGTCCCGATCGACCATGACGTACAGCTGACCGAGTTGGGGCAGGGCGACGAACGACTCCCCATCGATCAGCTCGGGTGTGAGCAGGGCTATGTCGGGGGGCAGCAGAGGTTCGGGGACGCTGCCCCTGGCGTCCATGGCGTAGAGGCTCAACCGCCCAGATAGATCAGAAATGAAGAACAGCCGGTCGCCGGCGATCTGTGGAGCCAGGAAGAGGCGAGCAGAGAGGAGATGCTCGACCCGGATGGTTGCCGCCGCGGCCTGCACCACCGAGTCAGCCGTCACGACCGAGGGTGCCTCAACTGAAGCTGTTGCCGCACCCGCAGGAGCGACTGACATTCGGGTTGTTGATGGCGAAACCGCCCTCCATCAACCCGTCCTTGTAGTCGAGAACCGAGCCGCGCAGCCGGTCGAGGCTCTGAGGATCGACCACGACCCGCACCCCGCCGTACTCCTCGACCACGTCGTCGCTCTCGATCTCGGCGTCGAAGAACATCTCGTAGGAAAAGCCTGAGCAGCCACCGGGACGAACCGCCATCCGGAGGGCCAGCGAACTGTCACCCTCGGCGGTGAGCAACTCGTTGATCTTGCTCACTGCGCCGTCAGTGAGCGTCACCGCCCGCTTCGGAGTTCGTGGCTTGATGTTGAGAACCTGGGTCATTTCGTGGGTGACTCCTGGGAAATGGCGCTGCCCGTCATTATACGCCTCGGCGCCGACATCTATTCCCACGATCTGCATAGTGCAAATGGCTCATATCATGGGGTTCGTGACTACCGAGCACGATGTCTACCAGGCGCTGCGCGGCGTCGTCGACCCCGAGTTGGGTGACGACATCGTCGAACTCGGCATGGTCACCGACGTGGAAATCACCGACGGGGTGGTCTCGGTCGGGGTGGCGTTGACCATCGCCCAGTGTCCGATGCGGGGTCAGATCGAGCAGGACACGGCGCGCAAGGTGATGGCGCTCCCAGGGGTACGCGACGTCTTGGTGCGTACCACCGGCATGACGAGGAAACAGCGCTCAGAGCTAATGGCCACCGCCCGCCGCCGCGCCCGTGAGGACGCCGAGCCGACCCAGGTCTCCCCGACCACCCGCGTGATCGCAATCGGATCGGGGAAGGGCGGTGTGGGCAAATCCTCGGTCGGGGTCAACCTGGCGGTGGCTCTGGCCGACCGAGGCCTCCGGGTGGGGTTGATGGACGCCGATATCTGGGGCTTCTCGGTCCCGAGGATGCTGGGGGTGACCGACCGCCTTGGCGCCGACGACGTCTCGCGGCTGATCATCCCAGTGGAAGCCGCCGGGATAAAGGTCGTGTCCACCGGCCTCATCATCGAGTCGGAGGAGACGGCGCTCATGTGGCGTGGTCTGATGCTCTCCAGGGCGCTCGAGCAGTTCCTCAATCAGGTGGCGTGGGGCGAGCTCGACTACCTGGTGATCGACATGCCGCCGGGAACAGGTGATATCCAGATGGCTCTGGCCAGGATGGTGCCCCAGGCGGAGATGGTCGTCGTGACCACCCCGCAGATGGCGGCTCAAAAGGTGGCGGTTCGGGTAGCCGACATGGCCCGCCGCTCCTATCTGCCCGTGGTAGGTGTCATCGAAAACATGGCCGGGTTCACATGCGACCATGGCGAGACCTACAACCTCTTTGGCGAGGGCGGTGGGCGCGATCTCGCAGAATCACTCGGGGTCCCTCTGATCGCCTCGGTCCCGCTCGACCCGGCAGTGGTCAGCGGTGGTGACAACGGGTTGCCCGTGGTTCGGGCCGACCCCGACAACCCGGCGGCCCGCGCGTTCATCGCGGCGGCAGAGCGGCTTGTGGAACTGGTGCCTCCCGCCGAGGACGAGACCTGCACCGCCCGAATCGCCCGCCTCCTGGAAGGCCTCGAAACCCAAGAGGTCGCCGCCGCTACGTCGTAAGATTCCTGCCCGGGAGCCGCAGGGCACCGTTGGGAGATTCGGTAGCCCCCCTACCCGCTGCTCCGCAGCGGGACCCTTCCTCCCTTCGAGGGGACGGAAAGCCTTCCGTCTTCCGTCTTCCGTCTTATCTACACAAGCTCGAAACCAGCCCGTAGGGATCGACGTAGCCGCCTCCGCCGGGGCCGTAGGAAAAGTGGAGGTGCGGTCCGGATGAGTTGCCGGTGGACCCCACATAGCCCAGTAGGTCGCCGGCCGAGAGGCGGGCTCCCGAACCGATGCCGGAGGCGTACCCGTTGAGGTGGGCGTAGTAGTAGACGTTGCCTGCGTTGTCCCGGTAGTAGACCTGATTGCCCCCCAGACTGCTGTAGTCGGCGCGCTCCACATATCCGTCATAAACGGCAACGAGCGGGGTACCGGTGGCGGCGATGATGTCGATCCCCGAGTGGTACCGACCCCCTCCCCTTGCCGCTCCCCATCCGTCGCCGAAGGTGTGTGGTCCCTGGACCGGGCAGTACCCGGAGCCGTTCCCGATGGTCGGAGGACTCGAGGGCGGCTCGGTGGTCGGGGGCTCCGATGTGGGAGGCTCGCTCGTCGGCGGATCCTCCCCGGCTGTCCCAGAGCCTGATCCTCCAGATCCATCGTCGCCATCGTCGCCCTGGGCTGCAGCCGCCTGTCGGCGCTCCTCTTCCTCGCGCCGGGCGCGCTCCTCGGCCGCACGACGCTGCTCTTCCTCGATCTGTGCCTGGAGGTCGGCCTGGACCTGCTCGTAGTCGTCCTGGGCGCCAACCAGTTCCACCTGCAACTCGGCCACGATCGTCTCGAGTTCCGCTTCGGCTTCTGCCTGTTCCTGCTTGGTCGCCTCCAGCTCGGCGGTCAACTCGATCTGGCGGGCCTGGGCGGCTTCCAGATCGCGGATCAGCTGGTCGTCGGTGGCGCCGACATCCTCGAGGTACTCGAGCCCGGCTTCGAACTCGCCCGGAGAAGCGGTGAACGGGAGGAGCGAGGCGCTCGAACCGGCACTGCCCATGTAGAGCTCGAGGGCGTAGCGGTCGACGTCTTTCTTCAGCTCTTCGAGCTCCGCCTCGTTGGCGTGGACCGCCGCGGTCATCTGCTCGACCTGCTCCTCGAGCAGGGCGCTCCTCGCCACGGCTACTTCCCAATCGGCGCCCATCTCATCGAGACGGGCCTGAGTGGAGACCATGCGCTCGCGGGCTGCTTCGACATCACCCTCGTCCAGCTGGGCGGTTGCCGGCCCGGCGACGAAGAGAGCGACTATCGCCAATGCGACCACCCGCCATGGCCCCCACGGTCGGCCCATGGCCAAGTCGAATGGGCGACGAACCATCAATTGATCCCTCCTGGCGTTCGAGGAGCCTCAGCGCCTCAGCTATTTGCTTCCGGGGCGTGCCGTCCTCACCGGCACAGCTCGGTTGCGAGTGGAGTGGGGTTTACCGCACCACCGCCGCCGGGGTGAAATTCCCAATGGAGGTGTGGTGCCGTCCAAGCCGCGTTTCCGGTGTTGCCGACGTAGCCGAGCAACTCCCCGGCGGCCATGGGCACACCCGCCGCCGTCCCGGCGGCGTAGCTGTCGAGGTGTGCGTAGTAGTAGATGTTTCCTGAATTGTCCTGGTAGTAGATGGTGTAGCCGCCCAGCGAACTGGTGCTGAAGCGGTAGATGGACCCGTCGTAGACCGCCACGACCGGAGTGCCGCTGGCGGCCATGATGTCGACACCCTGGTGGTACCGGCCACCCGAGCGCGGTGCGCCCCAAGTGTCGGAGAAGCTGTTGGGACCCTGGACCGGGCAATAACCGGCGCCATTGCCGACGGTGGGCGTTGGCGGGTCGTCGGGAGGATCCGTCACCGGGGGATCGGTGGATGGTGGGTCAGTCGATGGTGGGTCAGTCGATGGCGGATCGTCATCGCCGGCTGCCGGCACCGTGGTCGAGGTGGCGTCGCGCGCCGCCTGCTCTCGTGCCCTCCGCTCTGCTTCCTCGCGGGCTCGGCGCTCAGCCTCTATCTGAGCGGCGAGCTCCGCCTGAACCGTCTCGTAATCGTCTTGGGCCGTCCGCAACTGCCCGTCGATCTCGGTGACCAGACCCCCGAGCTCATCGCGCAGCGCTGCCTGCTCGGCGCGCGCCTCGGCTAGCTCGGTGTTGAGGGTCGCAAGCTCCGCCTCTTGCGCCTGGAGACCGGTGAGCAGCTCCTTTTCCGACACCCCGAGCTCCTCGAGGTATCCCACCCCGGTCTCGAGCTCCTCTGGGGTGGCAGAGAGACTCAAAATCGATGCGCCGGTGCTGGCCGCTCCCATGTAGATCTCGATGGCGCGGCGCTCGAGAAGCTGTCTCGACGTCTCGACGCGTGCCTCGGTGTCTTCGATGGCGGTGGACATCTGGGCGATATCGCCCTCGAGGATGTTGTACCGGGTCAACGCCTCGTTGTAGCGGACAACGGCACCGTCGAGATCCCCCTGAAGCTCGGCGACCCGCTGCCTCGCGGCCTCCACGTCGTCCGGTGTCACTTGTGCGGCCGCAGGCGCCGCCAGCGCCCCTATCACCAGCAGTGCCGCGACCCAGCGCAGCGCTCTCATCGTCTGACTCCCGAGGGCGCCACCGCTCGGTCCCACCGATCGGCGGGGGTCGCGCCCAGCGTCACGATGCCCTCCTCGGCCAGCTTAAGCAAATGCGCCTCGACAGAGAAAGCCGCCAACGGGTGCAACTGGGGATCGACCTCGGCGTAAACCGCCTCGACCACAGCACCCACCGTAGAGGCGCCGTTGGCGACGGCGGCGGCAACCTGACGCTCGCGCTCCAGCCGGTGGGTCAGATAGCTTCGGATTACTCCGGCCGCGTCTTCGATGGTCTCGCCATGCCCGGGATGGAGCCGGGCAAAGGTCATCGCCTCGAGCCGGCGCAACGAGGCGAGGTATGCACCCATGTCCTCCACCATGACGGTGGAGCCGCCCATGATGTGATCTCCTGTAAACAACACCTCTCCCCACCGGAAACAGAGGTGGTCTTCAGCGTGACCGGGTGTGTGCAGCACGGTCACCGCGTCCGACCCTAGCCATACCGTGTCTCCGTCTGCCAGCCGGATGTCTGGCGAGAAATCGGGCCCTGGGGCATGACCGTAGGCGGGGACCTCGAACTCTGCCGCCAGCGGGTTGGCCATGGGTGCATGGTCGGGGTGGGTGTGCGTCACCAGGACGCCGAGTGGCGTCAGTCCCTCCACCGCCTCGTGTATTGCGGACCGGTGGCTGGCGATCACCGGTCCCGGGTCGACGATCAGGCAGACGTCCTTGTCGATCATGACCCAGGTGTTCGTCCCCGGACCCGTGTAGGGACTGGGGTTGGGAGCGAGGATGCGCTGCACTCTCATTCGCCTGGCCTCATCCCGCCGCCTCGTATCCCGGCTCGCCGGGGAGGATGAACCGCCAGCCATCACCATTGCGCACCGGGCGCGGGTGAACCGCCACCACCTCGCTCTCCCTGGTGTGTTCGATCAATGCCGCGGCGTCCTCCCACGAGGCGAGCAATTCGAGGTGCTTGACAGTGGGGAGGATCATCGCCCACTTGCCCTCCGAGTGGCGGATGAGTGCATCGGCGGGGGTCGTCCAAGCGGCGTCCAGCATCTCGGTGGGATGGTGGCGTGCCTCGGTTGCGGGGTCGACCAGGGCGATGAAGAAGCGGGTGTCGAACCGGAGCGGTGAGATGGACGGTGTCACCCAGTTGGAGAGGTAGCCGATACCTGACGTGCCGAGCACTACCCCGGCGTCATTCAGTACCTGCCAGAAGCGACCTGGGTCCGGGTCGTGGGTCGGGTCGAGTGATGCCGCGATTTCGGGACTGGCCCCGACCAGCACACCGGCCTCCTCGAATGTCTCGCGGATGGCACACCGTATCGACGGCAGGAGCTCGGGCGGGCTCCCCTCCGGTACCACCGCGATTGCCTCTGCACCCCGGTCGGCCTCCTCCATTTTGCCGCCGGGGAACACCCACATCTCGGGGGCGAACGGAGCGCTGCCGCGGTGAACCATGAGGACCGAGTACCCGCTGGGCTCCGGTCGAAGTACGCACATGGTCGCCGCCGGGACCGGGCCAGGCACGGCTCGGGTGTCGGGCACCGAGCGAGCCTAACCACGGGCGTTACCCTCATTACATGGCGGTTCGCGGCCTCCCCGCAGTGGATTCTCTGGTGCGCCAACTCGACAGCCGTGGCCTGCCGAGACTGCTCGTGGTGGAATCCGCGAGGGCTGCGATCGACAAGGCGCGTGCCGCGGTGCTCGCCGGTGACGACGGCGTCGACCCCGCCCAATTGGCGGAAGCGGACATCCAAGAACTCGCCCGGCTACGCCCCCGCAAGGTCATCAACGCCACCGGCGTGTTGTTGCACACCAATCTCGGTCGCGCTCCGTTGGCGCCCGCCGCGGCAGAAGCGGCGCTGGAGCACGCCACGGGATACGGCAACCTGGAGTTCGACCTGGCGTCTGGAGAGCGTGGTGGTCGTGGTGCCTATGTCGAGACGCTATTGCGCCGGCTGACGGGTGCTCCCGCGGCCATGGTGGTGAACAACAACGCTGCCGCCATCTTCCTCACCCTGATGGCGCTTGCCGGTGGGCGGCAGGTACCGGTGTCACGCGGCGAGCTGATCGAGATTGGCGGCTCCTACCGGCTTCCCGAGCTGATGAGTGCAAGCGGGGCAAAGCTGCTCGAGGTGGGGACCACCAACCGCACTCGGGTGTCGGATTACGCCGCAGCGGGTGACGCCGCCCTTTTGCTCAAGGTCCATCCGTCCAACTATCGGATCGAGGGTTTCACAGAAGAGGCCACTCTCCCCGAGTTGGTTGCGCTGGGCCGATCGTCCGGGATCCCGGTGGTGTTCGACGCCGGAAGCGGTCTGCTCGATGCCACGACCCCATGGCTGCGCCACGGGCCGCCGCGTTGGTTGGATGGGGAACCGGGGGTGAGACAAGCGCTCGAGGCAGGGGCGGATCTTGTCCTTTTCTCGGGTGACAAGTTGTTAGGCGGTCCCCAAGCGGGAATCGTGGTCGGGCGCGAGGACCTGGTGGCACTCCTACGGAATCATCCGGCAGCGAGAGCTCTCCGGTGCGGCGGTCCGGTCTTGGCCGCCCTGGGTGCCACCCTCGAGCTGCATGCAGACGGACGCGCCGCTAACGACATCCCTTTCTGGAGGCTGGCGACGATCGACCGAGACGAGATCTCCCGCCGAGCTGAAGACGTCGTCAAGGCGGCCGGTGTCGAGGCGACGATCGACCACGGCGTTTCGGCCGCTGGAGCCGGGTCGGCACCCAATGGGGGTATCCCGACCAGGTTGATCGTCGTGGAGCGACCAGGTGCGGACGTTGTCTGGCTGCGCCTGCTCGCTTCGGGTACCGACCCGGTGGTGGCGAGGCGTCACGCCGGTTCGACGCTCATCGACCTGCGCACGGTCGAGCCCGAGCGCGACGCCCAGGTGGCGCAGGCGCTCGCTGTCGCCTGCCGCGGTTAGCCGATGGCGGTGATCGGGACCGCCGGTCACGTCGACCACGGCAAGTCGACCCTGGTTCGAGCCTTGACCGGTCGCGATCCCGACCGTTGGGCCGAGGAGAAGAGTCGGGGGCTGACCATCGACCTCGGGTTCGCCTGGACGATCCTCCCAGGGGGTACGGAAGTGTCGTTCGTGGACGTGCCCGGTCACGAGCGGTTCATCAAGAACATGCTCGCCGGGATCGAGTCGATCGACGTTGCCCTCTTCGTCGTCGCCGCCGACGAAGGTTGGATGCCGCAGTCCGAGGAGCACCTCGCCGTGCTCGATCTGCTTGGGGTGTCTGTCGGGGTTGTGGCACTGACCAAGGTCGACCGAGTGGACGCCGACGTCGTCGAACTGGCGCGCATCGAGGTGGAGGACCGGCTCGCCGGGACAGCACTCGAGGGGTCTCCCGTCGTCGCGGTGGCCGCACCTCTCGCGATTGGGGTGGGGCCCCTGGCCGAGGCGCTGGCGGATGCGGTCAGCAGCCTCGGCCCCTCAGCCGACATTCAACGCCCCAGGCTCTGGGTAGACAGGGCCTTCACCATCGGCGGCGCCGGAACAGTCGTCACCGGGACGCTGCTCGACGGGATGCTGGAGACCGATGACCGGCTCATCTTGTGGCCAGGTCGGATACCCGTCCGGGTCAGAGGTATCCAGGTCCACGAGACACCGGTTGCTGTGGCCATGCCAGGCTATCGGACGGCGGTCAACCTCACGGGGGTCAGACGGGCGCAGGTGAGCCGCGGCGCCATGCTGGGGCGTGAGGGACACTGGCTGCCCAGCCGCCGGTTTGTCACCACCCTGCGACAGGCCCGTTACCACGACAGCCTCGGCCCCCGCGGCGCCTACCAGTTGCACATCGGGTCAGAGGCGATGCCGGCGAAGATCAGATTGCTCCCGGAAGTCGAAGGAGCCGCTGTTGTGTCGCTCGACAAGCCGCTGCCCCTGACCGCCGGTGACAGGTTCATCCTCAGAGAGACCGGGAGAAGGCGGGTCGTCGGCGGCGGCATCGTGCTCGACCCTGCGCCCAAGGGCCGCGTCGACCCAGCGGCCGCGGCGCAGTTGGCCGAGGCTGTTGCCATCGGTCCGGACGCGGTCGCCGCCGTCATGCTCCGGATGCGGCGGCGGGAGCATGTCGATGTGCTGACGGCACAAAGCGGGGGAGGGAGGGTCACCGACAAGAACGTCGCCGCCGGGATGGCGCTGTCGGATGACGAAATCGACCGGCTCCGCACCGATGCGCTCCAGCTGGTGGAGGCTCATCACCGATCGAATCCGCTCCGGCCGGGAATGCCCTCCGCCCAGCTCGCCGGTGAGCTCGGCTTGAGCTTCGCCGAGCTCGATGGCGTCATCGCCTCGCACATCGATCTCGAGATGCGCGGCGCCGACGTCGCCACCACCGGCTTCACCTCGAGGCTCGACCCGACCCAGGAGTTGCGCTGGCTGGAGGCGGCCGAAGAGCTGAAGGAATCCGGGCTCGCCGTGCCCACTGTCGCCGAGCTCGGTCTGCACCCTGAATTGCTTCACGCCATCGTCCGCTCCGAACGGGTGGTGTTGGTCAACGAAACCCTCGCCTATCTTCCCGAGCAGATCGAGGCGATCGAGGGCATGTTGCGTCGGGTCGATGGTGAATTCACGGTGGCACAGGCGCGGGATGCGCTCGGGCTCAGCCGGAAGTACGTCGTCCCATTGCTGGAATGGTTCGACGGCCGCGGGATCACCAAGCGGAGAGGCGACCTACGGACGTTCAGGTGACGGCTATGCGGTGGCTACGACGAAATCGTCGCGCCGTTCGATCTCGGTGAGGCCACCCCAGATCCCGAACGGCTCTCTGATCTCGTTGGCGTACTCCAGACAATCGAGCTTGACCGGACAGACGTCGCAGATGGCTTTGGCTCGAAGCTCTCGGCGTTCTCGGTCTTCCTTGCGCTCGAAGGTACTGGGAGGGAAGAAGAGGTGCGAGTGGTTGCCGCGGCACAGTGCCCGCACCTGCCAGTCGTTCGTAAGCGTCAAGGCAACTCCATTCCTAGCCCGACGGCGAGCGAACCTACCAGCGGCCTCGCAGCCAGACCAGGAAGTTTCTACCAGTTCGCTCAGGAATTTCCCGCTCGATTCACCGACAGTTCACCCAACGGATCGGTCGGCGTCGTTCGGCTCCACCTCGAGGACCGTACCGCGGACCGCGGTCACTGTCACCTCGTCTCCGGCTGTGATGCCGGCAGCGCGGTGGGCGGTTGCCGACCAACGCGCCCCATTCACCTCGACTTCGCCATCCGGACCCAACCCGGTGGTGGCCACACCGGCGCGTCCGATCAGGTGATCCCGCCCCACCGTTTGTGTGGAAAACCGCGCCCGCGCCACTGTGGGGAGCGCGGCGAAGTAGAAGAGGACGACCCCGAGCGTGGCGAGGGTCACCCCCCACCACGACGGCGCCAGGTGAGGGGTCGCATCGGTGAGGAGCATCCCCCCACCGAGGAGCAGCAGACCCCCGAGCAGGCTCCACCGGCCAAACCGACCGACCTGGAACTCGACGGTGAGCAACCCGATCCCACCTAGCACCAACAGGAGCGCCCACCACCGCACCGGCAGCGTCACCATCCCGTAGCCGCCAACGACAAGGCAGAGCGCCGCAACCGCGGCGGCGACGCCGGGGCCGGCGGCGTAGAACTCGAACGCGGCGACCGAAAGCCCCACGGCGACCAGGAAGAAGGCCACCTCGGGGGCGAGCGACGCCCGCATCACTTGTTGCAGCGGGCCGGGCTGGTGGAAGCGGACCTCGGCCACCACCGTCTGCGCCGGTGAGCCGTCCTCGTCGAGGAGGGGTTCACCGTTGGGATCGATCGCCGGACCGAGCGTCTCCAGCGTGATCGTCTCGTCTCCGACGGATACATCGGTGCCATCGAGTGCGGCGAGCAGGTTGGACAGTGCCGGTTCGACCACATCCACCAGCCCAGGCAACGGAGCCTCCACCACGACCTCGTCGCTGTTCACTGGGCCATCAGCTGCCGCCAGGTCGGTCCCCGTGACCAGCGGGCTGCGGTATCCGACGACTGCGCCTGGGGCGGCCGGAACGGATCGGGGCCAATCGGAGCATCTCGGCGGCGGCACCATGCGCCACCGATGGAGACGGTCCCACCCACACCGCAACCGGGAGTGGCGGGTCGGCGACCAATGCCAGCAGGTCGTCGATTTCGGAGGTGAGTACGCCCGGCACGTTGAGTTGAAGCACCACCAACTGTGAGCCACGCTCGGCGGCTCCTTCGATTCCGGTCAAGACGAAGTCGGCCGCCATGGCGTCGAGTGATCCCGAGACCTCGAGCACGTCCACCGGCGGGACTTCCTGTGCCCCGGCGGGAGGCGCCCCCACCGTGATCGCCGCAAGGAACAGGATTGCGGCCCAACGCATACCTCGATGGTAGGAGGGCATCGAGGCACCCCCGCAATGCCGCGCCCGGCGGCTCACCGGTACTGTGGCTCCGTGGTCACGCTGCTGCTCATCGCCGACGGCCCGTGGGTCCACAACGAGGTGGCGGCTGCTCTGTCCGACTCCACGACCGTCTTACTCGAGGAATCCGACCCTCGTCGGGCAGTAGAACGCATGGAAGAGGACAACCCCGACGCGGTCATCATCGATATGCAGGTCGGTTCGATGGGGGGGATGGCCCTCGTGCGCGCCTTGCTCGACGCTTCCGGGATGGATCAGGTGCCGAGGACGCCGACCATCCTTCTCCTCGATCGGAGCGCCGACGTCTTTCTCGCCGGAAGGGCGGGGGCCGACGCATTCCTTATCAAGCCCATCGTCGCCGAGGAACTCAGAGCGGCTCTGCGCGGGGTACTCAAGGGAACTCCCCAAGAAGAACCGGTCGCCCCCGCCCAGACCGAGCGCTAGGGTCGATTGACACCAGAGCGGGAGGGGCGGAGGTGCGCAAATTCTTCGTGATCGTCTGTGCATTGGGCATCCTGACGTCTGCGCTGCCGGCCTCTGGGGCACCGGCCACACCGGTGGCTCCTACCGCAGCACCCCCGCAACAAGGCCTTCGTTGGCGCCCCTGCTATCCCGAGTTCGGTCCCGATTTCGAGTGCGCCGTGGGCCGCGTCCCGCTCGACCACGACCGCCCCCGGGGACGCACCATCGGAATCGCCATGGTTCGGCTTCCCGCCTCGGACCCAACCCAGCGGCGCGGCTCACTGTTCCTCAACCCCGGTGGCCCGGGTGGCTCGGGGGTGAACTTCGTTCTCCAGGCCGGTCCATTCCTATATACCGACGAGGTGCGTGCCAGCTACGACCTCATCGGGTTCGATCCGCGCGGGATCAACCGAAGTAGACCGCTTCTCTGCTTCCGCAATCTGGAAGAGGCACTCAGCGTCACATGGCCCTTCGCCTTCCCCTTCTATCCAGGCGAAGAAGAGATCGGCGAGCAACTCGACAGGGCCCTGGCCAACGCATGCGCCGAGCGTGGGGGCGCGATCGACGATCACATGGCGACAGCCGACGTTGCCCGTGACCTCGAAGTTCTTCGACGCAAGGTTGGCGACCGCCGCCTCAACTTCGTCGGGTACTCGTACGGCTCGTTCCTCGGGGTCACATATGCCAGCCTCTTCCCCGACCGGGTGGGCCGGGTCGTGGTGGATGGCGTACTCGATCCGATCGCGTGGACGACCGGCAGGGGTGACGAAGCCACCACCCAACCGTTCACGACGCGGCTGCGCAGCGATGCCGGGGCCCAAGCCACACTCGACGAGTTCTTCCGACTTTGCGACGAGGCGGGCACGGACGGGTGCGCTTTCGCCGATGATTCGGCAGCGCGGTTCGCCGCTCTCGCCGACCTACTGAAGCAGAGCCCGATCGAGATCATCGACCCCTTCACCGGCGAGCCCACACTGTGGCGTTACGCCGATTTGATTGCCATCACGCTTGGCGCCCTCTACGACTCAGTCGTTTGGCCGGAACTCGCCCTGGTGCTGTCGCTGATCGAACAACAGGCATCGCCGGCGGAGATCGGAGAGGCGATAGCAGCGGTCGAAGCGAAAGTGGGCCTGGCCGCCACGTCGCTTCCCGAACCCCGCTACCCGAACTTCGTCGAAGGATTCCCCGGCGTTTCCTGCTCGGACAGCGTCAACCCCGACGACTACGGCTACTGGTCGATTGCCGCTGCCGAGTCCGACGCCCAGTTCGGTTACTTCGGCCGGATCTGGACCTGGGCCGCCTCGTTCTGCGCCTTCTGGCAGGGATTCGATCAGGACCGCTACCTCGGGCCCTTCGACCGCCAGACCGCCAACCCGGTCCTCGTTGTCGGGACCAGATACGACCCGGCTACCCGGTACGAAGGCGCGCTCATCGTCGACGACCTGCTCCCCAACTCGAGCCTGCTCACCGTCGACGGTTGGGGCCACTCCTCGCTCTTCCTCTCCGTCTGCGCCGACGAGGCGATCGCCGCCTACCTACTGGAAGGCACCACCCCCCCACCCGGCACGGTCTGTACCCAGGACTTCGACCCGTTCCCCGTAGTCGGCGCCCAACGGGCTGACGACACCCTGGCGCAACGGCAGGCGCTGCGACGCGAGGTGATGTCGGAGATCGCCATGTTCCCGGCGAGGTGAAGCCCGGCGCCCACCCTGTCCCGAGCAGGTAAGATCGCCGCTCCCGACGGGACGTGGCGCAGTTTGGCAGCGCGCAGCGTTCGGGACGCTGAGGTCGCCGGTTCGAATCCGGCCGTCCCGACTGAGAACTGGCAGGTCGTTGACCCACCACTGATACCTGCGGACATCCCGTCGCCGAGCACTCGACTTATCTGATTCCTTCTTCCGAGTGCCGCCTGACGCAGACACGCTTCCGCCAGGCAAACTCCCTTGACGGACTTTGACGGACTCTTGCCTGGAGCGGTGAGGAGGTGCAGACGGTGGGTGACTCTTGGATACCGATAGTCGTCGCGTCGGTGTCGGCGTTCGCCGCGATCGTCGTCGCTTTCGTGCCCCGATGGGCCGAGGCTCGCGAGGGTCGGCGAACCCGATACGCCGAGGCGGTGGAAGCGCTGGTCGCTTGGTCCGAGTTCCCATACCGCGTGGCGCGGCGGGTGAGCGACGATCCCGACGTCCTGGCCGTGCTTGCCAGACGGGGGCATTCACTCCGGGAGAGGGTCGCCTTCCACGAGACGTGGGTCACTGCGGAGAGCAAGGCGATGGGCAGTCTGTACACCGAGGTCGTGGAGGCAATACGCGACGCTCTGCGACCGGCGACTCAGCTCGCCTGGGTTCGTCCACCCGTGTCCGGTCCGAGCGCCATGAACCTCGCTCCCCTCGGCATCGACCGCTCTGCTCTTCGTGGCCTGTTGGGGCGGATCAGCAACGCATCGCGCTGGCGATTTGGCTGGCGCCGGATCATCGAACCGATGGTCGCTCGTCGCATCCCCCTGTTCAGTGACCCGGTCAGCCCTCCGATGGATGGATCGGGTACTGAAACACCCTGAGATGCTCGCACCGGCAAACTGCCGCGTCAGCCTCGCTCAGGCTCGGTAACACCCGGCAGAGACAGATAGATCGACCGCACGGCCATGATCCGCTCGACGTCTCTGATGACGCGGCCGTGGAACTCGGCTCGGTACGTCTTGTCGGTGAGGGCGAGGCCGGTGAAGTAGAGCCCGCAGACTCCTCCGAGCAGCGCCGAGGCAATCAATAGCTCGCTCGACAAGGTGCGCGGTTCGCCGATGAAGGTGAAACCGATCAGTTCGTTGACCGGGGCGCCGACCCACGCTTCCTGGATCGAGGCAGGTACCGCCAGCATCCCCAACAGGAGCATGAACAAAGTGACCATCAACGCGACGAAGAGCGACTGGACGAACTGACTGATCAACATCAGAACCAAGAGGTTGAGCCGCTCGAGCCTCTGCAACGGCCGAGGGTTGCCCGAGGACGTGGATTGGATCTCCATCACCTCGGCTGCCGGCGTTCCGACGCGAAGATCATCCCAACTTGCAGTCGGTCCGCGCTCTTCGATGAGGCGGATCTCCTCTCTCGATTGGCTGTCCACCAGCACACCGGCGACGATCACCAAGAGACTCATGATGGCCACTAGGTCGATCACCCCGACCTCGTGTGACACCTGCCACAGCTCGTTGGCGAATAGCAGGAAGACCACGAGGATGAGCAGCAGCGGAAGGGTGCGGGCTACGAGCATGAGGATCTGCGGCACGTTCTCGAGCAGATGGCGGAGGCTCCAACCGGCAAGCTCGAAGACGCCGAGGCTCACCACGGCATAGATGATCCCGACGCCGATGAGGATGAAGCCAGGGGTGAACAGGCGGACCTCTCCGATGGTCACGAATCCAGGCAAGACTCCCGGGTCGCCCGTGATCAACGAGGCCACTATCCCCGGCACCAGTCCGATAACTGCGATGTCGAGCCAATCGAGACGGCTGACCGACCCGAATGGTGGGTGCTTACGGATCCAGAGAAATCCGCCGATCAAAGTCACGGTGAGCCCGAGGGCCAGGAGTATCGATCCAATGTTCGAGGCGAGCGGGCCATCGGAAAGCTGGGTCCAGATCCAAACGGTGCCTACCACGATCCATATCGCGATGAGAGGAAGTGCTCGACGGTCGATCCGCTGCTCGGAGCTATAACCCTCGATGAACTGCGGCACACCCCTCGCCGAGAACCAACGCTCTAGCTGTCGCCGAGTCTCGGCCGGGATGTCATCTCGACTGGGCTCTGCCACCGCCCGGGGAGGGTAGCGAAAGGGTGGGAGCCGTCACGTGAGGGGGTAGGGCGACTGCACCCACCAGGGGAGGTTTGAGGTCTCCAGCCGGACCACCCACTTCACCCACCAGAAGCCGCGCCGGTCGGGCGCCACGATCCTCGCCGGGAAGCCGTGGCCGGGTGACAGCGGCTTCCCACCGACTTCGGTCACCAGCCATATCGAATCCAGGTCGGACACGGGGAACCGTCTGGCGTAGCCCGTAGCCGACCAGGCGACCAGGCTGCGGGCCGAGCCGGGTTCGACCAACCGGTCGAGGCGCACCCCGCGCCACACCTGGTTGCTGTACCAACCGCTGGTGCAATCGAGGACCGCGGTCACGTCGTCCATCGGGAGCACAGCCAGGTCATCGAGGCCGAGCAACCGTCCCCCTGTTGCGTCACCGACATTCACGCTCCAGGAGGTGCCATCGAGCTCGGGGGTCCTGTCGTCGAGCCACGACGTCACCGGGAGACCGGCCGGTTCGAGCGGGGACCGCTCGTGCGATCCGGTGAATCGTCGGTCGGCCCCGGGAAGACGGGCAAGAGCGATAGCGCGGTCGGCGGCAAACCATGTCACCGCTGCGACCGACACCAGCCCGCCCATCCTTATGAGGTTGCGCCTGGACAGGTCTTGACGGCGGGGCAGCGTCTTCCGAGCCACCACGTGCCAGATCGCCAACGGGACCAACACCAGGGCGGTGGCGACGTGCACCCAGAGCACGGTGAGCGATCCGATGCCATCTGGCCATCCGATCGAATGAAGGACACCGGTTAGCAGCACGGTCGATGTGAGAAAAAGGAAGAGGAGCGAGAAGAGCCTTCCCCGGTTGCGCCGCGCCAGTCCCTTGCGTACGACCAGCGACTTCCAGGGGGCGACGATCAGGATGGCCAACCCGATGACCCCGTGGACCACGGCGACCCATCCCAAGGCAGGGGTCCCCAGAGCCTGAGCGGTCAGCCCGGTGACGAGCGCTCCGCCAAGTAGCAGAAGCAGGGCGAGATTGGTGCGCCGGCCGCCAATGCGGCGGCCGCCGTTGGCACTTTCCGTCATGACCCGTGCGGCCCAGGATGGCACCCCGCAACCGATAGTTGCCTGCCCTGCCAGAGTGGAGTGTCACCCGATCGAGGAGCCTCCATGGGCCGCTACGCCATCAAGACCCCACCGCAGAACGCCAAATGGGAGGACATGCTTGCCATCTGGCGTGAAGCGGATGGCATCGATTTGTTCGAGTCCGCCTGGAACTTCGACCATTTCTCCCCGATCCATGGTGATCCCAACGGTCCGTGCATGGAAGCCTGGGTCACCCTCACCGCGCTGGCGCAGGCAACATCGAGGATCCGCATCGGGTGCATGGTCAACGGGATGCACTTTCGCCACCCCGCCATCACCGCCAACATGGCGGCATCGCTCGACATCGTCTCGGGCGGTCGGCTCTACCTCGGCCTTGGCGCCGGCTGGCAGGAGCAGGAGGCGAGCTCCTACGGGCTCGACCTGGGGACGATGACGGAGCGGATGGACCGTTTCGACGAGGGCGTAGAGGTGATTGTCCGCCTCCTCACCCAGGAGACCACCGACTTCGATGGTGAGCACTACCAACTCACCGCGGCACGCTGCGAACCAAAGCCGATCCAGCGACCCAACTTGCCCATCGCCATCGGCGGCGGTGGCGAGAAGCGCACCCTCAGGACGGTGGCGCGCTGGGCGGACTGGTGGGACGGGCTCCAGGCCGAGCCAGAGGAGTGGAAGCGCAAGCACGAGGTGCTGGTCGATCACTGTGAGGCGATCGACCGCGACCCGGCCGAGATCACCTGCAGCGTCCACGTGGGCTACTCCCACGACGACGACCCGGAGGCGATCGCCGCCGCCGCCGAGGAGCGATTTCAGGCAGGAGCGGACGTCGTGGTCTTCAGCATGCGGTCCCCATACGACGTCTCGATGGTCGAGCCGCTGGCCAAGGCACTGACCGAGTCGGTCGGAGCCTCCCGCTAGGTAAGACCGGCTTTACTGCAGGACGGTCAAAGGAGGACGATGGAGGTCGGGTTCATCGGGCTCGGTGACATGGGACAGGGAATCATCCCCCGTCTGATCGATGCCGGGCATGGGGTGACCGGTTGGAACCGGACCATCGAGAAGGCGGCGCCTCTCCTCCAGATCGGCATGGCATGGGCCGATTCGCCCCGCCAGGTCGCCGAACTCTCCGAGGCGGTCATCTCGATCGTGACAGACGCCGCTGCGGTGCGGGATATCGCGCTCGGCGATGAGGGGGTGATCGCCGGGCTGCGACCCGGGTCGGTCTACCTCGACATGAGCACGATCGATCCCGGAGAGTCCCGATCGATCGCCGACAGCTTCTCGGCCGCAGGTCTGACCATGCTCGACGCACCGCTCTCGGGCAGCCCGATCACGTTGGCGGAGGGGAAGGCGTCGATCATGGTGGGAGGCGACAGGTCGGCCTTCGACCGGGTGGAGCCCATGTTGCGATCGATCGGTCCCAAGGTGAGCTTCATCGGCGGCAGCGGTGCCGCGGCTCAGATGAAGGTGGCCATCAACCTCTGCCTGATCGTCGAGATGGTGGCCTTCTGCGAGGCGGTGGCGCTCGCCGAGAAAGGTGGCGTGTCACGAGAGGTCGCCGTTGACGCCATGCTGCAGAGCGTGGTCGCCTCACCGGTGATGGGATACCGGGGACCGTTCATCCTCGACGGCGGGATGCCGGAGAAGCCGCTGGCCAGCGTCCTCCTCCAGCAGAAGGACATGCTGCTCGCCCTCGACCTTGGGCGGCGCCAGGGAACGCCAGTTCCGCTGGCTGCCGCCGCCAACGAGATGCTCAACGCCTGCCACGGCCTCGGGTTGGACGAGCGGGACTTCGTCACCGTGTTCGACGTCTACCGAACCATGGCGGGGATGTTGTGACCGCCAACTTCCGCACCAGCCTGCACGACGTTCCCGTGGTGGGCGGTCTCACAGCAGCCGACGGATGGGTGGACATGCGGGTGCAGTTCCTCGTCGACAAGGCGTCGGCCGGGTCGGATCACTTGCTGCTGGGATGGACGGTGCTCCCCCCTGGGGCCCGCCACGAGCGTCACCGTCACCCCAACGCCGATGAGTTCTTCGTTGTGCTCAACGGTGCGGGTCAGGTCTACACGGATGAGGATATGGAGCCCGCGGTAAAGGGTGACGTGATCTTCACGGAGCGGGGGCACTGGCACGGGTTCGACAACACCGGTGACGAGGACGTCACGCTCGTCTGGGGATGGAGCGGTGCCGGGTCGCTCGAGGGCGCCGGCTACGAGGTGTCGCCCACGTGACCAATTCATCGGTGCATGCCCGGATCGAGCGGGGCATGATCCGCCAACTCGAGGAACGTCGGCGCTTGCTCGACTCGGGAACGCGACACATCGGTTGGAAGGCGGGGTTCGGAGCGCCCGCAGCGCTGCAGCGGTTCGGCCTGACAGGACCCCTTGTCGGCTTCCTCACCGATGCCACCCTTGCCGAGACCGGGGCGAGCGTGTCCGTCGGTGGATGGGCCAACCCGGTCGCCGAACCCGAGCTTGCTGTCCACATTGGGACCGAGGTGCCGCGAGCGGCGGGAGCGGATCGGGTCCGTGAGGCGATCGTCGCCATCGGACCGGCCATCGAACTGGCCGACATCGACCCACCGCCCGACGACCTCGAGGAAGTCCTCGCCGGTGACATCTTCCATCGTGCCGTGGTGCTCGGTGACCCCGACCCCGTTCTCGCCGGCGGGAGCATCGATGGTCTCACCGGTGTGGTGATCCACGATGGCACGACTTTGCAGCCGATCACCGACCTGGAAACCCTGACCGGCCGCTTGCTCGACGTGATCGCTCACATCGCCGACATGCTGGGCGAAGCCGGGGAGGGGCTGCGGGTGGGCGACGTGGTGATCACCGGGTCGATCATCCCGGCCCTCCCCATCGGGCCGGGCGAAACAGTCGAGTTTCGATTGGGCAGTGCTGCGCCCGTCTCGGTCAGTTTCCACTGAGCGGGATGGGATCAGCCGGCACCTATCACCGGCTCGCCGGATAGCTGAGCCGGTTGACGGGTGGTCTTCCGCCCGATGACGATCCCGAGCGACAAACCCGCGACGGCCAGCGCAACCACGGCGATCACGATGGCCGCTATCACCAGCTCAGAGGGGCCGGCTTCGCTCGCCGGGACCGCAGCGACTTCTTGCGCAGGATCTTCGGTCGGAAATTCTTCGACAGTGGTCTCGGGATCGGCAGGGACAAGGTCGGCACCGGCCATCGCCGCTGTCGGCTCGCCCACCACGAGCAGGCCGGCCATCCCGTCGCCCTGGCGTGTCCCGTGGAGTTCGCAAAACACCCGCACCACGGCCGCGTCGCCGACCTCGAAGCTCGCCGACTGCCCGGGTTGGAGGGTGCCCGTGCCGAAGGAACCGTCGACGGCGGTGAGGCTGTGGGGTAGCTCGCCAAGGTTGACAATTTGCACCGTGGACCCAGCTTCCACGAACTGGGCCGACCCCGAGAAGCAGCTGTCGTACATCTCCACGGTCTGACCGGTGGCGTAGCCGGCACAGGCGCTGTCGTGTTCGCCTCCCCCTGCCATTGCCGGAACCCACCCGGGCAGGATGGCAATCGTCGCTACCGCAACCACCAACAGAAATCGCCGCATGGCTCATCTCCTTGTGGGTCTGATGTGGAGACGAGCGGCACAAGCCGAAGGTTCAATCGGCCGAGCGGCTGAGCCGCTCGGCGTTGTAGGTGGTAGGTGGTGGGTTGTAGGTGTCCTGACCAACCACCTACCACTTATCACCTAAAACGGTGATCACGAAGCGATCACCCTCCGCCGACCCATTCGAAGTGGGCGGGGTCGGGGATGAGCCAGGGACCACCCCAAGTGAAGCCCTGCTTCACCATGGCATCGACCAATCTGGGATCCTGATCGGACCCGATCCCAGTGGGATTTCCGTCCCAATTGATGTCGAGCGCCGCACCCCATGCGTGTCGGGAGATGCCCCTGCCCACGGCGATGGACCGCGGGTTCCAGCACCCGGCAAACTCTTCAGGGTCGACCAGCGACCCGAGATCCCGCTTGCTCATCTCGGCCATGGCGTTGTGGACGAGCGGGAGGACGGAGCGGTGACAGGTCACCTGTCCCAGCAAGGGCAATTCGGTGGTGACGATGTTCTCGGCAACCCATACAGGATCCTGCTCGAAGGAGCGCTCGTCGATCATTCGGTAGGCGAACTCGCCGAACTCCGCCTTGATCAGGCTCTGGGGGAGCACCGCGTCGCCGTATCGCAAGAAGGGCGTCTCGCCCGGCGCCCGGACACGCACCGGGAGCCCGGCGAACGCCGATCGTACGGCATCCTCGACGGCGGGCCGGTCCCCCTCGTACGAGATCAGCAGGTAGCGCGGCGTGACCACGCCGAGCCTGGTTCCTGTGGCTTGTGAGACGACCACTTCGGCTGCCCCGATGACATCGTCGGGGACTACCGCGGTGACAGTCAGCTCGCTGCCATCGGGCAACCGCAGCCTGCCGCCAGGGCCGATCCGGCGGATACCCGCCGACGTTGTCCCGAGCCACGCTCCGCCGCGGCGCAATCCATCCAGAAGAGTGCGCTCCGTCTCGGGCAGGAAACGCCGATATTCGAGCGGGCTGCGCGCGATTGCCTCCAACGGGAAGACGAGGCCCGAAGGAGCGGCGTCGACCCCCGCCCCCTTTACCGACACTGTCTCGGTCACCGGAAGCAGGTCGAGCCTGACGGAGGCGACGCCAGTCACACCGGGGAGTGCGCCCACGGCGGTGTCGATTCCCTTGGGAAGCCGTCCCGGTGTCCACGCCAAGAGAACGTCGTCCGACCCTGGTGGCGGGCGGACCGGCACCGTGGGAAGCGTTGTAGCTCGAGCCTCCGGATCGCCATCGATTAGCGGCTCGGCGAGGGGCGGGGCCGGGGCGAGGAAACCAGCGGCCAACGCCCCTGCCACGAGGCCGATACCCAGCCCGAGGAGCGGGCCACGGCTCAAGTGCTGTCCATCCCAGTCGCCACCGCAAGAAGCTCCTCGAGACCCAGAGTGGAGCTCCGCAACGTGATCACGTGCCCGGCCTCCACCCGTTCCAATTCACCACGGTTTGGCGTGAAACGGCCAGGGAGCCCTCGAACCTCGACCCCGATGACGTCTGCTTCCAGTGGCGGGACGAGCGATGCCCCGGGCGCCATGGTGACCCGAAAACACGATCACCGGCGCCGGCATATCCGAGCACCACGGTGCGCCCATCGAGCCGGACCGATGGCGGGCCAAACCCTTCGAGACCGATGGCACCAGCAGGAACCTGGTAGCCGAAGCTGCTTCCTCGATAGTCCTCGTCAAGGACTCGACCCATCCCTTGGGAACCATATGGCCGGGGATCCCGAGGCTCTCTGCCACCATCCGGAGCGTCTCGGAGGGGAGGCTCCCGGTGACCACAACGTCGATGTCTTCACCGTGAATCGCAGCCTTCGACCCGTCCTCGTTCTGGTACACCCATCCGGTTGCGGTCGCCATCCGGCGGACAGGGTCGCCCATGTCGCCAAATAGGCGGCGGCCCCCCCAGGCGGGGGTCGAAGGCAACCTTGAACCACGCCCGGCCATCACTCCACGTCGCTACGGCGATATCACCAGCGTTTCCCGTTTGGTGCAGCCGCATGCCTTGCGGAACAAATGACGGCTCGGGCCCAACCAGATCGTCTGTGGCACGGAATCCGTGTTCCTCGACATTCGCCTGCGGCGGGATGCCGGAGCACGATGGGTGACGGGTCGAGGTCAAGGCCGCCAATGCGCACCTCCAGATAGGGCCGACCTTCGGCGTCGTCCAGATCTTGGCGGAGCGCAACCGCCGTGCTTCGGAGTCGGCCGGAATGAACGTGAGGACGAGGGGAAGCCATCGTTTCCTGGTGTGGAGCCAAATCTCCACCGGATCCGTGGGATGCACGGGTCGATGGCTCGTTCTCGTAGAGAAGGTCGAGCATCGGCGCCACTTGGGCGGCGGCAACCTCGACCCCGATTGCCGCTCTGCCGTCGATCACTCGCTCCCCGAGGCGACGCTCGGACTCCGACCAGCGGAAGCTGGACACCGGGACGAC
>CAWGYV010000008.1:0-191316 GCA_963826825.1 uncultured Acidimicrobiia bacterium | reverse complement strand
TCGATGCGCGAAGCTCTTGGCGAAGATATCGCGCCCCGGTTGCGTGGCATGCTGCAGGGCGCGGCCGAAGCGAGCAATCCCCGCAGCTGACAGTTACGTGCCCAAGGTTCAGCATGAGCCGTCCCACCGGTTCGATGCGACTGCGGATCTGATCCGCCAGGCCGTCGAGCAGAGGGCATTCCCTGCCGCCGTGATCGAAGTCGGGGATCCGACACGTGTTCTGTGGCGTCAGGCGTTCGGGCACCTGCACGCCGGAAGCGATGCGCCCGAAACGCTCGACGACACGGTCTTCGATCTCGCCTCTCTCACGAAGGTCCTCGCGACGACAGCCATAGCGATGCAGCAGGTGGAGCGCGGCGGGCTCGGCTTGGACGATCCGGTGGGGCATCACATTTCAGCGTGGACCGGCGCGGACCGCCTCTCCGTAACCGTGCGCGACTTGCTGGCGCATTGCGGTGGACTCACGGCACATCTTCCGTTCTTCCGCACGCTCAAGGGAGAGCACGGCGTTCGAGCAGGCGATCTGCCAGAGTGCGCTCGCGTACGCGCCTCGGTCAGCGTCTGTCTACAGCGATCTCGGTTTCATGCTTCTCGGTTTCATTCTTGGTCGGGAGGTAGCAATCGAGGACCGCTTCGTTGCCCTGCAGACGCAGATGGGTGTCGTCGAAGATCTGCAGTTCAATCCACCGAGTGTCTGGCGGTCCAGGATCGCACCAACGGAGTTCGACGCGTGGCGCGGTCGTCTGCTGATCG
The DNA here is from genome assembly GCA_963826825.1 of uncultured Acidimicrobiia bacterium. Lineage (GTDB taxonomy): Bacteria > Actinomycetota > Acidimicrobiia > Spongiisociales > DATADW01 > DATADW01. The sequence continues at coordinate 190,563 of CAWGYV010000008.1, read as the reverse complement.
GCGAAGTTCATGACGAGAACGCGGCCGCGCTCAATGGTGCGGCCGGTCACTCAGGCCTTTTCGGGACATCCGCCGCGGTGGGACAGCACGCGCGTCACGTACTGCAGATCCTGGCGGGACGCGGCGGCGTATTCCAACGCTCGACCGTCGAGACGTTCGTCGCGAAACGCGCCGACGTACCGGGGAGCTCACGCGCGTTGGGCTGGGACACGATGCTGCCGACCTCGTCTTGCGGGCGACGGATGTCGGCCCGCGCCTTCGGACACACAGGCTTCACGGGCACATCGCTCTGGATCGATCCCGATCGTGAAATCTACGTGGTCTTCCTGACGAATCGTGTGCACCCGTCTCGCGAGAATGAAGCCATCAGGCTGGTACGACCCGCCGTACACGATGCGGTGATGGACGCCCTCGAATCGAGTTAGCGGGGCTGAGGCGCGCCGCCACCAGGCGCTGGACCATTCGGCATACCGAAAGGGTTCCCTCGTGGTGCTCCGAATCGGCCCGGGGCTGGAGGTGCGCCGCCGGGAGATATCCCTCTGCCACCACCACGTTGCGGCCCCGGCTGCCCGCCACGGTTCCACCAAGACCCGGTGCAGTGGTGCCCTGCGGCCCGTTCGGTGCGCCGGCCTGCTGCGACATCGCCGTCGCGACGAACGCCCACTCGTTGTAGCGACCTCGTCCGTTGTAAAGACGGAGCGACTCCGCGGTGCTCCGACTGACGACGCCGATGATGGGCCCGCCACCGGCAGCAGCTCCCCGCCCCTGTGTTTGTCCCAACGGCTGTCCCAGCGTCTGTCCTGCGGGCTGGCCACCGCGACCGCCTCGCGCTCCAGGACCGGACGCCGCCGCTTGACCGGCTTGTCCGCCCGTGGTCCCGGGAGTTCCCGCACCACCCGGCTGCCTTGGAGCGGCGGGCTGTCCACCGATCATCTGGCCGACGAAGACCGGCTGAAAGTCCGCGTTACCCGCGATCGGGTCCTTGTACAGCTTGCGAATGAAGCGGCCCTTTTCCAGTACGTCTAGGGTGGAGGGATACCCGCCGTTCCGACGCGAGTACAGCTCGATTGCGTGTGCGTACTGCTCTCCTCGGAAGATCAGTTCGGCTTCGCGCTCACGCTGAGCCACCGTGCGCCACACTGGAAGAGCCACGCTGAGCATGATGGCCATGACGCTCAAACCGACGAGCAGCGCCGCCATCGCGTAGCCCCGCTCGCCGGATGTCATGGCAGGTTGATCAGAATCTCCGTGGTGGCCGAAGCGGTCCTGCCGTCGACCATCCGCAGGGTCACCGTGACGGTGAACGGCCCTTCCTCCGTGTACACGTGCGCGGTCGAGCCGCCTGACGTCGTGACCTCGACGTCGTCGCCGAAGTCCCACGAATACGACTGGATGGTGCCTGCATCGGCAACGCCGATGGCAGTGGCAGTGAACGTCCATCGCTGGCCCGTCGGCAGTGGCGGTTTCGCTCGACGTCGCCAGTGAGACGCCGATCGCCGACCGAGGCGCGACGACGATGGATGTCGTTGCCGATGAGGATCTCGCCGTTGACATCCTCGGCGCGTACGGTTGCCGTGTACGACCGAGGCGTCGATCCCGACGGTCCGGCGTAGGCGTGGCTGACGGCGGTGCTTCCGCTCGCCAGATTGCCGAGGTTCACCGATTCGCCGTCGCCAAAGTCGAGCACCACGTTCCGCAACGTACTGCTACCCGTCGGCTTGGTCACCGTCAGGAGCACGATCGAGCTATTGCCCGCGCTGGCCTGCAGGCCAGCGCAATTGCCCGTGCCGGTTGAAGGAGCGCAGGCAATCGACACGATCGGACCCGCGCGCAACGTGACCCTGACCGCACCGCTCGTCTTTGTGCCGGCAGCGGCGGTGACGTTGGTCTCCTGTCCGGTTGTGAGCGTCGTGCGGGCTTCCCCGCTCGCGTTCGTGGTGGCCGTCGAAGCGCTGAGCGTTCCCTGGTCGGCGGTGAACGTCACCGTCACACCGTTCACGCCCTGACCGCCCTCACTGACGACCGATGCGATCAGCTCAACCGCACCACCCGATGGTCCGACGCTTCCTGGATTCGCGCGGAGCGTGATGGTGTTGACGGCCGCGGCTCCAACGGTGATGCGGACCATGTTGACGTTGTCGGTTCCCCCGCTGGCGCTGCCGGAGGTTGCGCGAATCTCGGCGATGCCGGAACTGGCGCCGGCCGAGAACATCGCGCGCGCCAGACCGTTTCGAGTCTGGGCGTTTTCGGGATCAATCGTTCCGAGCGTTGTCGAGAACCGCACGGTCGTGCCGTTGTGAACCGGGGTGCCAGCTTCCTCGATCACGTACGCGGTGATCTCGGCGGTTCCGCCGTTTGCCAGGATCTGCGTCGGAGCCGAGATCGTAATGGTCGAGCGGGTCGGCGCGAGCAGTTGCGCCTTGTCGCAGGCGCCGGTGAGCGTCGCGGTCATCGCCAGGAGAAGGCATGTGCGCCAGGTCGAGATGGCCGAAACGTTGAAATCGCTGCCTGTGAACATCGTGACTACCAGCTGGCGTATGGCGTGCCGTCGAGCGCCGTGCGCTCCGAGCCGCTCTTGACGTCGAACACGCCAGGAGTTGCGGACGGATTCGCGGGGTCAATCTCGGACAGGGTCGTCTGCCAGGTCTCGGATGAGTTCGTGAACGGGTCGTTCGGTACGGCGCGAAGATACTTCGCCGAGACGAGATCTTCGAGTGTCGGAGGGTACGCGTCTTTGTCGGCGTAGTACTGATCGATGGCGTCGCGCATGCGAAAGAGGTCTTCCTTGAGAACCGCCTCGCGTGCCCGTGTCTGGCCGTTTGCATTGACGCTGATCGTGATCCCTGCCAGCACGACGATGAGCGACATGACGATCATCAGCTCGATGAGCGTGAACCCGGCGGTCCTCGATTGAGCGGTGCGAGAGTGCGAGGGTGCGAAGGTGCGAAGTGCTACCACGTTCGATACTCCGTACCGTCGAGACCGGTACCATCGCCCCTGGAATACACGTCGAACACGTTCTGCCCGCCCCACGAGGTAGAGGTCGGCGAATCCTGATAGGAGCGCAATCCCCACTCCGTATCGCCCGTCAACGGATCGATCGGGATTCGCCGTAGAAACCGGAGCTTTCGCCCCGTGGCATCGTTGGCGGCACTAATGCCCTCAACGAGGGTCTCGAGATCCGGCGGATAACCTTCATTGCCAGGTTCCAGCTCGGTTGTCGGAATCCGGCCAAGATCCACGGCGTCCTTGAAGGCGTCGATGGCCGTTCTCAGTTCCCGCAAGCTGCGACGGAGTTCCGCTTCACGCTGCCGCTGAGACGTCACCTGCGCCAGAGGCATGACCGCTGACGCCAGGATCAGCAGAATTGTCGTCACGACCAGCAATTCGACGAACGTGTACCCGCGTTCCGCGGATACCCGCCGCTCCCGAATCGACCCGAGTCGAGACATCATCTGACGATCACCGCCGGCACTGAGCCTGTTTGCAACGGTACAGACGCTCCACGCGGTCCGGTAGCCGCACCAGTCAATGCCAGGTTCGCGCTCCCTCCGCCGACCGCGTCGAACAGGATTGCCGCGAGCAGTCCAGTACCGGCAACGCCTGTTGGATCGTTCGAGCGCACGATCGCTATATCGACCCGTCCCGTGGTGGGGTCCACTTGCTGGGTGAACGCCGCCGCCACACCTCCTGCGCGCAGGAAACTCCCCTCCTGCACGGTTCGAACCCTGAGGACTGAAGGGTTGAACGAGATCGTGAGAGACACGCTGGACACCTGAGACGCATCGGTCATCGACACGGCTACCGTGTAGGGACCTCCGCCGACGCGGAAGTCCTCGCCCGGCGTCGACAGCATGATGCGGCCTCCAGCCGCTACCGCGGGACCGCAGCGCCAGCCGCCGATTGGACGGCCGTCGTCCCTGGCACGGCGGAGCTTCCCGGCGGCACGACGACAACGCCCGTCCCCGCCGGCGCGGACGGCGCTGGCGCCGCTGCGGTCCCCGGAGCCGGAGCAGGATCAGGATCGGCGTCGACTGTCGGTGCGATCAGTGGTGGCGGTCCGCCGAGGCCCAGGCTCTGCTGCGAGCCGATGAAGATGGGGCTCACGTCCTGCACGCGTGAGTTCCTGGGTTCGCACGATTCTCGGCGTCAGCAGCATGACGATGTCCGTCTGCCGGATCTCCGTCTCGTTGGCAGCAAAAAGACTGCGGAGTATGGGCAGGCGCAGGAGTCCTGGTATGCCTCGCATCGCTTTGCGTTCTTCCTCTCGAAGCAGGCCTGCCAAGAGATTGGATTCGCCGTCGCGCAGCCGGAGGCGCGTCTGGATCTTTCTCGAGCCGAACGACGGCAGATTCTGACCTGCGATATTGATGTCCCCGCCGAGCGTGCTGTTCTCCACGACGAGGTCCATGATGATGTCGCCCTCGAAGGTGACGCGTGGCGTGACCTCTACGATGACGCCCACGTCCCGGTAGTTGAACGACGTCAGCGGGTTGACATTGGCACCCCCACCTGCAACGGGCGTGAACACTGTGGCCGGCACGGGAATCTGATCGCCCAGATTCAATCTGATCTGCTGACCCTCGGCGCCGCGGAGCTGTGGCTTTGCGATGAGACGCGTCTCCGAGTCGGTTTCCAGAAAGTTGATCACGGCGGCCGGGACCGACAGATAGAAATCTGCGGTGGAGATCCCTCGAGTCACCGTGTTCAGATTGAACGGTGGCGGCGTCAAGGTTCCCCCAAGTCCCCCGGCGTCGTCTCCTGTGCCGCGCGGGTCGGCTTCAGGTGAAAATCCGATACCCACCGAGTAACGGGTCAGATCGATTCCGAACTCCTTTGCCCGCCCTCGGTTGACCTCGAGTATCTGCACGTCGATGATGACTTCCGCCCTCGGATTGTCGTTCTGCTCGACGATCCGTTCGATGATTTGCACGATGTTCGCCGACGCGCGAACGGTGATCGTGTTGTTGGTCTTGTTGGCGACGATCTGCGGCGCGACGGCGAGAGCCGGGATGCGAACGACACCGTTGAGAATCTGGGCCAGCTCGGTTGCGTCGGAATGCGACACGAAGAACGTCCGGATGACCTGCTCCTCGTACAAGGCTCGCTTCTGGACGGTGTCGGGGATGACCATGATCGAGCGTTCGTTGACGACTTTGAAGAAGAGCTGATTGCCCGAGAGAATCTGCGCGAGCGCCTGCTCGAACGTGACGCCCCGCAACTGGACCGAGTAGACCCGGTCCTGGTAGTCGCGCTCGAACGTGACGTTGATGCCAGTCGACATCCCCATCGAATTCAGGATGTCGCGCAAGCTGGCGTTGTTGAATACGACGTCGATCGGTTCGCGCGACGCGGGATTGAGCAGAGGTTCCGGCGACTGGCGCGCCGCCTGCTGGAGTTGTCTGATGTTCGGTTGCGGACGAGATGCCTCGGCCAGATCCCGAAGCCGACGCTCCATCTCGAGCGCCCGGCTCGCGATTTGGCGGTTGCTCGGATCGAACTCGCCGGCGCGGCGGTATTCCCGGAGCGCCTCCTCGAGCTGGCCTCGCGCTTCGAGCAGCCTCGCCTGATCCAGGTGCTGCATCGACGCCGAGATCATGGCGCGCTCGAGTGCGATACGGTAGTCGGCGCGATCCGGATGCTCCTGAAGGGCTTGACGGAAATGCTCGACCGCGGCATCCCAATCGCCGGCACGGGCCGCACTCTCGCCTCGGCCGTACGCCCCACCAACGCCGCATCCCGCGAGGAGGGTGGCGACGACGAGCAATGAGAGCAGCCGAAGAAATGGGGGCATCATTGTCCTGACAGGCGGATGGTCTGCCGACCGCGGCCGTCGAGGTACGACAACTCGGTTGCGACTGGGCTGACTTGAAGCACGCGGTAACGGCCTTCGATAGTATCGCCTTCTCGTCCGTAGAAGACGTTTCCTCGCCCGTCGCTGAGAACGGCGACCCGGCCCGCCTGCGCTGGCGCGTCCAGCAGCCCGATGTAGCGCAACGGGATCGGCGGAGGCGCTGGCGGTCCGCTTGCGCACCGCGACAGGAGGCACGCGACGTGCCTGGGGCGTGGCGCGGCTCGGTGGAGGGGCGGACGGCGCTCGGGATTCGAACCGGAACAGGTTTCGCTCGACGCTCTCCGACGCCCCGGGAGTGATTCGCAAGCGATGCAGGCGGAGATCCACGACGGCGGAGTTGTTTGCGTCAGAGGCCCTGGCCGTCGCGCCGCGGACGGGGCGTCGCGTCGCTGCGGCCTCTGGCGCGCCGTCGCGTCCCGCCATGAGAACGGCGAACAATGCCAGACCCGCGCCCCCGATGACCAGCACACGTCGCGTGAGTGGCGTCACGACGAAGGCGTCCCTCGATAGTACGTGGACAGTTCGAGCGACACGACCAACGAACCAGTGTCACCGCCGCCTTCACTGAGCTGAATATTGTCGATGACGACGAACTCAGGCGCGGTTTCGAGCTCGTAGATGAAGGCGCGCATGTTCGCGTAGGTACCCGACAGGACCAGCTGAATGCCAAGCCGCGTCAGCGTACTGTCGGCCTCGACGCTCGGCGAGTACGACGAACGCTCGTAGTCGAGGTTCGTCTCGCGCGCGAGCCGCGCCAGGCGCAGGTATGTCAGGCGACGGGCCCCAGCCAGATCCTGCGGCAGCACGTCCTTGTAGAACGTCGCGAGCTCGGTGGAGGCGCGCGCTTTTCCGGTCAGCGTGCCGGAGACCTGGGCGAGTTCCGCTTGCGCCGCCGCGAGCGCTTGTTCAGCCGCCCGGTCGCGCTGTTCGATATTGGCCACGCGCTGGGCGAGTGGGTAGACGACAAACACGTAGGTCAGGATCCCAACGGCACAGGTCACGCCGATGGCGATGAGCGATCGCCGGTGTTCGGCGGCGATACGCGAGAACAACCGAGTGCCGTGAGGAAACTCCATCACCGTTGCTCCTCGCCCCGGGCTCGCTGAGCCTCGGTGGGTGTCCCGTCGCCAACCACAGTCGGCCCCATGTACGTCGCCTCGATAGCGGCCTGAATCACCCCGTCAGGGCTGGTTGTCTCTTGCGTCGCGAGGGCCTCGCGGAAGGTTCCGCCCTCCTCCAACGCCTCGACGAACGCATCGAGGTCCTCTGCTCGGCGTGCCTCGACGGCAATCCGCACGCGGGTGGCGCCTTCGCGCTCCAGACCCGGCTGAACGGCCGTGATCCGAACGTCGGGGGGCAGCGTCGCTTCAAAGTGTTCGAACAGCGTCGTCCACGAGAACGCGCGTCGGTCGATGATGGCATTCGCTTCGCGGGCGGCATTCGCCACTGTTTGCAGTTCCGTGGGGTCGATCTGTTTTCGAGTGCGCTCGGCCTCCGCCAGGAGCCGCGCCGCCTGGGCCTCGGCATCTGCTGCCCGCGCGCCCAACGACTGCTGGCTGACGGTGAGGTTCAGCAACTGCACGACGTCAAAAAGGACCAAGGCAAGGACCGCGGCCGCGGCGACACCGAGGAGGACGCGTACCGCCTGGACGTTGTAGAACGGGCGCGTGGCGAGGTTCGTGCGCAGCATCAGACCGACACCGCCTCACGCTGGGTTCGCAGCAACATACCCGTCAATGGTGCGAGCACATCCAAGAGATCCGGCGTGACGCCGATCCGATCGGAGAGGGCTGCGGTGGACGTGGGGTCGATTGGCTCTACGCGCGTCCCCAGACGCGTCTCGAGGTCATGTCGCGCCAGATCCACGGCGTCGGGCGTGCGCCCGCTGCCGCCGAGCAGCACGCGCGCAAAGCCCTGTCCCGAGAGGCGGTCCTGGTAGTACATGGCGGTCTGGTGCACGAGGTCCGTCAATGTATCGTGGTCACCCTCAGGTCGATTGCGAAAGAAGATGACGTGGCCGTCGCGGACGATCGCGATCGAGGTGTCCTCCGGTCGCATGTAGATCGCCAGCCAGTCACCGGCCGCCGCGCGAGACGAGGCGAGAATCAAGTTGAGTACCGAAAGGCTGGTCAGGTCGATCAACCCGGGGTACGTGCCAGCGTCGGCGCACACCTGCTCGTACTCCTCGATGACGCTGCGTTTGGCCAGGACCACGACGAAGTCGCCAGCGCCATCGGCGCCGCGCGCACAGGGTGTGTAGCTGACGCACGCGTCGTCGATGGAAAAAGGCGCTGACTTCCGCATCTGCCAACGCACGAGTTGATCCAGATCGTCGCGTTTCGCGGGTACCTGGTCGAAGTGGATGAGCGAGACCTTGGCCGCCGCGTCCGGCAGCACGAGCGCCACGCGGGAGACCCGGGTGCCGAGCCGGCCGAGCACGGTGCGAACGGCTGTCGTCACGGCCCCACGATCGGTGATGTTGTGCGACGCCAGCGATGGAACCACGGCCCCGTCCGGCAAGCCCTCTACCGCATAGGCCTGCAACGTCGCGCTCTCACCACGCGTCGTCAGCGTGGCGGCCGAGACCCTGCCGGCGGCGATCTCGATCGCGGCGTCGGGCGGAGGGCTGTTCAACCAGGAGGTCAGCAGGCTCATTCGACGAAGGTCACCTTGTTGATTTCCCGCAGCGTCGTCTGGCCGAGCAATACCTTCTCGACCGCGGACTCGCGGAGGAACCGCATGCCTTCATCCTGCGCCGCCTTCTTGATCTCGGATCGTGGTCGTCGTTCGAGGATCATCTCACGGATGCGATCCGACAAGTCGAGGAGCTCGCAGATGGCCGTGCGTCCCTTGAAGCCGGTGCCGCCGCAGTCGATGCAGCCCGCTCCTTCGAAGAACTGGTGCGTTTCGGCCAGGGCGGGATCGAGCGCGGACTCCTCGAGAAGCCGGCGCTCGACGCGCACCGGGCGTTTGCACCGCGAGCAGATCAGCCGGACGAGGCGCTGCGCCATCACGCAATTGAGCGCCGACACGAACTGATACGGCTCGACCCCCATGTTCAGAAACCGACCCAGCACGTCTACCACATTGTTCGCGTGCACCGTCGTAAACACGAGGTGACCGGTCAGTGCCGACTGGATCGCAATCTGGGCGGTCTCAGGGTCGCGGATCTCCCCCACCATGATCTTGTCGGGGTCGTGACGCAGAATCGAACGTAGGCCCCGGGCGAACGTCAGCCCCTTCTTTTCGTTGATGGGAATCTGCGTGATTCCCCTCAACTGGTATTCAACCGGATCCTCGATGGTGATGATCTTGTCCTCGACCGATCGAATCTCCGACAGGGCCGCGTACAGCGTGGTGGTCTTGCCGGACCCGGTCGGCCCCGTGACCAGTACCATGCCGTACGGTTCGCGGATGTACTTCCGGAACCGCTGTAGCTCCACATCGGGCATGCCCAGGATGTCGAGCTTCAGTTCGGTGAACTGTTCGCTGATCGATTCCTTGTCAAGGATTCGAATCACCACGTCCTCGCCGAATGCACTCGGCATCACCGATACGCGAAAGTCGATGGTCTTACCCGGCATCTTTACCTTGAACCGGCCGTCCTGCGGCACGCGCTTCTCGGCGATGTCGAGCTCCGCCATCACTTTCACGCGCGAGACGATCGAGCCATGGAACTGCTTCGCGATCGGTCGCATGGCCGGCTGCAGCACGCCATCGATGCGGTACTTCACGTGGACCGCGTCGTCGCCGGTCTCGATGTGAATGTCGCTGGCGCGCCGCTGAATGGCGGTATAGATGGTGGAATCCACGAGCTTGATGATTGGACTGATGTCGCTCGTCAGCCGTTCGACCGTGAGACTTTCGTCCCCAGGGTCGTCGTCCTTGAGCACCGTCAGCTGGAATCCTTCCGTGGCCTCCTCCAGCACCCGTTGCGAGCTCTCGCTCTTCTTCAGGATTGACTGGATCGCGGACGGCGCTCCGACCGTGACCTTGACGGGCGTGCCGAGGATGACGCTCAACTCGTCGATCATCGGGAGGTCTGTGGGGTCGGACACGACGACGACGAGGGACTTGCCCTCACGGCGATGCGGTACGAAACCGTAGCGCAGCATGAGGTCCGCGGGAATCGCTCGAAACAGCTCCTGGTCGATCCGGAAATCGTCCATGTCGACGAACTCCCGGCGATAGCGCGCCGCAAGGGACCGGGCACGTTCGATCTCGGCCGCCCGATCTTCCGGGGCCTGTACGACCAGCTGATTGGGATCGTCAGTTGCCATGGTGCTTCTGTGCTTCAGCCGCTGAAGGCGGCCCCGAGTTCAAAGAGCGGCATGTACAGGGCGAGTACCACGGCCGCGATGACGACACCCATGACGACGAGAATCACCGGCTCGATCAATGTGATGAACCGAGCGACTTCGGTCTCGATCTCGTCGTCGTAAAAATCAGCCAGACTGTTCAGCATCTCCTGCAGGGCGCCCGTGGACTCTCCCACTTCCACCATCTTGATCGCCACGTCCGCGAAGAGGCCGCGAGCGGCGAGCGCCCCGGCGAAGCTCTCTCCTTCGCGCACCCGCCTTGTGACGTCCCGGATCTCTACGGTCAGGTACCGATTCGTCAGCGCGTTCCCCGCAATCTCCAGGGCGTTCACGAGTGGAATACCGCCGCCGAGCAGCGTCGCGAGTGTTCGCGCCAACTGGGACGTCGAAAATTTTCGGACCGTGGCGCCGCCGATCGGCAAGGCCAGGAGCATTCGATCGATCCGAAGCCGGTGCTCGGGACGCCTGACCCACGCCATTGCTGCCGCGACTCCGGCGGCGATCGCCGGAAAGATGATCCATGCGTTCCCGACGATGAAATCCGAGATGCCGACGATGACACGTGTCGAGAGCGGAAGAGGCCGATCGAAGTTGAGGTAAAAGCCCGAAAACGCGGGGATCACCCGAACGACAATGATACCCACCAGGAAGCACATCATCGCGACGAGGATCCCCGGGTAAATCAGGGCCGAAATCGTCCGGCGCTTCACGGCGCCAATGATCTTCTCGTACGCGACGTATCGGCGGAGGACTCCTTCGAGACTGCCGCTTCGCTCCCCCGCCATCAGGGAGGCGGCGTACACGGCCGGAAAGAGGCCGTGATGCTCACCGAAGGCCTCGGAGAGCGAGGCACCGGCTTTGACCCGCTCGTAGACGCCGTCGAGTACAGCCTTGAACGTAGGATTGGCCACTCGGCGCCGCAGAATGTCGAGCGACTGCACAAGCGGCATCCCGGCCTTCAGGAGCGTGGCGAGCTCCTGATTGAACACCAGAAACTCCTGTCGGGAGACCCGTTGGCGCCGCCCGCCGCCGAGGGCCAAGCCTGGGAGGCCGCCGCGACGCTTGAGGGAGAGCACGTAGAGCCCTTTTTCCTCGAGCTCGCTGCGCAGGCGCGCCTCGCTGTCGGCGACGTAGACGCCCTCGACGATCTCCCCACCGGGGGTGCCGAGCCTACAGCGGAATTCCATCGTTCCTGTGCGGCATGACTGGCGTCTGTTCTTGTCGAACCTCACGTCGGGTGAGGGAGCGCCGGTCCAGTGCAGATTCGTGTAGTTACAGCGGCTGGACGAAGGCCCGGAACACTCGGATCCCGAGCTCGCGCGAGTCGGTACTCCCCAGCGCGGGAACCGAGGCCGGCACGAACGTCTTATCGACCGTAACGGTCATCTCAACCATCTCCCCGGTTCCAAGCTGGCTGGCTTGCACCGGTATGCGTCTCAGTTCGCTCTTACCCGCCGCGAGGCTGAAGCTGTCGACGACCGTCGGGCCGACGCGAATCTCGACCCGCTGGGGATCGGAAAAGGCCGCGGCCGGCTGATCGACTGATAGATAGACGCGCACGTCGCGCATTGGGTTGGCGAAGGTCAGAACGCCTTCCTTTCGAGACCACTGCCACTCCACGCCCAAGCCGGTACCGGCTGCCTCCGCCCCGTGCCATCCATCCCGGAACACCACGAAAAGGCTGTCGCTTTGGAGGGCCATCTCGAAGGTCGCCACCTGGTACGAGCGCTGCCCCCGCGTTTCGCCAACCAGCGGCAGACGTTCATCCGACGTCCTGGAGAACAGTCCGATCTCGACCCGTGTCTCGCCGACGTAGGGAAACTTCGGTACGAACATCGTGCGCTGGTATTCGACGGTCGAACCTGGCTTCCACTGACCGACGGGCGTTGGTGGCTGATGGTCGTCGGTCCACATCAGCTCGCCGTCGGTGTCGAAGAAATGAACGAAGACCCAGTAATCGTCCGAGAGCGTCGGCGCGTCAGGCGCGATCGCAAAACGATACGACATCTCGAGCGGGCTTCCGATGGCGGCGACGGGCGCGCTCAACGTGACCGACGGCGTCGCGATCGGCGCTGCGGCGTCCTCACCTCCGGCGCAGCCGGTCGTGAGCACAATGACCGTGACGAAGGATGCCAGTGTCCCGCGCATCGACAGTGGAATGATACTCCGCAATTCTGGTAGAGTGCGCTCGTGACAGGAGACGCGCTCGGTATGGTGGAGACCATGGGCCTCATCGGTTCCGTTGAGGCCGCTGACGCGATGGTCAAGGCTGCCAACGTCGTGCTGATCGGCAAGGAGTACATCGGGGCTGGGTATGTCACCGTGCTCGTGCGCGGTGATGTCGGCGCCGTGAAGGCGGCGACCGACGCCGGTGCGGCGGCGGCTCGACGCGTCGGCGAGCTGATCTCGGTTCACGTCATTCCTCGTCCACACGCCGAAGTCGAGAGAATCCTCCCCAGGTCCTGACGTGGCGGTCGAGGGCGCCTCGCCGCAGTCGGACAAAGATCTGGCGTCGATCGCGGAGGCGCGATCGCTCGCACGCAGCGCTCGGCAGGCGCAGACCCTGCTCGCTGAGCTCTCCCAGGAACAAATAGACGCGATCGTCGGCGCGATGGCCAATGCCGTCACGCCTCACGCCGAGGCGCTGGCCCGCCTCGCTGTCGAGGAGACCGGCTACGGCGTGGTGGCCGACAAGATCCAGAAGAACCTCTTCGCGTCGCGACGCGTGTACGAGTTCATCCGGCCTATCCGCAGCGTCGGTGTCATCAACCGCATCGAAGACAGAAAGATCGTCGAGATCGCCGAGCCGTTCGGCGTCGTCGCGGCTATCGTTCCGTCCACCAATCCAACCTCGACCGCGATCTACAAGGTGCTGATCGCCTTGAAGGCACGCTGCGCGATTGTCATCAGTCCCCACCCGTCCGCCGTGCGGTGTATCACGCGAGCCGTCGAGATCATGGCTGATGCCGCGACGCAAGCGGGCGCGCCGGCGGGTGCGATCGGCTGGATGACAGCCGTCACGCTCGAGGGCACGCAGGAACTGATGCGACACCGGGATGTGGCCGTCATCCTGGCCACGGGAGGCATGGGGCTGGTACGGGCGGCGTACAGCGCCGGCAAGCCGGCGTACGGCGTGGGCCCAGGGAACGCCCCCTGCTATGTAGAGCGGAGCGCGGACATCAAGAAGGCGGCTTTCGACATCATCACGGGCAAGACCTTCGACAACGGGGTGCTCTGTTCCTCTCCGAATTCAGTCGTGGTGGATGAGGCGGTGGCCGAAGAGCTGCGTCGCGAGTGCCAGGCACTCGGCGCCTACTTCATGAACCAGGCGGAAATGGAGGCGCTGGCCAAGGGGCTGGTCACGGCCCAGCGGCTGCCGAATCCAGCGCTTGTCGGGAAAACGGCGTCTTTCATTGCTGGAAAGGTCGGCATCGCGGTTCCGGACGGGACGCGAGCGCTCATCGCCCCCCTCGCCGGGGTCGGGCGCGACTACCCGCTGTCCATCGAGAAGCTCTCGCCGATACTGTCTTGGTACGGGGTGGCGGACTGGCGGGAGGGGTGCGATCGCTGCATCCAGATCCTGAGGTACGGCGGCATGGGGCACACGATGTCGATTCACTCGAAGAACGAAGACGTGATCCTGCAGTTCGGCCTCAAGAAGCCCGCGTTTCGGATTTGCGTGAATACCCCGACAACCCACGGCTCCATTGGGTTGACCACGGGGCTCGACCCGGCGATGACGCTCGGCTGTGGCGGATGGGGAGGCAACATCACGTCCGACAACATCACGCCGCGCCATCTGCTGAACATCAAGCGGCTGGCCTACGAGGTTCGTCCCGTGACGGCCTTGCCGGCTTCGGAGGCACGAATGAGCCACACCGACCATGGCCCAAAGGCCCCGTCCACCGGACGCGAACCGGCGTCCCAACCCCAGGCCAAGCCTGGCTCGGGTGGAATCTCGGCGGAAGACCTGGAGTCACGGATTGATCGGTTTCTGAGCGGGCGCGGACTCGCTGCGGCGCCGCCCAAGGCCGCTCCCGTTGTGACCGCTACCCCTGCCGACTTCGTGTGCGAGGACGACGTCCGACAGGCGATTCGCGCGGGACGTAAAGTGCTCGTGGGTGAGAAGACTATCTTGACGCCGTCGGCCCGTGACCTTGGGGAGTCGGAGCAGGTGTTTGTCTACGCGGTGTGAATGATCGTGCTATCCCCGGCAAGAGCAGGATGTGGTGCGCAAATGGCGAACGATCCAATGGCAGATTTTGCCCCTCGGATGGTAAGGTATCGGGGATGCTGAGCCGGAGTCGCGCCGGGCTATCGGGAGTTGTGTTGGCGCTCGCCCTCGTGGTGGCGGGTTGCTCGGCTCGCGGGCCGGCCAACGTTCCGGGCGCTTCCCCTCAACGATCGCAACCGCAGCCGGCCCCACGTTTCGCTCAGCCGCCCGTCGTTGATCCGGCTGCAGACGCCACTCTTGACCTACCCGACCAGTCCTTCGACATAAGCCAGGTCGACGATCCTGACGAAGGCGCGGGAGTGGTTGAACCCATCTACGAGCCTCCCCCGCTGGCCGCCGACAGTGTGCCGGTCGCTTACCTGACCCCGATCATCTACGACATCGACGTCCCGATGAATGCGAGGGTGCTCGCATTTGTTCAGCTGTTGTCCGGCCGGTTGAAGTCGTTTCTGGAAGAGGGGTTGAGTCGTGGGGTGCAGTTCCTTCCCATGGTGCAGGACGTATTCAGGGCCGAAGGGTTGCCGCTCGACCTGGCCTACGTCCCACTCATTGAGAGCGCATTCAAACCCACGGCGCTGTCGCGGGCGAAGGCCGGCGGCATCTGGCAGTTCATGCGCGGTACGGGTTTGGAGAACGGGCTGACTCACGACTGGTACATCGATGAGCGGGCGGATCCCGAAAAGGCCACTCGCGCCGCGGCGAAGTACCTCAAGACGCTGAACTCCATGTTTGACGGCGACTGGCACCTGGCCCTCGCGTCCTACAACGGTGGCCCCGGCCGGGTGCAGCGCGCCATGCGCCGGTCGGGCCGCGACGACTTCTGGGAGCTCAGCGCTTCGACGAGGTACTTGCCCCGCGAAACACGAGACTACGTGCCCCTGGTCCTGGCCGCGATCATCATCGCAAGGAACCCGGTCGGATACGGTCTAAACGTCCAACCGATCGACCCGCTGCGGTTCGAAACCGTCTCGTTGCCGGCCGCCATCGACCTGCGTCGTCTCTCGACCTGGATCGGCACCCCGGAGCAGACGATCCGCGGACTGAACCCGGAGCTACGGCAGTGGACGACGCCACTGAAGGCCACGGGATACGAGTTGAAGATCCCCCAGGGCACGGGCGACATCCTACGCGCGCACTTCGAGCAGACGGATCCCGCGCAACTCACGACAGTCAGCTGGCACACGGTGAAGAAGGGCGACACGCTCGCCTCGGTCGCCAAGAAGCTCAAGGTGACGCGCGCGGAACTGGCCGAAGCCAACTACCTGTCGACACGCGCACGTCTGGAAGTGGGACAGCAGCTCATGATCCCTCGAGCGCCGGCGCTTCCCGAGGTTGACGCGCCGGCGGCTGCCGAGATCATCCAGGTCAATGACGAACCGTCGCCGGCTGGAGGCGGCGCGACGGTTGCCGCCGCCAGAGTGGTGGCCGTGAAGCAGGCGCCGGCCAAAGCGCAGGCCCCGACCGTACGTGTCCATCGCGTCAAGCGGGGGGACACATTGTTTTCGATCGCCAGGCTGTATCGGACGACGGTGTCCGCTCTCAAGAGCTGGAACCGGCTGAGAACCGATTCGATCCAAGTGGGTCAACGGCTCAGAATCTTCAACGAGCGCCCGACGACGGCGACGAACTAGCTGATCGGACCAGCTCGTTCCCGGTTGGCAATATCCTCATCGTTACGACATCGTTCCTCCCGGCAGTTTCTGCGTACCTGAAGCGCGGCAACCTGCGCGGGCCTGCGGTTCTTCTCTCCTAGCTGTCGTCCCCTGCTCCCGGAGAATGCGTAGCGCGACTCCTTGCATACGCATCGTCTGTGCTTGCCAGCTTGCGTAGCGCCGCTGTCTTCGGCGTGGACGCGTATCCCGTTCAGATCGAGGTCGACGTCTCCTTCGGGCTCCCCCACTTCACGATGGTGGGTTTGCCCGACGCGACCGTTCGAGAGAGTCGCGACCGTGTTCGGTCGGCCATCAAGAACTCCGGATTCGAGTTTCCACCGCACCGCATTACCGTCAATCTGGCGCCGGCGGATGTCCGGAAGGCAGGGTCCTCCTTCGATCTCCCGATTGCGCTCGGACTGCTCGCCACGTCGGGGCACGTGACTCGTCGCGCCATCGACGACACGGTCGTCCTCGGTGAACTCTCGCTGGACGGGGCTATCAACGGTATTCGAGGCGTCCTGCCGATCGCCATTGCCGCACGGCGCCTGGGCCTCACCAGGCTGCTACTGCCGCCTCACAACGCCGCGGAAGCGTCCGTCGTTGATGGGCTGGACGTTCGCGTGGCTCGATCGCTTCCCGAGGCTGTCCTCGCCCTCAATCGTCCCGATCAAGCAGAACGGGCTGCATCCAGTCGGGTCATGACGTCTGACCAGCCGTCAATCGACAGCGATCTATCGGAGGTCCGGGGTCAAATGATCGAGGCCTATCTGCTCGAACTGCTCTCCGACTTCCAAGTCACCGATCCCCGAAGTGGGGACCATCGCCGCTGAGGATCCGCCCGTCGTCATCCTCACCTCCAACCGAACACGTGAGATACACGACGCACTGAAGCGGCGGTGCATCTACTACTGGATCGACTACCCCACCTTCGAGCACGAGGTCGCCATCGTCGGACGCAAGGTCCCAGGCATCAGCGATGTCCTCGCCTCAGAGTTGGCGAGAGTGATGGAGCGGTTGCGCGAGATGGATCTGTTCAAACCTCCGGGAGTGGCGGAGACGCTCGACTGGGCGCAAGCGCTCAACGTGCTCGACGCCACCCGGCTCACCCCTGAGGTGATCGAGCAGACCATCGGTGTGGCGCTCAAGTACCGCGAGGACATCGAACGGGTGCGCTCCACCGGGTTGGAGTCGCTGCTCGCCGGGTGAGCCAGATCTCACCGATTGGATTATGTTCCCCCTCATAGAGGGGTCCAATGATCGACGCTGAAACGCTCGACCGGCTCGCCGAGGCGGAGGTGCCGGTGCTCTCCGTCTACCTGTCCCGACCGATGCAGGTCAACCCGTCTGCTCGGCTCACCGATCTGCTCCGCCCGATCCGCGAGGCGGCGGCCGAGGGCGAGCACCGTGAGGAGAAGGCGATCCGGCAAGCGGTCCGGTCGGTACTGGAGCTGAGTTGGCGGTTGGAGACGGAGCCGGCGCCGGGTGTGGCCATATTCGCCACCAACGGGGAGGTGAGCTACGAGGCACTTCCCGGCGAGGTCTGGGATGTGGCCATGCTGGCCGACACCCCATACCTGCGACCGATCCGCGCCCCTGCCCGAGCCGACCGTGACCCTGGTCGCCACCACCGACAGACGCCGGGCAGACATCTTCGTCAAGAGGGACGGAGAGATGGAACCGGCCGGAGTGGTCGAGGAGGAGACTGGGCACAAAGCCAACTACGGCGGATGGAAGGGTCTTGCCGAGCACGGGGCGCGCAACGCCGCCGAGGAGATGGCACGGAAGCACTTCGATCGAGTCGCCGAGCGGTTCTTCGAGATGCACAAGAGCGATCCGGTGACATGGGTGGCGATAGGTGGTCACCAGGGTCAGGTCGAGGAGCTTGCCGGGCACCTCCACCCGTACCTCCGGGAGCGGATGATCGGAACTTTTGTGATCGACCCGGCGACGGCGACCGCCCATCTCGTGAAGGAAGCCGTGTCGACTCTCGAAGAGGCGGCACGGAACCGAAATTCCAGGGCGGTGGCCGAGCAGCTGGCTGCTGGCTCGGAAGCCGGGCAGACCGTGGCCTGGGGCCTCGACCAGGTCCTCGCAGCCACCAATCTGGCTGCGGTCGATCTCCTCGCCGTCGCAGGTACCCAGCCCGAGCCCGGTGTCGTGTGCCCGGCGTGTAGGTGGATCGGCCGGGGCACCAAGAGATGCCCGGTTTGCGGCACAGAGACCCGCCACCACCCCGACATCGCCGCCGAGGCGATCGAGCGGGTCATCGGATCGGGCGGACGGCTCGTCAATCTGCCCGATGGCTCGGCTGTTGATGAGGCGGCTGCATCGCTCCGCTTCCCGCTGCCCGTGGTCGACTGAGCCAGGCTGGCGAGAGTGACCGCGTTTGCCGACAACCTGGTGCTCTTCGTGCGCCACCTCCGTGGGCTCGGGTTCCGGCTCCCTCCGCAGTCGGCGGGGGAGCTGTCGAGAGCCGCTGTCGCCGTCGGGTTGGAACGGCGTGAGGACGTCTACCACGCCTTCCGATCGATCATCGTGATCCGCCCCTCCGAGGTCCCACTCTTCGATGAGGCGTTCGACCTCTTCTTTGGCAGGGGTGCGGCGGTGACACCGACACCTGTGATCTCGACTACACAGGCCGCTTCGGTGACGACCGGGCTTTCGGTGGTTTCCTCGGGAGCCGTGGGTCCCGAGACCGAGGAGGTTGCCGATCGAACCGGGGCCTCTGCAGCCGAGCGGCTCGGGCGGCGCGACTTCGGCGAGATGTCGGCCGCCGAGAGCGAAGAGGTCCGCCGTCTCATCGCCAGGATGGTGTGGAGACCGGCCGATGCCAGGAGCCGACGCTTC
The DNA here is from genome assembly GCA_963826825.1 of uncultured Acidimicrobiia bacterium. Taxonomy (GTDB): domain Bacteria; phylum Actinomycetota; class Acidimicrobiia; order Spongiisociales; family DATADW01; genus DATADW01. Next base: position 171,654 of record CAWGYV010000008.1, on the reverse strand, counting down.
GCCCCGGCGCGGAACGGTTCCCAACCGGACCTACGTCGGACGCTGCGCCGAGCCGTGGGCACGGAAGGCGAGCTGCTCAGGCTCGCCATGTCGGAGCGCCGCCGCCGGCGACGGCCCCTGATCATCATCGCCGACGTGAGCGGCTCGATGGAGCGGTACGTCGAGATGCTGCTCTACTTCGCCCATGCCGCCCGCGACCGTTTGGGCCATCTCGAAGCATTTGTCTTCTCAACCCGGCTCACCCGGATAACGCGCCAGCTCCGACGGCGCGACCCGGCGCAGGCGATCGACGAGGTCGCCGGGCACGTCGTCGATTGGTCGGGTGGGACCCGGATAGGCGAGGCGCTCCACACCTTCAACGTCGAATGGAGCCGGAGGGTGGGGCGGGGCGGGCCGGTGGCACTGATCGTGTCCGACGGTTGGGATCGGGGCGACCCCGAGTTGCTCCGCGAAGAGATGGCACGTTTCGCTCGCAGCGTCCATCGGGTGGTGTGGCTCAACCCGCTGGCGGGACGCGAGGGCTATGCCCCCGAGACGAGGGGGATGCGAACGGTGCTTCCCTATATCGATGACCTCCTCCCTGCCGCAAACCTCAACCACCTCGTGGATGTGATCCGGCTCCTAGAGTCACTGCCGGCGCGTCGACGGGAGGTAGCGAGAGCATGAAGGACGCCCTCGAGATCTACGACCGCTGGACGGCGGATGGCAAAGACGTGGCGGTTGCGACGGTTGTGCGCGTCTCGGGGTCGGCGCCCAGACCTGAGGGTGCCAAGTTTCTGGTCTCGTCGGAAGGCGACATGGAGGGGTCGGTGAGCGGAGGGTGTGTCGAGAACGATGTGTTTCTCCACGCCCAGGAGGTGCTGGCAGGCGCCGAGCCGCGACTCGTCACATATGGCATCGCCGACGACGAGGCATTCGAGGTGGGGCTGGCCTGTGGGGGGACGATCCAGGTCTACGTCGAGCGATGGTGAGCCCCCACCTCGAGGCGATCCGCCGGCTGCACAAGGAAGAGAGGCTTGGCGCCGCGGTGACCGTGCTCACCGGGCTCGATGAGGGGTCCCACGCGGTTCTCGATGCCGAGCAGGGCGTGATCGAGGGGAAGCTCCCACCCGGTCTCGAGGACCACATCCTCGAATGATGCGCGCCAACTCATGGATCAGGAACAGAGCCGGACGCTCGAATACGACGACACATCGGTGTTCATCGAGACCCTGGCACCGCAACCGCGGTTGGTGATATTCGGAGCAGTGCACATCGCCCAGCCGCTCGCCGTCTTCGCCAACGACGCTCGGCTTCCGCGTCACCGTCTCCGATTCGCGCCCGGCCTTCACCACCACCGAGCGATTCCCCGACGCCGAGGTGGCGCTGGGGCGACCCGAGGATGTCCTCACCGATCTCGACCTCGACCGCCGCACCTACGTCGTGGTCCTCAGCCACGACGCCCGTTTCGAGGACCCTGTGTTCCCGGCCGTGTTGCGGAGCCCGGTGCGCTACATCGGCGCCATGGGGAGCCGGCGCACCCACGCGGCGCGCCGCGAGCGCCTCTTGGCCGCAGGTTTCGACACCGATGCGATCGACCGGATCCACGGCCCGATCGGGCTCGACATCGGAGCAGAAGCCCCGGCCGAGGTGGCGATCTCCATCCTCGCCGAGATGATCCAGGTGCGTTACGGGGCGGGCAGCGGCCGTTCTCTTCGCGGGCGTGAGGGACGGATCCATCGCCAAAGAACCGACGACGAGGGCGACATCTGATCCGTTTCCAAGCCGCCGGTTCGAGATGACGGTCGCAGCCCTGGTCCTTGCGGGCGGCGGTTCTCGTCGGCTGGGTAGACCCAAGCAATTGCTCCCTTGGGGAGGAGCGACGCTGCTCGATCATGTCCTCGACCAGGTGCGGCGGTGGGGGATAGACGAGATCTGGGTCGTGCTGGGCGCTCATGCCGAGGAGGTGCGCGACCAGGTGGACCTCACCGGGGTGGGTGTCGTCGAGAACCCGGAGTGGGAAGAGGGGCTTGCGTCCTCGCTGCGGGCGGGTCTGGATGCGATCGGCCGGTTGTCAAAGATGGACGGTGCGCTGATCGTGATGGGAGACCAACCCGACGTGAGCGACGATGTGGTGACGGAATTGGTCGCCGCCTACCGACCGGGGAAGACGGCCGCCGTCGTCCCCAAGTACCGGTATACCCGGGGCAACCCTGTCCTGGTCGACCGGTTGCTCTGGCCGCGGTTGATGAGTCTCGAAGGGGACGAGGGTGCCCGCCGGTTGCTGGAAGCGCATCCCGACTGGGTCACCGAGGTCTGGTTGGAGCACCTCCCGCCGAGGGATGTCGACACCAGTTTCGACGTCGAGGAACTCCAGCCACGCCACGTTCGACACGAAGTGGACGAGGGGCGGTCCCCAAGGAGCGGCGTCTAGTCTCGGCAGACTCCGGATCGGCATGAGGAAAGGACTGTGATGGCTTCGATTGCCGCCATAGTGAGCATCGGCGCCAAGGATGCCGCCAAGCTCCGGAGAAGCGGAGTGCGCACCACTGAGGCGCTGTTGAGGCGAGGCGCCACCCGGCGCGGCCGCGCCGAGCTAGCCGCCCAATCGAATTGCGCTGAGGTCCAGATACTGGCGTGGGTGAACCGCGCCGACCTCATGAGGGTACGAGGCGTCGGTCCGGAGTACGCCGACCTGCTCGAAGCGTCCGGGGTGGACACCATCAAGGAGCTCGCCCGCCGCAAGCCGGCCGCTCTTGCCGCCAAGTTGTCCCAGATCAACGAGCAGAAGAAGCTGGTGCGGCGGCTCCCCACCGAGGCGATGGTCGAGCGCTGGGTCGAGCACAGCGGTCAACTCGACGGCAGAGTCACGTACTGAAGGGTCACAAATGAAGACGAGGGACCGGGCTGGTCCCTCGTCTTGTCGGCTCCGACCGGCCCGGACTCGTTGCACCTCCGGGGAGGAGGATTCGGCGGTGCCGGGCCCGGGCTCGGTCAGGAGAGTTGTGATCAGGCTGCGGTCGACGTGCCCTTGGTCGTGGTCTTGGTCGATGCGGGCTTGCGGGCGGCAGGCTTGCGGGTGGTGGTGCCGGAGGCTGCCTTGGCTGCCTTCTCCACCGACTCGAGCGCTTCACTGGTCGCCTTCTTGATCGTGCTCTGGGCCTTGTCGGTGCCCTTGCGCACGTTGCCGGCTGCTGTGTCGGCGGCCTCGTCGATCTCGACCTTCACCGCCTGGGCGGCTTCGACCGGCTTCTCGGGGTTGAAGTTCTGGCGCCAGGTGGCAACGAGGTCCTCCAACTGGCCGCGCAGCTTGCCGACCTGCTCGGAGATGTTGTCGACGTCCACCCGGGAGGTGAAGTCCTCGACCAGCTTCTGGTCGGCGATCCGGCCGACGACCTTCTCACCTTCGGTGGCCCAGGTTCCGTACTCCTTGCGGAAGTCACCGGCGAACTTGGTGCCCAGTTCGGTGAGGGTGTCGGTCAGCTTGCGGGTGGCCACCACGGGCGCACCCACGGCGGCGTAGAACGCCGTCTTGGTCCCATCCAGCTTCATGGTTTCTCCTTCCGGACCTCGTCTTGGTCCCCGACCAGCGTCCGGTACAGGTCGAGGAGCAGTTGTTTGTGTCGCACGGAGAGCTGCGGGTCTGCCTCGACCGAAGCGATGACGGTCGGAGGTTGCGGCCCCTGCTCGATGAGCCCGGCCTGCGAGTAGAGCGACTCGGCCTGGATCGACAGGGCCCGGGCGATCGACTTGAGGATCTCAGCCGAGGGCTTGCGCAGCCCCCGTTCGATCTGGCTGAGGTAGGGATTGGAGATGCCCGCCTGACTCGCCAACCGGCGGATCGAGACGTTGGCCCGCTCCCGCTGCTGACGAATGAACGACCCAACGGCCGATCCGGTCTCTTCCCTGTCCTCGAGGTCGGTCATGTGGTAGCAAACGTAGCAGTCGGTGCTAGCAAATGCAAGCGCTTTGTGAACGAATTCACGTTGATCGCTGAATCGGGTCTGTTCAGTCGTCAACCCAGGGTTGGCGAGAACCGCAGTAGCTCGCCAACCCTGGGTTGGGGGGCACACCCCGGGTCAGTAGGGGCGACCCCGCAGGGTGATCATCTCGTCGAGCGCCGCCTGGATCTGGGTACGGACCCGCTCCGCCAATTCCAGGGCGGCGAGCCCGTCGAGGTCTCCCGGGGTGGTTGCGATAGGAGGGAGGAACCGGATCATCCACCGAACGGGGAGCGGTATCGGGTTGACCCAGACCGCCATCTCGTCGACCCGCTGTTCGGGGAAGACGGTTCTCACCAACTTGGCCAGGGCTTGTGAGGTGAAAAGCGCGGGGTGGGTCTCTTCCGATCCCAGGATGGCGACGGGAACGATCGATGCTCCCGATTCAGCGGCGAGGGATGCGAACCCGCCACGCCCGAACCGGCGGAGCCTGTAGGACTCTGACACCGGCTTCTGAAAGCCTCGTACCCCCTCGGGAAACACCCCGAGGAGCTGCCCATTGCCCAGCACCCAGCGGGCGTCCTGGCGCGAGGCGTATGCAGCCCCGATCTTGCGGTACAGGTGCGAGACGAAGGGCATCAGGTTGAAAAACTCGGTCCCCACAACCCGCACACGCCGGGGGACAGCCGGCTCGTTGAGCACGGCTAAGTGGAGCATGACCGCGTCGTAAGGGATAGCCGCACCTCCGTGGTTGGCGGCAAGCACGGCGGGCCCGGTCGCAGGGACGTGCTCGATTCCTTCGACGCGCACCCGGAAGTATTCGAAGTAGAGGCTGTTTCCAAGGTGCCAGGCGAGCTCGGCCAGGACCGGGTCCAGTCCGAGCGCATCGATGTCGTAGCTTGCGAGCCTCAGGTGTCGAACCATTGCCGGCCAGGTGTCTGTCCCCAGCCTGCCGAGCGCCGGGACGGCGAGGTCCGACGAGTCGACCCCTCCGTGGAGCGAGCATCGCTCCTCGCCCTTGACCGCAGGTAGGCCGCAGGTGAAGCCCTCCAGGGTCCGATGCGGACAAGCGCGATCCTTGTCGACCATGTCGGCGAGCCGGGCGACGAGGGCCGACCGACGGGTGGCGGCATCCGGTTCCTCGCGAGCGCTCGCGCCTCGGGGAGCCCGGCGCGCCTCCGCAACTCGGCGGCGATCAGCCCCGCCAGATGGGCGGCGGAGGCATCGGGCGGCGCCTCGACGCCGAGAGCGCCCGCCACCGATTCCAGTTCGGCGACATCGAGCGCCTCGAGGGCGAACACGATGGGGTCGCTCACTCGGGCCAAACCTCCATTCACACCGCCAGGGCCGAGTCGAGCCGGCCGTAGCCGGCGAGGACCGTCTGTCGGCAATCGAGCATCGATGAGAAGCCAAGGATCTCGCGCATTCTCGTGGTGTCCACCACTCTGCCGTGGTGGAGCATGGAGAGAAGATGGCGTTGTTTGGCCACCTCGCTCGCCCCGAGCACGCGCAATGCTCTCTCGAACTGCGGGCGGGGGATCGGCCGGACCCGGCGCCGGCCCAACCGCAGGATGCGTGAGAGGTATAGCTGGCCTTCCGCAGCGACGTTGAAGGTTCCCGGGAACCGGATTGTCGAGCGCATGGAGAACTGCCCTCACGGCTTCGTCCTCATGGATCAGCTGGAGACGAGGGTCCCACCCGAGAACCGTCGGGACGGTCTGCATCCGCAGGTAGTGCGAAATCCCGTTACCGACGGACTCACCGAAGATCCCCACAAAGCGGAGCACGGTGAAGTCGACATGGGGCATCTTCTTGGCGACGTCGGCGACGAACCGTTCCACCTCTTCCAGATTCCGCTCGTAGCGATGGGTGGTCCGCTCTGCGACCTCGGTCGACTCGTCGAGGATGGAAGGGTGACGTGGGCCCGCCCCGTATATCGCGGTGTCCGATTTGACCACGACCTGGCGGACCGTCCCCACCCTCGAGATGGCGCCGAACAGAGCCTGGGCTCCCAGAACCATGCCCTCGCGGGATCGGACCCTCCCCAACTCGGCGATGCGGTCGAGGGTCTGGAGATGGATCACCACATCGGGACGGAGATCAATGACGCTCCGGGCGAACTCGAGCGTGTCGAGCGAGGCCTTGAGCAGCGGGGTGGCGAAGGTCACGCGGGGCGTGAGTTCGTCCACCGGGACCACGGTGGTGTCGGGCCGTGCCTCCAGCCGCTGGACCAGCCGTCCCCCCACCCATGTGGCTGCACCGGTGACCAGGATGGTCGCCATCGCGACGAGTGTACGGAGGGCGGCGTCACCAATACCCTGCCACCCAGGGTTGACAGCTACCCACAGGGTCTTCTCCAACCCAGGGGAGGATCGGGTAGCGACCCGGGGCGACCTGGCACAATCCGGCCGATGATCATCGTCATGCGGTCGGTGGCGACCGACGAGGACATCGCCGCCGTCTGCGAACGGCTTCGCCGGATCGGGTGCGAGGCACACGTCTCCAACGGCCGCGACCGGACGGTGATAGGGGCGGTCGGCGATCGCGATCGGATCCAGCAGTTGCCTTGGGAGGCGATGTCGGGGGTGGAGCGGGCGATCCCGGTGCTCAAACCGTTCAAGCTGGTGAGCCGCGAGTTCCAGCAGAGCGACACGGTGGTGAAGGTTGGCGAGGCGCGCATCGGCGGGGGTTCTTTCGCACCTATCGCCGGTCCGTGTGCCGCCGAGACGAGGGACCAGGTGCTGCGCACCGCAGAGGCGGTGAAGAAGGCGGGCGCCACCGTGCTCCGTGGCGACGCCTTCAAGCCCCGCACCTCGCCCTACTCGTTCCAGGGGCTTGGTGAGGAGGGACTGGAACTTCTCGCCGAGGCGCGCGAGGCATTCGAGATCCCGTTCGTCGCCGAGGTTGTCGACCCGAGACATGTCGGTCTCGTGGCTTCATACGCCGACATGATCCGGGTGGGAACCCGGAACATGGCCAACTTCAGCCTGCTGGCCGAGGTTGGGACGGCGGGAAAGCCGGTGCAGCTCAAGCGGGGGCTGACTGCCACCGTCGAGGAGTGGCTCAACGCCGCCGAGTACATCTTCATGTCGGGTAATCACGAGATCGTGCTGGTCGAACGGGGGATCAGGACATTCGAGACAGCGGCGCGCAACACGCTCGACATCACCGCCATCCCGGTCGTCAAGGAGCTATCGCACCTCCCCATTCTCATCGACCCCTCACACGCCGCCGGGAGGCGGGAACTGGTGGCCCCGCTGGCGCGGGCCGCCGTCGCCGTGGGCGCCGACGGGTTCATGGTGGACGTCCACCCCGCTCCGGAGTCGGCGTTGGTCGACGGCGCCCAGGCGCTGCTTCCCTACGAGTTTGCCGCGTTGATGGACCAGGTTCGGGCCTTGGCCGACGCTCTCGGCATCACCGTCTGAAGTGAAGGCTGGCGTCGTCGGCACCGGTCTGATCGGCACGTCGATCGCGCTCGGGTTGACCGATCTCGGATGGGAGGTGGTGGGCTGGGATCCGGACCCCGCCGCGTTGGAGGGGGCTGCCGGGAGGGGGGCGGTAGCGCAGTCCGCAGCGTCCGCCGAGGAGGCGATCGACGAGGTGGACCTGGTCGTGCTCGCCGGGCCGCCCGCCGCCATCGTCGACCATCTGGGCCGGCTACAGCACCTCCGCCCTGGTGACCGACGTCGCCGGTGTCAAGCGTCCCGTCGTGGCCGCCGGGGCACACCTCGATAGGTTCGTCGGCGGGCATCCCATGGCGGGGAGAGAGCACCCTGGTCCCGATGCCGCCTCTGCCGGACTCTTCCGCGGCTCGGCGTGGGTGCTCTGCGATGATGGCGCCCGGGCTGCCGACATCGAGGAAATGTCGGGCGTTGTCTCCTCGCTCGGTGCCCGGCCCGTGGTGATGTCGGCCGAAGGCCACGATCGGGCCGTGGCGGTCATCAGTCATCTGCCCCAGCTGCTTGCTGCGGCGCTGATCGAATCGCTGGAGGGTGAGCCCGAGGCTGCCGATCTCGCATCGGGCAGCTTTCGTGATCTGACCAGGGTGGCGCTGTCGGAACCGGGCTGGTCGTCAGAGGTGTTGCTGGAGAATCGAACCGAGGTGGAGTCGGCACTCGGCGAGATGGTCAGGTCGCTCGATGGCTGGTCGGCGGACCTCTCCGGAGGAGATGCCGGTTCGGTGTTGCGACGTCTCGAGCGGGCCCGTGATGGACGCCGCCGCCTGGCGCCGGCGGTGGTGCTCGTCGAGGTTGCGCTGCGCGACGAGCCGGGCGAGGTCGCCGCAGTCGGCAGGGCGCTGGCAACGAGCCGGGTGGATGTCCGGGACCTCCAACTTCGGCACTCGCCGCATGGCGGCGGGGGGGTGTTGGCGGTCTCGGTGCGGCCAGGCGAGGGCGGTGCGCTGCGCAGGGCGCTGCTCGACGAAGGCTTCTCGGTGGTGGACTAGCCCAGATCCGAGGAACTGTCGGGCAGCTCGAAGAGCTGGATGACGTTCCCGTCCGGGTCGGCGTAGGTGGCGACCCGGCCGCCCCAGCTCTCCAGCTCCGGGACCCGCAGGCAAGGCACCTCCGCCTGGATCAGCCGTTGGTGCATCGCGTCCAGCCCATCGACCGCCAGGTTGACCATGATCCGGAGCGGATCCCGCGCTGGTCCGGTCACCTCGCGATGGACCGCCACGGTGAGACGTGCCTCACCCAGCTCGAAGTTGACGAAACCGGACCGGTCAGATCGGGGCCGCATCCCGAGGGTGTCGGCGTAGAAGACGCGCATCGCACGGTGTCTGTCGGTCGTGGTCCAGAGCAACACCCCGGCGAGTCCGACGACCCCATGTGTCATCAGACCCGACGGGCCACGGTGAGGCCGTCGCCGACCGGGAGCATCACCGTCACAAGCCTGTCGTCGCTGACCATCTGTTGGTTGAACCGACGCAATCCCACCACATCGGGGGCGTCCTCGGTGGCGGTGACTACTTCACCCCGCCAAAGCACGTTGTCCGCCAGGAACAAGGCCCCTGGGTTGAGCCGGACGACGATTTCCTCGCGGTACTCGGGGTATGACCCCTTGTCGGCGTCGAGGAAGGCGAAGTCGAACGTCGGCTCCTCCGGGAGTTGTCGCAACGTGTCGAGCGCCGGGCCGAGACGGAGTTCAACCCGGTCGGCCACGCCCGCATGCCTCCCAGGCGGCGCGGGCGATATCGGTCCACTCGCGGTTGATGTCGCAGCAGAGCAACGAGCCGTCCCCCGGGAGGGCGCGGGCGATGGCCAGCGAGGAGAGACCGGTGAACGTCCCCACCTCCAGGGCACGGCGCACCCCTGTCGACGCCACCAGCATCCGTATCAGGATCGCCTGCTCGGGTGCCACCTGCATCGAGGCAGGCGATCCGAGTTGCGAGGTCGCCTCGATCAACCGGAGTTCGACCTCATCGAGCGTGGTCGAGTGCTCGACGACGTACGTCTGAAGTTCGTCGGTCAGCCCGATGGAAGCTCTGCTCACGGCGCTGCAGAGTAACGAGAGCGTGAACCTCGCCCGCCGGGTGGTTCAGAGCGCCGGCGTCGAGCTGAGGAGTCGGGTGAGGATGGCGCAGCCCGCGAGGATCCCTACCTCGATGGCGGCCTCATTGACGTCGAATGTGGCGCTATGCAGATCCACGCGCCGGCCGTCAGGCGCAGCGCCGAGCCGCAACAGCGCCCCGGGGGCAAGCTCGAGGTAGCGGGCGAAGTCCTCGGCTCCCATGCTCGGCTCGGTGGTCGTCACCGCGGCTACCCCGAGCATCTCAGCCACCGCGATCTCGGCCTGTGCCGTGATGGCGGCATCGTTGATAACCGGAGGGATGCCCCGCTGGAACTCGACCCTCGCCTTGGCGCCGGTCGGGGCCACGAGGTCGGCGACCAACCGGTCAACCAGAGCGGGCATCTCTTCCCACAACGCCCGCGACAAGGTGCGCGACGTGCCGGAAAGCTCGACCGTGGTGGGGATCACGTTGTCAGCCTCGCCACCATGGATCTGCCCGAAGACCAGACACTGCGGCGAACGGGGGTCCGTGAGCCGCGCCAGCAACCCGGGAAGCTCGGAAGCCACGCGGGCCGCCGCATAGACCGTGTCCACGGTCTGGTGGGGTCGGGCAGTGTGACCACCCGGACCCTCGATCACGACCGACACCCGATCGGAGGAGCTTGTGACCGCTCCGGCGAGCAGCGCCACCTTCCCTGGAGGGAGGGTCGGGTCCACATGGAAGCCGAGAACCGCGCTCACCCCGGTCATCGCTCCTTCGCGGATCAACTCGGCAGCACCACCTGGAAAGGTTTCCTCGGCGGGCTGAAACAGGAAGCGCACCCGACCACCGAGATCCTCCACCTGCGACAGCACCCTGGCGATGCCGAATGCGATCGCGGTGTGGACATCGTGCCCGCAGGCGTGCATCACACCAGGGATGCGCGAGGAGAAGTCCAAGCCGGTCCGCTCCTCGATGGGTAGTGCGTCCAGGTCGGCGCGGAAGGCGACCACCGTTCCGGCGGCGCCCACTTCCGCAACCAGCCCGCTCCGTCCCGGCCGGCGGTTGACCGTGACCTCCGCGCCGAGCGCATCTGCGACGAGGTCGGTGGTGTGGAACTCCTGGTTGCCCAGCTCAGGATGGCGATGGATCTCGCGCCGCAACGCCACCGCTTCGACTGCGGCTGTCGCGGCGAGGACTCTGAATTGCTCGTTGAGATTCGTGGGCACGTGTTCTCGGGGCTTTCCGGAAGAGTTCATGGTATCGGCAGCGATGCCCACGGACTTCATCAAGACGCAGTACTTGGTACTTAGTACTCAGTACTTAGAACCCAGAATCCCGAACCCGGAACCCAGAACCCAGAACCCAGAACCCAGAACCCAGGACCCAGGACCCAGGATCTTCAGTCTCTGTAGAACCTCCGCTCGACGACGTGGCGGGCTCGTCTGGTCAGCCGGCGGTAGTCCTCGCGCAGACTGGCACGTGGCGCATCGAGGAACCCGAGCGACAGGCCGAGTCTGATCGCCTCCTCTTGGTCGGTTGGAAGGGAATCGCGACCCTGACCCGTCTGCAGGAAGAGCCGGTTGCGGGCGCGGGTGCAGAACCGGTATGCCTCCTCGAGCGCCGTCACCTCGGGGGCTGGGAGCAAACCGGCGATGGCTGCCGCTCTCAGCGCCCCCAGCGTCGCGGGATCTCGCAGCGAGATCATGGCCCCGCCATACCGCTGCTGGAGGAGTTGTGTGGTGAACTCGACGTCGACCAGGCCGCCGGGGCCGAGCTTGAGATGGAAGTCGGGGTCCTCACCTGGTGGGATGCGCTCCCTCTCGACGCGCGCCTTCATGGTCCGAATCGCCCGGACGCGCTCCGGCGGGAGCTTCTCTGGCCAGACGAACGGGGCGGCGGCGGCGAGGAACCGGGCAGCGAGCGCTTCGTCACCCGCCACGGGACGGGCCCGGATCAGCGCCTGGAGCTCCCACGGCTCCGCCCACCGCTCCCAGTAGATGCGGTACGAGTCGAGAGTTCGCGTCAGGGGGCCGGCCCGGCCCTCGGGCCTCAGCCCTGCGTCTACCCGGTAGGCGATGCCCTCCGGTCGTATCCCGCCGAGAGCCTCGCCGAGCAGGTTGGCCAGCTTGAGAGCCTGCTCTCTCGCCTCGACCGGGTCCCCGCCAGGGGGCACGTCGTACACGTAGAGGAGATCGAGGTCGGAGGCGTACCCCAGATCCCCACCGCCCCACCGTCCCATCGCGATGACGGCGAACTGCACCGAAGACGGGTAGCGGAGGATGAGGCGGTCCCGCGCCAGCCCAAGGGCTGCACCGGTGGCTGCATCGGCAATGGCCGACAGTTCCACGCCAATCTTCTCCTCGTCGGCCACCCCGAGAAGGTCTCTGGCCGCCACCCTCAGGACACGCCGACGGACAAAGCGCCGCAACTCGCCGAGCTGCTGCTCCCAGGTCGCCCGGAGCGCCATGGACCCAGTCACCTCTGACTCGAGGTCGTCGATGGTCGAAGTCACCCCGAGGCGACGGACATCCCCGAGTTCGGGGAGGAGGTCGGGGAGCCGGTCGATGTATCGACCCACCAACACGCTGTCACCGAGAAGGCGGCACAGCCGTTCCGCTGCAACCGGGTCGTCGCGCAACACCCCGATCAACGTGGCATTGTCGGTTGTCGAGGTCACGAGAAGTCGGAGTTGGTTGAGGCCGAGGTCGGGATCGGGAGCGGAGGAGAGCCAGTCGAGTACGAGCGGGAGGGTTTGCCGCATGAGCCGCGACCGCCGAGAGAGACCCCCTGTCAGCTCGTCTACGGCCCGCCGGGCCGAAACGACATCCCTGAACCCGAGCGCAGCGAGTTGCCGGGCAATCTCCTCAGAGGTGAGCCTGACCGTGGGCGAGGCAGCGATGGCATCGAGCAGCGGGCGGTAGAAGAGCTGTTCATGGATCCCCCGAACCCTCGACCTATGGGTCTGAAGGTCGTGCTCGAACTGCCCGAGTGCCGAGGTCTCGGCTTCATCACGATATGCCATCGCCTTGGCCACCCGCTCCCGGCCGGCAGGAGTCGTGGGGAGAGCGTGGGTCTGCCGCAGGTCCCACAGCTGAAGCCGGTGCTCGAGGGTCCGCAGCCAGCGGTACGAGGCGCCGAGGGCGTCGGCATCTTCCTGTCGCACGTAGCCGCCGGCTGCCAATGCAGCCAGCGCATCGAGCGTGGCCGGCTGCCGGAGCGAGGTGTCGAACCGACCGTGGACGAGTTGAAGAAGCTGGACGGCGAACTCGGCGTCGCGGATGCCGCCAAAGCCGCGTTTGATCTCGGTGGCGGCGTAGCCCTGCTGCTCGGCGCGCGCCTCGCTCCGAGCCTTCATGCCTCTGATCGAACGGATCGAGGCGGGGTCGAGGGAGTCCGGCCACACGATGCGCACAGCGATCTCGGCGAAGCGCTCGCCCAGATCTGGGTCACCGGCCACTGGTCGCGCCTTGAGCAGTGCCTGGGACTCCCAGGGCTCGCCCCACTTCTCGTAGTAGGCGGCGTACGAGGCGAGACTCCGGGCGAGGGGTCCGTTCTTGCCTTCAGGTCGCAGGCCGGCATCGACGCGGAATGCGATGCCATCGCGGGTCTGCCGTGCCAGCAGCGTCGTAAAGGTCGAGGCGATTCGCTGGGCGGCGTGGCGGACCCGATCCGGATCGGCGCCCTCGGTCAGGTCGTAGACGAAGAGGCAGTCGATGTCGGACGAGTAATTGAGTTCGCCGGCGCCCCACTTCCCCATGGCTACAACCGCCATGGGGAGATCGGCCAGTCCTTCGAAGCGGGATGATGAGAGGACCTCGTCCTTCGACCAGCGCAGCGCCGCTTCCGCCGCGGTATCGGCCAGGTCGGCGAGGCGCTTCCCCACCTCGGGCATCGCCACCTGCCCGCACAGGTCATCAACCGCAATCCGCAGCACCGATTGCCGAGTGAAGCTCCGCAGTTCGGCGGTGCGCAGTTCGGGTTCGACGTCGACTCGAAGGTGAGGATCGCCGTCGCCCAGTTCGGCAATCCACGCGGAGTGGGCGGCCAGGGTTGCCGACAGCGCCCGGCTGGCTCCGCACACCGTCACCAATGCCGTGCCGATCTCGTGGTCGGCGAGAGCCACCTCGGCCAATCGACGATCGGATTCCACGACGCCGGTGAGTCTCTCGAGTGCTCCCTCAGGATCGGGCCCACCCCGCAGGAGCCGAAGCAAACCAACCGCCGGCTCGACGACCAGACCGGCATGGTCGATCCAACCGACGGCACGCAGCCGTGGCAGCAGCCCGTCCCATATGCCGAGCCGGGCGGGCGATGCGTCGTGCGACCGCACGGCGTCAGGGTACGCCGCCGTCGTTGGCATCCCCCTTTGTGCGTAGGCTGACGGTCCCAGGGGATGGAGGTGTTCTTGTGGTGTCGAGGAAGCAGCAGATCGAAATGCTTCGGCGTGTGCCCCTCTTCTCCGAACTATCCAAACGGGAGCTCGACCAACTTGCCAGGACCGGGCGAGTGGTGGACCACGCAGAAGGCCATGTCGTGGTCACCGAGGGCGAGAAGGGGGTGGGGTTCCACCTCATCCTCGAAGGGGATGCACGCGTCATCAAGGGCGGAAGGACCGTGGCCAAGCTCGGGCCCGGAAAGTGGTTCGGTGAGATATCGATGATCGATGGCGGGCCGCGCACCGCCACAGTGAGCGCCGCCACCCAACTGCGCACCTTCGGGGTGGCGTCGTGGGACTTCCACCCGTTGCTCAAGACGTCACCGACGATCACCTTCAAGTTGCTCGTGACCATGTGCAGCAGGCTGCGCGACGCCGAGAAGGGCAAGACCGCCGTCCTGATGTGAGGCCGCAAGTACTTCGTACTGAGTACTTGGTACTCAGTACGGAGGACAGGTAGTGACATCTAAGGCGGGCTCGGGACCATCCCTAAGCTGGCCTCGATGACGGTCTTGCGGGTGGCGGGCGCCCAACTCGACATGGTGGTTGGCGACCTCGATGGCAACGAGCATCGGATCCTCGAGGCGATGCGTTGGGCCGAGGACACCGGTTCCCACGTGTTGCTTCTCCCGGAACTGGCGGTCACGGGGTATCCCCCCGAGGACCTGGTGCTGCGTCCGGGGTTCATCGAGGCCAACCTGAAGGTGGTCGACCGCCTTGCGGCTGCCGCAGGGGACGTGGTCACCGTCGTCGGCTTTGTGGACCGCCAGCTTGGGGAAGGTCGCAATGCTGCCGACTCCGTCCCCCGGAACGTGGCCAACGCCGCTGCGATCCTTTGTCGGGGTCACCTCGTCGGCGTCTACCACAAGGTGCTGCTTCCCAATTACGGCGTGTTCGATGAGGACCGCTACTTCTCGGTGGGAACCGCCCCCGACCGGGTCTGGGACATCGGCGGGGTCTGCGTAGGCATCTCGATCTGCGAGGACATTTGGCTTCCAGATGGTCCTCCGAGCAGGCAAGCCATCGCCGGCGCCCAGGTGCTGCTCAACATCAATGCATCACCGTTCCATTACGGCAAGGCTTTGGCACGCGAGGCGATGCTGGCCGAGCGCGCCAGCGCCGCCGGGGTTCCCCTTGTGTATCTCAACCTCGTCGGCGGACAGGATGAGTTGGTGTTCGACGGTGCCTCGGTGGCGATCGCTGCCGACGGCAGTGTCGTTGCCCGGTCACCCCAGTTCGAAGAGCACCGTCTGTTGGTGGATCTCGAGGTGGCCGAGTCCCGCGAGAGAACCGCGCTGCCTGTCCGTCCCGATCCTCTATCGATCCCGGCGAAGCCGGTCGAAGCCGAGGTCACCCCCTTGCTCGAGCCAGTGGAGGCCGAGGTGTATCGGGCCCTGACGACCGCCCTCGGCGATTACGTGCGCAAGAGCGGGTTCGACAAGGTCCTCGTCGGGCTCTCCGGGGGGATCGACTCGGCGCTCACCGCCGCCATCGCAGTCGATGCCCTGGGATCTGACTCGGTGTGGGGGGTGGGTATGCCCTCCCGCCACAGCTCTGAGGGCTCGGTGCTCGACGCCAAGGACCTGGCGGCCAACTTCGGGATACGGTTCGATCTCGTACCGATGGATGGCGTCTTCACCGCCTACCTCGATGCGCTCGACCCTCTGTTCGCCGAGACCGCCGCCGGCGTCACCGAGGAGAATCTCCAGGCAAGGATTCGAGGGGCCATCCTGATGGCCCTCTCCAACAAATTCGGGGCGATGGTCGTAGCCACCGGGAACAAGTCGGAGATGGCTGTGGGGTACTCCACGCTCTACGGCGACATGGTCGGTGGGTACGCCGTGCTCAAGGACGTCTTCAAGACTCTGGTGTACCGGCTCGCTCGATGGCGCAACCGGCAGTCAGAGGTGATACCGCAGAGCAGCATCGAGAAACCACCATCCGCCGAGCTGAGGCCGGGGCAGATGGACAGCGATAGTTTGCCCCCATACGACCTGCTCGATTCCATACTCGCCGGATACATCGAGGGGGATCTATCGGTGGACCAGATCATTGGTCAGGGCCACGATCGCGAAGTGGTGGAGTGGGTTGTCGAACTGGTCGATCGCAACGAGTACAAACGGCGCCAGGCGGCCCCCGGCGTGAAGATCACGACGCGTGCCTTCGGCAAGGAACGGCGGATGCCCATCACCAACAAGTACCACGGCGGTTGATGTGGCTTCCTCGCAGGTACTGGTCGATGGAGTCTCCTTCCCACCGACCGAGGCCGTGCTCCCCGTCTTCGATGGCGTGGTGCTACGGGGCGACGGCTGCTTCGAGGCGATCCGTTCGTATCGGGGGGTGCCCTTCCAGACCGAGGCCCATCTCGCCCGGCTGCAGCGGAGCGCTTCGATGCTCGAGCTCGACCTCCCCGACACCTCCACGATCGCCGATTGGGTGGACGAGGTCGCCTCGGAAGCGGGTGACGGGATCGTCCGGATCCTGGTGACCAGAGGCGGCGAGGCGGGTCAACCCGACGGAAAACCCCGGGTGGTCGTAATGGCCCTCCCCCTCCCTCCTCTCGAGCCGAACATCACTCTGGCTGCCGTCCCGGCCCCTTGGCATTCCGGTGGTGCCGCTTGGGAGCTGTCGGGAGCGAAGACGCTCAGCTATGCGCCCAACATGGCTGCGACCCGCGCCGCCCGCCGGGTGGGGAAGACGGACGCTCTTCTGGTGAGCAACGAGGGCTGGATTCTCGAGGGCCCGACATTCTCGGTGGGTTGGGTGAATGGTGGTGTGTTTGAGACGCCGGGACTCGGTTTGGGGATCCTCGACTCGATCACCCGCAGGGTGCTGTTGGAAGAGGCGGCGGGCCGGGGACTGGAGATCGTCGAAGGAATCTTCGACCTAAATCGCCTGCTCGGCGCCGACGAAGTTGTCGCCTTCTCCACGGTGAAAGAGGTGACTCCGGTCGTCGAGGTGGACGCCCGCCGGTATCCCACAGGCGCGGTCACCGTCACGTTGAGGGAGGCGTTTACGGCGCGGGTCCAGGAAGAGACCCGACGCAGGTGGTGATCAGTCGGCGAAGGGCCGGGCGCTGACCGGCACTCGATGCGGACCGCCGTAGAGGTGCGTCTCGGCTATCGCCGCCGTGTCGCAGGACTCGGTGTCGGCGAGGCCGGCAGCGCGGGTCATGAGCGAGGCAAGCGCTCCGCGGGTGACGTGTGTTCCGAGCAACGAGGCAGGGCGATCGGTGCAGGTGGCGAGAATGCCGTGGTAGGTGAGGTCCCGGACGGAGTCGAGCATCGGGGCGTTGGGAGCCGTGCGACCGGGAACCGGCTCCAGTCCGAGGACGCCGTCGATCACCGCCGCAACTTCCTCGAGCGAAACCGCCACTGAGTCGCACAACCTCCACTGTCCGCAGCCGGTATCGACCTCAACGGGAGCAGGGGCAGCAGCCGCGATATTGCGCTTCTCCTCGGCGAGCGCGTCGCGGCCGGCAGCACCGTCGGCCGGTCGGACCATGTCCGGGTCGGTCACCAAGATGGTGCCCTCCGGGGCGGCCTCGACCTCGGCGGCCGGCGCCGCCTCTTCGGTCTCGGTGAGGTGGCTTGTGTCGAAGGGAACGCTGTAGGGGATGAGCCGACCGATGCGGACATCCTCGCCCTGCCAGGCGTTGACGACCTCACGCAGCGTCTTCCCGGTGACGGCGCCGTTGGGGCAGAAGTTGAGGCTGCGATCCCCACAGGACGTTGCAAGCCCCGCCGATGCCAGCAGGTTGATCATGACTTCCTGGGGGTGGCCCGCGATGTCGATGAAGGCGGGAGAAGTGCCATCAAATGACACCTTGATGTGCTTGGCCGCCTTCAGGCTCGCCTGGGGATCCACTGCGGACCCCGCCGGGTTGCGAAGCTCGAAGTGGAGGTGAGGGATCGTCCCCTCGGCGTTTCCGCTGTCGCCGACCCACCCGAGCAGCTCACCCTTCTTGACCCGATCGCCTTCGGCGAGACCGGGCCTGACGCCTTCACCCTGACCGTCGTCGGTGCCGTACAGGTCGTTGTTGAGATGGATGTAATGCGAAGACCATCCGTCGTCGTGACGTATCCGGACAGATGTTCCCGACAGGTAGCCGCCGTACTCGATCTCCTCTACATGGCCGCTCTGGACCGCCACCACCGGGGCCATCCGCGGTGCGGTGAGGTCGTTTCCGGCGTGGAGCCGTGCCCCGCCATCGCGAGCCGCGCCGAACGGGGACACGTTGGCCGACTCTCCAACGACGGGGTAGATCATCGGATAGACGAAGCAACTGCTGCCCGTGATCGCCGTTTGCCGCGGGGTCGTGGTGGTCGTGGTGGTTGGCGGCACCGTGGTGGTGGTCTCAGGAACAGTCGTGGTGGTCACGGGGATGATGACCGGAGGGACTGTGGTGGGCGGCAACGTTGTGGTGGTGGACTCGGGGATGGTGGTGGGAGGCACGGTGGTGGGCGGCACCGTGGTGGTCGTCGTGTCAGGGATGGTCGTGGGAGGCACGGTGGTGGGCGGCACCGTGGTCGGAGGGGGCGGCACAGTGGTCGTCGGGGGGACCTGCGCCAGAGATGCTGCCATCGAGGTGACTCTCGCTACCACCGGTGCGACCAGCGGGGCACCGTTGCCGAAGAGGCCGGAGGCGGCCGATGCGGATGCGTCTTCGGCACCGTCGACCGGTTCGATCGTCGGAGACTCGGTGGGAACTGTTGTGGGGACGGTGGTCGTTGTAGAGGGGTCGTCGTCCGGAGTGAGATCGGTGATCGTCCTCGGGCTACATGTGGGCGCGCTCGCAGCGGCAGGCCCGGCATAGCCGGCAGCCGGCAACAGCCCAAGAAGTAGACAGGCCACCACCGCGGCGGCGGCACGCCTCATCCGCACCCTCACTCGTGTCAGGCTACCCATTTATCCAATCCCGCCACAATAGGCTTTCTCACAGAAACCATCACCGGCCGGGTGGCCGACGAAGGCACTGTCGCTAGCGGAACCCGTTGAAAAACCACGACGTTGAAGAGTCGTCCACCCCGAGGGAGATACCAGCATGCGACGACAATCTTGGGGTCCAGCGTTTCGAGGAGCAGCCGCCGCCGCTCTGGCGGTGACCGTCCTCGCCGCGTGCTCCGATGATCCCACTGTCTCCACGGCAGTCACCGACACATCGCTCGAGTCCGTGACGACCGTCGCCGCCGCGCCGGACACAACGCGACAGAGGGGCGGCTCGAACCGCAGCACGTCGACCAGCATCCGGGAACCCATCGAGATCTCCTACGACATACGTCACCGGGAGCCCTCCGACAGTGGGGACAGGCTCGTCGTTTTGATCGAGCCTGGTGACTACACGGAGATCGACCTATCGAACCTCGTTCTTGACATAGTCGAAGCAAATGAGCCGGTCGACCAACTCGATGTGGTCGATTCGCAGGCGGCGCTCCGTGCGGTCATCCGCAACTCGGAGAACCTGACCCGCCAGCAGAGCCGCCACTACGTGCTCAGGCTGGAGAACGGGAACCGCGTCGTTTTCCTCGGCCCATACTCGGATCTGGGCTCGTTCATCATCGGTTCCTGAATGTCCCTCGACACGATCGTCCTCGAATCCGACGTCGGGCGGTTCACCTAGACGGCGGACGCACGAGGGCGGCTCAGTTGAGCAGCGCCGAGGCGACGGCGAGAAAGCCGGCAAAGCCGAGCAGGTCGGTGATCGTGGTCAGGAAGAGGTTCGACCCCAGTGCGGGGTCGAATCCGAGCGAACGGAGCGCCAGCGGTATGCCGGCCCCTGCCAGGCCCGCGATCAGCAGGTTGGCCCATGCTGCAATGGTCATCGCCATACCGATCTGGAACGGGTCGGGGCCTCCTTGCATGGTCTGGAGCACGAAACCCAGGATGCCTGCAAGCACTGCGATCGCCAACCCGTTGATCGCGCCGATCAGAGTTTCACGCCGGATGACCCTGGGGATGGCCGAATTCGAGATGTCGTCGGCAGCGAGGCCCCGTATGACCACTGCGAGGCTCTGGGCTCCGGCGTCACCGCCAATGCGAGCCACGAGGGGCATCAGTGCGGCGAGGACGGTGAACTGCTCGAGTATCCCGCTGAAGCGGCTGATGGCGACCACCACCACGGACGAGATCACCACGTCGAAGGAGATCCACGGGAGCCGGCTGCGGATCGAGCGAGGTACCGGGGTGTGCACCGTTTCCTCGGCGCCGGCACCCACGGCGACGGCGAAGTCTTCGCTGGCCTCCTCTTGAATCGCCTCGAGTGCTGCCTCCGTGGTGATCATTCCCAGCAGACGGCGCGAGCCGTCCACCACGGGTAGCCCGAAGAGGTGGTACCTCTGAATCAGCTCGGCGACTTCGCCCCGGTCGGCATCGGAGGCGACGGCGATCGGGTCGGCGACCATGACCTCGTCGAGCCCAACACCGGGGCGGTTGAACACCAAGTCCCTGAAGGAGAGCACTCCGAGGAGTCGCTGCTGTTCATCGACCACGTACACATAGGAGAGGTCCTCGAGCTCGTCGTGGAGGCGGCGGATGGCTTCGATCGCCTCACCCGCGCTCATCCCTACCGGCAGGGCAGCGATCTCGGTGGTCATGATCCCACCGGCGGAGTCCGCCGAATAGGCGAGTAGCTCGAGCACCTCACCGGCGAACTCCTCGTCGAGCTCGGCGATGAGCCTGCTTCGGACCTCGGGCTCGACCTCTGCGAGGAGGTCGGCAGCATCGGAGGTGTCCATCACCTCCAACAGATCGGCGGCATCCTCGGGAGGGAGGACTTCGAGGATGTCTGCGGCCAATTCGGTACGCATCTCCTCGAGGACCTCGGCGGCCTCCGCCGGGGGCAGGTCGGTGAGCAGCTCGGTGGCGGCCTCCTCACCCAGTTCCTCGAGGATGTCTGCTACGTCGTGGGGGTTGGCGCCGGCGAGCGCCTCCCACTCCTCACCGTGGGTATCGAGGTATTCCTCGACCTCATCGGGGCGGCGACGGGCCAGATCCAGGAGGCGGGCTGCGAGCTCTCGAGGCTTGAGCAGACGGATCCGCACCATGTCGGTCCTTGGTGAGGCGGCCGGTGAGGGTACCGCCGCCTATCGGGGGCTAACCCTCGAAGGGACGGATGTCGGCGACCCGCAGCGTGAAGGCTCCGCCGGGAGCTTCGTAGCTGACGTCGTCACCCACCGCAGCGCCGATCAGCGCTCTGCCGAGCGGGCTGCCGGGGGAGGCGAGCAGGAACCCGGGCACCTTGTTCTCCTGGTGAGCCACCAGGTACTCGATCGGGTCGCCGTCCCCATCGACCACGGTCACCACCGAGCCCACCTGGACGGTGCCGGTGTCCTCGACGTCGCGCACTTCTGCGGTGTCGAGGGTGTGTTGCAACTGGCGGATTCGCGCCTCCATGAGAGCTTGCTCGTCCTTGGCGGCGTCATAGTCGGCGTTCTCGCGTATGTCCCCGTGCGACCGGGCCTCGGAGAGCCTTTCCTCCATCTGCCGGCGACCATCGCCGAGGAGTCCCTCGAGCTCTACCTTCACCTTCTCGTATGCCGTCGGGGTGAGCCAGACAGTGTCTTCAGTCATATGTACCGACCTCGATTAGCGAATCAGAGTAGTTCTGCGTGGGTGGCACCCCGCATTTGGCGTCATCGAACGCGGCCATACCCCGCTGAGTGACGCCAAAACGGTTGGGACCGCCCCCCGGGCTACCGTCCGAGCGATGTCAGAGGTGAAGCTCACCTCGTACTCGCATGGCGCCGGGTGCGCCTGCAAGCTCGGGCAGGATGAGCTGAGCGAGGCGCTCTCCGGGCTTCGTGCCCATCCTGCGACGAGCCACCCCGACCTCGTGGTGGGCATCGAGACCGGAGACGACGCCGCGGTCGTCCGTCTCGATGGGAAGCTGCTGGTGCAGACGTTGGACTTCTTCACCCCCATCGTCGACGACGCGTACGACTGGGGGCGGATTGCTGCCGCAAACGCCCTCTCCGACGTGTACGCCATGGGCGGCCGGCCGTTGAGCGCCCTTCAGATTGTTGCCTGGCCCCGCGACGAACTGCCCTTCGATCTTCTTGGCCGCGTTCTCGACGGCGGCGCCGCCATCTGCGAGCAGGCGGGTTGTGTTATCGCCGGCGGCCACTCGATCGATGACCCCGAGCCCAAGTACGGACTGGCGGTCACCGGCGTTGTCGAGGAGGACCGACTGACGACAAACCGTGCCGCCCGTCCCGGAGATCGGTTGGTGCTGACCAAGCCGATCGGTTCGGGGGTCGTCACCACTGGCCTCAAGAGGGCCGAGGCCTCAGCAGAGGAGGTGGCCGTCGCCGTCGAGGTGATGGTCACGCTCAATGCTTCCGCAGCCGAAGTCCTTGGCGCACACGATGTCAAGGCCGCCACCGACATCACCGGGTTCGGGCTGCTCGGCCACCTGGGAGCGATGATGCGCGCCAGTGGCACCGCTGCCACCATGACGGCGGGTGCGGTCCCCTACCTCCCCGGCGCAAGACGGATGGTCGCCTCCGGCGTGTACGCCGGCGGAAGTCGGCGCAACCTGGATACCGCAGCGCGCTTCACCAACTTCGGGTCCCTCGCCGAGGAGGACCGGATGCTGCTGGCAGACGCCCAGACCAGCGGTGGTCTGCTGGCGGCGGTCGATCCAACCCGGGTGGATGCCGTGATCGCCGAACTGATCGCCGTAGGAGCCCCGGCGGCCGCCCTGATCGGCGAAGTGACAGATGGCGAGCCGGGCCGCATATCCCTGGAGTGAACCGGGGTCTCCGACTGATGCTGCCAAGCCCAAGGGAACTCATCACCTCTTAGGTTGTCCGCCGTCCGCCGTCCGCCGTCCGCCTCCCTTGGCATGGCCTGCCCTCCTCTGCGGCTGCCCCCTCCTGCACACAACTACCGTTTTTCTTGTGGACGATCGAGATCTCGACCATCGGCTGCATACCATCGCCGATGCGCTTTCCATCGGGGGACTGCAGCGTCATCTCTTCATCTGCGCCGAACAGTCCAATCCCCGGTGCTCGGGGTACGAGGAGTCGGGGCGGGTGTGGAAGCATCTCAAGTCCAGGCTCAAAGCACTCGGGCTGACCAGTGCCCCGCCTCTCTGGCAAGGCGACATGGCTGCCGAGCCGACGCCCCAACCAGGAACGGGAGTCGTCCTGCGAACCAAGGCAGACTGTCTGAGGGTCTGCGAGCAGGGTCCGATTGCCGTCGTCTACCCGGAGGGCGTGTGGTACCACTCGGTGACGGAAGAGGTGATCGATCGGATCATCGACGAGCATCTGGTGGGAGGTAGCCCGGTCGCCGACCACGTGTTCGCCATCGACCAACTGCGAGGTTTCTGATGATGCGCTGGATGCGCCGGTTGCTCGGTGCCTGGTTCCTGTGGCGGCTCTTCGGTCCCGAGGTCCCCCCGACCTTCGATGGGCCGCAGGAGGCGCCCATGCGGATTCCAGGGAGGTCTGTGTTCATCGGGGATCAGGAGATGTTCCTGCGCGAAGCCGGCGACCCCGCCGGCCCGCCCGTCGTCCTGATTCATGGCTGGGGCGACCATTCGGTGGTGGTGTGGCAGCGGATCATCCCGCTCCTCGACGGGAAGTACCGGATCATCGCTCTCGACAACCGAAACTCGGGTCATTCGGAGTTGGTGCGCGAGAGGTTCGACGTGTCCCGGCTGGCCGACGAGGTCGCCCAGGTGATGGATGCGTTGGACGTGGACCGGGCGGTCGTGGCCGGTTACAGCCTCGGCGGGATGGTGGCCCAGGAGCTAGCCCACCGTCATCCCCACAAGGTCGTCAAGCTGATCCTCGGCGGGACCGCCGCCCAACCGGCACCTCGGTCGCGCCAGCGTTGGGCGGCACGGATCGTCTTTCTCCTGGGACGAGCGCTCGACCGCCTCAGCCGGGTGGAGTTGTCGCGCGCCCGGTACCACTACCTGGGCCGGGTGGGGGCGCTACAGCCGCGGCACCAGCGCTGGATGTGGGGCCACCAGATGAGCCGAGACCCCGATCTCTATTGGCTGTCGGGGTTCGCCGCCCTCTCGTTCGACAGCACCCGGTGGATCGGCCGGCTGGAACAGCCTGCGCTGGTCATGATCACGGCTCACGACCAGTTGATGCCGGTGGCCGCCCAGTACCGACTGGCGGCTCTTATTCGAGACGCCAAGGTCGTCGAGTTGGACGCCCGTCACGAGGCGCCGCTTACGCACTACGAGGAGATCGCAAGGGCCGTGAACGTCTTCCTGAGCGACCGTGCCGACCTGCGGGTTGTCACCGACCGGGTGGGTTGATCCCTACTCGGTCTCCTCCATCATCTTCCAGGCGATGAGAGCAATGACTCCCAGGATGCTGAGGATCAACAGCGCTTTCTTCATCGAGTCCTCCTTTCGGTCGTGAGCCCAGGTTAGGGCCGGCTCCAGGGATGGGCAGCGGGTGA
Organism: uncultured Acidimicrobiia bacterium; assembly: GCA_963826825.1. Classification (GTDB taxonomy): domain Bacteria; phylum Actinomycetota; class Acidimicrobiia; order Spongiisociales; family DATADW01; genus DATADW01. The sequence continues at coordinate 147,383 of CAWGYV010000008.1, read as the reverse complement.
GCTGATCACCTCGACCGCGGTCGTCAGGGCGGCGCGTAGCCGGCGCCCCCACCCCCGCAATGTCACCAAGGTGGCCGTCCACGAGACGATGGCCAGCAGGATTCCGGCTCCGGCGGCGTCTCCTACCGCCCCTGCCATCCAACCGACCAGGAAGAGCACCACAGCTGCTGCGGTCCCTGCCAGGGCGACGGTACGTCCCTTGCCGAGGAGCCCGGCAGCGTCCGCCCTGATGTCGACCACGCTCCGCCCCCCGCCGAGCGTCCGTACGTCGAGGATGACACGGTCGGCTGTCCGGAGGGTTCGCGTCCCCTTGGTGAGGTGCAACCCGAGCCGCAGCCGGGCGGTCAGTCGTCCATCTGCGATCCAAACCGCGCCATCGCTGGTGCGGCGCTGGAGGCGCAGACCCTCCTCGCCGGCCAGCCAGGAGACTGCTGCGCGCTCGAGCCAAGGCACCGGACGGTTGCTCATGCGGCGCTGGTGGAGATGCCCGAGCCCGGTGATCCGAGCGAGCCACCCGACCCGTTCAGCCTCCGGGCTGGTTGACAGCTCCTCGGCGAGCGCCCGCTCGACCACGGCCGGATCGATGTCCAGTTCCTGAGCGATGCGGAGCAGGTCCGACCGAGTGAGTCCGGGGTCATCCGGTGCGTGCTCGGCGATGGCGCGCTCCAACACCCGCTGTGCGGTGTCAGGGCTGAGCCGGTGGAGCCGCTCGTCGACCGAGCCACCGCCCACCTTCGGAACCTCGTTTCGGCGGGCGGTGCTGCGCTGTTCCATCGCTCCAAGTATGCCCGTTCCGCGACAGTCCTGGGACCGTTTCGTGCCCGGGGCAGTGGGTGACCCCCTGGCTATGCTCCCCGTCGATGAGCGAGAACCTCGAGGCGGCGGCGCGAGCGCTCAATGCACCCGAGGCGATTGTGCAGCGCTCGGCGGCCGCTCGGGCGCAGGCATCGGGGACCACCGTCGACGAGGTTCTGGCGGCGTGGGCGGGCGGCGGTTCGGTGGCCGGCGCGGTGGCTCCCGCCGAGTCTGCGTCCGGAGCCAGAGCCCGAGCGTGAGCAGGAGACATCGCCCGATGAGGCGGCCGCCCCGGAGCCGGCGGCGTCCCCCGAGCCGGCGGCGGAGGCACCGCCGGCTGCAGCCGCGGCGACTGCGGCGCTGGTACCCGCCCCGGTGCGAACCGTTGTCGAGGAAGACGAGGAACTGGTGGCGGCGCCGGTTTCCGAGCGGCTGCGTTGGGCGGCCGGAGTGGGCGGGTTGGCGGGTGCCGCACTGGGGATTGTCGCCGCGGTGGCGGTGACGCCGCTCGTAGTCGACAAGGTGACCCTTGTCGGCGAGCCAGGCGCATTTCGCCCGGCGATCGAGGTAACGGCCCTCCCTGTGGTGATTGTCGGTGCCGTCATCTCCCTGATCTTCGGTGCCCTGGTGGGGTTGGCGGTGCGGATCGTCCCGGCGTGGTTCCGCCCGGACATGCGCATGGAAGGACGGGCGGGAATCGCGGCATTGGTCGGTGGTATCAGCGGTTTGCTGGTCGGAGTCGTTGGAGCAGCGCTCCTACTCAACTTGGCAGGGCAGCCCTCAGAGGCCGACGAGACCATCATCCAGATCGGAGTGCGGTCGGGGTTGCTGCTGGTGCTCTTCGGCGGTGCTGTCTTGGGCATGATCACCGCGGCCGTGGTCCAGGTGCTCGCCGTCCCGGTTGGTCTCGATGCCGGGGCGGCCGACGAATCGACCGCGGTCCGGCGCCGGCTGTCGACCGGGGTCGGCGTCCCTCTGGCCGCCTTCGCCGTCCTCGCAATGATCGTGGTTGCGCTGGGGAGCCTTTTCCTCGCCTATCACGTGGCCGCCCCGCTTATCGCCATCGTGGTAGCCGGTGGCATCCTCGCCTTCGCCGGGCTGACCGCCTCGAGGCCCAACGTACGGCTCTCGCTCGGCGAGTTGCTTGCGGCCGCAGCCGGGATCCTGGCGGTTGTTGTGCTCATCGTCGTCGTCGCCGGCGCTCTAGGCGGTGGTGAGGAGGGGGCCGAGGAGCCGGCGGAGGCGTCAGCCGTGGCCGCCCTCGGCGTCGTCTAGGGCCACCGCCACCAGCGTCCCGTCCTCGGCAGGGCGGTAGTCGACTCGAAGTTGCTGTCCGCTCACCAGGTGCTCGCGCAGGTGCGGCAGGGGGAATGGGTAGCGGCCGAAGGGATCGGGCTCGAAGGTCAACGTCTCACCGTCCTCGGTCACCATGGTGAACGACTCGACGGTGCTGAGATCGCCGTCGACCTCGATGACACTGCCGATCACCGTGTTCTGCCCGGAGCAGGCGAAGACGATCGTCAGCGCGATCCCGGCGGCGAGCCGGGTGGCTCGGCTCAGGAGACGGTGGGGCGCCGCAGCTCCCGTTCCAGCCGCTCCCAGGTCTGCTCGTCCCGGTACCAGCGGAACCAGATGACCGCGATCCATCCCCACAGGAGCAGGCCGCCGCCGATCTTCATGAGCAACCCGGCCATAGTCTGGTCGGTGACCGCCGAGATGCCCCAGATCTCGGCCGCGTCGCCGTAGACCCGGTAGAGCGGCTCGTGCCCGAAGGTGAGGAACGAGGCGGGGATGGTCGGGATGATCGACTGTGCGAAGAGGTATCCGATCTGGACGAGGGGCAGGGCGCGGGGGATCAAGGGTGTGGGGCTGAGGATCGGCATCCACATCACAATCGCGCTGGCAAGCGCCAGGGCGTGGAGTGCGAAATGCGCCGGGCCCGAGGTGACAGCCAGGGTGACCACCGCTGGCCAATGGGTGAAGATGAGGACGGCGATCGAAATGAGCAGCGCCGGGACCGGAGCACATATGGCGCGGACAAACGGCAGGGCGCGCCTTGGGATCAGCACATCCGCCAGCCAGCGCGGCGTTCCGAAGAGCAAGAGTGGAGGAGCCACGAGGGTGATGGCCATGTGCTGCGCCATGTGGACCGAGTAGAGCGATTGCTCGGCGATGTCGTGAACCGGCCAGTCGGACGCGAGCCAGAGGACACCCACTCCGGCGAGGAACGAGCCGATCTGTTTCCCCGTGGCGGCTCTCGATCCCTCCTCGACCATCAGCGGGCCGACCCTGATCACCGCGTACAGATAGATGGCTATCAGGCTGCCAAGCACCAACCACACATCCACATGCGCGGCGAAGGCGGGGACGGGTGTCACCCGATCGCCACCGCCAATACCCCGAACACGGCGAGCACGATGGCGTAGAGGCTTATGGCCAGCACGAAGCCGAACGCGAAGAAGCGGCTCAGCGTGGCCGGCTCGAAGCGGAGGTGCATGTAGTAACCGATGACGATGATGAACTTGAGTGCAGAAAGGATCAGCAGGAAGGGGATGACGAGCGCCCCCACCACCGGCTCCAGGTAGTACAGGCCAACTTCGACCGCGGTCATGATGGCCAGCAAGATGGCGATCCGGACGTACAGCTTGGGGGAGGGGTAGGTGTGGGCCCCGGTGTCTGAGTCGGTCATTCGTCCCTCATGGGATCAGGTAGACGAGAGTGAAGATGACGATCCAGATGATGTCGACGAAGTGCCAGTAAAGGCCGACCAGCTCGACATTGAGGCCTCGACGCTCGCTCAACCGGTCGTAGCGCAGCGAGATTCCGAAAAGCGAGAACAGCATCAGCACGCCGATGGCGACGTGAATCCCGTGGAACCCGGTGAGGAGGTAGAAGCTCGATGCCGCCGGGTTGGTGGAAATCTTCAACCCCTCTGAGACGAACTCGCTGAACTCGAAGAACTGCCCGCCGAGGAAGGTGGCACCGAGCAGCGCGGTGGCCGCCAGCCAGGTCCGCACCCCCTGTTGGTCATCCCGCTCCAGGGCGCTGTGACCGAGCACCATGGTGAGCGAGCTCATCAGCAACACGAATGAGCTCACCGAGGTGAAAGGGATGTCGTACAGCTCGCGGGGATAGGGGGCGGGGAACCCGGGCCGGTTCTTGAACAGCAGGTAGTTGGTGATGAGGGCGCCGAAGAAGAGGAACTCGGAGGAAAGGAAGATCCACATCCCGAGCTTGCGGTTGTCGACACCGGTTCCCTCGTGGGCGTGGCTCTCGTGGATGTCGCTCATATCAGAGGCCATCTCGGGGGTGAGCTCGGCCATCAATGGGCCCCGGCGTGCTCGACATCGTGGGGCTCTTCCTCCTCGGCTGGCTCCACCGCCCACCCGAAGGCTCCGGCCATGGTGACGATGGCTCCGATGACGATGAGCGGGATTCCCCACGGCAGGGTGTGGTAGACGATCCCATAGGCGATCAGCGGCAGCCCGGCGGCCATGACAAATGGGAAGTAGGAGGAGGCGGGGAGGTGGATCGGCTGAGGTGGGTCGATGCCGTCTCTCTCCAGCCGGGCCATCAACTCATCGGCGTCCTCGTTCCTGACCGGTCGGCCGTCCTCGCCCTCTGTGTACTTCTGGTGCCAGAAGTCGTCGAGCGAGTGGACCACCGGCTCCACCCCGAAGTTGTATTCGGGTGGTGGTGACGGGATCGACCATTCCAGGGTGCGGGCATCCCATGGGTCCATCGGGGCGATGGCACCCCGGCGGCGCGACATCGACCAGTTCACGATGAAGATCGCTATCGAGACCGCGATGAGAAAGGCACCCGCCGTCACCACCTGGTTCCAGAACTCAAACCCGTAGTCGGCGGGGTAACGCCAGGTGCGACGCACCATGCCCTGCAACCCCAGCCAGTGCATCGGCCCGAACGTCAGATTGAACCCGATGAACATCAACCAGAAATGGAGCTTGCCCAGGCGCTCGGAGAACATCCGACCGGCGAATTTCGGGAACCAGTAGTAGAGCCCGGAGAAGATCCCGAATACAGCACCGCCGAACAGCACGTAGTGAAAATGCGCCACCACGTAATAGGTGTCGGTCTGCTGCCAATCGGCGGGCACGACCGCATGGGTCACCCCGGACAGTCCGCCTATGACGAACATGGCAACGAATCCGATGGCGAACAACATGGGCGTCTGCAATCGAATTCTCCCAAGCCACATAGTCCCCAGCCAGTTGAAGATCTTGATTCCCGTGGGTATGGCGATGGTCATCGTCGATAGGCCAAACGCAGCTTGGGCCACGGTCCCGATGCCAGATGAGAACATGTGATGCGCCCACACCCCAAAGCCGAGGAAAGCTATGGCGGCACCGGCGAAAACCACTGCGGCATATCCGAAGAGCGGCTTTCGACTGAACACCGGGAGCACTTCGGAGACGATCCCCATCGCGGGAAGGATGAGGATGTACACCTCCGGATGGCCGAACAGCCAGAACAGATGCTGCCAGAGCATGGCGCTCCCGCCTTCGGCCGGTTGGAAGAACACCGTCCCGAACTGGCGGTCTGCAGTCACCATGAAAAGCGCAACGGCGATGATGGGGAGCGAGAACAGGAGCAGGAATGCAACGATCATCGTCATCCACACGAATACCGGCATCCGCAGCAGCCGCATCCCTCTGGCCCTCAGGTTGAGGATGGTGGTGATGAAGTTCACCGCCGAGATCAACGATGCCAGCCCAAGGATCTGGAGTCCGAGCGCCCAGTAGTCCAGAGCGGTGCCCACCGAATAAGTGGGTCCGGCGTTTGGCTGATAACCGAACCAACCGCCGTTGGGGCTCCCGCTCAGCAATGCGCCGGCATCGATGGGATCGAGGTTGCCGCCGGTCGGCGCCAATGCGGTTCCGAATATGAATGACGAGTAGAGGAAGATCCCGCCAAATAGGAATATCCAGTAGCTGAGTGCATTGAGCCGGGGAAAAGCGACGTCTCTGGCCCCGATCATCAGAGGCAGCAGATAATTGAAGAAGGCGGCTCCGACCGGCATCACGAAGAGAAAGATCATCGTGGTGCCGTGCATGGTGAACATGGCGTTGTATTGGTCCGCCGTCAGGAATGTGGCATCCGCCGAGGAAAGCTGGATCCGTAGCAGCAGGGCCTCGACTCCTCCGAAGATGAAGAAGGCAAAGGCCGTGTACCCGTACATGATCCCGATCTTCTTGTGGTCGACCGTGGTCAACCAGCCGAGCAAGCCCGTCTTCGCCTTGGGTCGTCGGAAGATGGTGGTCGTCGGTATCGGGCGGGTGGTGGCGGTCACCGCAAGCTCTCCAGGTAGGCGATGAGGTCGTCGATGTCGCTTTGCGACAAATTTAGGTTGGGCATGTAGGAGCCCGGCTTCACAGCGGGTGGATTTGCCAGCCAGAGCGCCAGGTTCTCGGCCGTGTTGTCGAGAGTCGCACCGGCAAAGACGTTGCGGCTGGCGAAGTGGGTCAGGTCAGGCCCGTAGATCTCCACCGTCGCCGTATCCAGCGGGTTGACCTCCGAGATGTTGTGGCAGCCGATGCACGCCTGCCCAAGGAACACCTCTTCCCCTCTAGCTGCCGCCGATCCTTGCTCGGCGGCGAGCGCCGGCTCGAGTTGGGCGGCGGTCCAGGCCTCGAATTCCTCGGGGGTCAGTGCCTCGACCCTGGCTCGCATCATGGCGTGGGATAGGCCACAGAACTCGCCGCATTGTCCCCAGTACTCGCCCGGTTCATATGCCTCGAGTCGGAGCAGCGTTTGCTCTCCGGGGATGAGGTAGCGCTTGCCGTTGAGTTTGGGAACCCAGAAGTTGTGGATCACGTCGTCTGAGGTCATATTGAGACAGACTTCTTGCCCGGCGGGTATCACCAGGATGTTGGCGCTGACCACGCCGCTGTCCGGGTAGCGGTACTCGAACCACCACTGGTGGCCGATCACGTCGACTGGCATCGCCCCGGCTCCGCACTCGGTGAGGTCGAAGACGGTGCGGACCGTGGGCACGGCGATCCCGGCAAGGATCAGCGCAGGTATCACTGTCCACGCCACTTCGAGCCGGGTGTTGCCGTGGATCTGGCGGGGTTCCTTGCTCCCGGGCTTGTCGCGGAACAAGAAGACGGCCAGGAGGATCCCGCCCTGGACGAGCACAAAGATCCCAGTGGCGATCCAGAAGGTGACCCAGAACAGGTTGTCGATCGTCTGGGCGAACGGCCCCTGGGGATCGAGCGAGTCGAGCGGGCTGTCCTGAATGCAGGCGCTGAGGAGGATGGCGGCGGCGGCGAGCGCTGGAAGTCGCCTTCGACTGGGCTGCTGTGGCACGTCGCGCTGCTTCCTGACCACGGTGACCAGCGGCGATGTTACGAGATTGGACCGCTGTGCGGAAAGCAGGACCGCACCTTGGTTCCGGGATCAGGTACCGATGGTTGCGAAGCCCTCGACGAGTTCCTCCTGGCTCACCGTTCCCTCGTAGCGGGCGGTGACCACTCCATCGCTGTCGACGAAGTAGAGCCACGGCTCGCTGGGGAGCCCCCAGGCGACCGCCGCCGGCGCCGGGTTCAGCTCCTCGGCGCTCGTGGCGCCCTGGAAATCCTCGTAGACCTCGACGTGGATGAAGGTGACCTCTGGGTGCTCGGGTGCCGCCGCCTTCACCTGGTCGAGCATCGGCCCGCACGTCTGGGACTGACAGAAGGCCGGCGTGGCGAAGACGACAACCGTGGGTTGACCCGATCCGACGGCTTCGTCGAGTGAGACCTCGTAGAAGCTGGGGTCGGGATCTGGATCGGTGGTGATGGTCTCGAGCGGCGCTTCATCGCCAGTTGGGCTCGGAGCAGCGATCGCTTGGTCCCCGACCTCGGGTACCACCGGGTCGTCGCTGACCGTGAAGTTGACCTTGACGCTGGGCTCACCCTCCGCGGGGAACGCCTGGATGCCATACACGCCAGCGCCGGCGAACTCTGGCCGGATGGTGTACACGCCCCGTACGTCCGGGATGGTCCACTGGAACACGCCGTCGGCTTCGGCGACAACGTCCCCCTCAGAGTCGCTGATCTGGAAGGCGACCGGGAGCTCTGGCGAAGCGAGCGAAGAAGCGTCCCTCGCCGCCAGCCCGAGGACCATCCGCTGTGGCCCGGGTCCCAGGGTTCCCGGGGCGTTGGCAACGATGACGAGAGGTGCGGTGTCCGAGTCGGTGGATGCGTCGGTGGCGTCTGTGTTGCCGGCACCTCCTGAGCAGGCGGCGAGGGCGAACACCGCCGCGACGAGGGTCCATCTGCTCACGGCGAGCAGGGTACCGAGCGTCCGTGAGTAGACATCCACCATCGAGTGCGGTCACGGCCGCCGGAGGTGGTGCGGCCGGTACGCTGGCGGCGATGGCTGCTCCCCCCGATCTGCCCAGGCGCATCGTGGTGAGCGATCCCGCAGCCACCCGATCGGGGCCGGTCGACCGAGTCAAGTCGTATGTGGCGCTGACCAAGCCCCGGATCATCGAGCTGCTGCTCATCACGACGGTGCCTGCGATGGTGCTCGCCGCAGGTGAGTGGCCCGGAACCTGGTTGGTCCTCGCCACGCTCATCGGCGGAACTCTCTGTGCGGCGGGCGCCAACACTCTCAACTCGTGGGCCGATCGGGACATCGACGAGGTGATGGGTCGCACCGCTCGGCGGCCGTTGCCCCGTCACCGAGTTGAGCCCATTGCAGCGTTGGTGTTTGGCACGGCACTGGGCGTCGTCGGGTTCGTCTGGCTCTGGCTCGTGGTCAACCTGATGGCTGCGATCATCTCGGGGGCGGCGTTGCTCTTCTACGTTTTCGTCTACACGCTGGCGTTGAAGCGGACCACCTCCCAGAACATCGTCATCGGAGGCGCGGCGGGCGCGGCGCCCGCACTGGTGGGGTGGGCGGCGGTCACCGGCGGGTTGGCACTTCCGGCCTGGATCCTGTTCGCCATCGTCTTCTACTGGACCCCACCGCACTTCTGGGCGCTGGCCGTGCGCTACCAGGGCGACTACGCCCGGGCTTCGGTCCCGATGCTCCCGGTGGTGGTCGGTGTGAAGCGGACCGCATGGCAGATCCTCGCCTATTCCGGGGTGATGGTCCTGGTGAGCCTCATGCTGGTGCCGGCAGCTGGGATGGGTTGGGTCTATCTGGTGGCCGCCATCGGTCTCGGCGCATGGTTCCTCATCGAGGCCTCGCGAATGGTCCGCCACCCGGAGCGGGCGATGGTGCTCTTCCGCGTTTCGACCATCTACCTGGCCGCATTGTTCGGGGCGGTCTGGCTCGACGTAGTGGTCTAGGCGACCCGTCCCGGCTGGAGAATTCGACCCCAATGCCGACGCGGACCGCGCTGGTTGCAAGCATCACCGCGTAAGCAAGGTGCCGACGGGGGTGATCAGCCGCCCCGCTGGGCCCAGACGGCCGCCGGGTAGCCTTGCGCCGTGCTCCTCGCCTCCATCAGCTATCCGCCCGTGCCTCTCGTCGAGGTCGGCCCGCTCCGGCTCTCGTTGCACGGGGTCTTCGCCGCACTCGGTTTCCTGGCGGGTGCATGGATCGCTACCCGCGATGTTCGTCGTCGCGGGCTCGACAGCGCCGGGTACCAGTCGGCGCTCACCTGGGGGCTGATCGGTGCGCTGCTCGGCGCCAGGCTGTTCACCATCCCTGCGGAGATCATCGACGAGGGGTTCAGTTGGTCTCTCTTCAGCCTGACCGGGAACTTTTCCATTCTGGGCGGCTTTGCCGGGGGGATCCTGGCCGGTGGTTGGAGGATGCGGATGTTGGGGCTCCCCATCATGCCGATGCTCGACTCATCGACGACCGGTCTGGCATTGGGGACGGTGATAGGGCGGATAGGTGACCTCGCCATCGTCGAGCACCTGGGGAGCCGCACCGACTTCTTCCTCGGCTACGCCGTCCAAGCCGGGTTCGACCTCGCTCCCCAACACGACGCCTTGGAGTGCACCGGTTCGGTCGGGACCGTGTGCACCGACCCGGCAACCGGATTGCCCGCCATATATCACCATGCGGCCCTCTACGACATGCTTGGCGCCGCTCTGCTCTTCGCCGTCCTCCTTCTACTGCGCCAGGTGTGGGTCAGTCGGCGTCCCGGCCAGCTATTCGCTTTCTGGGTGTTGTGGTACGGACTGCAGCGGTTCCTCATCGACGCAGTTCGGTACGGCTCGGGTGACGCCACCGTTGGTCCGTTCACCTGGAACCAGGTTTCCGGGCTGGTGGCCGCCGTCGGCGCAGCGGTGCTCATCTGGTGGTTCGGTCGCCGCCCCGAGAAGGCCGCCACGCCACCGCTGTCGCCGCCTGCCGACGACGCCGAGACCGTCACCGAGGACGACAGCACCTGACCCGACCGGTCGATCACCCGGTTTGCCCCCTTCCACCCTGGAGCCTCAAGGGTTAGTGTGTGTGGTTCATGGATCGGCTCTACGGCTATGCCACCTTCGTCTTTACCGGGCCCCCGGCCCGGGCCGAGGGAGCGCGCTAGACAGAGCCAATCTGCACAGCCAGAACCCGAACCCGGAGCCGAGGGCTCCGGGTTTTTCATTTCCCGGAGCCAGGCTTTGAACGAGCAGGAGCCCGAGCATGGAGCGCAAAGCGGAGCGAAACGGATCTGACCCACCGACGGTGGTGACGGTCGGGCCGGTGAGGTTCGGTCGCGACCCGTTTCCCGTGATCGCCGGGCCGAGCTCGGTCGAGGATGCCGACCAGGTCAAGCAGGCGGCGGTGGCCGTGGCCGAAGGGGGAGGGGCGGTCCTCCGCGGTGGGACCTTCACCGGGAGCACATACGGATTCGCCGGGCTCGGGCTCGCCGGTCTCGACATGCTGGCGGCGGCGGCGGAAGAGGTCGGGTTACCCGTGGTTACCCAGGTGGTAGCGCCGGGCGACGTCGACGCCGTGTCCCACCGGGTTGACATGCTCGAGATCGGGGCGGGGAACATGCAGGACTTCGAGCTGCTTCGGGCGGTGGGCTCGTCGGGGAAGCCGGTCCTGCTCCGCCGTGGCCCGTCGGCGACCATCGACGAATGGCTGTGGGCGGCGGAGTACGTCCTCGACGGGGGCAACGACCAGGTCGTCCTGGTCGAGCGTGGCATCCGCACCTTCGGTGATCACGGAATGACACTCGACATCGGCGCCATCCCGATGGTCAAGGAGCGCAGTCACCTACCCGTGCTGGTCGACCCGAGTGGTCCCGCCGGAGGCACCAGCCGGGTACCCCCGTTGGCATTGGCCGCTCAAGGGGCAGGCGCCGACGGGCTGATCGTCGAAGTCCACGCCCAGCCGGACCAGGCTCGCAGCGGCGGACCTTCACAGCTCGACCCCTCCGGATTCCGCGCCCTGATGGACGTCCTGGGGGTAGGCAGGATGCGGCGCGAGGTGGACATGGTGGACCGCGACATCGTCCGGCTGCTCGCCGATCGGCGCCGGCTCGCTCTCGCCATCGGAAGGGTCAAGGCGGCGCGGGGCATTCCGGTGCACGCCCCATCGCGCGAGGCCGAGTTGCTTGACATCATCAGAACCGAGGCCGAGCACCACGGCCTCGACCCCGACCACACCATTTCGCTCTTCGAGTCGATCCTCGAGGAGTCCCGGGAAGCCCAACGCCGGGCTAGACAGGAATAGGCCGCCAACCCAGGGTTGACAACAACCCTGGCTACCACCCGGACGCACCCCCGTCGCGCCAGGCGAGCCAGTCCACGGCAGGGCTGATGTCCCATTTGGTGCGTCCATCGACCCCGAGAGTGATCTGCTGGGCGCCGGCGGCGACCAAATCGTCCCCCGTGCTCGGGTCGCGCAGATTGCCGCCGACCGAGCGCTCGATCTCCCTTGGATCTCGTCCGATCTCTGAACACCAGCGGTCGAGCACCGCGTTCTTGTGCCGCAAGCGTTCGGCGTCGCCGAACCCGTGCCAGATCTGGGCGTGCTCGGCGGTCATCCGCAGCGTCTTCTTCTCGCCGCCGCCGCCAATGAGGATCGGGATCTGGCGCGTGGGTGGCGGGTTGAGCTTTTCCCACCGGGTCTGGATACGAGGCAGCGCCGCGGCGAGCGCCGCCAGTCGTGACCCGGCGGTCCCGAACTCGTACCCGTACTCCTCATAGTCACGTTCGAACCACCCGGCGCCGATACCGAGGATGAGCCGCCCGCCCGACATGTGATCGACGGTGCGTGCCATGTCGGCGAGCAGATCTGGGTTCCGGTAGGTGTTGCAGGTGACGAGTGCGCCGATCTCGACCCGCTCGGTGATCTCGGCAAACGCTCCGAGCATTGTCCAGCACTCGAAATGCTCACCGTCGGCCGGAGCATCGAGCGGGAAGAAGTGGTCCCAGTTGTAGACGATGTCGACGCCGAGTTCTTCGGCTCGCACCACGGAGGCCCGCAGATCTCTCCAGGCGCCGTGCTGTGGGTTGAACTGGATGGCAATGCGGATGCGGTCGCTCAACACTGCTCCTTCTCGGGTTTGGCGGAACGTAGCGTGACCTTTCTCGTAGCGTGCGCCGACCGAAGGGAGGGTGAAGTGACAGCCTCGATCGAGATCTCCGACGGTCTGGCCCAAAGACTCGACAATGAACTTGTCGTCTGGCTGACGACGGTGCGATCTGACGCCATCCCGCAGCCGTCGCTGGTCTGGTTCCTGTGGGAGGACGAGGAGTTCCTCGTATTCAGCGAGCCGGGTAAGGCCAAGCTGCGCAACATTGCCGCCAACCCGGTGGTCTCGTTGAACCTGAACTCGGTCGGTGACGGGGGAGTAGCCGTCTTCACCGGGGAGGCGCGGCTCAGCCCCGAAGACGATGACCCCTCCAGCAACCAGCGTTACATCGACAAGTACCGCTCGCTGATCGAGGGCGAGCTGGCGGCAACGGTCGAGGCGTTCGCCACCGCCTACCGCGTCGCCATCAGGGTGAAGCCGATTTCTCTCCGCGCCTGGTAGCCCGCCGTCCGCCGTCCGCCGTCCGACTTGGTTTGCCCCCTTGACCCCTCTGCACCCACTGATATAGGATTCGCGCTCAATCAAGCCAGCCCGGGAATGGAATACCGGGCGGGCTGATCAGGTTACGTTCTGATGACGGCATAGCTTTGCTATGCTGTCACGTTGCTGTCTCCGGCCGGACTGCTCTCAGGAGGATGAATCCCTTGACCTCGCGCGTCGCCCAGCGCCTGTCGTTTGCCAAGATCCCCGAAGTACTACCCCTCCCCGACCTACTCGAAGTCCAGCACGAGTCCTTCCGGTGGTTCCTCGACGAGGGCCTCAAGGAGATCTTCGAGGAGATCTCGCCGATCGAGGACTTCACTGGCTCCCTCGCCCTCGAGCTCACGGACCATCGTTTCGGCGACCCTCCGATGACCATCGACGAGGCGAAGGACCACGACTCCAACTACGCCAGACCGCTGTTCGTCACCGCCCGGTTCTTCAACCGTCAGACCGGTGAGATCAAGGAACAGCAGGTCTTCCTCGGCGACTTTCCGATCATGACCGAGAAGGGCGTCTTCATCGTCAACGGGACCGAGCGAGTGGTGGTCAGCCAGCTGGTTCGCTCTCCCGGCGTCTACTTCGATCAGACGCTCGACAAGACCTCCGACCGCGACATCTTCTCCGCCAAGATGATCCCTGGCCGGGGAGCGTGGCTCGAGTTCGACACCGACAAGAAGGACACCGTCGGCGTCCGGGTCGACCGCAAGCGCCGCCAGTACGTCAGCGCCTTCCTGCGCGCCCTCGGCATTGCCGAGACCGACGAGGAGATCCTGGCGCTGTTCAACAACGCCGAGTCGATCAAGAACACGCTCGAGCGCGATCCGGTGACCGACAAGGACGACGCACTGCTCGACCTCTACCGCAAGCTGCGCCCCGGCGAGCCGACCACGGTGGAGTCGGCCCGCAACCTCATGCAGACGTTGTTCCGAAACCCGAAGCGGTACGACCTGACCCGGGTGGGCCGCTACAAGCTCGACCAGAAGTTCGGCCGGCCGGAAACGTCCGAGCACCGCTCCGCCGGGCGCGGGCTCCTCTCGGACGACGACATCCTCGACACCATCCGCTATCTGGTCCACCTCCACGCCGGAACAGCCACCTTCACGCCGACGAACGGCGCCGAGGTGCCGGTCCAGACCGACGACATCGACCACTTCGGCAACCGCCGGGTGCGAACCGTCGGGGAGCTCATCCAGAACCAGGTCCGGGTGGGACTGACTCGGCTCGAGCGGGTGGTCAGAGAGCGCATGACCACGCAGGACCCGGAGTCGATCACGCCGCAGAGTTTGATCAACATCCGCCCTGTCACCGCCGCCATCAAGGAGTTCTTCGGGACGAGCCAGCTGAGCCAGTTCATGGATCAGCCGAACCCCCTGGCCGGGCTCACCCACCGACGCCGCCTGTCGGCGCTGGGCCCCGGTGGTCTATCGCGCGAGCGGGCCGGGTTCGAGGTGCGTGACGTCCACCCATCGCACTATGGACGGATGTGCCCCATCGAGACCCCTGAAGGCCCGAACATCGGGCTGATCGGATCGCTCGCCAGCTATGCCCGGGTCAACCGCTACGGGTTCATCGAGACCCCGTACCGCAAGGTGGTCAAGGGCAAGGTGAGCGCCAAAGTGGACTACCTGACGGCCATCGAGGAGGAGCGGCACGTCATCGCCCAGGCCAACGCCCCGCTCAACCCCGACGGGTCCTTCCAGCGCGATCGTGTGTTGGTGCGCCGCGCCGGTGGTGAGGTCGACCAGGTGACACCCGACGAAGTCGACTACATGGACGTCTCGCCGAAGCAGTTGGTCTCGGTCTCGACGGCGTTGATCCCGTTCCTCGAGCACGACGACGCCAACCGGGCCCTGATGGGCTCCAACATGCAGCGGCAGGCGGTTCCCCTGCTCCGCTCCGAGGCGCCCCTGGTGGGCACCGGGGTCGAAGGGCGCGCCGCGATGGACTCGGGTGACATGATCGTTTCCCCGGTCGCCGGCGAGGTGGTCGAGGTCAACGGCGACCAGATCGTCGTCAAGGAGAGCGGAAGCAACCGCAAGCACACCTTCCCCCTGGGCAAGTTCGTCCGGTCCAACCAGGGCACTTGCATGAACCAGAAGCCGATCGTCCGCGAAGGCGATCAGGTGAAGGCCGGCGAGGTCCTCGCCGACGGGCCGTCCACCGAGTCAGGCGAACTGGCCCTTGGCCGGAACCTCCTCGTGGCGTTCATGCCGTGGCAGGGCCACAACTTCGAGGACGCCATCATCGTCTCCGAGCGCCTGGTGAAGGAGGACATGCTCACCTCGATCCACATCGAGGAGCACGAGATCGATGCCCGCGACACCAAGCTCGGCGCCGAGGAGATCACCCGTGACATCCCCAATGTCGCCGAGGAAGTACTGCGCGACCTCGACGAGAACGGGATCATCCGGGTAGGTGCCGAGGTCAACCCCGGCGACTACCTGGTCGGCAAGGTGACGCCGAAGGGCGAGACCGAACTGACCCCCGAGGAGCGCCTCCTCCGGGCGATCTTCGGTGAGAAGGCACGTGAGGTGCGTGACACTTCGCTCAAGGTCCCCCACGGTGAGAGCGGCAAGGTAATCGACGTGCGCGTGGCCAAGCGGTCCGAGGGATATGACCTGCCGCCGGGCGTCAACGAGACCGTCAGGGTCTACGTCGCCCAGCAGCGCAAGATCTCAGAGGGCGACAAGCTCGCCGGCCGCCACGGGAACAAGGGCGTCATCGCCAAGATCCTCCCCGAGGAGGACATGCCGTTCATGGAGGACGGCACCCCGGTGGACA
Organism: uncultured Acidimicrobiia bacterium; assembly: GCA_963826825.1. Taxonomy (GTDB): domain Bacteria; phylum Actinomycetota; class Acidimicrobiia; order Spongiisociales; family DATADW01; genus DATADW01. Next base: position 131,827 of record CAWGYV010000008.1, on the reverse strand, counting down.
TCATCCTCTCGCCGCTCGGTGTCCCTTCCCGGATGAACCTCGGCCAGGTGCTCGAGACGCATCTCGGATGGGCGGCGGCGCAGGGTTGGAAGAAGTTCGACGGAGACAGCCCGGCTGCCCGGGGCACCTCTGCCTGGAGCAAGGTGGCCACGCCGGTGTTCGACGGTGCTCGCGAGGAGGAGATCGCATCGGTCCTGGCCAATGCTCTCCCCAACCGCGACGGCGACAAACTGGTCGACGACCTTGGCAAGGCGAAGCTCTACGACGGGCGTAACGGCTATGCCTTCGACACGCCGATCACGGTGGGCCATATCTACATCCTGAAGCTGGTCCACCTGGTGGACGACAAGATCCACGCCAGGTCAACCGGGCCCTACTCGATGATCACCCAGCAGCCGCTGGGCGGGAAGGCGCAGTTCGGCGGTCAGCGATTCGGCGAGATGGAGGTCTGGGCGCTTGAGGCCTACGGAGCCGCCTACGCCCTCCAAGAGGTGCTGACCATCAAGTCGGACGACGTCCAGGGACGGGTGAAGGTCTACGAGTCCATCGTCAAGGGGGAGAACATCCCCGAGCCGGGGATACCCGAGTCCTTCAAGGTGCTGCTCAAGGAGATGCAGAGCCTCTGCCTCAACGTGGAGATGCTCTCAGCCGGTGAGGAGGTCCAGCTGCGCGACCTCGACGAGGACACATCGTTCCGCAGCGTGGAGACGCTGGGCATCGACCTGAGCCGGCCCGAGCGGCGTGACGATTTCGACGTTTGAACAAGACAGAGCACGTAAGACGGAAGAAGGAGCGGAATGCGCCAGCTTTTCGATGAGCTGAAGATCAGTCTCGCCTCGAGCGACGAGATCCGGTCCTGGTCGTACGGCGAGGTGAAGAAGCCGGAGACGATCAACTACCGGACGCTCAAGCCGGAGAAGGAAGGCCTTTTCGACGAGCGCATCTTTGGTCCGCAGAAGGACTGGGAGTGCTACTGCGGCAAGTACAAGAGGATCCGTTACAAGGGCATCATCTGCGAGCGCTGTGGCGTCGAGGTGACCCGGTCGAAGGTGCGACGGGAACGGATGGGCCACATCGAGCTCGCCGCCCCGGTGACCCACATATGGCTGTTCAAGGGTGTGCCCAGCCGGCTCGGCTACCTGCTCGACATGTCGCCCAAGGAGCTGGAGAAGGTCATCTACTTCGCCGCCTACCTCATCACCCACATCGATGACACCAAGCGCCAGAAGGACCTACCCGAGCTCGAGGAGACGATGCGCGCCGAGGTGCAGATCGTCCACGAGGAATTCGCCACCTGGAAGGAAGCCCGTCTCGAGCGTCTCGAAACCGAGCTCGCCCAGATGGAAGAGGGTGGTGCCAAGAGCCAGGAGATCACCGCTCGCCGCAAGGAGGTCGAGCGCGAGATGCGCGACCGCGAGGAGCGGGCGCAGCGCGAGGCCGAGCTGATCGAGGACGCATTCGACACCTTCCGCTCGATGAAGCCGAAGCAGCTGGTCGAGTCCGAGCAGCTGTGGCGGGAGATAGCCGACCGGTACTCCACCTACTACGAGGGTGGGATGGGCGCCGAGGCGATCAAGGACCTCCTTGGGCGGCTCGACCTCGAGAAGGAGATGGTGCGCCTCGGGGAGGACCTGCTATCCGGCTCGGCGCAGAAGAGGCAGCGGGCCACACAGCGGATCAAGGTGGTCAAGCCCTTCCACGAGGGCAAGAACCAGCCGCGGGACATGATCCTCGAGACGGTCCCCGTCATCCCGCCCGATCTGCGCCCCATGGTGCAGCTCGATGGTGGGCGGTTCGCCACGTCCGACCTCAACGACCTCTACCGCCGGGTGATCAACCGCAACAACAGGCTGAAGCGCCTGCTCGATCTCGGGGCTCCCGAGATCATCGTCAACAACGAGAAGCGGATGCTCCAGGAGGCGGTGGACGCCCTGTTCGACAACGGGCGGCGCGGTCGCGCCGTGACCGGCCCGGGCAACCGGGCGCTCAAGTCGCTGTCCGACATGCTCAAGGGCAAGCAGGGCCGGTTCCGCCAGAACCTGCTGGGCAAGCGCGTCGACTACTCGGGCCGTTCGGTCATCGTGGTCGGCCCGCAACTCAAGCTTCACCAGTGCGGGCTGCCCAAGGTGATGGCGCTCGAGTTGTTCAAGCCCTTCGTCATGAAGCGACTTGTCGATCTCGACATCGCCCAGAACATCAAGTCGGCCAAGCGGATGGTGGAGCGGCAGCGGCCCCAGGTGTGGGACATCCTCGCTGAGGTGATCCAGGAGCACCCGGTGTTGCTCAACCGCGCCCCCACACTCCACCGTCTCGGGATCCAGGCTTTCGAGCCGGTCCTGGTGGAGGGCAAGGCCATCCAGATCCACCCGTTGGTGTGCGAGGCTTTCAACGCCGACTTCGACGGGGACCAGATGGCGGTCCATCTCCCCCTGTCGGCCGAGGCGCAGGCCGAGGCGCGCATCCTGATGCTCTCGACCAACAACGTGCTCTCTCCGGCGAGCGGTCGGCCCATCGTCACCCCGAGCCAGGACATGGTCATCGGCGTCTACTACCTCTCCGAAGAGGTCGAGGACGCCTTGGGTGCGGGGCGGTCGTTCGCCACGGTGGACGAGGCGGTCATGGCGTACGAGAACGGTGACCTGTCGCTGCACGCCCCGATCCGGTTGCGGCTGGGCAAGGTGGCCGGCACCCCCGAGCGCTACCAGGAGCTCCGCACGAGGCTGGAGGGGCTGGTCACCGACGAGCCGGTGGACGGGAGCAAGTCCTTCGATACCACGCTCGGCCGGGCCATGCTCAACCGGGCGTTCCCCGAGGACTTCCCCTACGTCAACAGTGTGATCTTCAAGTCGGACGTGCGCCGGGTCATCGAGGAGATCATCGACATCTACGACAAGGCCGTTGTGCAGCGCACCCTCGACGACATCAAGGAGCTCGGTTTCAAGTTCGCCACCAAGGCGGGTCTGACCATCGGTCTCGATGACGTGAAGACCCCCTCCAACAAGGCGGAGATCCTCACCGAGTACGAGGCCAAGGCCGACAAGGTGCAGGGCCTGTACCAGAAGGGCGTGATCACCGACGAGGAGCGCCGCCAGGAGCTGATCGAGATCTGGACCGAGGCGACCGACAAGGTGAAGGACGCCATGGAGGCGACCCTGCGCCAGGAGAAGTTCAACGCCATCGACATGATGGTTCGCTCCGGCGCCAGGGGGAACATCATGCAGGTCCGGCAGATCGCCGGGATGCGTGGGCTGGTGGCCAACCCGAAGGGTGACATCATCCCTCGGCCCATCATCTCCAACTTCCGTGAAGGTCTGTCGGTTCTCGAGTACTTCATCTCGACCCACGGAGCACGCAAGGGCCTGGCGGACACCGCGCTGCGGACCGCCGACTCGGGATACCTGACCCGACGGCTCGTCGACGTCAGCCAGGAGATCATCGTTCGCGAGGACGACTGCGGCACCGAGCGGACCGTCAAGGTCAAGGTGGTGGACGGGGGAGGACGGACGATCCGCAACCTCCGCAGCCGTGTGTTCGGCCGGGTGCTCGGCGCCGACGTCGTCGGCACCGACCGCAAGGTGATCAAGACCGCCGAGGGCGAGTCGCTGAGCCGCGGCGCCATCCTGCGTCGTCACTATCTCCAGGCGCTCGAGGCGCACCCCGAGGTCGACACGGTGTCGGTGCGGTCGGTGCTCACCTGCGATGCCGAGTACGGGGTATGCCGCCAGTGCTACGGGCTCTCGCTCGCCACCGGCCGTGACGTCGAGATCGGCGAAGCGGTCGGGATCATGGCGGCGCAGTCGATCGGCGAGCCGGGTACGCAGCTGACCATGCGTACCTTCCATACCGGTGGGGTCGCCGGTGAGGACATCACCCACGGTCTGCCGAGGGTGGTGGAGCTCTTCGAAGCGCGTGAGCCAAAGGGGAAGGCGCTCCTGGCCGAGGCCGGCGGCACCGTACGGCTCGACGAGAATGCCGAAGATGGCCGGAAGGCGGTCATCGTCACCGCTGAGGGCGACGAACTCGCCCACGGCCTGTCGCGGCGGGCGCGCCTCCTGGTTCACGACGGCGACGTCATCGAGCCGGGAACCCAGCTCACCGAGGGCCCGCTCGATCCCAAGGAGGTGCTCAGCATCTCCGGGATCCGCAAGGCCCAGCAGTACCTCGTCGATCAGGTGCAGGAGGTGTACCGCTCACAGGGTGTGGACATCCACGACAAGCACATCGAGATGATCGTCAGGCAGATGCTGCGCAAGGTGCGGGTCGTCGAGGCGGGTGACTCCGACTTCTTGCCCAACCAATTGGTGGATGAGAAGGACTTCCGCGAAGCCAACCGACAGCTGGCCGAGGACGGCAAGGTCCCCGCAGCGGGTCGTCCCGAGCTGATGGGGATCACCAAGTCCTCACTTGCTACAGACTCGTGGTTGTCGGCGGCGTCGTTCCAGGAGACCACCCGGGTGTTGACCGAGGCCTCGATCCAGGGGCAATCGGACTTCATGCGTGGTCTCAAGGAGAACGTGATCATCGGCAAGCTGATCCCAGCGGGAACGGGTCACAGCGACTACCAGTCGCTCCACCCGGTGCTGCCCGACGCAACGCCGATTTCGGCGCTGGGGATCTTCGGGGAGATGCCGGAGCGCACCGAGGAGGAGCTTCCCTCCAACCCCGCCGAGTGGCTGGCCAGCCTTGGCCGCCAGCGCGGCGACGGCGACGGCGAGCTCGACGAGTCCGACGAACTCGCCGGTATGGTTGCCAACCCAGACGGCGACGAGGAGTGATCTAGTAGGCCGGGCCCGTAGGGGCCCGGCCGGCTCATCCAGTAACCCAGCGAAGGGGGACTAGCCCAATGCACACCGTGTACCTCGACTCCAACGTCTCCGATCAGGTCCGCCGCAGCCGCATCTTCGAGGGCCAGATATTTCTGTTCTCGCCACGGGCATCGATACGGGCGCTGGCCGAGCACGCTCGGTCGATGATCGAGGGGGCGTTTCCCGGCAAAGACCCTCGCTACGTGCAATTCGACATGCCGGTAGAGGATTACGTCGCCGTGGTGGCGCCTCTGAAGCCGCAGTTCATCCACAACGACGAGACCAAGCGGCTGGTTAGGGACGTGCTTGCCGACATGGGGTGCGATCTCGAAACCACTTATCAGGACGTGCCCAGACTCCGCATGGTCACCAGCGACGCGTACCTGACTTCCGGTGTCGGCTATGCCCACCACCTTCACCGCGACGCCTGGTACTCGGCGCCGCTGGCACAGTTGAATTGGTGGCTTCCCATCTACGACATCGAATCCGAGTGCTCGATGGCCTTCCACCCCCGCTACTGGTCGGAGGGAGTGCCGAACGGCTCGGCCGACTTCAACTACTACGAGTGGAATGCGACCGGCCGCAAGGACGCCGCTAACCAGATCAAGGCTGACACCCGGAAGCAGCCCAAGCCCCCGGAGGATTTCGACCCCGATCCCCAGGTCCGCTTTGTGGTCCCACCGGGTGGGTTGGTGCTTTTCTCCGGCGCCCAGATGCATTCCACCGTTCCCAACACCTCGGGCTTCACCCGTTACAGCATCGACTTCCGGACGGTGAACATCGAGGACCTGGAGTCAGCGTCCGGCGCCCCCAACGTCGATTCCCACTGCACGGGCACTTCGTTGCGGGACTTCAAGCGCTCGAGCGACCTTGCCGACCTGCCAGAGGATCTGGTCGGCCGTTACGACACGGGCGCGCGGCCCGCCGAGGGCGTGCTGGTGTTCAGTCCCAAGGGCTGATGTCCTACGCGTCGACAAGCACCGTTGGCTGAGTTCACCAGCCGCCTCTATCCCGCTGCTGCGCAGCGGGTCCCTTCCCCCTGCGAGGGACGGAAAGCATGGCTCAGCGAGCGAGCACCTTTTTGACCAGATGGAGGGCTCGAGGGGTACACTTCCGGCGTGGTCTTGAGACCTCTCCCCCTCTCCAGAGGGCTCCGCTTGGCCTGACCCGGGCCCGGCGGTTCGGCCGGAGAGACGGGTCAGTTTCAGAGGGTCGGCGATCCGGTTGTGTCCGGGGCGCCGACATTCGCGTTAGGAAGGCGATGCCAACCATCCAACAGCTTGTCCGCGAGGGCAGGCGGCCCAAGCCCAAGAAGGAGAAGACCCCAGGTCTCGCCGGCGCCCCTCAGCGGCGCGGTGTCTGTACCAGGGTCTACACGGTCACACCCAAGAAGCCGAACTCGGCTCTGCGCAAGGTGGCCCGTGTCCGTCTCTCATCTCAGGTCGAGGTCACCGCCTACATCCCCGGCGAGGGTCACAACCTCCAAGAGCACTCGATCGTGCTGGTACGTGGCGGCCGGGTGAAGGATCTTCCCGGGGTCCGCTACAAGGTCGTGCGGGGCACGCTCGATGCCGCCGGGGTACGGGACCGCAAGCAGGCCCGTTCCCGCTACGGGGCGAAGCGGGAGGGCTGAGATGCGCCGAGGTCCAGCCCCCAAGCGCCGCATCGACCCGGACCCGGTCTTCCGGAGCGTCCTGGTCAGCCAGGTGATCAACAAGGTCCTGCTCCAAGGCAAGAAGGACGTCGCCCGCGGCATCGTCTACGACGCCCTCGAGATCGTCGAGCGGCGGAGCAACCAGGACCCACTAAACGTCCTCAAGCGTGCCGTGGACAACCTCCGGCCGCAGTTGGAGGTCCGCTCGAGGCGGGTCGGTGGATCGTCCTACCAGGTGCCGGTAGAGGTGTCCCCCCGCCGCTCCAACACGCTGGCCATCCGCTGGTTGGTGGGGTTCTCCCGCCGCCGCCGCGAGACGACCATGGCACAGCGCCTCGCCAACGAGGTGCTCGACGCCGCCAACAACGCGGGAGCCGCGGTCAAGCGCAAGGAAGATGTCCACAAGATGGCGGAGTCCAACAAGGCCTTCGCCCACTACCGCTGGTAACGCCAACACCTGAAATTTGCCCGACTGACAACTGCATAGCGACCCGAGAGAAGCCCACGACGATGAGCACGAGAAGCGAAGCACTGGCACGCCTGCGCCAGATTCCACTGAGCCGGACCCGGAACATCGGGATCATGGCTCACATCGACGCGGGCAAGACGACGCTCACCGAGCGGATCCTCTACTACACGGGCAAGACCTACAAGCTCGGCGAGGTCCACGAGGGCGCCGCGGTGATGGACTGGATGGAGCAGGAGCAGGAGCGGGGGATAACCATCACCTCCGCTGCCACCACCTGTGTCTGGCACGACACGACGGTCAACATCATCGACACTCCGGGTCACGTCGATTTCACGGTCGAAGTCGAGCGCTCGCTTCGCGTCCTCGATGGGGCCGTGGCCGTGTTCGACGGCGTCGCCGGCGTCGAGCCGCAGTCGGAGACCGTATGGCGCCAGGCCGACCGTTACCGGGTCCCACGGATCTGCTTCGTCAACAAGCTCGACAGGATCGGCGCCGACTTCTACGCCGCGGTCGACTCGATCCGGACGCGCCTCGAGGCGAATCCGGTCCCGATTCAGATCCCCATCGGCTCGGAGTCGAAGTTCCAAGGGGTGGTCGATCTCGTCGAGATGCGGGCCCACGTCTGGCTGGGTGATGACGGCAAGCACTGGGAGACCACCGACATCCCCGCAGATCTCGTCGCTTCCGCAGAGGAGTGGCGGGGCAAGTTGCTCGAGGCCGTGGCCGAGGTGGACGAGAAGCTTCTGGAGAAGTACCTCGAAGAGCTCGAGATCAACCCCGAAGAGATCCATTCTGCGGTGCGCAAGGCCACGCTCGACCAGCTGTTCGTACCGGTTCTCTGCGGGAGTGCCTTCAAGAACAAGGGTGTCCAGCCGCTGCTCGACGCGGTGATCGCCTATCTCCCCAGCCCGGCGGACCTGCCTCCGGTGGAGGGCTTCAAGCCGGGCGACGAATCCGTCGAGATGGAGCGGGCCGCCGAGGACAGCGAACCCTTCACCGCCCTGGCCTTCAAGATCATGAGCGATCCCCACGTGGGGAAGCTCACCTATTTCCGGGTGTACTCAGGGTCACGCCGCCAAGGGCGACACCCTGCTCAATGTCAGCACTGGCAAGAAGGAGAGGCTCGGCCGGATCCTGCGGATGCACGCCAACCACCGCGAGGACATCGACGATGTCTTCACCGGTGACATCGTTGCCGCCGTCGGGTTGAAGGGGACCACCACCGGCGACACGCTGGCGGCACCCGAGAAGCCGGTCCAGCTCGAGTCGATGACCTTCCCCGCCCCGGTGATCAACGTGGCCATCGAGCCCAAGACGAAGGTGGACGAGGAGAAGCTCTCCAGCGCCCTGCATCGGCTGGCGGACGAGGACCCGACCTTTCTCATCCGGAGCGATGAGGAAACCGGGCAGACGATCATCGCTGGGATGGGCGAGCTGCATCTCGAGGTCCTGGTCGATCGGCTGGTGCGTGAGTTCAAGGTCGGCGCCAACGTCGGCCGCCCCCAGGTCGCCTATCGGGAGACCATCAAGGGCCCGATCGCCAAGGTCGAGGGCCGCTACATCCGCCAGAGCGGTGGCCGTGGGCAGTACGGGCACGTCGTCATCTCTCTCGAGCCGACCGGCCCCGGTGGGGGTTACGAGTTCGTCGACAAGGTGACGGGTGGCAAGATCCCGCGGGAGTACATCCCCGCCGTCGACGACGGGATCGAGGAAGCCCTCGACAACGGGATCCTGGCCGGGTACCCCCTGGTGGACGTGCGGGCGACCCTGCTGGATGGCTCGTACCACGATGTCGACTCCTCGGAGATGGCTTTCCGGATCGCCGGCTCGATGGCGCTCCAGGAGGCGGCGAAGCGGGCCGGGGTCAAGCTGCTCGAGCCGATCATGGCGGTTGAGGTGGTCACGCCCGAGGACTACCTCGGTGACGTCATCGGCGACCTCTCATCGCGGCGTGGGCGTGTCGAATCGATGAACCAGCGGGGGAACTCGCGGGTCGTCGCCTCGCTGGTCCCGCTGGCTGAGATGTTCGGGTACGCCACCGACCTTCGGTCGCGCACCCAGGGCAGGGCCACCTACACCATGCATTTCCATTCGTACCAGGACGTCCCAGACTCGATCGCCCAGGAGATCGTCTCCCGGGTTCGCGGCGAGGCTTGAGCCAAAAGGAGTTGTGATGGGGAAGGCGAAGTTTGAGCGGACCAAGCCTCATGTGAACGTGGGGACGATGGGCCACATCGATCATGGGAAGACGACGTTGACGGCGGCGATCACCAAGGTGTTGCACGAGCGCGACTCCTCTGTGGCCTTCACCTCCTTCGACCAGATCGACAAGGCCCCCGAGGAGCGGGAGCGGGGGATCACCATCCAGATCGCCCACGTCGAGTACGAGACCCCCAACCGCCACTACGCCCACGTCGACATGCCCGGTCACGCCGACTACATCAAGAACATGATCACCGGCGCCGCCCAGGTGGACGGGGCCATCCTGGTGGTGTCGGCGGCGGACGGCCCCATGCCCCAGACGAGGGAGCACGTCCTCTTGGCCCGCCAGGTGGGGGTGCCCTCGATCGTGGTCTTCTTGAACAAGGTGGACATGGTGGACGACCCCGAGCTCTTGGACCTGGTCGAGCTCGAGGTGCGCGACCTGTCTGACCGAGTACGAGTTCCCCGGGGACGAGGTGCCGGTGGTGCGCGGCTCGGCCCTCCAGGCCCTCGAGGGGGAGGGGGAGGGCCCCGAACAGATCGTGGAGTTGATGGAGGCGGTCGACTCCTACGTCCCCGAGCCGGTCCGCGACGTGGAGAAGCCCTTCATGATGGCCATCGAGGACGTCTTCTCCATCACCGGGCGGGGGACGGTGGTCACCGGTCGGGTGGAACAGGGCGTGCTCAAGGTGAACGAGGAGGTGGAGATCGTCGGCATCCGCCCCACCAGAAAGACGGTGGCCACCGGGGTGGAGATGTTCCGCAAGCTGCTCGACGAGGGTCGGGCGGGGGACAACGTCGGGGTGCTGCTGCGGGGGGTGGGCAAGGACGAGGTGGAGCGGGGCCAGGTGCTGGCCAAGCCGGGGTCCATCACCCCGCACACCAACTTCGAGGCGGCGGTGTACGTGCTGACCAAGGAGGAGGGGGGACGGCACAACCCCTTCTTCTCCGGCTACCGCCCCCAGTTCTACTTCCGCACCACAGACGTCACCGGTTCGGTGACCCTCCCCGAGGGGACCGAGATGGTGATGCCCGGTGACCAGACGCAGATGACGGTGGAGCTGATCGCCCCCATCGCCATGGACGAGGGGCTGCGCTTCGCCATCCGGGAGGGGGGCCGCACCGTCGGTGCCGGGCGGGTGACCAAGATCCTGAAGTGAGTACTCAGTACTTGGTACCTAGTACTTGGACAGAACAGAAGAACAAGACGAGGAGTACGGGACAACAGGAGTCTGGGTACTGAGTACTGAGTACTGAGTACTGCGAACGAGCGAAGCGAGTGAGCACTTTGGCTGAAGAACAGAAGATCCGCATAAGGCTCAAGGCCTACGACCACCAGGTGGTGGACGAATCGGCGCGCAAGATCGCCGAGACGGTGGTGCGTACCCAGGCTCAGATCAAGGGCCCGGTGCCGCTGCCGACCGAGGTCCACCGCTACTGCGTCATCCGCTCACCGCACGTCTACAAGGACTCGCGGGAGCATTTCGAACTGCGGATCCACAAGCGGCTGATCGACATCCTCGAGCCGACCGCCAAGACGGTGGACTCGTTGATGAGGCTCGACCTCCCCGCCGGCGTCGAAGTGGAGATCAAGCTGTGAAAGCCCTCGCCCCGATTCCTTCCATTGATCGCAGGTCGCGTTCGGGGGTGCAGGGGCGTCCCCCACAAACAGCACTGTGGAGATCAAGCTATGAGGAAGTACTTGGTACTTAGTACTCAGTACTTAGAAGAGATGGAGCGATGAAGGCGATTCTCGGTGAGAAGGTCGGGATGACCCAGGTGTTTGATGACGAGAGTCGGGCGCGGCCGGTGACGGTCATCAAGGCTGGGCCGTGCCGGATCGTCCAGATCAAAACGCCCGAGTCCGACGGCTACGGCGCCATCCAGATCTCCTACAAGGAGCTCCCGGCGCGGCGCACCAACAAGCCCACCGTCGGGCACTTCGCACGGGCCGGGCTCGAGCCGGCGCGGAATCTGGTCGAGGTCAGGGTCGACGATCCCGAGTCCTACGAGATCGGCAGCGAGATCACAATCGCCGACATCCTGGCCAAGGGCGACAAGGCCGATGTGGCCGGGATCTCCAAGGGCAAGGGCTTCCAGGGCGTGATGAAGCGTCACAACTTCTCCGGCCAAGGCGCCAGCCACGGTGTCCACAAGGTGCACCGGGCCCCGGGGTCGATCGGCGCATGCGCCACCCCCTCACGCGTGTTCAAGGGGATGCCCATGGCGGGCCGGATGGGTGGCGAGCGAGTCACCGTCCTCAACCTCGATGTGGTCGACATCGACACCAATCGCAACCTGCTACTTCTCGGCGGCGCTGTACCCGGTCCGAATGGCGCAGTCGTCCTGATCCGGCAGGCGGTCAAGTCACCTGTCGCCGGGAGGGCCGGCTGATGGCAGAGATCAAGGTCGCTCTTTACGGGGCGGACGGCGAGGCCAAAGGCGAGATAGAACTCGACGCCGCCGTTTTCGGGATCGAGCCCAATATGGCGGTCCTCCATCAAGTGGTCACGGCCCAACTTGCCGCGGCGCGCTCCGGTTCGGCATCCACCAAGACCCGGGCAGAAGTCCGGGGAGGGGGACGCAAGCCGTGGAGGCAGAAGGGATTGGGACGGGCACGCCACGGTTCGATCCGCGCACCGCAGTGGACTGGTGGCGGCGTCGTCTTTGGACCCCGGCCCCGCAGCTACGACCAGCGGACCCCCAAGAAGATGAAGAAGCTCGCATTGCGCAGCGCCCTTTCGGCACGCGCCGCCGAAGAAGCGGTCCGGGTAGTGGACAACTTCGAGCTGTGGGCGACGCCACGGACCAAGGACGCAGTCAGCCTGTTGGCGGCTCTGGGCGCCGGACGAAAGTCGCTTGTGGTGCTCGAGCCGGGGGACACTGTGGCCGAGCGCTCGTTCCGCAATCTTCCCCATGTGCGCCTGCTACGAGCGGGGCATGTCGCCGCATACGACGTGCTCTGGGCGGACACCCTGGTCTTCACGACCACAACTCTCCGCTCGGTTGGCGACGGCGGCTACGACGTTTCCGACACCGACTTCGTGCGTGAGGCACAAGAGAAGGTCGAGGAGGAATCGTGAAGAACCCTCGTGACGTCATCCTCGCCCCGGTCGTGTCCGAGAAGTCGTACGACCTGATCGAGGATGCCAAGACCTACACGTTCGTCGTCGACAGGCGCGCCAACAAGACCGAGATCAAGCAGGCGGTACAGGAGATCTTCTCGGTGCGGGTCGATTCGGTGAACACGCTCAACCGCAAGGGCAAGACGAAGCGCACCGGGTTTGTGAAGGGGAGACGGGCCGACTCCAAGCGAGCCCTGGTCAAACTCGCCCCCGGTGACCAGATCGACATTTTTGGAGTATGAGCATGAACCAGAGTCTCTCTATCTTCCGCCTTCCGTCTTCCGTCTTCCGTCTGGGCCGACGCAAGGAGGCCCTCATGGCAGTGAAGAAGCGCAAGCCCACCTCGGCGGGACGGCGGTTCCAGACGGTCTCCGACTTCATCGAGGTGACCAAGTCGGACCCAGAGAAGTCGCTAACCGAGCCGCGCCAGCAACAGTCCGGTCGGAACTCGTACGGCCGAATCACCTCGCGCCACAAAGGCGGCGGGCACAAACGGCTCTACCGGATCATCGACTTCCGCCGCACCAAGGATGGGATCCCGGCGCGGGTGGCGGCTATTGAGTACGACCCCAACCGCAACGCCCGGATCGCACTGCTGCACTACGCCGACGGGGAGAAGCGGTACATCCTGGCTCCCCAGGGTGTAAAGGTCGATGACCGGCTCGAGTCGGGCCCGAAGGCCGACATCCGTCCCGGGAATGCCCTTCCGCTCCGCAACATCCCGGGCGGTACCTCGGTCCACGCCATCGAGATGAGACCCGGCGGTGGCGCCAAGTTGGCCAGGTCCGCCGGTCTGTCGGCCCAGCTCATGTCGAAGGAAGGCGTCATGGCACTTCTCCGGCTCCCATCGGGGGAGATGCGGATGGTGCCGCTCGACTGCCGGGCGACAGTCGGCATCGTGGGGAACGCCGAGGCCGAGCTGATCAAGGTCGGAAAGGCGGGCCGCGCCCGATGGAAGGGAGTGCGCCCCCAGACGAGGGGTGTCGCGATGAACCCGGTCGACCACCCGCTTGGTGGCGGTGAAGGGAAGAGCTCGGGTGGCCGCAACCCGGTCAGCCCCTGGGGTAAGCCGGAAGGTCGCACCCGACGCAAGGGCAAGGAGAGCGACGCCTTGATCGTGCGCCGCCGCACCAAGAAGGGACGGAGGTAGCCGATGGCTCGCAGTCTGCAGAAGGGACCGTTTGTCGACGACCATCTCATCGACAAGGTCGAGGAGATGAACCGACGCGGTGAGAAGCGAGTGATCCGGACATGGAGCAGACGCTCCACGATCATCCCAGAGATGGTGGGTCACACGATGGCGGTGCACGACGGCCGCAAGCACGTTCCGGTTTACATCACGGAGTCGATGGTGGGTCACAAGTTGGGCGAGTTCGCCCCGACCCGAACCTTCCGTGGTCACCCCGGCACACGCAAAGAGAAAGCAGCAAAGAGACGATGAAGGTGAGGGCGCAAGCGAAGTACGTGAGGCAGCCGCCCATGAAGGTGCGGAGGGTGCTCGATCTGGTACGTGGACTCCCGGTGCAGGAGGCGCGCCATGTTCTCGAGTTCACCCAGCGCCGCCCGGCGGTGACCGTGGCCAAGGTGCTGAACTCGGCGGTGGCCAATGCCGAGCACAACCACGCTCTCGATGCCGACGAGCTTGTGGTCGCCGAGGCGTTCGCCGACGAGGGACCAACCCTGAAGCGGGGAATCCCACGCGCACGGGGCCGCTACACGCGAATCCGCAAGCGGACCAGTCACATCACCATCGTGGTCGCCGATCGAGTGGAGGAGCGCCGCTGATGGGACAGAAGACACACCCTTACGTATTCCGCCTCGGCGTGGTCAACGACTGGAAGTCGCGCTGGTACAGCGACAAGGACTACGTCGAGCTGGTCAATGAGGACTGGCGGATCCGCGACTATCTGCGCGGCGAGCTGACAAGAGGCGCGCTCTCCCGGATCGAGATCGAGCGCACCAGGGACAAGGTCGTGGTCGAGGTGCACACGGCACGTCCCGGCGTGGTCATCGGGCGCAAGGGCGTCGAGGCCGACCGTCTCAGGGCCGGGCTGGAGAAGTTGTGCGGCAAACCGGTCAAGCTCAACATCATCGAGGTCAAGGATCCCGAGGTCGACGCCCAACTGTTGGCGCAAGGGATCGCCGACCAGCTCTCCAACCGGGTGGCCTTTCGGCGCGCCATGAAGCGGGCCGTCGCCACCGCGATGAAGGCCGGGGCGGAGGGTGTCAGGGTGGAGTGCTGTGGGCGCCTCGGTGGCTCCGACATGGGCCGCAGGGAGTGGTACCGCGAGGGCCGCGTCCCGCTTCACACCATCCGTGCCGACATCGATTACGGGACCGCAACCGCGGCGACCACGGTCGGCTCGATGGGGGTCAAGGTGTGGGTCTACAAGGGTGACGTCGTTCCGTCGCTAAAGGCGACCAGGGAGAAGATCGCCGCTGAGGCTGCCCTGGCGACCGGGGGTCCCGCCGGCCGGGGCCGTGTGGCGCCGGCGAAAGCCCGGGCGGAGCATGCGGTTGGAAGTGATAAGGTTCCTCGGCTCATCGAGGCCGGTGGCGGCAAGCGCCTCATCGAGGCGGGTGGCGGCAAGCGCCGAGAGCCGAGCAAGCGCGACGAGGAACTGCGGCGCATCGCGCCTGGAGAAGCCCAGTCGCAATACGAGGAAGAGCGCGAGGTCGTCACCGACGAGGTGATTTCCTCGGTCGCCGAAGAAGACTCCGAGACAACCGAGACGCCCACAGATGCCGCGCCGGAGGCGGTCAGCGGGGATGAGGTTGCGGTCGAGGTCGCGGCCGAGGTCGTCGGGGAAGCCGAAGCTGAGACCGAGGAAGCGGTAGTCGCTGTGGACGATGCGACCGAAACCGACGTAACGGCCGACGAGGCCGGCAGCGAGCAGGCCGGGTCCGAGGAAGAGGATCCGGGAGAGAAGTGAGATTGTGAGGAAAGAGGACCGGCCATGTTGATGCCAAAGCGGACCAAGTACCGCAAGCAGCATCGCGGCCGCCGAACGGGGATGGCCAAGGGTGGCACCAATGTGTCATTCGGCGACTATGGACTGAAATCGCTGGAGGAGGCGTGGGTCACGGCGCGCCAGATCGAAGCTGCCCGTATCGCCATAACCCGCACCATCCGCCGCGGCGGCAAGGTGTGGATCACAATCTTTCCCGACAAGCCGATCACCCAGAAGCCGGCTGAGACTCGCATGGGCTCGGGCAAGGGCAACCCCGAATTCTGGGTGGCCGTGGTCAAGCCGGGACGGGTCATGTTCGAGCTCTCCGGGGTCCCCGAGGACCTGGCGCGAGAGGCGATGCGCAAGGCCGGGCACAAGCTCCCGGTCAAGACCCGATTTGTGACCCGGGAGGATGTGTGATGGCCGACATCGTCACCGCCACCGAGTTGCGCAAGCTCACCGCCAAGCAGCTGGCCGAGCGGTTGGACGACGCCAAGGCGGAGCTCTTCAACCTCCGCTTCCAGTTGGCGACCAATCAGCTGGACAACACGGCGCGGCTCACCCACGTGAAGAAAGACGTGGCGCGCATCCTGACCGTGATGCGACAGCAGGAGATCGAGGCTTGGGAGACCTCCGTGGCCGGAGGCCAGGGAGAGACGGCAGACGGCAGACCGCAGACGGCAGCTGAGCCCTCGCCGGCCGTCGAGCCGCCAGAGGACGAGATCGCGGATACGGCCGAATGGCTGTCGATGAGACCGCGGACGAGGAACCGGCTGCAGAGCCGGAGGAGAAGAAGAGGCGAATCAGGAGAGGACGATGACCGAGATCTCAGAGCGTGGACGGCGGAAGACCCGCGTTGGCGTGGTGGTCTCCGACCTGCGCGACAAGACGGTCACCGTCGAGGTTCGCAATTCCGCCCGCCACCCGAGGTACGACAAGACAATCAGACGGAGCGTCAAGCTGCACGCCCACGACGAGGCGAACGAAGCAAAGGTTGGCGACACGGTGCGTGTCATCGAAACCCGGCCCCTTTCCCGCACCAAGCGGTGGAGGGTGGCCGAGATAGTCGAGCGAGCCAGATGATCCAACAGGAGTCGCGGATCAAGGTGGCGGACAACAGCGGAGCCCGCGAGCTCCTCTGCATCCGCGTCCTGGGCGGTTCGACCCGTCGCTACGCCGGGCTCGGCGACACCATCGTCGGCGCGGTCAAAGACGCCATCCCTGGCGGGACGGTGAAGCGGGGTGACGTCGTCAAGGCAGTCGTGGTACGCACCGCCAAGGAGTCGCGCCGGCACGACGGCACATACATCCGGTTCGACGACAACGCATGCGTCATCATCGACAACAACCAGCAGCCACGAGGCACCCGCATTTTTGGCCCTGTAGCCCGCGAGCTCCGTGACAAGCGTTTCATGAGGATCGTCTCGCTCGCCCCGGAGGTGTTGTGATGGCGCTCGGGATCAAAGAGGGAGACCGGGTCAAGGTGATCGCCGGCAAGGACTCCGGCAAGGAGTCGAGAGTGTCGCGTGTCATCCCGACCCGCCACAAGGTGATCGTCGAAGGTGTCAACACCGCCAAGAAGCACCAAAGGGCAACGGGACGCACCATGCAGGGTGGGATCATCGACAAGGACATGCCCATCGATGTCTCCAACGTGATGATCATCTGCCCGGAGTGCGGTCCGACCCGGATCGGGGCCCGCTTCGACGACAAGGGCAAGAAGCTCCGGATATGCCGCAAGTGCGGGGGTGACCTGTGACCCCGCGGCTCAAGGAGCGTTACACAAAGGAAGTTGCGCCCAAGCTCGGCGAGGACCTCGGTGTCGGTAACACGATGCTCATCCCGCGTCTGTCCAAGATCGTGGTCAACATGGGGGTCGGCGAGGGGGTCCAGAACCCGGGTCAGGTCGAGTCGGCCACCGAGGAGCTCGCACTCGTCACCGGCCAGCGTCCGCGAGTCAACCGTTCTCGTAAGTCGATTGCCGGTTTCAAACTGCGTCAGGGAATGCCGGTCGGTGTGTCGGTGACGCTGCGGGGCGATCGCATGTGGGATTTCTTCGACCGACTGGTGGCGATCGCCATTCCACGGGTTCGTGACTTCCGAGGGCTCAGCCCTCGGTCGTTCGACGGCAATGGCAACTACACGTTCGGGGTCACCGAGCAGCTCATCTTTCCCGAGATCGACTACGACAAGGTGGGAGCGGTGCGTGGGATGGACATCACCATCTGCACCACGGCATCGGACGACGCGGGCGCCAAGGCGCTGCTCGATGCCTTCGGCTTCCCATTCCGACAGGAGGCGAGGGCCTGATGGCCAGGAAGTCGTTGATCATCAAAGCCAACCGCAAGCCCAAGTTCGGGGTGCGCGGCTACACCCGCTGCAGGCGGTGTGGCCGAGCGCGCGCCTACCTGCGCGATTTCGGTATGTGCCGTATATGTTTTCGAGAGCTGGCGCAGAAGGGCGAACTCCCCGGCGTCAGGAAGGCAGCGTGGTGAGATGATGACCGACCCTGTCGCCGACATGCTCACCCGCGTGCGTAACGCCGTCATGGTGTCGCACCCAACGGTGAGCATTCCGTCGTCGAAGATGAAAGAGGCGATCGCCGGCATCCTCGCTTCCGAGGGCTTCGTCGACTCGTTCGACGTCCAGCCCAAGGGACCGGGCCGCGAGCTGACCATCCGCCTCAAGTACGGCCCGGCCCGGGAGAAGGTGATCACGGGAATCCGGCGGGTGTCCAAGCCGGGGCACCGGGTGTACCGCGGCTCGTCTGAGCTGCCGCGCGCCCAGGGGGGACTCGGCGTGGTGATCGTGTCGACCTCGCAGGGGTTGTTGACCGATCGCGAAGCGCGTCGGCGCAGCCTCGGTGGCGAGATCGTGTGCGAGGTGTGGTGAGATGAGCCGAATCGGCAAGATGCCCGTCCCGGTGCCTGCTGGTGTCGACGTGGCCGTGGCGGGAACCCGGGTCACCGTCAAGGGCCCGATGGGGACCCTGGAGCGCGACTTCCCCGATCGGGTGGGGATCGCGGTGGAGGACGGCACGGCCAGCGTGGCCAGACAGGATGACCAGCGTGAGTCGCGTGCCCTCCACGGGCTGTCGCGCGCTCTGCTGGCCAACATGGTGACCGGGGTATCTGAGGGATTCCGCAAGGAACTGACCATCGTCGGGGTGGGTTACCGGGCGGCACTCCATGGCTCGACCATCGAGTTGCAGGTGGGCTACAGCCACAACGTGAGGGTCGAGGCGCCCGACGGAATCACCTTCGAGGTGCCAGAGCCCACACGGATCTTGGTATCCGGGATCGACAAGGAGAAGGTCGGTCAGGTCGCGGCCGACATCCGCAAGGTGCGGCCTCCCGAGCCATACAAGGGCAAGGGCATCCGATACACCGACGAGGTCGTCCGGCGCAAGGCGGGCAAGGCGGGTGCGGCACGATGAAGACGACAAGAAGCGCGGCGAGGGTCCGCCGTCACAACCGGGTCCGGAAGCTCGTGCGCGGCTCGGTGGATCGACCCCGTCTGGCTGTCTTCCGGAGCAACCGGTACATCTATGCCCAGGTGGTGGACGACGTCGCCGGCGCCACTCTGGCTGCCGCCTCGTCACAGGAGGCCTCGTTGCGAGACCGGACACTGAGCACCGAGACCGCCACCGAGGTCGGCAAGCTCCTCGGCGAGCGGGCGACCGCCGCCGGGGTGAGCAAAGTGGTATTCGACCGCGGGGGCTTCGCCTTCCACGGACGCGTCAAGGCGTTGGCGGACGCCGCTCGAGAAGCAGGACTGGAGTTCTAGGCATGGCTGAAGCACAGGCCCTCGACGAGCGGGTCGTCCAGATCAATCGCGTCGCCAAGGTGGCCAAAGGTGGCCGCCGGTTCTCGTTCACCGCGCTCGTCGTGGTGGGAGACGGCCAGGGCCGGGTCGGGATCGGGTACGGCAAGGCCAAGGAAGTCCCCGCAGCGATCCAGAAGGGGATGGAGCTGGCCCGCCGCTCGATGTTCACTGTCCCCATGGCGGGGAGCACGCTCGTCCACCAGATAATCGGCGAGCACGGCGCCTCCCGGGTGTTGCTCAAGCCGGCCGCTCCAGGTACCGGGGTCATCGCCGGAGGTGCGGTCCGTCAGATCCTCGAGGCAGCGGGTATACGAGATGCACTGGCCAAGTCGCTCGGTTCGCCGACCCACCTCAATGTGGCCAAGGCGACGATCGACGGCCTCGCCAGGCAGCGCCGCCCCGAAGAGGTGGCCAAGCTGCGCAACAAGCGCCCCGAGGACCTGGTCCCACCCGCGTTGCTCGCCGCCTACCGTTCGACCGAGGCGATGAGAGCCAGGACCGGGGAGTGAGCGTGGCCGATCCCACCATCACAGTGACGCTGGTCAAGAGCACGATTGGCCAGAAGCCCAAGAATCGGGCCACGGTGCGCTCGCTGGGGCTGCGCCGCCTCCACCAGTCGGTCGAGCATCGCGATACACCGGAGATCCGTGGCATGATCCACCGGGTGAACCACCTCGTTGTGGTCACTCCTGAAGACGAGTCGTGAGACATGGCTGAGAATCAGACAAGCGGCCGTCGCCAACTCAAGCTCCATCACCTCAAGCCGGCACCCGGATCAAAGAAGGCGCCCGTCAGAGTGGGTCGTGGAGAGGGAGGGCGGCGCGGCAAGACCGCAGGTCGGGGCACCAAGGGGCTCAAGGCCCGAGGCGAGGTGTCGCTGTACTTCGAGGGCGGGCAGACCCCCCTGGCGCGCCGTCTCCCCAAGCTCCGCGGCTTCACCAACCCCAACAAAGAGTCGTTCACCGTGGTGAACGTCGCCCGGCTCAACGACTTCCCGGCGAAGTCGGTGGTGACTCCTGACGAGTTGAGGATGCGCGGCATGGTCAAGAAGCGGGGTCGGGTCAAGGTTCTCGCCGAGGGAGAGATCGACCGCGCTCTGACCGTAAAGGCCCACGCCTTCAGCAAGGGCGCCGCCGAAAAGATCCAATCAGCAGGAGGAACGACGGAGGTGATCACGGAGTCGATCAGAAGGTGATCGACTCGTATCGGGTAGTGAGTATCGAGTATTGGGTCCGAAACCCTGCCACTCACTACCCACTACCCACTACCCAGTACCCAGTACTGATGTTCGCCTGAGGTAGTCGACATGCTTGCTGTTTACAGGCACATGTTCACGATCCCGGATCTTCGGAAGAAGATCCTGTTCACCTTGGCGATCTTCGCCGTGTACCGATTGGGGGCGTCGATACCGGTCCCCGGAATCGATCTGGAGGCCGTGGAGCGGGTCGCGTCGGTTTCGCAGCAGGGCGGGATCTACGGCCTGCTCAACCTTTTCTCCGGTGGTGCGCTGGAGAGCTTCTCGGTGTTCTCGCTAGGGATCATGCCCTACATCACCGCCAGCATCATCATGCAGCTGCTGACGGTGGTCATCCCTCGTCTTCAGGCACTCCAGGAAGAGGGCGAGTCGGGGCGGCGGATCATCACGCAGTGGACCAGGTACGTCACCGTCGGGCTGGCGCTGGTCACATCGGTCGGATACGTGTTCCTGTTTCACAGCGGTGCGTTCACCGGCGGGATCGACCTCATCCCGGACTACAGCGCAGCCCGGGTCGGGCTGATGGTGCTCACCATGACCGCAGGAACCGCGTTCATCATGTGGCTCGCCGAGTTGATCACACAGCGGGGCATCGGCAACGGCATGTCGCTGCTCATCTTTGTGAGCATTGTCAGCCAGTTTCCCTTCCTTTTCAGCCAGATCTGGGGAGCAACAGCCGCCATCGGGCGGATCGTGAGGTTTGTGCTCATTTGCCTGGTCTTCCTGGCGATGATCGTTGCGATCATCTATGTCGATCAGGGTCAGAGGCGGATCCCCATCCAGTTTGCCAAGCGGGTCCGTGGTCGCCGGATGATGGGTGGACAGAGCACCTATATACCGCTCAAGGTCAACACCGCCGGCGTCATCCCGGTGATATTCGCCACCAGCGTTCTTGTCATCCCTTCACTGCTGGTCAGCGCCATCCCATCGGACAACGCCGTGGTGGCGGGCATGTTCCGTTTCGTCAACGACACGCTCGCCAACCCGCAGAGCTGGGTCTATGTCATAACGCTCTTCGTCCTGATCATCTTCTTCACCTACTTCTACACGGCGATCCAGTTCGACCCCGCCCGTCAGGCAGAGATGATCCAGCGGCAGGGTGGCTTCATCCCCGGTGTCCGGCCCGGGCGGGAAACGGCCAAATACCTCGAGCACATCCTCAACCGGATCACACTCCCCGGGTCCATGTTCCTCGGTCTGATCGCGGTCCTTCCTGCCATCGCCGGGATCATTTGGGGGATCCAGATCGGGCTGAGCGGGGTCTCGATTCTCATCGTGGTCGGAGTTGCGCTAGAGACCATGAAGCAGATCGAGAGCCAACTAACCATGCGGAACTACGAAGGATTCCTGACGTGAGTGGCGGAGCCACTCACGTATGTACTGAGTACTGGGTACTGAGTACTGAGTACTGCCGCCCGAAGGGCGGCTCGTGAGGCTGCTGTTCTTGGGACCGCCGGGGGCCGGGAAGGGGACGCAGGCAGCGGAGGTGGCCGCGCGCCTGGGGATTCCGCACGTCTCCACCGGTGAGATGTTCCGACGTCACGTCGCCGAGGGAACCGAGCTGGGGGCACGGGTCAAGGAGATCATGGAGGCGGGTGAGTATGTCCCCGATGAGATCACCATCGCCATGCTCGCCGAGCGCTCCGCCGCAGATGACGCTGCCGATGGCTTCATCCTCGACGGATTTCCCCGGACACCGGGACAGGCGGTGGCGCTCGACGTGCTCCTCGACGACAAGCCGCTCGACCAGGTCGTCGTCTTCGAGGTAGAAGAGGACGAATTGGTGCGTCGCATCCTGGCCAGAGGTCGAGCCGATGACACCGAAGAGGCGATCCGGACCCGGTTCAGGGTCTACCAGGAGCAGACGGCGCCGCTGATAGATCTCTACAAGGACCGCGGGATAGTCATCGGGATCGACGGCTCCGGAGATGTCGACCAGATCACCGAACGAATCGTCGAGGCGATCACGTGAGCCGCCGTCCGCCGCCCGCAGTCCGCCGTCTAAACATGAGTCGCCCATGATCACCATCAAGTCGAGCCACGAGTTCGAGAAGATGGCCGTTGCCGGCGTATGTGTCGCCGAGGTTCTTCGGAACGTGCGAGCAGAGGCGAGAGTCGGCGTGAGCATGCTCGAGCTCGACGAGGTGGCCGCTGAGGTGCTGCGTTCCCACGACTGCACACCGTCGTTCCTCGGTTACCACGGTTTCCCGGCACGTATTTGCGCCTCACCCAACCACGTCATCGTCCATGGGATACCGGATCGGTATCGGCTCAAGGACGGCGACATCCTGTCCATCGACGCCGGGGCCATTTACGAGGGATATCACGGTGACGCCGCCATCACATTCGCTGTCGGCGACGTCCCGCCCCAGGTGCAGGCTCTGATCGATAACACCGAGCGGGCGTTGTGGGCCGGGATCGCCCAGGTCCGCTCTGGTGCGAGGTTGGGGGATATCGGCTCGGCGGTCAAAGAGATCGGCGCCGATGCCGGCTATGGCGTGGTCCACGAGTACGTCGGCCATGGGATCGGCCGTCAGATGCACGAGGACCCCCAGGTCCCCAACCACGGGAGCCCGGGGAAGGGCCTCAAGCTCCGGACGGGCATGTCGATCTGCATCGAGCCCATGTTCAACCTGGGAACCGCCGAGACCCGGGTGATGCCCGATGGCTGGACGGTGGTCACGGCCGATGGTGCCCTATCGGCCCATTTCGAGCACACAATCGCCCTCACCGAGAACGGCACAAAGGTGCTAACCCTCGCCGAGGAAGACGCCAACGCCGAGTTTGTCCAGACCGCTCTCGGTGGCTAATCTGGTGTGCCGGTCCGCCTGGACCGAGAAAGTCCCATGCCCACCCGGGCTGGCAGTTGACTCTGCAGGGACGCCATCGGAATCGCCGTCGGCCACTCGTTCGAAACGTGCTGGTCGGCGATGGCGCGGAGCCCGTGGCGCACCCGACGAGTGTTTCACCCGGGTGACGCCGCGCTAAAGGTGAGGATGCCAGCGATGAAGGTACGTCCTTCCACCAAGAAGATGTGCGAAAAATGTCGGATCATCCGGCGGCGCGGTCGCGTCTGGGTGATCTGCAGCAACCCGCGTCACAAGCAGCGTCAGGGGTGAACTGAATGGCTCGAATCGCCGGTGTCGACCTGCCACGTGAGAAGCGGCTCGAGTTCGGGCTGACCTACATATACGGGATCGGCCGCACCCGTTCTTTGGAGATCTCACAGCATCTCGACATCGACTCGACCACCAAGATCCGAGACCTCACCGAAGACGAGGTGATGAGGATCCGCCGGTTCATCGAGCAGAACTACCGGGTCGAGGGAGATCTCAGGCGGGACGTCCAGCAGAACATCAAGCGGAAGGTTGAGATCGGGTGCTACCAGGGCATCCGGCACCGGAGGGGTCTGCCGGTGAGGGGCCAGCGCACCCACACCAATGCCCGGACCCGCAAGGGCCCACGCCAGGCGATCGCCGGCAAGAAAAAGATCAAGAAGTAGAGGAGCCCAGGCTTGGTCAAGGAGCAGAAAAGGGTCCGCCGGCGGGAGCGAAAGAACATCTCCCACGGGCATGCCCATATCAAGGCAAGCTTCAACAACACGATCATCACCATCAGTGACACCCTGGGCAACACCGTCGTGTGGTCTTCGGGTGGCTCGGTTGGTTTCAAGGGGTCGCGCAAGTCCACTCCCTACGCCGCCCAGGTGGCTGCGGAGGAGGCGGCGCGGCGCGCCGGCGAGCACGGGATCCGCAAGCTCGATGTCGTGGTGAGCGGCACCGGATCGGGCCGCGACACCGCTGTGCGCACTCTGCAGAACATGGGGATGGAGGTGTCGAGCATCCGCGACGTCACCCCGATGCCCCACAACGGGTGCCGTCCCAAGAAGCGCCGGGGGCGCTGAGCCATGGCCCGCTACACCGGACCCACCCACAAGGCCTGCCGCCGGGCGCGTACTCCCCTCTGCCAGTCGAAACGGTGCGCCGCCGACCGCCGGCCCTATCCGCCGGGCGAGCACGGCAAGGGCCGCATCCGCGAGAGCGACTATCTGGTCCAGCTCCAGGAGAAGCAGAAGCTGCGGTACATGTACGGGGTACTCGAGCGCCAGTTCCGCAAGTACTACGAGACCGCCGCTCGCAAGCAGGGCATCACCGGTGAGAACCTGCTCCGCATGCTCGAGTGCCGGCTCGACAACGTCGTATACCGGTCGGGCTTCGCCACGACCCGCGCACAGGCGCGCCAGCTGGTCAACCATGGGCATTTCCAGGTGAACGGCAGGAAGGTAGACATCCCGTCGTACCAGGTCCGACAGGGCGACGTGATCACGCTCAAGGAGCGCAGCGCCAACCTGTTCGTAGTCCAGCAGTCCGTCGACACGATCAACCGCGCTATCCCCGAATGGCTCGGTGTCGAGGCCGATGCCCGCCGCGTCGTCATCAATGAGCTGCCCAGCAGGGCCCAGATCGACACACCGATCCAAGAGCAGCTCATCGTCGAGCTCTACTCCAAGTAACCCCACTCCCACCCGAAAGGGATTCCCAGTGCTGATCGTCCAACGACCGCAGATCGAAGAGCAGCCTGTCTCCGACTATCGCTCCAGGTTTCTGGTGGAGCCATTGGAGCCGGGTTTCGGCTATACGCTGGGCAACACCCTGCGCCGCACCCTTCTCTCCCGGATCCCCGGAGCTGCGGTGACCTCGCTCCAAATCGAAGGGGTGCAACACGAGTTCTCGACCGTCCCCGGTGTAGTCGAGGACGTGGTCGACATCATCCTCAACGTCAAGCAGATCGTGGTCCGTCTCCAGGACACCGACACGCACACGCTCTACCTCTCGGCCAAGGGGCCAGGCGATGTCACCGCCAGCCAGCTCAAGGTTCCGGCCGGGGTCGAGATTGTCAACGGCGACCTTCACGTCGCGACCCTCTCGGCCAACGCCAGGTTCGAGATGGAGCTAACCGTTGGTCCGGGTGTCGGATACCGGAGCGCCGATCGCAACAAGTCGGCTGACGCCATCGGGATCATCCCCATCGACTCCATCTTCTCGCCGGTGAAGACCGTCGCCTACAGGGTGGAGAGCACCCAGGTGGGGCAGATGACCAACTTCGACCGTCTCGTGCTCGACGTGGAGACCAACGGGGCGATCAATCCCGGCGAAGCGGTGTCCTCGGCGGGGAAGACGCTCCGCGAGTTGCTCGGGTTGTTCGCCGACCTCGGCACCGGAATCGGCCTCGAGTTGGGCGAGGTGGCTCCCACCGAGTCGGGCTCGCCCGACCTCGAGCTTCCCATCGAGGCGCTCGATCTCTCCGAGCGGCCGCGCAACTGTCTGCGTCGCGCCCAGATCAAGACTGTCCGTGAGCTCATAGAGCGAACCCCGGACGACCTGCTCAACATCACCAACTTCGGGCAGAAGAGCCTGGAAGAGGTAATCGCCAAGCTCGACGAGTTGGGGCTCAGCCTCACCAGCTCCAACGAGGTGCGCGGCTGATGCCCACCCCCCGCAAGGGACCGCGTCTCGGAGGCAGCGCCTCCCACGAGAAGGCGATCCTGGCCAACTTGGCCTCGTCGCTGATCTGGGATGGCAAGCTGACCACCACGGTGACGCGCGCCAAGGCGGTCCGCCCGGTGACCGAGAAGCTCATCACCAAGGCACGGCTGGGAACGCTCCACGCCAGGCGTCAAGTGCTCTCCGTGATCCAGGACACCGAGGTGGTGACCAAGTTGTTCGACGAAGTAGCTCCCAAGTACGCCAGCCGCCCGGGTGGCTACACAAGGATCGTCCGGACCGGACCGCGGCGCGGTGACAACGCGGAGATGGCGGTCATAGAGCTCGTCTGAGCGGTAGCTCGCCTGAGCTTCGCTCAGACGAGCAAGTACTTAGTACTCAGTACTTAGTACTTAGAACCAAAGCCACTACCCATTTCTCAATACCCAGTACCCGCTACTGAATCGCTCTTCCTCCACTTCACGCGCGCCGCAGTGGGCGCGCCTTGCGGGAGAGCTCACCCCTCACCCTCACCGAGGCTGATCTCGATGAGCTGCGGGGGATCAACGAGCGGGTGTCGCTCGACGAGGTGGCGGACATCTACGTCCCGCTCGCCCGACTGCTCAGCCTGCATGTGACCGCCAGCCAGGAGCTCTTCCGGGTCACCGATACCTTTCTGGGCAACCCGGCCCAGAGCGTCCCGTTCGTCATCGGGGTGGCCGGCTCGGTGGCCGTGGGCAAATCGACCACGGCTCGGATCCTCCAGGCCCTCCTCCGCCACGGGGAGTCGCACCGCCATGTCGACCTGATCGCAACCGATGGGTTTCTCCACCCCAACGCCGTGCTGTCCGCCCGCGGCCTGATGGATCGCAAGGGTTTTCCCGAGAGCTACGACCGGAGGCGGATCGTCTCGTTCCTGTCAGAGGTCAAGTCCGGCGCCGCCGTGGTGGAAGCACCCGTGTACTCGCACCACAGCTACGACATCGTCCCCGGCGCATTCCAGGTAGTCGACCGTCCCGATGTGCTAATCGTCGAGGGGCTCAACGTCCTCCAGGCGGGCGAGGGTGATCGGTTGTTCGTCTCCGATCTGTTCGACTTCTCGATCTACGTCGATGCCGACGAGCGACACGTGGCGGATTGGTATGTGGAGCGCTTCCTCACGCTGCGCAGCACCGCATTCCAGGACCGCGGCTCCTACTTCCACCGCTGGAGCAGCCTCGGTGACGACGAAGCAAGGGAGACCGCCGAGCAGATCTGGCGTGACATCAATGGGCGCAACCTGGTGGAGAACATCGCACCGACCAAGGAGCGCGCCCGACTCATCCTGGAGAAGGCGGCCGACCACTCGGTCGTCGGTGTGAGGTTGCGCCGACTCTGACCGCCGGCGGGCAGCAGCCCGACGACTCCTATCCTGTGCGGCCCATGATCAAACAAGCGGCCCGCGCCGCCCGCCTAGACCGATCGGTCTATACCGAGCTCTACTTCGACGGATCGGCGGTGGCCAATGCCCTGGTGGTGGTGGCCATCTTCTCCGCCCTCCTGTGGGCGGCGGTACTCGTCGCCGCGGGGTCTTTCAACCTCTTCGTCGTGGTGCGCGGCGTCATCGGGGCGCTCTTCGGTTGGGTGGTACTCACCTTTGCCGTATTCCTCCTCGGGAGCCGGGTGTTCGGGGGGCGGGCCGACTTCCAGAAGCTGCTGGCCTCCACCGGGTTCGCTCACGCCCCGCTCCTGCTACTGGGACCGATCCTCCTCGTCGTCTCGCTGACCGGGCTTGGCGGAGTGACGACAATCGTCGTGCTCCTCCTTTGGGCATGGTTCCTCGTAGTGCTGGCGATCGCGGTGGAGCAGACCATGGAGCTTCCCCGCCAGCAGGCCTGGCTCACCGCCTTACTCGGATTCGCCGTCTGGGCCGGAATCTCGGTGCTATTCGGCGGCAGCGTCTTCTTCTGACCGCTTCGTGCCCACTTACCGCCTCGACCTCGCCTACCTGGGCGGTGGCTTTCACGGTTGGGCGGCGCAGCCGAGCGTCAAGACCATCCAAGGCGAGTTGGAAAATGCGCTGCACCGGATCACCGGACACAAGACGACTCTGGCGGTAGCGGGCAGGACCGATGCCGGGGTCCACGCTCGGGCTCAGGTGGCGAGCTTCGAGTTGCCCGAGCAATTGCAGGAATCCAAAGTGGTCAACGGGCTCAACAGCCTGCTCGGGCCCGAAGTGGCGGTTGGATCCTGTCGGTTGGTCGAGGACGACTTTCACGCTCGCTTCTCGGCCTGCTGGCGCTCCTACCGCTACCGGGTTCTCACCGCAGAGACCCCCGACCCGTTCCGAACGGCGACCACATGGCACTACCCCGCCCGGCTCGATGTGGCCGCGATGGACGCCGCGGTTCGCCATCTGGTCGGGGAGCACGACTTCGCCTCGTTTTGTCGGGTCCCCCTGGGAGGCACCGCTCGGCGACGGGTACTCGAGGCAGGTTGGGCGATGGGCGACGACCAGGTCGCAGTTCTGACGATCGCCGCCAACTCGTTCTGCCATCAGATGGTCCGATCGGTCGCCGGGGTCTCGACGGAGGTGGGAAGGGGTCGGGTGAAGCCGGCCGCGGTCCCGGACATCATCGAGAAGCGAGACCGCTCGGCGGCTCGCCGGGTAGCCCCCCCTCATGGGCTGACGCTGTGGCAGGTCGGATATGAGGAGTGGCCCAATGAGTGAAGACCGCCCCGAGGCGGTGCTGTTCGACGCCGGCGGTACGCTCGTTGTGATCGATGCCGGCACCTTGGCGGAACGCCTCGCGCCGTTGGGGGTCGCCGTACCTGAACAGGACGTCGTAACCGCGGCGCACTACCGGGCCATGGCCGAGTTCTCCGACCATCTCTCCGCACAAGATGATGTCCATTGGGAATGGTGGATCAACCGCTTCCTCGACCTGTGCGGCATCCCCGCCCTCGTTCCCGTCCTCGAGGCGGTGGACGGAGGGCGCTGGTTGTGGCACCACCCGCTCCCTGGGGCGGTGGAGGCCGTGCGCCTTCTCGCCGCTAGGGGCGTTCGGGTCGCAGTCGTCTCCAACTCCGATGGGACGGTCGGCGAGGAGTTGATCACGGCCGGCTTCGATGGGTTGTTCGAAACCGTTGTGGATTCCCACGTGGTCGGCGTCTCGAAGCCAGATCCACGCATCTTTGCCATCGCCCTCGACAGGCTCGGGGTACCGGCTGCCACCACCGTGTACATCGGCGACTCACCGCACCACGACATAGGCGGCGCCTCCGCCGCCGGGTTGGGTCGGGTCTACCTGGTGGACCCGCTCGGTCTCCACCAACCCAGGGTTGGAGACGACCCTGTAGGTAGCTACCAACCCTGGGTTGGCGTTGTGGGGAGCGTGTCCGACCTGCTCCACCGAGTCGAGTTTGAGCTGTAATCCGACGGTGGTGCGATTGGCGATGATGGCCGGGCTGATCTAGCATCACGGTGCTCGCCGTCCGGCGGGCTCTCCTGCGCGAGACCCGAAGGTTCTCCATGAAGCCGAAGCTGCAATCCACCTATTCGCCACGCCCCGGCGAGGTGGAGCGCGTCTGGCACGAGATCGACGCTGCCGACCTCCCCCTCGGCCGTCTCTCTACCGAAATCGCCCGACTACTCCGGGGCAAGCACAAGCCCCAGTTCGCTGCTCATGTGGACACCGGCGACTTCGTGATCGTGCTCAACGCCGCCAAGGTGGCGGTGACCTCGGGGAAGAGCCAGACGAAGATCTACTACCGCCACTCGGGTTACCCGGGTGGGCTGCGCGAGGAGTCGTTCGAGCGACTGATCAAGCGACGCCCCGAGGCGGTGATCGAGCGGGCTGTGCGCGGGATGCTGCCCAAGAATCGGCTGGGCAGGGCGATGCTCCGCAAGCTCAAGGTCTACGCCGGCCCAGAGCATCCACACCAGGCCCAGCGGCCCCAGCCCTATCCCATCGACCTGCGAAAGGTGGAAGCCTGATGGTCCAGCCCCTCGTCCAGGCAACCGGTCGCCGCAAGGAGTCGGTGGCCCGTGTCCGCCTCTACGACGGCTCCGGCCAGTTCGTCCTCAACGGCCGGGCGCTGGAGAACTTCTTTCCGACAATGGCTCAGCGCATTCGGGTCATGGAGCCGCTCCAGGTGGCGCAGGTGATCGGCCGTTTCGACGTCCAGGCGACGCTCGAGGGGGGCGGCACTACAGGCCAGGCGGACGCCCTCAGGCTCGGGATTGCCCGCGCCCTCGTGGATTACGACCCCGAGTTGCGCCCGGTACTGAAGCGCGGCGGTTTTCTCACCCGTGATGCCAGGCGCGTCGAGCGCAAGAAGTACGGGTTGAGGAAGGCCCGCAGGGCGCCGCAGTACACAAAGCGGTAGGCCACCGACAGGTGCCCTCGAGCGACTTCGGCGGAGCCTCCCGTTTCTTCGGGACCGACGGGATCCGTGGCGTCGCCAACACCGAGTTGACCGCTGACCTGGCGCTTGCCTTGGGCAGGGCGGCAGCGGAGGTGCTCGACAGGGGTCCGGTCCTCGTCGGCCGCGATACGCGGCGGTCGGGCGACATGCTCTCGGCTGCCTTCCAAGCCGGCCTGCACTCAGCTGGCATCGACACCGTCGACGTCAACGTGCTCACCTCGGGAGGGATCGCCCATCTCACCGCCGCCACCGGTGCAGCCATGGGCGCGGTGATCTCGGCGTCGCACAACCCAGCCGAGGACAACGGGATAAAGCTGCTCGGCACCGATGGCTCCAAGCTGAGCGATGCCCAAGAAGAGGAGATCGAGCGGCTGTTGAGGTCGGGTGAGCAAGGCGATCGTCTCCCCGGCATAGGTGTCGGGATGAGAGCCGACCTGCGAAATGCCGTCGAGATCTACGTGGACCATCTCATCGGACAATCCCAGATGCGATTCGATGGGCTGCCCGTAGTGCTCGATTGCGCCAACGGCGCGTCGCACAGAGCAGGACCGCTGCTCTTTGAAAAGCTTGGCGCACGCGTTGAATTGTTCGCCGCCGAGCCCGACGGGTTCAACATCAATCTCCGCTGCGGCGCCACCCACCCCGAGTTCCTCTCCGCCCGGGTCGACGGCAGGATCGGCCTTGCTTTCGACGGCGACGCCGACAGGCTCATCGCGGTCGACGAGGACGGGGTGCCCGCCAACGGTGACGTCGTCATGGCGGTCATTGCCCGCCATTGGGCTGCGACCAAGCGGCTGGACCCGGCCACGGTGGTCACCACCGTGATGGCCAACCTCGGGTTCCGCAAGGCGATGCAGGCAAACGGGATCGAGGTGGTCGAGACCCAGGTGGGCGACCGTTATGTGATGGAAGAAATGCGCTCTCGCCGGGCGGTCCTCGGTGGCGAGCAGTCGGGGCATGTGATCTTTTCGGAGTTGGCGCGGACCGGCGATGGATTACTCACCGGAATGCTGCTCCTCGAGGTCGTCGCCGCAACCGGGCACGAGCTGCGCGCCCTCCGCAAGGAAGCGATGACCGAGTTTCCTCAGGTTCTGTTGAACGTTCGTGTCGTCGACCGAGATCGGTTGGGGGAGGCTGATGCCGTCTGGGCGGCGGTGCGACGCGCCGAGGAGCAACTCGGCTACGACGGGAGGATCCTGGTGCGCGCCTCTGGCACCGAGCCCCTGACCCGGGTGATGGTCGAGGCATCCGACGAGGCGACCGCCCGAGCCATCGCCGAGGACCTCGCCTCGGTGGTTTCCACTGAACTGGGGTAGGTATGCATGGCGGCTTCGCCGCCGTGCATGTCAGTAATCGTGCGGCCTTCGGCCGACGCTGCGCTTGCCCGGCGGCTTCGCCACCGTGCATGTCAGTAATCGTGCGGCCTGCGGCCGCGCTCATTAGTGCTGGTCGGGCTGTACAGCCAGCCCGACCAGGCCGAGGGGGCTGGCAGGAGCCACCCCCTCGGGCACCCCCCAAGAGCTCGAGGACTCGCTGTTCGTTGGATTCAACTTCCGTCTGCCGTCTGCCGTCTCTGGCTGCCGTCCGCCGTCCGCCATCGGAGGAAGAGTCGTCCGACCCATGGAATATGGGGGGCTTCCAGGTAGGGTGACGCTCGACGAGCCGACCGGGACGATTTCAGCCCAGCGCCTGGCCCATCAGTGGGCGACGAGGAAGAGGGAGTATCGAACCACTCGGCGGATGCCCTCTCGGCCTTCCACGGTCGTGACGGAGCGGAGCAAAGTCCGGTGGCGACACCGGGGACAGAGACCGCTCCGATGTGGAGGCGCCGGCGCAATCGCCGGCGGCCAGCGTCCGTCCCGGTCTAAAGCATTGCGCCTCTCGGGCCGTTACCCCAGAGACGCGGGACACGGGAAGGAGCTGACCGCATGTGCGGCATAGTCGGCTATGTAGGGCCGCGGCCCGCCATCGACGTCCTTGTTTCCGGGCTGGAGCGCCTGGAGTATCGGGGCTACGACTCGGCAGGGCTGGCGATACATGACGGTGACGTCCTGGCTGTGGTGCGACGCGCCGGCCGGGTCGCTGATCTGGTGGACGCCGTCGAGGTGACAGGCGGCGCCAAGGGAAGCACCGGCATCGGGCACACCAGGTGGGCTACCCACGGTGCCCCAACCACACGCAATGCACATCCACACGGTGACTGCGCCCAACAGGTGGCGGTTGCACACAACGGGATCATCGAGAACTGGCTCGAGCTCAAGGATGACCTCATTTCCCGCGGCCACGCCTTCAGTTCCGATACGGACACCGAGGTGGTGGCGCACCTCATCGAGGAGATGCCGGACGTCCCGCTCGCCGAAGCGGTGCGGCGGGCGATGGAGAAGACGGAGGGGGCGCTCGCCTTGGCGGTGGTGCGGCGCGACGAGCCACAGGTGGTCGTGGGTGCCCGACGGGGGAGCCCGCTTGTCGTGGGCATTGGCGATGGAGAGAACTTCCTCGCATCGGACATCCCCGCCTTCCTCTCATTCACCCGGAACATGGTCGTGATCGACGATGACCGGGTCGTCGAGGTGAGGCCAGATTCGGTCGAGGTGACAGGCCCCGATGGGCAGAAGGTAACTCCCGAGACCCGAACCGTGGAGTGGGACCTCGAGGCCGCTGAAAAGGGCGGTTACCGGGACTTCATGCTCAAGGAGATCCACGAGCAGCCCAAGGCAATCGCCGACACGCTCGCCGGCAGGGTCGACACACTCGGGCGCATCCACCTCGACGAGCTCGCCCTCGATCGGGATCAGTTGCGCGGTTTCGACAAGGTGTTCGTGGTCGCCTGCGGGACGTCGTATCACGCCGCCCTCATGGCCAAGTACGCCATCGAGCGGTGGACACGGATGCCCGTCGAGACCGACATCGCATCCGAGTTCCGCTACCGCGACCCGGTCCTCGACGACCGGACCCTCGTCATCGGGATCAGCCAATCGGGAGAGACCGCCGACACGCTCGCCGCCACCCGCTATGCCCTCGCCCAGGGCTCGACCGTGGTCGGGGTGAGCAACGTGGTCGATTCATCGCTCGCTAGAGAGTCGCACGCTGTCCTCTACACACGGGCGGGGCCGGAGATCGGTGTTGCCGCTACCAAGACGTTCACCACCCAACTGGTGGCGATGCAGCTGCTTGCCCTCTACCTGGCACAGGAGCGGGGGACACTCGACCCCGGGACGATCGGCGTCATGGTCAACGCCCTGCGCTCGCTGCCGCGCCAGGTCGAGGAGTCGCTGCGGCGCAACTCCGAGGTGGAATCACTCGCCGCCCGGTTCGAGGGGCTGAGAGACTTCTTCTTCCTCGGTAGGGGTGCCGCCTACCCGGTCGCCATGGAAGGTGCGCTCAAGCTCAAGGAGATCGCGTACGTCCGCGCCGAGGCCTACGCCGCCGGCGAGATGAAGCATGGTCCCATCGCCTTGATCGAGAAGGACGTCATCGTGGTCGGAGTGGCCACGGGCGGCCATGTCCGGGCGAAGACACTCTCCAACATGCATGAGATGCGGGCCCGCAACGGGACGATCGTCATGGTGCTCAATGAGGGCGACGAGGAGGGCGCCCGGGTGGCCGATGAGGTTCTCTGGGTCCCGCCGGCACCCGAGCTGATCAGTCCTGTCAGTGCCGTCGTCCCGCTCCAGCTGCTCGCCTACTGGGTCGCCACCCAGAACGGCCTTGACGTCGACAAGCCGAGGAACCTGGCCAAGACCGTCACGGTGGAGTGAGGCGCGCCACCGCGCTCTCGCGAAAAATCAACATGACGATGGGTCACGCGGTCCCTGACCGGGCAGACTGACGGTATGCGCATTGTCGGGTTGGGGATCGACCTCGCCGATATCGATCGCGTCCAGCGGGTGCTCGACCGTTACCCGCGCTTCGCCGATCGGGTCTTCACCCCGCACGAACGCGCTTACGCCCAGAGGTTCGCGCGACCGGCACGGAGGCTCGCCGCCCGGTTCGCCGGGAAGGAAGCGGTGATGAAGAGCCTCGGCACCGGGTGGCGCCGCATCCGCTGGCAGGACATCGAGATCACAGGTGGAGGAAAGCCAACCGTACGTCTCATGGGCTCGGCGTTGCGGCGTGCCGGGAACCTGGGGGTGACTGAGGTGCAGGTGAGTATCACCCACACCGACACCACGGCGATGGTATTCGCCATCGCCCTCGGTGAGCACTGAACCAACCATCGCATCCCGAAGCGATCTCCGCGCCGGCCAATTGTCGGGCCTCTCGGCTACTCGCCGACTACTTCCTTGATCCAAGGTTCCCAACGCGAGCGAAGGGCGTCGATGTCCTGGTCGCCCCACACCCACGCCGCAAAGGACACGTATTCGGCCGAGGGAACGACGCTCGCTCTCGAAAAGCGCGTGGTCGAGCGAGTCGACGGCGAGCAAGAGCTTCGATGGCGGGTCGATCGCCACCACCTCCCCATAGAGATGATCTCCCAGAGAGGTGGTGATGTCGTAACGATCACCCGCGGACAACCCTGACAACGTGCCCGATTTCGCCAACGCGGTAGTGAGCCTTTCCCATGCGATTTCTGGGTGGCCCGTGAAGGGTGTGATAGACCAGAAGGACTTGCGTGGCTTGCCGGCGTGATGGCGGAGGTAGTGACGCAGCGCCAGAAAGAAGCCGTCCCAACCGACGTCGGTTCCGTCGTAGAAAGCGTCCCAGTCGGCGGAATCGGGTATCCCCGAGTTCACCATGCGGAGCATCGTGGTCCCGCCAGACGCCTCGATCGTGTACTCCTCGATGATCGGCTCGTCGAGCGGTGGATCATTTGGCCCGGGCTCGCCACCACCGGCTGGAAGGTGGATGAGGCGGAGGCGGTGGGGGGGCTCCCAAACGTCGATCCTCCCATGTCCGTCCATCCCCTCTCCCCACGAGATGAAGTACTTGCCACCGGCACGAGGCTCAACCTCGGCGCGCTCCACGTACCACCCCGTGAGCTCATCGGCGTCGGTGAGCGCCCGCCAGACCTGCTCCGGAGTCGCCTCGATCTCGATCTGGTGCTCGTGGCTCCTGGTCATGCTTCCTCCTCGGTCTTGGTGATGACCGGGTACGAGGTCGGCCACCACCCGATGTTGTCGTCCCTTTCCTGGCCTGTGGTACCGCTCGACCAAGCCAGCGACCGAGTCGCGCAGGTCGGCGGCGAACGAGTCGAAGTCCCCTGGTGTGGCGAGATTGATCTCGGTATCGAGGGTGAAGGTGGCCAGCGGCTTCCCCGCTTCCTCGGCCCTGTCCCTGAGCACCGCCACCTCGCGCACCGCCCTCGCGGCGACACCGACGAGGTGGGCGCTGGAGTACCGGTCGGCGTCACCCGAGGGAGCGACCCCGAGCACATTTGGGTCGACGATCATCGAGCGGGCGGTCGCCCGGTAGAGCCGCTCGGTCAGTCCGCGGCGCTGTCGCTCGCCAATTAGTTCGACAAGCCCGGCCCGCTCCAGCTCCCGCACGTGGTAGTTCACCTTCTGGCGGGTCAACCCGAGACGCTTCCCAAGGGTCGTGGCCGACCCTGGCGTCGCCAACTCGGAGAGCAGTCGCCTTCGTAGCGGTGAGATGGCAGCGGCCACCCGCTTCGGGTCGGACACCACCTCCATCGCTCGCATCGTGGCAACCATCGAAGCAGTGTCCCATTTGACAAGAGAAGTTGTCAAATGGTTTGGTGGGCGGGTTGATCGTTCTTGCGTGACACAGGTGTCCGGTCGACATCTCAGTCCACGCAGGAACGGCTGGCGGGTGGGGCATGCTGTTCTTGCGTGACACAGGTGTCTGATCGACATCTCAGCCACGCGGAACGGTCTCCGCCGTCCGCCGTCCGCTCCGTCCGCCGTCCATTTGCCCGAATACCATTCCGACCTATGGACGGAGTCACCGACCGATGATCCCCGTCCTCACCCCGGAGATGGCAGCGGCGGCCGATCGCGCCAGCGTCGAACCAGTCGAAGTGCTCATGGAGCGAGCCGGCGTGGCGGTGGCACGGGTTGCCGCCGAGATGGGGGCCGGGTACGGCACACGTGTCGCCGTATTGGTAGGACCGGGGAACAACGGCGGAGATGGATACGTGGCGGCCCGTCACCTTCTCCGGCGCGGCGCTGCCGTCGAGCTACAGGTGTTGGAGGCTACCACGCACCGAGGCCGCCAGGCGCGCTGCGATCGAGGCGGCCAAGGTGGGCATACCCGCCAAGCCTCTGGGCGAGCCTCGGGCGGCAGATCTCGTCATCGATGCCATCTTCGGGGGCGGCTTCCGCCAGGGGATCACCGCGAACGTATCCCGTTGGATCGGGTCGGGGGCTCGGGTCCTGGCCGTGGATGTCCCCACCGGGTTGGACCCCGGGACGGGGGCGGTGGAGCACTCGGCGTTTCATGCCGAGCGCACAGTCACCTTTCAAGCTCTCAAGCTTGGCCATGTCTTCGGAGAGGGGCCGGAGCGGTGCGGCGAGGTGGTGATTGCCGAAATCGGTCTCCCGGCGATGGAGCCGGAACTCCGACTCTGTGAGGACGGCGATGCACCGCGACCGGTGCGGTCCCGCACCGCTCACAAGTGGTCTTCGGGGTCCGTTCTGGTGGTGGGAGGCTCTCCGGGTATCGCCGGGGCGCCATTGCTTGCGGCGCGGGCCGCCTTGCGGTTTGGTGCAGGATCGGTGGCGCTGGCCTGCCCTGGGAGGCTCGCCGCCACCTATGCAGCGGCCGACCCCGAATTGTTGTTGATCCCGGCCGGCGATGGAGAGCGCTTCTCCCCGGCCGACGCAGCGGGTATCGCCCATGCCGCGACCCGGTTCGACGTGGTCGCCCTCGGTCCCGGGTTGGGTACCCAGCAGGAGGAGTTCGTGGCGAGGTTGTTGCATTCGGTGAGCAAACCCGTGGTGCTCGATGCCGACGGGATCAACGCCGCGTCGCCCGACCTGATTTCGCGCCGGCCGGGGCCGACGGTGCTCACTCCCCATGGTGGTGAGTTCCGCCGCTTTGGCGGAACGGCACCCGGTCATGTCGCTGTTGCCGAGTTGGCCGTGCGCATCTCGGCGACGATCGTGCTCAAGGGGAACCCCACCGTTGTCGCCGGCAGGGAGCGGTGGGTGGTCGACAGTGGTGGGCCCGAGCTGGCCACGATCGGGACCGGCGACGTCCTCACCGGCATGATCGGGGCGCTATGGGCCCGCGGTCTCCAGGCTGAGGTAGCAGCCCGAGCGGCGGCTCACTGGCACGGACGGGCCGCGGCGTCTCTCGCCAGCCGCCGGACCGTGACCGCCGGCTCGCTGCTCGAGTCGATCACCGGGTTCGCCGGCGTGACGGCATGAGGCAGTCGTGGGTCGAGGTCGATCTCGGCGCTATTGCTCACAACGTGGCAGCCGTTGTCGAGCTGGTCGCCCCATCCGAAGTGTGCGTTGTGGTCAAGGCCGATGGCTACGGCCACGGCGACGTACCCGTGGCGGAGGCCGCCCTGGAGGCGGGCGCATCGATGCTCGCCGTGGCGTTGGTCGAGGAG
Organism: uncultured Acidimicrobiia bacterium; assembly: GCA_963826825.1. Classification (GTDB taxonomy): domain Bacteria; phylum Actinomycetota; class Acidimicrobiia; order Spongiisociales; family DATADW01; genus DATADW01. The sequence goes on along the minus strand of CAWGYV010000008.1, from coordinate 94,135 downwards.
GGGGTGCGGTTGCGCGAGGCGGGTGTCGAGGCTCCCGTCCTGCTCCTTTCCGAGCCCCGTCCGGATGAGGTGGGGGAGGTGATCGATTGGCTTCTGATTCCCACCGTCTACCGGGTGGAGTTCGTCGAGGCGCTGGCAGCCGCCGCTGTCTCGACCATCCCGGTTCACGTCAAGGTCGACACTGGAATGCATCGGGTGGGCGCCGCCCCGGACCAGGTCCCGTGGGTGGTGGATGCGGTGCTCGCCCATCCATCGCTCCAGCTCGCTGCCCTGTGGACCCATTTCGCCGTCTCCGAGGAAGACGGGACGATGACCGACAATCAAATGGGGCTCTTCGACGACGTGAGTGCGTTGCTTGCCGAGCGTGGGGTTGAGCCGCCGATGCGCCATGCCGCCAACAGCGGTGGAGCGCTCTTCCATCGGGGTTCGCGTCTCTCGATGGTCCGGTTGGGCATAGCCGCATATGGACTGTCTCCGGCGCCGGGCAGGGAGCTACCCGTCGAGCTCCGCCCTGCGATGCGCGTGGTGTCGCACGTTTCGATGGTGCGGCGATATCCGGCTGCCACCCGCCTCTCCTACGGATTGCGGCGTGCCCTCCCCAGCGACTCCAACGTGGCGACGGTGCCCATCGGTTATGCCGACGGCTATCCGCGGCTCCTATCCGCCCGAGGTGGCGAGGTGCTGATCGGCGGCCATCGCCACCCGCTGGCGGGGACCGTCACCATGGATCAGATCGTGGTGGATTGCGGTGATAAGACGGTTGAGGTCGGAGACGAGGTGGTGCTGCTCGGCCGCCAGGGCGACGCCGAGATAACCGCCGACGAGTGGGCAGAGCGGCTGGAGACGATCAATTACGAGGTTGTCTGTCAGATCGGGCCCCGCCTGCCGCGGCGCTACGCGGAGTGAAGCTCTTGAGCCCGCGAAGAAGGAGATCGAGCCCGAACTCGAACCGTTCGTCGGGGCTGCCGACGACCATGTCCGAGGCCACCGCCGCCAGGTTGGGGAACCGGTCGGGGGGAAGCGCAGCCAGATAGTCACCCATGGCGTTGATCACCGGATCTTCGCCAGTCGAAGCCATGTCGTCCTCGACAGATTGGGCGGCGCCGACGAGGGCGATCAGGTCGACGAACCAGGTGGCCGGGCGGTTGGGGATACCGGCAGCACGGAGCAACCCAAGCAGCCACTCGGCGATACGTATCAGGTTGGGCCCCATCGGAACCCTGCCCAGCGAGGCGAGGCCCACATCGCGGTGCTTTCGGAAGGTGGCCCGCGCCGCCTGGGCGAACTCGCGGATCTGCTCCTCCCAGCCGCGACTGATCGGGCTCGGGTAACTCGATTTCTCCCATCACCCGGTCGAGGATGAGATGGATCAGTTGTTCCTTGTCGGCGACATGCCAGTAGAGACTGGCTGGACCGGTACCGAGCGTTTCGGCCACTCGCCGCATGCTCAGCCCATCCAACCCGTTGTGGTCGAGGACATCCATCGCCGCGTCCACGATTGCCTCCCGGCTCAGAGTTGCACGCGGTTCGCCTCGTTTGGGAACCTCCCACCAAGGGGGCTCGGGGAGGGCTTTCTCGACGCTCGGCTGCATGCCATTATCCTACCCTGACTCGAACATCATTCGCTTGACACGAACAGTGGTTGACAAATCCGACCAATTGTGGAATGATGTTCGAATGCAAACGAACACTGTTCCAGTCACTACCGATTCAATCGTTTCGGTCAAAGGGCTCCGCAAGACCTACCCCGATGGTGTCATCGCCCTCGATGGGCTCGATCTCACCGTCGCGAAGGGGACTGTTTTCGGCTTGCTTGGACCAAACGGCGCAGGCAAGTCGACCACGGTGAAGATCCTCACCACGCTCTCGTATCCGGACGAGGGTGAGGCGTCGATCGCCGGTGTAGACGTGCTCTCCGATCCTGACGCCGTGCGCCGTTCGATCGGATACGTGGCGCAGCGGTCGGGCTCAGATGTCCAGTCCACCGGGATGGAGAACCTCGTTCTCCAGGCTCGCATCAACGGTTTCGATCGGAGCGAGGCGCGCCGTCGAGCCGCCGGGCTCTTGGATCGCTTCGGGCTGAGCGAGTCGGCAGACCGGCTGGTCAAGACCTGGTCGGGAGGAATGCAGCGTCGCCTCGACATCGCCCTGGCCCTGGTCCACGGTCCCCAGATCTTGTTCCTCGACGAGCCCACCACCGGTCTAGATCCGGAGGTTCGTGCCGAGCTGTGGGACGTGATCCGCACGCTGCGCGACGTGGACGGTGTGACTGTGCTCCTCACCACCCACTACCTCGAGGAGGCAGATCACCTGGCCGACCGGATCGTGATCATCGACCACGGACGCGTCGTCGCCGAAGGCACACCCGGCGATTTGAAGGACGGGATGCGCGGCGATGCCCTCCACATCGAGTTGGCCTCAACCGACATGGTCGGATCGGCCATGGAGGTGCTGGCAACCAGCCAGCTCCGTGAGGTGGTGGCGGACGGGCGGAGTGTTCACGCCCGCGCCGACAGGGGAGCGGAGGCCGTCCCAGTCGTCTTGGCGGCGCTCGACGCCGCCGGCGTCCGGGTGCTCGAAGTGACCGTCAATCGCCCTTCGTTGGATGACGTCTTTCTCCGTCACACCGGCCGCAGATTTGCCACAACAGAGAATGAGAGGACCGCATGACCGCTCTGTCGCACTCCGGTTTCATCGCCAACCGACACATCAAGGCACTCGTCCGTCAACCGTGGTACGTGGTGGCATCACTGGCGCAGCCACTGATCTGGCTGCTCCTCTTCTCGGCGCTGTTCGAGGGAGTGGCCGGGCTACCTGGGTTCCCCACCGACAGCTATATCGCCTATCTGGCCCCTGGGGTGGTGCTGATGACCGCCATGTTCGCCAACTCCTGGAACGGGATGGGGTTGCTCGACGACATGGAGAGCGGGGTGCTCGACCGCCTGCTCACCTCGCCGGTGCGGCGGAGCGCCATCCTCAACGGGGTGAACATCCAACAGGTCATCTCGCTCACCATCCAGGCTCTGATCCTGATCGGGCTGGCCCTGCTCCTCGGCGCCCGGTTCGAGGGCGGGATCCTGGGCGTGGTGGTGCTCTTGGGGGTGTCGGTGTTGCTGGGAGCCGCTTTCGGTGGGATCTCGATGGCCACCGCCCTGAGCGTCCGCAAGCGTGAATCGGTGATCGGGATGAACCAGTTGCTCGTGCTCCCCGGCATCTTCCTCTCGACGGCGTTCATGCCCGCCGCGCTGCTGCCGGAATGGATCGCCACTGTGGCCCGCTTCAACCCGGTCGACTGGGCGGCGGTGGCATCGCACGAGGCGATGCTCACTGCCAACCCCGATTGGACGCTGATCCTGGGCCGGGTGGGTCTACTCGTCCTGTTCTGCATCGCGGCGGTGCTCCTCGGCACAGCCTCCTTCCGGAGCTATCAGCGCTCGATCTGACCAGGGCAACCCGGCGCTCGGTGTACCAGGATGAGCGCATCATGACCGACCGGCCGCCGACGATCACCGATGTCCCTGGAGTCATGGTGGGGCACTGGACCGACCCGGTGGGCATGACGGGCTGCACGGTGGTGGTGCTCCCCGAGCCGAACGTGGTCACCGTCGAGATCCGAGGCGCCGCCCCAGGGACGAGGGAGACGTCGCTTCTCGAGCTCGGGATGAGGGTGGAGCAGGTGCAGGCGATCCTGCTCACCGGGGGCAGCGCCTTCGGTCTCGGCGCCGCAGACGGGGTGATGGCGCGGCTTGCCGCACAGGGCCGGGGTCATCCCACCCCGGCAGGCCCGGTGCCGATAGTCCCCGGAGCCGTCGTCTATGACCTGGCAGTTGGGGATCCCACCGCCCGGCCCGGGCCCGACCAGGGAGCAGCGGCCTTCGATGCAGCCGCCACTGAGCCGGCTGCCCAGGGCCGGGTGGGAGCCGGCACGGGGGCCACCGTCGCCAACTGGCGGCTCTTCGACGAACCGCCATCGGGTGGGGTGGGGTCGTCGTCGGTGGGATGGCCCGGTGCGGTGGTGGGTGCGCTTGTCGTGGTCAACGCGGTGGGCGACGGATTCACGCTGGAGGGGGAGCCGCTCACCGGCGGACCTGCCGTGGCGCGCGGCCCGGTGCTGCCGGTCCCGCCCCACACCAACACCACATTGGGGGTGATCGCCACCGATGGTCGGCTCAGCCGAGTCGAGTTGGCCCGGTTGGCGGTGAGGGCGCAGGATGCGGTCGCCGTCTGTCTCCGACCCGCCCACACTCGCTACGACGGCGACGCCGTTTTCGCAGTGTCGTGCGGTGAGGTAGATGCCGATCCGGACGCACTGGGCGAGGCCGCATTCGAGGCGATGGGGCGTGCCATAGAAGCGGCGTTGCGAATCTCCACGGTCAGCTGAAGCCTGAATTTGGCTTTGCCGCCATACACTGCGAGGCAGTGTCGTTTTCTGCCCCATGAGCACCGATCGCGCCGCGGCGGCGGCCGAGTTGCGTCTCCTCGCCGAACAGGCGGCGGTGTGCATCGCCTGCGACCTTTGCCAGACGAGGACCCAGGCGGTGTTCGCCCGAGGCTCGCCGGATGCGGCGGTGATGGTGGTCGGAGAGGCCCCCGGCTACCACGAGGACCAGCAGGGGCTTCCGTTCGTCGGCGCCGCCGGGAAGCTGCTCGACAGCCTCCTCGAGGAGATCGGGCTCGACTGCGATCGCGACGTCTATATAGCCAACACCCTCAAGTGCCGCCCTCCGGGCAACCGGGACCCCCTCCCAGCCGAGACCGAGGCGTGCAAGGGTTATCTGCGCCGCCAGTTGGTGCTCGTCGACCCGTTGGTGGTGGTGACCGTCGGCAATTTCGCAACGAAGCTCCTTCTCAAGACGGATACCGGCATCAGCCGGATGCGTGGCCAGGCGTATCCGTGGTGGCACCGATGGCTGGTGCCGACCTTCCACCCCTCGGCGGCGCTGCGGGGAGGGGATCGGGTGATGGAGGCGATGCGCCACGACCTCGGCCTGGTCGCCGGGCTGTTGCAGAGAGCAGAGATGTCCGCCCTCGAACCGGAGCCCGAGCCGAGGTCGAGCGCGAACCTGTGGAATCGGTCCAGTTGGGTCTGTTCGGGTGACGGTCGAGATCACCTCGCACAGCGGTGGCGACACCCGCGCTGCCGGGCGGAGGCTGGCCGGGCTGCTCCGACCAGGCGACATCGTCCTCCTCAACGGGGAACTGGGTGCGGGGAAGACGACATTCATCGCCGGGATCGGGGAGGCTCTCGGGATCGCCGAGCCGGTCACCAGTCCGACATTCGTCATCGTCCGGCGCTACGACGACGGCTTCCTCCCGCTCACCCATGCCGATGTTTACCGGCTGGGGAGTACCGGCGAGTTCGACGACCTCGATCTGCTCGAGACAGGTGCCGACGGTGTCACCGTGATCGAGTGGGGCGAGGCGGTCGCCCCGATGATCGTCGGCGACCACCTCAAGATCGATCTTCTGGTGGACGAGGACGGCGATCGGCTCATCCGCCTTCATCCCCAAGGGTCGTGGACCGCTCGGCCGCTGTGGGAGGTGGCCTCTTGAAGATCCTCGTCATCGAGACCTCGACGCCGGCTTCGTCGGTGGCGCTGGGGGACTCGGGGGCGGTTGTGGCTTCCGCCGAGCGAGTGGACCGCACCGGACACGCCGGCTTCATCGTTGCCGCCATGGATTTCTGCTTCGACCAGGCAGGCTGGGGTCCTCAGGATCTCGACGTGGTCGCCGTGGACGTCGGTCCCGGTCTGTACACCGGGATCCGAGTGGGAATCTCGACCGCGCAGGGTCTGGGTGCCGCCCTCGGGGTGCCCCTGGTGGCGGTGAGCAGCCTCGACGGTCTCGCCCTGGGAGCGGCAACGGGACGGCGGCACATCGTGGCCGTGGTGGACGTCCGCCGCCGTCAGTTCGCCGTCGCCTCCTACCGGCCGGTCCCCGGCGGGGTGGTGCGCGAGGGGCCGCCCGAGTTGATGGACTCCGACCGCCTTCGGGCGCTGCTCGAGTCGGACCCCGACGATGTGCTGGTTGTGGGTGACACCCCCCAGATCCCGAATGAGGTGTTTCGCGGGCTCCACCGCGTCAAGAATGCCCGCCCCAGGTATCCGTCTGCTGGTGTCCTCCTCGGCCTGGTCGAGCCTGCGGCGGAGCGCGAGGAATTCCTTCCCCTCGACGAGGTCCGACCCCTGTATCTGCGTGAACCCGACGTGGCGATCAACTGGGCGGTGTTGCGACAGGAGGGCCCGTGGCCGCAATCACCGTGACCACCATCCGGCCGATGACCGAACTCGATCTCGCCGATGTCATGGCCATCGAGCAGGCGACCTTCTCGACGCCGTGGACGGAAGGCATCTTCCGCGACGAGTTGGGCCAGCCATCGCGGACCTATCTGGTAGCCGAGGAGTCGGGCAGGCTGGTGGGGTACATCGGGATCATGTCGGTCGGGGAGGACACTCACATAACGACGGTGGCGGTGGCCTCTGACTCGGCGGGCCGCGGCATCGGCACCCGGCTCGTGCTTGCCGGGGTCGAGGCCGGGCTGGCTGCCGGCGGCCACAGTCTCACCCTCGAGGTCCGCAGCTCCAACCGGCGCGCCCAGGACCTCTACCGGCGATTCGGGATGGGGCCGGTTGGTGTCCGCAAGCACTACTACCGGGACGAGGACGCCATCATCATGTGGGCCCACGACATCGACGGCCCGGAATACCGCGCCAGGCTCGATGGCATCCGCCGGGAGCTCGGCTGATGGCCGTCATGGAGCCCACCGTGCTCGCCTTCGAGACGAGCTGCGACGAGACCGCGGTGGCCGTGGTCCAGGGCCGCCGACATCCTCTCCAATGTGCTCTCCTCGCAGGTCGAGTTGCACGAGCGTTTTGGGGGGGTGGTCCCCGAGGTGGCGGCGCGGGCCCATGTCGAGGCGATTCGCTCGTTGACACATAGAGCCCTGGCCGAGGCCGGGGTGCACCCGGCCGATCTCGACGGCATGGCCGCCACCCAGGGTCCTGGGTTGGTCGGTTCGTTGCTGGTGGGTTTCTCGTTCGCCAAGGCGATGGCTTGGTCGGGCCGGCTTCCGTTTGTCGGGGTCGACCACATGGAGGGTCACCTCATGGCGCCGCTCCTCGAGCACGAAGAATTCGCTCCGCCGGCAGTGGCGTTGCTGGCATCCGGCGGCCACAGTCAGATCGTCCACCTCGCCGACTGGGGCCGCTTCGAGGTTGTCGGCGCCACCATCGACGACGCCGCCGGCGAGGCGTTCGACAAGGTGGCGCGCTTTCTCGGTCTTGGCTACCCCGGAGGCCCCGCGATCGACGCCGCCTCCGAGGGTGGTGACCCTTCCGCCGTTTCCTTCCCGCGGGGCCTCGCCAACCATCGCTACGACCTCTCCTTCTCGGGTCTCAAGACATCGGTGGTCACCTTCGTCCGCAAGGCCGAAGCGGCGCGAGAACTGCCGTCGCTCCCCGACATGGCGGCTTCGATACAGGAGGCGATCGTCGACGTGCTGGTCAAGAAGACCTTCAACGCGGTGGACGACACCGGGGCACGGACGGTCTCGGGAGGCGGTGGCGTCCTGGCCAATCGCCGTCTCCGCCAGAGGTTCGCCGAGGAGGCCGACGCCCGCGGGGTGAGGCTCCTGCTGCCCTCACCGCTGCTGTGCACGGACAACGCCGCCATGATCGGCATCGTCGGTGTCGGTCATCTCTTGGCGGGCCAATACACCGACTGGGACGCCCAGGTCGACCCGGGCATGAAGTTGGGCGGACCTGGGCAGTTGGACGCGGCCTACGGCGGCTGCAGCACCGGTGCGTGAGATCGTGCGGCCTTTGGCCGCTCATCCGTGCTGGTCGGTCCGTACACGCCGGCCCGACCAGCCGAGGAGGCTGGCAGGCCACCCCCTCGGACACCCCCGATGACCGAGGCGCCTCGGTCTGAGTCGCGGTCTAAGTACAGTACTCAGCCCTTTCCGACTAGCACTCCCACCAATACATTGCTAAAGTTCCTAGCACTCATCGATCGTGAGTGCTAACCCACGTTTGGGAAACAGGTGTGGGTTGCACTGTCTAACCGAAGGGAGGATGGGAAGGATGAAGCTCCAGCCTCTTGGTGACAGGGTGGTGGTCATGCCCAAGGAGGACGCCGAATCGCGTACTCCGTCGGGTCTGGTGATCCCCGACACCGCCAAGGAGAAGCCGCAGCTGGGCGAGGTGCTCGCCGTTGGGCCTGGAGGCCTCAACGACGATGGCGACCGGCTGCCCATGGATGTGAGCGTTGGTGACGTGGTCGTCTACTCCAAGTTCGCCGGGACCGAGCTCAAGCTCGACGGCGAGGAGTACCTGATCCTGTCATCGCGCGACGTCCTCGCCATCGTCAACTGACCCGGGAGGAACCTGAGAAATGGCAGCGAAGGATCTTCGCTTCAACGAGGAGGCCCGGCGTGGCCTCGAGTCGGGAGTCAACAAGCTCGCCGACGTAGTCAAGGTGACCCTCGGGCCCCGCGGTCGCAACGTGGTGCTCGAGAAGAAGTGGGGTGCTCCCACCATCACCAACGATGGTGTCACCATCGCCAAGGAAATCGAGCTCGACGACCCATACGAGAACATGGGCGCTCAGCTCGCCAAGGAAGTCGCCACCAAGACCAACGATGTTGCCGGTGACGGCACCACCACCGCCACGGTTCTCGCCCAGGCGATGGTGAACGAAGGTCTGCGCAACGTCGCAGCCGGCGCCAACCCCATGGCGTTGAAGCGGGGCATCGAGCAGGCCGTGGAGAAGGTCGTCGAGTTCATCGGCTCGTTCTCCAAGGACCTCGAGACCTCCGAGGAGATCGCCCACGTGGCGGCCATCTCCGCCGCCGACATGACCATCGGCAAGAAGATCGCCGAGGCCATGGACAAGGTCGGCAAGGACGGCGTGATCACGGTGGAGGAGGGCCAGACCTTCGGGATCGAGCTCGAGTTCACCGAGGGAATGCAGTTCGACAAGGGCTACATCTCCCCCTACTTCGTCACCGACCCCGAGCGGCAGGAATCGGTCCTCGAGGACCCGTACATCCTGATCGCCAACCAGAAGATCAGCTCGGTCAACGACCTGCTCCCCGTGTTGGAGAAGGTCATGCAGACCGGCAAGGGCGTGGTGGTGGTCGCCGAGGACGTCGAGGGCGAAGCCCTGGCCACCTTGGTGGTCAACAAGATCCGCGGCACCTTCTCCTCTGTCGGGGTCAAGGCCCCGGGGTTCGGTGAGCGGCGCAAGGCGCAGCTCCAGGACATCGCCATCCTCACCGGCGGGACCGTCATCTCCGAAGAGGTCGGTCTCAAGCTGGAGAACGTCACCGTCGACATGCTGGGTCGTGCCCGGCGTGTGGTCGTCACAAAGGACGACACCACGGTGGTCGACGGCTCCGGTTCCGAGAGCGACGTCCAGGGCCGGATCAAGCAGATCGAGCGTGAGATCGAGAACTCCGACTCCGACTGGGACCGCGAGAAGCTCCAGGAGCGGCTGGCAAAGCTGGCCGGGGGCGTCGTCGTGATCAAGGTGGGTGCCGCCACCGAGGTGGAGCTCAAGGAGAAGAAGCACCGCATCGAGGACGCCGTCTCCGCAACCCGCGCTGCGGTGGAGGAGGGGATCGTCCCCGGTGGTGGGGTTGCCCTGCTCCGTGCCCAGGACGCCATCGACAAGGTGCGCGGCGGCACCGAGGACGACCAGACCGGTCGGGCCATCGTCCGCCGGGCGCTCGAGGAGCCGATCCGCCAGATCGCGGTGAACGCCGGGTTCGAGGGCGGTGTGGTCGTCGAGCACGTCCGTGGCGCCGACAACAAGAACCAGGGGTTCAACGCCGCCACCGGCGAGTTCGAGGACATGCTCACGGCCGGGATCCCCGACCCTGCCAAGGTGGTGCGGTCGACCGTGCAGAACGCGGCATCGATCGCCAGCTTGCTGCTGACCACCGAGGCGCTGATCGCCGAGCAGAAGGAAGACAAGCCGGCCATGCCGCCGGGTGGCCACGGCGGCCACGACATGGACTTCTGATCTAGATCAGAGCGAACGTGAAGAGGGGCCCCAATCGGGGCCCCTCTTCATGGACGGAAGACGGCAGACGGCAGACGGCCGGACGGGGAGCGGGCCGTTGCAGTGCCCCTACACCTGGCCGGGACCGGTGTTGACGAACCGGCGCTGTATCCGGGCGAGGGTCCATTGCGAGAGAAAGCCAATGGCAAACGTCAGGATCAATATCGTGAAGGCCGCACCCGTCAGCGGTATCTTCGCCGACTCGAGATCCTCGGGGGTGATCTGGGTGGCCTCGGGGAACATCCGGCTCAACCCGTAGACGATGGCATAGGCGCCGGCGGCACTCGTCGCCAAGATGGTGATCCATAGGCCGAGACTCCGGGCAAAGAACCCCACCGCAACCGCTGCGGCGAGGATCACCAACACGTTGACCCACGGCGGCCCGATGTTGAGGAACGAGAGGACGATGAGGGCTACCAACGATCCGAGCAGCCCGCCGGCCAAATAGACCCCGAGCCGGACCACCGAGTACCCAACGATGGCGACCACCCCACCAAGGGCGAATGCCACGATGACCTGGGCGGAGTCGCTGGCCGATTCCAGGAGCCACCAGCCGAGGGCGAAGCCGACCACGAACCCGGCGACGGCGATCGCGAAGCGGAAAAGCATCGTCCCGTAGACGAGCAGGAACACTCCGCAGGCAACGAGGAGAAGCCCCAACCAGAACATGCGGACACCCTCCCTCAGGACGCTCGTCCGGGCTTCATCGAGTCTACGTGGCAGCCCCATCGCTGTGATGTCATCCGTTTACGATCTGGGCGATGGAGCTCGACTACCTCGGTTCGATCGAGCGCGACTCGGCTGGGTTCGTCGAGGCCGCCGCCGAGGCGGGCGCGGAGAAGCATCGTGTCCGGCTGCCCAGGGTGGACGGTGCGCGATCTGGTGGCCCATTTACACGAAGTGCAGGATTTCTGGCGGACAATCGTCGAAAGGCGGCTTCAAGATCCATCCGAGGTACCAGAGGAGCTGGATCAACCGGAGGACTTCGGGGAGTTGCTCGGTGCCTTCCGCAGTGGAGCCGCCGGTTTGGTTGATGCCCTCCGTGGTGCCGACCCGAGCGAGCCGGTTTGGACCTGGGCAGCTCAGAAGGATGTTGCGTTCGTCCTCCGCCACCAGGCCCAGGAGGCGGCGGTGCACCGTTGGGATGCCGAGGCAGCAGCAGGGAGAGAGTTCGCCATCGACCCCGCCATCGCCGCCGACGCGGTCGACGAGTTCCTCGAGTTCTCCACGCCGTCCCGTGTGGAGGGCGCCGCAGCGTTGGGCGGGTCGGTCCACATGCACCCCACCGATGCCGATGGGGAGTGGATGCTCAGCGAACGGGACGACGGCTCGCTGGCAGTGGAACGGGCCCACGGCAAGGGTGACGCGGCACTGCGAGCGACCGCCTCCGACCTGCTGCTCATCCTCTACCGGCGGGTGCCGATCGATGTCGGCCAGGTCTTCGGCGAGCGCGCCGTGCTGGAGCGCTTGGTGGCCCAAACCGACTTGAACTGACCGACCTGAAATGATCGACCTGACCTGCAGCGAACGCTCAGTCCTCCACCAGGAGCACTAACGCCGCACCGGTGTCCCCGGCAGCGCACCCGGTGAAGAGCCCCACCCCGCCGCCCCGCTCCACCAGGGTGTGGATCAGTTCGACCACGAGCCGGGCGCCGGTGGGGGCGTGGGGGTGTCCGTAGACGAGACTGCTCCCGTGGACGTTCATCCGCTCCACCGGGAAACCGGTCTGGCTGGAGAACCAGAGGTCGTTGACCGCAAACGGGTTGTGGGTGGTGACCGCGTCCACCTGCGCCATGTCCGTCCCGGCGGCGGCAAGCGCCGCCTGCGCCGCCGGGACCGGCGCCTTTGGCATCTCCGACCGACCGACACGGGCGAATCCGGTGCCGAGGATCCGGGCGATCGGTCCGCCATCGGCCAGCTCACGGGCTCTGTCGAGACCGGCGATCACCATCCCGGCGGTTCCGTCGGCGGGGTGGGTCTGCGAACCGTATGTGACCACACCACCGGGGATCACCGGATCGAGCTTGGCAAGGCCCTCGGCCGTGGTCTCGTGGACGCCCACGTCTTCGCCGACCTCGATGCCGCCCCGCCGACCAGGTACCTCGACCGACACCATGAACCGGCGCTGGAACGAGCGGTCCTCGGCGAGGGCGGTGCGGTACTGGTCATAGCGGAGCAAGGTGAGTTCGTCGATCTCCTCACGGGTGATGCCGGCCTGGTCGGCGACACGCTCGGCGGTCTCCGTCATCGATTTGCCGGCCCAGGGGTCGCGCCGGATGTTGTCGAGGAACCAGTGCTCCCGACCAGGCTCGCCACCCGTCGCTGTGCTCGACGGATAGACCACCAGCGGCGAGTTGCTCGTCCGGTCGGTGGTCAGCACCAAGTCGATCGTGTCCGGCGAGGCCTCGGCGTGGAGCGCCGCCGCCTCGATGCACGCCGCCGACGTGGCGCAGGCCTGGGCGATCATCGGACCGCTGACACCGGGCGCCCCGATCCTGGCGGCCACGGTCGGAGCGCCGTAGAAGCCACCGAGTTGCGGTGTGGTGATCCCAAGCACGAGACGGTCGATCGATGACGGGTCGAAGCCACGCTCGTCGAGGGCTCGGCTGGTGACGTCGACGCCGAGGTCGAGGGCGGACATGTCGGAGAGCGGTCCTTGCCAGCGAGTGAACGGGGATGACCAGGCCAGCCGGACCGGGATGGCGGCCGAATTGAAGGCGATGTTCATCCTCGCTCCTCCTCGAGCGCTGTGGCGTATGAAGAGCGGAGCGCCCGCTTGTCTGTCTTGCCCACCGCCGTGTGAGGGATCTCGGCCACGGGGATGAATCTGTCGGGGATCCACCACGACGGCGACCTTCGCAGCGAGGAAAGAGCGCATCTCCTCCTCGTCGAGATGAGCCTCCTGGGCGAAGCACCAGGAGGGCAATCGGCCGCTCCTGCCAGGTGGCGTGACTCACCCCGATGACGGCTGCCTCGACCACATCGGGATGATCGGCAAGGTGATTCTCCAACTCGAGGCTGCTTATCCACTCCCCGCCCGACTTGACCACGTCCTTGGCCCTGTCGACTATCCGGAGATAGCCCCACTCGTCGATGGTGGCGATGTCACCGGTGCGCAGCCATCCATCGTGGAAACGCTCCTCGTTTGAGAGGTCGTCCGGCCGGTAGTAGGCGGCGGCCACCCAGGGCCCCCGCGCTTCCAACTCTCCAGCCGACGCCCCGTCGTGAGGAAGCGGATTCCCGTCCTCGTCCACCACCCGCAGTTCGACACCGGCGACGGCCACGCCGGGGAGGGCGAGCAGCCGCCGCCTCTCCTCATCGGTGGAGGCCCCGAATGTGGAGCGGATCATCGACATCGTTCCCCCCGGGGACATTTCGGTCATCCCCCACGCCTGCGAGATCCGGACCCCGCGTCCCTCGAAGCGGGCGATGAGGTCCTCGGTGACCGCAGCACCACCGCAGATGATCCGTTCCAGCCGACCGAGACCGTGCTCCGGGTGCTCGGTGAGCCACCGGTCCACGGTGATCCAGACGGTGGGGATCGCCGCGGCCACGGTGACGTCGAGCCGTTCGATCAGACCCACCACCGCAGCCGGCGACAGGTCGCGTCCGGGAAGGACCAGCGTCGAGCCGGCCAGGGCGGTCGAGTACGCCAGGCCCCAGCTGTTGGCGTGGAAGAGCGGGGCGAGCGTCAACACCACGTCCCGTTCGGCGATGGCATGCGAGTCCGCCCCCAGTGCTCCAAAGTGCGTGGAGAACCTCTGAGCGGTGCGAGTAGAGGACACCCTTCGGCCGCCCGGTGGTGCCGCTCGTGTAACAGAGCACTGCCGCGGTGTTCTCGTCGAGGATCGGCCATTCGATGTCCGGGCTCTCGGTGGACAAGAGCTCCTCGTAACTGAGATGTTCCCCGAGGTCGGGGTCGACCTCGTCGGTCGGTCCTCCCATGACCACGACCTGCTCGAGCACGGGGAGATCGCTTCTGATCTCGGCCAGCGTCTTGGTCAGCCCGGCGTCGACGAATATCACGCTGATCTCGGCATGCCGGGCCACCCATGCCACATCTGAAGGATGGAGGCGGATGTTGAGAGTGGTCAGCACTGCGCCCGACATGGGCACGGCGTAGTAGAGCTCGAGATGCCTGTGGGTGTTCCAGGCTAGAGAGCCGACCCGGTCTCCAGGTCTGATGCCCAGGGCTGCGAGGGCGTTCCCGAGCCGTCCGACCCTGGCGGCGGTCTCCGCCCAGCTCTGGCGGTGCAGCCCCACGCTCTCGGCGGAGATCACCTGCTTCAGACCGTGAGTGGTTGCGGCACGTCGAAGCACCATCCCGACGTCGAGCGGATGCCGCTGCATCAACCCTTGGAGCGGCGCCGCCATCTGGCTCCCCACGTTAGATGGGACGGATGGCCCGGCGACCGGCCGGCCGAGTTGGCCGCCGTGCTCTCCGTTTGCTTATCCGGCGGACAGGGAACGGTGTCATTCCACCAGTAGACAACGGAGCCACCGTGACACACCCAGATGGAACCGCCGCCACGGTTGGGCCTGTCCCCGACGCCGACCCGGAAGTAACGAGCTCCTTCGCATCTATCTCGCCGACCACCACGCAGGGTCGATGGGCGGCGTTGCCCTCGCGAAGCGGCTGGCAAAGCGCGACGGTGAGACTGGATCGACGGTCGGCGTGGTCCTTGGTCACATCCAGGAGGACCAACGGGCATTGCTGCGGTTGTTGAGCCGGGTCGGGGGCGCCCGCCACCGGGCCAAGGAAGCCGCAGTGGTGTTGGCGGAGCGTCTCGCCCGGCTCAAGCTCAATGGCCGATTGATCGGTCGGTCACCTCTGACCCCGGTGCTGGAACTCGAAGCGATGGTCTTGGCGATCGAGGGCCGCAGCAGGTTGTGGCTGACCATGTCGCAGCTTGCCAAGGATTCCTACCCCGATTGGGACCTCGACGACATGCGACGGCGCGCCACGCGGGCAGAGGTGGATGCCGCCTCCGTTAGATCGCCTGAGAGAGGCAGCCGCTGGAGCTGCCTTGGGCTGAGCTCGAGTCGATAGCCGCGCCGATCAGGCGGAATTCCGGCCCGATGCAAGCTCCGGTTCGAGTTCCTTCTTCCAGAACTCGATGAAGCCCTCTTGGTCGGGGCCGATCTGGTGGAAGTAGATGTGGTCCGCTCCGGCGTCGAGCGCTTGATTCACCGATTCCAGGATCGGCGCGACGTCGGGACCGCATGGGATCGACTCGGCGATCATTTCCGGCGTCACGTTCTGCGAGGCCTGCTCGAAGTGGGTAGGCGTTGGCAGATCCTGGCTCAACTGGCCTGGAACCCCTGTGTTCGGCCAGGTGCTGAAGGCCGTCTCCACCGCCTTCTCCTTCGACGAGGCGTGACACAGGCTCAACTGGGAGAAGACCGGGCCCGATCCTCCATCCGATCGGAACTGCTCGACGGTCTTGTCGTCGGTGCCGGTGGTCCACAACCCATCCCCGATGCGAGCTGCGACCGACGCCGCCTTGGGCCCGAATGCTGACACGATCACGGGGATGCGGCCGGGGGGCGGGTCGTAGATCCGGGCGTCCTCCACCGTGTAGTAATCGCCCCAGTGGTTGACGGACTCGCCTTCCCATAGCTTCCTGATCAAATCGACGGCTTCCTCGAGCATCTCGAGTCGAATCTCGATGGGTGGCCACCTGTCAGCAAGGATGTGCTCGTTGAGCGCCTCACCCGTCCCGACCCCCCAGATGAAACGGTCCAGTAGGAGGTTCGCGGTGGTGGCTGTCGCCTGGGCGAGGATTGCCGGGTGGATCCGCACGGTTGGGCAGGTGACGCCGACTGCCACGTCGATGGTGTCGGTGACCTGTGAGATGGCGCCGAGCACACTCCAGACGAACGGGGAGTGCCCTTGGGCGTCGATCCACGGGTGGTAGTGGTCCGATATCGAAACGAAGTCGAATCCCGCCTCTTCGGCCAGCGCGGCCATCTCGACGAGACGGTTCGGGGGATGCTCTTCGCTCGACAGGGTGAGCCCAAATTCGATGGGCAAGTCCGTTCCTTTCCTTGTGTCGGCCGTCCCTACCCCCTGGCTTGATGGTCGAACCATCTGCAGGGGCAGAATGCGGACAACGCAGTGGCCGAGAGGACGATATGGATACCTCAGACGGCGACACCGCCGGACGACAAGTAGGGCAATGGTCCGACCAAGAGCTGATCGACCAGTACAGGCTGGTGCGGGCCGACTCGGAGACTCCCCACTCCGCCGGGCCGGAGCGGGTTGCTGGGACGCGCATCACTCGATGACATTGTCGCCGAGATGGAGAGGCGCGGCATGGACCCGGCGGACCTGGGCCTGGATCCACTCGGCACCGAGCCCTGATCGGTGATGGCGTCCATCTCGATCGAACGCGGTGTTTCACGGTACCGGGCACGGGGAACGATGACGCTTCAGTGGCATTGAGCACGGAGCGCTGGCTGCGCTCCTACTGGACGGACTCGACGGCAGGGGAGGATCCTCCCTCGGCGCCGCTTCCATCTGACCCGGTAGACGTAGCGGTGGTAGGCGCGGGGATAGTCGGGCTGACGACGGCTCTGCGGCTGGCCGATCAGGGGATCACCGTCGCCCTGCTGGAGAGGGATCGGGTGGCGGGGGGGACCACCGGTCACACGACGGCCAAGGTCACCGCGCTCCATGGTGCGGCATACCACAGCCTGTTGGATCTCGGAGCCGAGGTCGTAAGGACATACGCTGCCGCCAACCAATGGGCCGTAGGCGAGATGGCACGCCTCGCCGACGACATCGATTGCGATTGGTTAACGGCCCCCGCCTACACCTACACAACCGATCCGACTCAGGTCGACGTGATCGAGCAAGAGGTGACAGCCGCCAAGGAGGCCGGCCTTCCAGTCACCCACGAGTCTGGTGACATCGGTCTCCCCTTCGCCGTATTGGCCGCGGTGAAGCTGACCGACCAGGCGATGTTCCACCCTCGCCGATATGGACTGGGGCTTGCTCGCCTCCTCGGCGCCAGGGTGTGACGGTGACCACGGACTGCCAGGTGCTCGACATTCATAGCGATGGCCAGGTCGAGACGAATCAGGGGATTGTCCGCGCCGGTGCCATCGTCCTCGCCACCCACCTCCCCTTCGTCAACCGGGGGGGCCACTTCGCAGCAACACAGCCGAACACCTCGTACGCAATGGTGGCGACCATCGAGGGAGAACCGCCCGCTGGCATGTACCTGGGCATCGGCGATGATGGCAGATCGGTTCGACCGCTCGCCGCCGACTCGATAATCGTGGGTGGCGACGGGCACGTGACCGGCCGCGACCCGGACAGCCTCCGTCGCTTCGACGGTCTTGAGAGTTGGGCTCGAGGCGTGTTCCCGGTCGCATCAGTGACACATCGGTGGTCGGCCCAGGATTACCTGCCGGCAACCCGTCTCCCGTCGGTGGGAAGAATCCCGTCTATAGGGGTACCGGTCTTCACTGCGACCGGTTTCGCCAAGTGGGGCATGACCAACGGCACGGTCGCGGCCCGCATCCTCTGTGACCTGGCGAACGGCCGGTCCCATCCGTGGCCCGAGCTCACCGGGGTATCGCCCCCGCGCGCCTTCCGGTCACTTCCCTCGATGCTCCGTTTCAACGCCGAGGTGGCCGGCAGGTTCGTCGCCGATCGAATCGGCGGATCACACACGCTCGATCTCGATGCGATAGCACCCGGCTCGGCCGCAGTCGGGAACGTCAGGGGACGAAGGGTGGCGGCTCACCGCGACCGAGACGGGGAACTCCACTTGGTCGATGCGACGTGTACCCACCTCGGTTGCACAGTCCGCTGGAACACTGCGGAAGAAAGTTGGGACTGTCCATGTCACGGCTCGCGTTTTGCCCCTGACGGCACCGTTCTCCATGGACCCGCGGTCAGGCGCTTGGCGGGCGTCCCCATGAGCAATGATGAGGAGGCATGATGCGGAGGCCCGATGCGGCGGCGCTGCCGAGGCTGACCCTCCGTAGGTGCCTCAGCTAGCGGCAGCCTGGCGTGCTGCGATGCGTCGACCAGGCGGGATCATCGGTGGTGGTTGCTTGCGTGGGGGGAGTTGGTTGAGCAGATCCTCGGTGAGGCGTGAGATGCCGGCGACGGCACGTTCGAATGCCTCCTCGGTGTGCGGAGAGGTCTTTTGGACTCCGCTCACCTTGCGGACGTATTGGCGGGCGGCGGCCTCGATCTCCTCGGCGGTGGCCTCGGGCTCCAGGCCGCGCAGTGTTGTGATGTTGCGACACATGAGCGCAGGGTAGGGCGTCTCCGATGGACACATCGTCGACGCAGCACCCCGGGGCCTAGACTCGGTTCTCAGGAACGGAGCGCACTTGCTCGGGCGTCTGCGGTGGTGATGGGTGGTGAGGGTAAGGCGATACCGTCGAGAACCGCTCCGCTAGAGAGACACCCGCGCAACCGACCGTTGGCGTATGTTCTCGCATCACTCCTTGCGGTGGCGGGGGTCGCCGTGGCCCTCTGGCTTGTCGGGGCGACCGGAAACACCCTGTTCATGTCGATGCTGCTCGCTGTTGTGGTTTCGGTCTGGCTCTTCGGCCCGGGACCGGGCTTGGTGAGCCTCCTCATCACCGGCGCCGCCAGCCCCGTTGTGATCGAGCCGGGGGGTGGCTTCCTGGACCTGACCGGTGTCAGTTGGCTGCTGATCGGGACATACCTGGTGCTCGGGGCGGTGGTGGTGACGCTCGGTTGGGGGTTGGCAAAGGCCCGCCGGGGTGCCGCCGGTGCCCTGAATGAGAGCGACAACCAGCGCCATCGCTTCGAGTCCGCGCTCAATGCCATCCCAAACGGGCTGATTCTCGTAGACAAGGCGGGGCGGATCGTCCTGGCCAACGACGAGGCGACCGAAATACTCGGGACCGCCGTCGAGGGCAGGGATCTGCTCACCGACGCCCGTTTCATGACAGGGCACACCGCCGATGGTCAGCGGATCTCGATCGAAGAGTCGGCCTTGATCCGGTCGCTCCTGTCTGACGAGGTGGTCCACGGCGAGGAGATCGAGCTGGTTCGGTCCGATGGCACCCCTCGGATCGTCCGCACCAGTTCGGCCCCCTTCCACGCCGAAAATGGAGAGGTCGTCGGGGCGGTCGTCGTGTTCGCCGACGTCACCAACCGCCGGGCGGCCGACGACCAGGCTCGTCTCGCCTCCGAGGTATCGGGGATCCTCGACCGGACGCTCGAAGTGGAGGAGGGACTGCTGGCGGTAGCCAGCCTCATGGTTCCGGGTACCGCCGACTACTGCGCCATCGCATTGACCGATCCGGCGCGGGTGGTGGCGGTGCGTCACGACGACCCGAACCGCCAGATGATCGCCGAGAAAATGGTGGCTCTCTGGCCGACGAGCCCCGATTTGCCCGGCACGGTGTACCACGTGATGCAGACGGGGAGGGCACATGTCGAGCCCGATATCGACACAGAGGCATACCTGGAAGCGGCGAGGACCGCGGGGGACGGCGAGCTTGCCGGTCTGGTGGCCGAGATCGGACCTCGTTCGCAACTGATCGTTCCGATGCGGGCTCGTGGCCGGGTGATCGGCTGTCTCCTGCTGGCCATGGCAGAGTCGGGGAGACGATTCGGGGGCGACGAGTTGCCCCGTTTTCAGGAACTCGCCGACCGACTCGGGCTCATGGCCGACAACGCCATTCTGTTTACGGCTGCTGGTGAGGCGAGACGTCAGGCGGAGATGACGGGGGGCCGGCTCGAGGTCCTGCAGCAGGCGACCGCCGGCGCCGCCCAGGCGCTGACCGTCGAGGAGGTTCTCGACAACGCGGTCGACTCCGGGCTCGCCGCCCTGGGCGCAGCGGTTGGATGGGTGGCGGTGCCTGCCACCGAAGGGGTCGAGCTTCTCCACGAGAAGTGGTGGGGCAAGGAGGCCGGTCGATCCCGCAGCAGGCACCGTCGGCTGCCGTCCAGTCATCCCTTCGCATATGTGGTCCGCACCGGCCGTCCGCTGTGGTACCCCGATGTCGACCTGTTGGAACGCCGCTTTCCAGACGGGCTGGACCCGATCCAGGAAGTGCTCGCTTCGATCGCCGTGGTGCCCGTCAATCTCGGGCCAGGCACGGTGGGCGCCCTCGCTGCCGGGTTCACCGAAAGGGCGACGTTCTCGTCGGAGGACCGCTCCTACCTGGCGGCTCTGGCGGCGGTGACGGCCCGCTCTATGGAGCGGGCGCGCCGCTACGAGGAGGAGCACGAAGCTGCCCAGACACTCCAGCAGAGCCTGTTGCCCCGGATCCTCCCCCGGGTGCCCTGGCTCAGGCTGCACGCCAGGTACATACCCGCCCAGGAGAGGACGGCGGCGGGTGGCGACTGGTACGACGCCATACGTGTCGGACCGGATCGCATGGCGCTGACTGTGGGCGACGTCGTCGGCAAGGGAATCGCCGCCGCCGCCATCATGGGCCAGCTCCGCTCGGTGCTGGACGCCGAGTTGCGCGACGGCGCGACCCCGGTGCAGGCGCTGACCAGGCTGAGCCGGCTCGCTGCCGACGTCCCAGCGGCCACCGGCACGACGTCGGCAGTTGTCCTTTACGACAGACCGAGCGGGATGATGCGCTATACGTGCGCCGGCCAGCTGCCCCCGCTTCTCATCGGGTCAGAAGGGACCTGCTTTCTCGAAGAAGCTCGCTCGGTCCCACTGGGCATAAGGGACGTCGAGCTCACCGAGGCCACGCTGAGGGTCAACCCGGGAGACATGCTGCTGCTCTACTCGGACGGTCTGGTGGAGAGACGGGACGAGAGCATCGACGTGGGGTTGGAAAGGCTGCTCGAAGTAGCCGGTTCGTTGGCGGGCGAGTCGATGGCCGCTCTCTGCGACGAATTGATCGCCCGGATGGTCGGTGAGCACACCGAGGACGACGTGACGCTGCTCGCTGCGGAGTTCGAGCCGCGACCACGCTCCTCAACGCCACCTCGGCCCTGATCGCCGGGTTTGGATCGTCGCAGGTTGGGGGAAGACCCGACTGGACGCGAGTAAGGAGGCGTTCATGGGTCAGCGGATTGCGGATGTGATGACACGCAACGTGATCACCTGCAGCGACTCGGACACGGTCGAGCAGGCGGCCAAGGCGATGCGGGACAACGACGTGGGCGATGTGGTGGTTACGTCGAACGGCCATCTGGCAGGAATACTCACCGACAGAGATGTAGTGGTCAGGGCCGTCGCCGACGGCGCCGACCCGGCGCAGACGACTATCGGCGAGATCGTCACCGATGATGTGATCACGGCCAGCCCAGAGGAATCGGTGGGGGACGTCGCCTCGCGGATGGCCGACACCTCGGTGCGACGCATACCGGTGGTCGAAGGCGGTGAGATCGTCGGAATCGTCAGTCTCGGTGATCTGGCCGAGGAACGTGACCCCGACTCGGTGTTGGGCGAGATCAGTTCGGCGCCGCCCAACCTGTAGGGGTCATCGAACCAGGTCGGCTGCCACCCTCAGATCGGCGACCAGGCCGTCAAAGGCTTTGTCACGATCCCCGTCCTTGGACCTGAGCACCGACGAGGGATGGATGGTGACCACGACGAATTTGACGGGGTCCCACGGAAGTGGGACCCCGTGGTCACGTGTCACCCGGATCTCGGAACCCAGCAGCGACTGGGCCGCCGTCGCTCCCAGCGCCACCACCGCGTCGGGGTTGATCGCGGCGAATTCGCCGTCCAGCCATGGGCGGCACGCTCGCACTTGACGCCGGTTGGGCTTCTCGTGGATCCTCCGCCAGCCACCCGCAGCCTTCCAGCGGAAGTGCTTGACCGCGTTGGTCACGTAGGCGGTGTCACGATCGATCCCAGCCTCCTCCATGGCCCGGTCGAGCAGTTGGCCCGCTGGTCCGACGAACGGCTCGCCTTGCTTGTCCTCCTGATCGCCCGGCTGCTCGCCGACGAGGACGATGCGGGCTTTGACAGAGCCCTCGCCGAAGACCGTCTGGGTTGCCCGCTCCCAGAGGTCACACCCCCGGCAGGTTTCGGCGGCATCACGCAAGCTCTCCAGATCACGCTTCTTTGGCAGGAACGGGGTCGCGTCTTCCGGGGGGTCGGGCGGCATTGTCTGAGCATGCCCGTTACGCATCGATCCGACACCCGCGGTCGTCGAGATCACCGGTATTCGGGGGTGTCGGATGTACGCTCCGCCCGCCGAGCGCCGGAGTTGGAATCGCGTGGCGAATGGCCAACCGTCCGAGTCTGAATCCGAGCAGGGCGTATCCACGCTCCCCGAAGCGAACCCGCTCGAGAACGTCCGTCGCAGTCGAGCGATCCGACGCATCGGCTTGGGTTTGCTCCTGATCATCGTGGTCGCGGCCTTGCTGGGGTGGGCAGGTCCCCGTCCCGCAACCGCCATGGCCGAGGCATCTGGCTATCGGTTGGAGGTGAGCCACCCGTCGGTGTCCCGTCCGGGGTTGGCCATACGGTTGAGCATTTCGGTCAGCAGGGAGGGCGGGTTCAACCAGCCGGTGAGGTTGATCGTGGGGCGCGAGTACATAGAAACCCTCGACTTCAACGCCATCTACCCGGATGCATCTGCGCAGATCGCCGATGACGGACATGTGATCTGGGAATTCGAGCCGCCACGCGGGGACATCCTCACCGTCGATTTCGATGGCAGGCACGAACCGGGGGCAGAAGGCGTGATCAACGGAAACGTCGCCGTGCTCGAGCAGGGTGAGCGGGTGGTCGAGGTGGAGTTCTCGACGACGGTGCTGCCCTGATGGGAGTGGTTCTCCGCTCGGCGGTCGCCTTCCTCTTCATCTTCGTGCTGCTCAAGCTGGTGGGGAAGAAGGAGCTCTCCGAGCTGTCGCCTTTCGAACTGATCCTCCTGGTGGTCATCGGCGACATAGTGCAGCAGGGAATCACGCAGGAGGACTTCTCCCTGGTGGGAGCGGTTCTCGCCGCAAGTACGTTGGCGCTGCTGACCGTCACATTCTCCTATATGAGCTTCAAATTCGATCCAGCGCGGCGACTGCTCGAGGGGCTCCCTGTCGTAATCCTTCGCGACGGAGAGCTTTTGCCAGAGGCTCTGAAGCTCGAGCGGCTCCAACCTCACGAGGTAGATCAGGCGGCTCGGAAACAGGGTCTCGATGACCTTTCCTCGGTGGAGTTGGCCGTGCTCGAGCCTGACGGGACCATCTCGTTCCTTTCTCCAAGCTCGGGGAACTCAGGAGAGACCAAACACAAGCTGTGATGGGCTCTTCGGAGGCCTTGTCGTCGAAACCGGGTGGGCTCGCCGCGTTTCGGCACCGCCTGACCGCGGTATGCACCGGCTCACCGATCATGTTCTGATCGATTCGGCCCGCAAAGACCGTGCCAGGAAAGCAGTGATCCATGGGTAGTCGTCGACGGATGGTGGTGAAGAGAGGTGATGGCTCGCCGGACCGGGGGAAGGCGATCGAGAGGCGCGGAGCCAAGTCGGAGCCGGCGGATTCCCTCGCCATCAGCGATGCCGCCCAGGAAGCTGCGGAGGAGGCCGGCCTCAGGTACACAACCGATGCCCGGCCCGGGATACGAAGGGTGCGGCGCGGCAAGGGCTTCTCCTACCACCGTTCTGACGGCGAACGGATCACCGACGAGTCAACGCTTCGATGGATCAGGTCGCTGGTGATCCCCCCGGCATGGAGAGAGGTCTGGATCTCGACAGATCGCAGAGGCCATCTCCTCGCCACCGGGCGGGACGACAAGGAACGCAAGCAGTACCTGTATCACCCCCGATGGCGCGAGGTGAGGGATGCCGACAAATTCGATTCGCTCCGCACGTTTGGCGAGCGCCTGCCCCGGTTGCGGAAACGGGTCGAGGTCGATCTCACCGGAGGGGTGGAGACCCAGACCGGGGTGATGGCTCTGGTGGTGCGGCTGCTCGACGAAACGCTGATTCGTGTCGGCAACCGCGAGTACGCCAGGGACAACGAGACGTTCGGCCTGACCACTCTTCGCCCCGATCACGTCGGTCGCGACGGCGGCGATCTGGTCTTCGACTTTCGGGCCAAGGGTGGTGCAGAGGTGCGCGTTTCAGTACCCGACCCCGAGTTGGTTGCCGCCGTACTCGCCTGTCAGGAGCTTGGCGGCCAGCAACTGTTCTCTTACCTCGGTGGGGATGATCTTCCGGTGAGCGTCGACTCCGATCAGGTGAACCGTTACCTCGGCGAGCTCACCGGTAGCGACGTCACCGCCAAGGACTTCAGGACCTGGGGTGCAACAGCGGTCGTGGCTGGTGCGCTCGCCATCGCCGACTACTCATTGCACGAGGACGAGGCCGACAAGGCAGTCCTCGCCGCCATCGACCTCGCCGCCGAGCGGCTGGGGAACACACGCGAGGTGTGTCGCGCCTCGTATGTCCACCCGGCGATACCAGACGCCTACCTCGCCGGAAAGCTCGGGCCCGTGTGGCGGGGTGTGCGCAGCTCCCGCTGGATGGACCGAACGGAGCGGCTGACGCTGAGGGTGCTCGACGAGACCTGAGGCGTCCCTTGGAACCCAAACAACGACCGGCACCCTCGTTCAGCTGCCGGCGAAGACGGCGTACTCAGCGGCACGACGCCGGTATTCATGCTCCAGCATGCTCCACACGGTGTGGTCGAGCCATTGACCTCGCACCTTCAGTTCCTCGCGCAGCACGCCTTCCTTGACGAAATCGAGTTTCTCCGCCACGCGTTCGCTACCTCGGTTGCCCACGGCGATGCGGAGCACGATGCGGTGCATCCCGAGCCGATCAAACCCGACCTGGAGCATCCGGGCGGTCACCTCGGTGGCGATGCCCTTCCCGGTCCTGTCGGTGCGCACCCAGTACCCGATCTCACCGACATGAAAGCCCCGCGAGACATGCCAGATCGAGACATTGCCCAGATGGGTGACCCCGTCCCGCTCGGTCACGGCGAAGTCGTAGGCGCGGTTTTCCCGCCATGCCTGGACCGAGTCGCGCACGAACCGGGTGGCATCGTCGCGGGTGTACCCCTGGTGGGCCCACGGCAGCCACCGGCTCAATTCGGGGAGCGACTCGCGCACCGCAGCCAATAACGGATCGACGTCGCGCCGTCGGAAGGGATGGAGCGAGAGGTTGGCGGTGGTGATCGTCTCGGGAAGGAGATCCATGCCAAGGCCAGCTTATGCGCCCGTACGATGGGTCCATGTCACCCACCTGGGCCAAGCTCGCCGCGCTGGCTGAGATGGAGCCGCCGACCGACGGTCAGTCGCGGGCGGCGGTTTTGGTCCCGTTGTACGAGGACGACGAGGGAGCTGTACGCGTCGTGCTCACCAAGCGCCCGGACACCATGCCCACCCATGCGGGCCACCTCGCTTTCCCGGGAGGGCGCCCCCACCCGGGTGATCGGAATGCGGTCGACACCGCCCTGCGCGAGGCCGAAGAAGAGGTCGGCATCCCCCCCGAGAACGTCACCGTGCTCGGGTTCCTCGAGCCGATCCACACCGTGGAGTTCAGTCTGCTCGTGGTCCCTGTGGTTGGCCGGATCGACCCGGTTCCCGAGCTGAAGCCATCAGCCCGCGAGGTGGCCATGGTGTTGGAGCCGACGCTGGAGCGGTTCACCGACCCGGCCGCGTGGCGCTCGGAGATTTGGGCTGGGCGTGGTCGTCTGGTTCTCAGAACTGGATGGCGAGATCCTCTGGGGAGCCACCGCCATGATGATGCGGCGTCTGCTCGGGCTGGAGCCGACTCCCGGGTTCTGATCCTGCTTCAGTCGCCGGCAGCGGCCGTGATCAGACCCCAGGCTTTCTCGATGTCGTCGCGTCCGGTTCGAGGGCTCCCGATGGCCAGCCTCAAGGTCAGGCTGTCATGCACCCGGGTGTGGGTCATGTAGATCTCGCCAGAACGGTTCACCGTATCCAAGATCCGCTGGTTGACGTCGTCCCCCCGCGATGGCGGAAGCAGACGAGCCCAAAGGAGTGGTCGGTGACCACTTCGAAATCGGGGGACGATGCGACCAGAGATGCGAAGTAGTTGGCCAGTTCGATGTGATTTCGCACGTGGTCGCGGAGTCCTACTAACCCGTAGCTTCGGATCACGAACCAGAGCTTGAGCGCCCGAAACCGCCGGCCCAGGGGGATCTGCCAGTCGCGGTAGTCGATCACCGACCCCGACTCGGACGCTGCGTTTCGCAGGTACTCGGGTAGCACGGAGAGCGTCTCGACGAGGTGGGCTCGGTCGGCGACGTAGAAGGCGGTGCAGTCGAAGTTGGTCAGCATCCACTTGTGTGGGTCGGTGCAGTAGGAATCGGCCAGTTCCAACCCGGCATTGATCCAGCGCATCTCGGGGAGCAGCGCGGCGATCCCGGCATAGGCGGCATCGACATGGAGCCAGACACCATGTCGGCGGCACACCTCGGCGATGGCGGGCACCGGGTCCACCGCGGTCGTAGAGGTCGTCCCCACGGTGGCGGTGACGAACGCCGGGATGAGACCGGCGGCCCGGTCGGCCTCGATCGACTCTTCGAGGCGATCGGGTCGCATCGCCAGGTTCTCATCCACCTCGATGGTTCTCAGCCGCTCCATGCCGTATCCGGCGATACGCACCGCTTTCTCTATCGAGGAATGCGCCTGGGTCGACGCGTATGCAGTCAGGCCACCTCCGGTCCCGAATCGGTTGGTCTCGAAACCGCTCGCCCTCTCCCGTGCCGCCAGCGCTGCCACCAGGCTTGCGCTCGACGCCGAGTCCTGGATCACACCTCCTCCGGCCGTGTCGGAGCGGAAGCCAGAGGGCAAGCCGAGCATCTCCACCATCCAGTCCAGAACGTGGGACTCGAGCTCGGTGCACGCCGGCGAGGTCGCCCAGAGCATCCCTTGGACCCCGAGCCCCGACGAAACCAGGTCACCGAGGATGGCCGGTCCGGATGCGTTGGCGGGGAAGAACCCAAAGAACCGAGGCGACTGCCAATGGGTGATCCCGGGGAGGATGATCCGGTCGAGATCGCCGACGATTTCCTCGAACTGCTCCCCGTGTTCGGGTGGGCTCGCTGGGAGCTTCGCCCTGGTCTTGCCGGGCGCCACCTGCGAGAGAACCGGGTAGCGGTCGACCCCTTCCATGTAGGCGGCTACCCACTCGATGAGCTCGTGCCCCGTCTTTCGGAACTCGTCCGGGGTCATGGAGACACGGTAGCCATGCGCAGTCCGACCACCCCAGGGCGCGGGTGTCACGCTAGGTCGACGGCATAGGGGCGCGACTCCCGACGCCAATCGGAAAGGTCCCCTCCGTAACGCGGCTGGTACTTGGCGACTACCAGGTCACGCGCCAGTCGGTCCTCCTCCGGATCGGAAACGGTACGGGCGCGTCCCGCCGCCTCGGTGCCGTCGATGGAGAACTTCACGTCTGGGCTCGCTTCCAGGTTGCGGCACCAGTCGGAACGCCCCGCACTCCCCGACAGGAGATAGACGGTCTCGCCTTGGAGGGCGAACCAGATCTCGATGGTGTGCCGCTGCCCACTGCGCCTTCCCGTGGTCGTGAGGTACCCGTTGCTCCGATCGGCCAGCGGTGTCAGTGCGTTCACGGGCCAACCTGGGGCCCGGTCGACGAGCCTGATTCCGATCCGGCGGCACTCCGCAACAGCCCCACGACTATTCCCTCTGCCGAGGCCTCCCATGAAGCCTCGATCACGTTCTCGTGGACCCCGATCGTCCCCCAAGAGCCGTCGCCGTCGCTCGTTTCGAGGAGCACCCGTACCGTCGCCGCCGTCCCGTCCTTGGAGTCGAGTACCCGGACCCGGTAGTCGGTGAGACGAAGCTGGTCCACCTCGGGGTATCGGGTGCGAAGTGCCGCCCGCAATGCCTGGTCGAGGGCGTGGACCGGTCCGTTGCCCTCACCGGTGGTGATCACCCTCTCGTCTCCCACCATGAGCTTTACCGTCGCTTCGGCGCCCACATCCTCTCCGGGTCGCCTCTCGACGAAGGTGCGGAACGATTCGAGCTCGAAGAACGGCTGCTCCCACCCCGTGGCCTCTCTCACCAGCAACTCGAATGACCCGTCAGCTGCTTCGTAGTGATAGCCCGCTTGCTCCTGCTTCTTGACGCGGTCGAGCACCGTCCTGGCCAGGTCATCATCCATCTCGAGCCCGAGCTCGGCTGCCTTGTGGAAGACGGATGCCTTACCTGCCTGTTCGGACACCACCATCCGGGTGTGGTTGCCCACCAGCGCCGGCTCGGTGTGCTCGTAGGCGCCGCGCCTTCTGGCCAGTGCCGAGGTGTGGAGTCCCGCCTTGTGGGTGAAAGCCGATGCACCCACATAGGGCCGGTGAGGGTCCAGGGCGATGTTGACAATCTCGGCGATATGGTGAGAGATCGGAGCGAGCGCCCCCAACTGCTCATCGGTGACCACGGGGATGCGCATCTTGAGCGCCAGGTCGGGGATGATTGTGCAGAGGTCGGCATTTCCGGTCCGCTCGCCGTATCCGTTGACGCAACCTTGCAGTTGGCGGACCCCCGCCCCCACCGCCGCCAGCGAGGACGCCACGGCGCATCCACTGTCATTGTGAAAGTGGACCCCGATCTCCGCCTCGGGCAGCTCCGCCCGCACTTTGCCGATCACATCCACGATCTGGTGGGGGAGCGTGCCCCCGTTGGTGTCGCAGAGGACGAGCCGCTCTGCCCCCGCTTCCACCGCGGCGCGGGCCACCGCCAGCGCAAATCTCGGGTTGGCCTCGTAGCCATCGAAGAAGTGCTCGGCATCGAAGAAGACGCGGCGATCCCGACTGCGGAGGTGTTCGATGGTTTCGCCTGCCATGGCAACGGCCTCGTCGAGATCCGTCCGCAGTGCGTGAAGGACGTGCTCGTCCCATGCCTTGCCGACGATGCACACCGCCTCGGTGTCGGCCCTGAGTACGGCCTGGAGCTGTGGGTCGGCTTGCACGGCTGTGCCTGGCCTTCTGGTGGATCCGAATGCGACCAAGGTGGCGCTCTTCAGGTCGAGTTGGTTCGCCCGCCTGAAGAACTCGTCATCCTTGGGGAGCGCTCCGGGCCACCCGCCCTCGATGTAATGAACCCCCAATTCGTCGAGCAACGCGGCGATCCGCAGCTTGTCGCCCACGGTGAGCGATATCCCTTCCTGCTGCGAGCCGTCACGAAGGGTGGTGTCGTAGATCTCGAGCTGGGTTTCCATGGCTCCTCCGCAAAGAAGAAACCCCCCGCCATTGGCAGAGGGCTTCGGTGCGCACGCCGATTCGGCGTGCGCTCAGGGGATGATGATGGTCGTTTGGCGGCTCAAAGCCATTGGAGCATGCCATGAGGGGATGGCCACTGTCAATGTGCGTGACGGCGGACGGCGGACGGCGGACGGCGGACGGCAGCCAGAGGAGTTCATCCACCGCCCAGTGCGAAGATCGCGAAAACGAATTTGCGCTCAAGCGCCTGGGCTTAGTAAGTTCATTGAACAATCGAAGTTGACACACCCCTCACCGTGGCGACGCACAAGGCCACCAGGGCGGAAACACGCACTCGAAACATGCGACTCGCCTTGCAGACGATCTACCGCAGGGGCCCAACCAGCCGGGCCGAGATCGCTCGTGAGACCCACTTGGCCAAAGCGACGGTCTCGGACCTAGTGGGTGTTCTGCTCAACGAAGGACTGGTGGTCGAGTTGGGGACGGGTGTCTCCGCCGGTGGGAAGCCTCCCACCATGGTGTCATTGGCACCGGGCAGCCGGAGCATCGTCGCCCTCGATCTCAGCACTGTTCCGTTCACAGCAGCGATCGCCGATCTGCAGGGAAGGCTCGAACACCGGGCGGAGGCGACGGACAGCTACACCGGCGACGAGGCATTGGACGAGGTTGGCCTACTGGCCGAACGCCTCATCTCCCGGGCACCATCCGACGTCATCGGGGTGGGGGTGGCCACGCCGGGCATCGTGGACCCTGACGGCACCGTCCGGAGCGCCTCGCATCTCGAGTGGGACGAGGTGCCGCTGGCAAGTCGTCTCGGCACCCGATTGGGCATCCCCGTCCACGTGGCCAACGACTCGCACGTCGCCGCCTTGGCGGAGTACTCGCATGGGTTCCCCGAGGGTGAGAGCCTCGTCCTCGTCCGGGTGGGGGAGGGGGTTGGCGCCGGAATCGTCCTCGATGGCCGGCTCTACCGTGGGCCCGGCTCAGGGGCGGGAGAGATCGGCCACGTCGTGGTCGACGCCGATGGCTCGCCCTGTTGGTGTGGACGCAGAGGTTGCCTCGAGACCGTCGTGGCCATGCATTCTCTACTCGCCGCCGCATCTGTCGTGCTCGGTCGAGAGGCCTATGCGGTCGACCTAGCGTCCGCTTCGGTGACGGGGGTCGTCACAGCTGCGGGACACGCGCTGGGAGCTGCGCTCGCCCACGTCGTCGCCACGCTCGACGTACGGCACGTCGCCCTCGCAGGGTCGGTCAGAGCCGCCGGTGAGCCGTTCAGAGAGGCGGTCGCCGAGACCATCAGGGACCGGGTCCTACCCACCATGTCGGCACACGTCGATGTCCGTTGGGCGGCTCTCGACGCCGACCTCGTCCTGGCCGGCGCTTCGGCGATGGTGCTCGCCGCCGAGCTAGGGGTGGTCTGGCGATGACCGGGACGTTCGTCGGGGTCGACGTTGGTGGTACCACCATCGAAGCGGTGGTGGTGAACGGCACGGGGTTGGCAGGGCGGTCGCAGTGCCTGACCAACCGGGCCGGATTCGACCGGGTCGTCGCCGACATCGCCCGTCTGGTGGAGGCGACGCTGGCTGATGCCGGACGATCGCTCGACGGGATGACCGCGGTCGGGATCGGCCTCCCCGGCCAGGTGGACAGGGAAACCGGCTGGGTACGCCACGCCGTAAACCTCGGTGTGGGAGCAGAGGGATATCCATTCGCCACCGCCCTCGGCGAGATGCTGGGGGACCCGCCGTTGGCCGTCGAGAACGACGTGCGCGCCGCCACGCTGGGTGCCTACGAACACCTCGCCAAGAAGCGGCCCGGGCTGCGGAACCTCGCCTACCTGAGCATCGGCACCGGCATCTCGGCAGGGCTCATCATGGACGGCAAGCTCCAGCGTGGGGCGGAAGGGATGGCCGGGGAGATCGGCCACGTCGAGGTGGACCCAAGCGGGCCGGAATGCCGCTGCGGGCTGCGCGGCTGCCTCGAGGCGGTCGCTGCTGGTCCGGCGATTGCCAAAGCATGGCCCGGTAACGGGAGAAGCCCAGCGACCAGCCTCTACGGGGCGGCAGCCGACGGCGATCAAGCCGCCGCCCGGATCGTGAGTCGAATCAGCAGAATTTTGGCCAACACCGTCCAATGGCTGGTGATGGCCTCAGGTGTCGAGGTAGTCGTGCTTGGCGGAGGCGTCGCCTCCGTCGGACACCCCTTCCTCGCGTCAATCCGGGAGCACCTCGAAGAGCGCGCTGCCCGGTCGGAACTGGCTGCTCTAGTGTTGCCCCCGGACAAGGTGGTCCTACTGCCTGCCGGGCATCCAGTGGGCGCCATGGGGGCGGTAGAACTGGTACTTCGTACCGCCGCCGGAGTGGGTGGGACCTCTGTGTCCCTAACGAGAGGAGGACCATGAAGGCCCTGAGAATCATGGCGCTTGTGCTCGCCTTGGCCCTGGTGGTGGCGGCCTGTGCCGCCGAGCCCGCGGCCACGACGGCGGCGGGTGGGACCGACACCACCGCCGCAGGTGGCACGGACACCACGGCAGCGGGTGGCACGGCCACCACGGCAGCGGGTGGCACGGCCACCACGGCAGCCGGTGGGACCGACACAACCGCTGGTGGGACCGATACCACAGCCACGGCCGGCGCCGAGACTCCCTATGAGCATCTGAACCAGGCGTACGCCGGCGAGTTCGATGGCACCGAGGTTGTGATCTCGGCGCAGTGGATCGAGGCGGAGGAGGACTCCTTCAACGCCGCGCTCCAGCCGTTCCGGGACGCCACCGGGATAGATGTGGTGTACGAGCCACTAACCGACTACGAGACCGCTCTGCAGACTCTGGTCGACGGGGGTGACCCTCCCGACCTGGCACAGATCGCCCAGCCGGGCGTGATGCAGCGTTACGCCAGTGAAGGGTTCGCCCTCCCGCTGGACTGGACCAACCAGGAACAGTTGGCGGAGGACCTTGGGCCAAACTTGATGCTCGCCGCATCCTTTGATGACACCCTCTATGGGGTCTTCTACAAGGGTGACGTGAAGTCGATTGTTTGGTACCCGGTGCAGGCTTTCGAAGAGAACGGCTACGAGATCCCGACGACATGGGAAGAGCTGATCGCTCTCTCAGACCAGATCATCGCCGACAACAACGGCAACCCTTGGTGCTTCTCGGTGAGGCACACGGGGGCCAACGACGGATGGCTGGCGACCGACTGGTTCGAGGACGTCATGCTCCGCACCGCGCCGCCGGAGACATACCAGGCATGGATCGATCACGAGATCCCGTTCAACGACCCCGAGGTTCTCGAGGCCGCCGAATACATCTCCCAGATCTGGTTCAGCCCTGACTACGTCATCGGTGGCACCGACGGGATGCTGGCCACCAACATCGAGGTGGTCCAAGATCCGATGTTCAATGAGGAAGGCCCTGCGTGCTGGATGCAGAAGCAGGCAGCCTGGATCCCCGGCTTCTGGCCCGAGGGCACGGTGGCAGGGGAGGACAGCTCCTTCTTCTACTTCCCGCCGATCGAGGAGGAGTTCGGATCTCCGGTCCTTGGCGCCGGCGACATGTTCGTCATGTTCGAAGACCGGCCCGAGGTGCGTGCCACGCTCGAGTTCCTGGCCACGCCGGAGGGGGCCCAGGGGTGGATCGAGTCACCTCAGGCGTTCCTGTCGCCAAACCAGTCGGTTCCGGTCGACTGGTACACGACATACCCGACCAATGAACTGGCGCCCTTGGTGGCGGAGGCGAGCACCTTCGGGTTCGACGCCTCCGACTTGATGCCGGCCGAGGTCGGCGCGGGTACCTTCTGGACCGGTATGCTCGACTGGATCCAAGGCGATGGGCAGAATACCGATGAGGTCTTTCAGTCGATCGAGGACAGCTGGCCTTCGGGCTAGGCGGGATCCATTAGATAGTCGGGTTGCGTAGGGAGAGAGCCTTCCGGCTCTCTCCCTGACGCACCGTAGGGGAGGACATGGCGGCAGCTCCGACGAAAACCGTCATCGAGGAGAAGACTGGTACCCCGGTCAGGACCAGGCTGGCCTCCCTTGGTTGGGGACTGCTACTTCTCGTCACTCTCGCCGGCGGCTATCTGTTCCTCACCGACGAGGAGCAGCCGGCGAGGCTGATCGGTGGCTTCTACCGGTTGATTGGGTTCAGCAGTGAGGCCGATGCCATCGAGGAGTATGGGCTCAACCCGCTCCTCTCGAAGCTGATCATCGCTCTGGTGGCCTTGGTGCTGGGCGTCGCCGGAATCTGGGCGCTGTACTTCATCGCCAATCGTCTCCTCAATACTTTCTCAGGGGAGACCCAGAACCGGCTGCGCCCCTATGTGTTCGTGGGCCCCGCCGTCGTGATCTTGGCGATCTTCCTCGTCTATCCCATCGTCGGGACCGCCATCAGATCAGTGACGGATGGCGGGTTCGCCGAGAACTACGGGTTCGTGTTCACCAGCGACGAGATGCTGCTGGCGTGGCGGAACAACATCCTGTGGTTGGTGTTGGGCGTATCGGGGAGCGTCATCATCGGGCTGCTCTTCGCCGCTCTGGTTGATCGAGTGCGTCGTGAGGCTCTCGCCAAGACTTTTGTCTTCCTCCCTCTCGCCATCTCAGGGGTTGGCGCCGCCGTCATCTGGCGTTTCATGTACGACTGGCGGCCACCAGGTCAGCCTCAAACTGGCTTTTTCAATGCCATCATCACGGCTCTTGGGGGGAATCCGGTCGTCTTTCTCCAGACCCCGGGGCTCAACACCTTTGCGATGATCGTAATAATGATCTGGCTCCAGACCGGATTCGCCATGGTCATCTTGTCTGCAGCGATCAAGGGCGTACCAGATGAGCACCTCGAGGCGGCGCGGATCGACGGCGCCACCGAGCTTCAGGTGTTCTTCCGGATCATCATCCCCTCGATCCGAGGATCCATCATCACGGTGGCCACCACCATCTTCATTGCCGTTCTCAAGGTATTTGACATCGTCTATGTGCTGACCGGGGGTAACTTCGAAAGCCAGGTCCTCGCCAATAGCATGTTCGAGCAGATGTTCCGCTTCAGGAACCTCGGCTTCGCCAGTGCCATCGCCATGGCCTTACTCCTTGTCGTGACGCCCGTGATCATCATCAATGTACGGAACCTAAGACGACAAGGGATCGGCGCATGACTGCAACCGAAGCAGCACCAACGGCGGAACGGCGCGGGGTTCCCATTGCGACCACGCCTCCAGGTGGCACCTTCTGGACCAAGCTCCCCGTTCGGATTTCCGTAGTCCTCATCGCCGCTATCTGGACATTGCCGACATTTGGCCTGCTTATCACTTCTTTCCGAGAGCCCAACGAGATCCGCTCATCAGGGTGGTGGACGGTTTTTTCGAATCCGTTCATGGAGACATGGACGATGGCCAATTATTCGGACGTGCTCTCCAGCGAGGGCATGCTCAATGCATTTGTGAATAGCCTCATCGTCACCATTCCGGCGACTGTGATACCGATCACTATGGCTGCGTTCGCCGCCTATGCCTTTGCCTGGATGAAGTTTCCTGGGCGGGCAGTTCTGTTTGTGGTCGTTGTCAGTCTCTTGGTGGTTCCGTTGCAGATGGCCCTCGTTCCCCTGCTGCGAGGCTATGTCACCTTCGGACTAACGGGGACGTTTCTTGGGATTTGGCTTGCTCACACGGGTTTCGGTCTGCCACTCGCGATCTATTTGCTTTACAACTATATTTCCCAGCTTCCCAAGGACCTGTTCGAGTCGGCCTATATCGACGGTGCCTCGCATTTCACAGCCTTCATTCGGCTGGTGCTCCCGCTATCGGTTCCCGCCCTGGCGTCGTTTGCCATTTTCCAGTTTCTCTGGGTGTGGAACGACCTCCTCGTGGCGCTGGTCTTTCTCGGTAGCCGAGAGGACGTAGCCATACTCACCATTCAGCTCAACGAGCTGGTCGGTTCGCGAGGTCAGGACTGGCATGTCCTGACGGCGGGGGCATTTGTCACCATGCTCGTACCGCTCATCGTGTTCCTGCTCCTGCAGCGCTTCTTCGTCCGAGGGATCCTCGCCGGTTCGGTCAAGGGTTGACATGAGCGCCGAGCGGGCGCTCATGGCGGCCTTCGAAGGTATCGAGGTTCCCGAGTGGCTGGAACGGGTGCTCCCCGACAGCCCAGGCGTCACCCTGTTCGGCAACAGCAACGTGGGGTCGGTGGACCAGATGACGGCGCTCACCGCCGCATTGCAGGAGGCGGCGGGCACCGACCTGCCGTTGCTGATCGCAGCCGACCACGAAGGGGGTCAATTGCTCGGGGCCGGTCCCGCCACCACACCATTCCCGGGCAACATGGCTCTTGGCGCCGCTGACGACCTCGATCTCACCGAGGCGGTGGGAAGGGCGATGGGAAGAGAGTTGCGCGCCCTGGGGATCACGGTCGACTACGCACCGGTGTGCGACCTGGCCACGCATCCCGACAATCCCTCGCTCGGCATCCGCGCCTTTGGCGATCACCCGGCTCGAGTGGGCGAGATGGCGGCGGCGATGGTGCGCGGGCTCCAGGCGGAGGGTGTGGCGGCCGTGCCGAAGCACTTCCCCGGGAAGGGCGATGCGGTGGTCGACCCTCACTATGAGCTTCCCGTTCTCGACCACGATCGGGAGAGACTCGAGGAAGTCGAGTTGGTGCCGTTCCGCGCCGCCGTGGAGGCCGGTGCCCGGGCGGTGATGATCGGCCACTACGCCCTCCCGGCGCTCACCTGGAGCCACGATCTTCCCAGCTCGCTGTCGCCCGAGGTGGTGGACGGCCTCCTGAGGAAGGACATCGGGTTCGATGGGGTGGTGATCACCGACGCCCTCAACATGCACGCTCTTGCCCAGGGGCCGGGGATGTTGGTCGATGTGATCGCCGCGCTGGGGGCCGGTGTCGATCTCCTCTTGTGCGCCGACGGCGAGGCGCAACAGGACCTGCTGCGATCAGGTCTCGCGTTGGCGCTTCGCCGCAGACTGGTCGACCCTGGCGGGTTGGAGCGGTCGGCCGACCGGGTGCTCGCCCTGCGAAATTGGCTGACGGGATTCGCGCGACCCCCAGTGGACGTCATCGGGTCACCCGAGCACCACGCCCTGGCCGACGATGTCGCCCAGCGGTCGATCACATTGCTGCGCGACCGGGAGCGCTTGCTCCCTCTCCGCCCATCCGCCGACGAGACGGTTCTGGCTGTCATGCCCGCGCTAACCGACCTCACCCCCGCCGACACGTCGAGCACCGTGCCACCCCTGCTGGCTGCGTCGCTGCGTGAGCACCACGTCCGGGTGGTGGAGATGGTCACCTCCCAGCCGCCCTCGCCCGACGAGGTGGCGGCTGTCCGGCAGAAGGCGGAGGAAGTGGACCTGGTGGTCGTGGGCACCATTTCCGCCCACTTGGACCCCGCCCAGGTCCAACTGGTCGGGGCTCTTCTGGAGACCGGGACCCCGATGGTCACAGTGGCACTCCGTACCCCTTGGGATCTCGCCGTCTACCCCGCCGCCGGCACCCATCTGTGCACGTACGGAATCCAGCCGCCTGCGATGAAGGCGTTGGCCGCGGCCCTCTTCGGGGCATTGCCCGCCCCAGGTCGTCTGCCCGTATCTATCGAGGGCCTGTACGAGCGCGGTCACGGAGTCGGGTCTTGAATTCGCTCGTGGTCGGCAACGGGTCGGTGATCACACCAGCCGGCCCGATCGTGGCGGATATCACCATCGAAGAAGGGACGATCACAGCAATAGGGGAGAAAGGCCCCGATGGTCGCCTCGACTTCGATGCCACCGGTCTGTTGGTGGCACCCGGTCTGATCGACCTCCAGGTGAACGGGGTTGTCGGTCACGATTTCAGCTCGCACCCGGACTCTGTTTGGACTGCCGGCGAATGGTTGGCCTCCACCGGAGTCACCGCATTTCTCCCCACGGTCATCACCGGTTCCGACCCCGAGGCAGCGATCAAGGTGATGAGCGCCGGCCCGCCGACCGGCTACTTGGGCGCTGTTCCGCTCGGTCTCCACCTCGAAGGCCCTTTCCTGTCTGCCGCGGCGCGGGGCACCCACCCCGAGCACCTGCTGGTTCCTCCATCGGTTGACGACGCGCAGAGGTGGGCGCAGTCCGGCGTGGTGGCGATGGTGACGCTTGCCCCCGAGTTACCTGGGGCGACGGAGGTGGTAGCCGTGCTGCGCGCCGCCGGAGTGGTCGCCGCGGCGGGACACTCGCTCGCCACCTACGACGAGGCCAAGGCGGCGGCCACCGCCGGGGTCACCCACGGCACCCACCTCTTCAACGCCATGCCCCCACTCCATCACCGTGCACCCGGTCTCGCCGGGTATCTCCTCACCGAGCCAGGGCTCACCGCCGGGGTGATCGTCGACGGCGTCCACCTCCATCCGGCGATGGTGAGTCTCGCCTGGGCGGCATTGGGCCCCGACCGTCTGGTGCTGGTCACCGACGCAGTGGCGGCGGCGGGTCTGGGTGATGGCGCCCATCCTCTCGGATCCATTGCGGTGACCGTCGAGGGTGCGGTGACGGTGGGTCCCGACGGGCAGCTTGCCGGGTCTGTGCTCACCCTGGACAAGGCGGTCCGGAACCTTGTCAGGTTCAGCGGGTGCCGGCTCGAGCAAGCGATCCTCGCCGCCTCGACGGTGCCTGCTCGGGTAATCGGTGACACGACCCGCGGCCGAATTGCCATCGGTGCCCGCGCCGACCTCACAATCTTCGACTTCGAGGGCGCGGTCATTGCCACGATCATCGGCGGTGAGGTCGTGTTCCAAACCGACCACCGGGGGGCGCGTATTGAGCAGTGAGCTTTGGGACGAGATCCACCAGCAACCGGACCGGTTGGAGTCGGTCATCGAGGGAAACCGCCGCCAGGTCTCGCGGATCGGTGCGCTCATAGACGGGTCTGATATCGGTTGGGTGTTGATCGCGGCGCGGGGCACCTCGGACAACGCCGCACGCTATGCCCAGTACGTATGGGGAGCGCGCAACGGACTGGCAGTCGCCTCGGCAGCGCCGTCGCTATTCGGGGGGTACAACCAACCACCGTCCCTCGAAGGTGCACTCGTCGTGGGGATCTCGCAGTCCGGCCAGTCGCCCGACCTGGTCGCAGTGCTCGAGGAGGCGCGGCGGCGACGCCGGCCGACGCTCGCCATCACCAACGACGCCGACTCCCCGCTGGCTTCTGCCGCCGACGAAGTGCTCGCCCTGTATGCGGGCGAAGAACGAGCGGTGGCCGCCACCAAGACCTACACCTGTCAGCTTGCAGTTGTGGCGATGCTCTCGGAGGCACTTGCCGGAGAATCCGACCCTGGTGCGAGCCTGGCCGCGCTTCCGGAACACGTGGCGGCTGCGCTGAGCCGGACCAAGGAACTGGAGTCGGCGGTGGCGCACCTGGCCGAGGATGACCGGTGCGCGGTCCTGGCGCGCGGCTTCCAGCACTCCACCGCTTTCGAGTGGGCTCTCAAGCTCCAAGAACTGGCGCAGGTGCTGGCCCAGCCCTACTCGACCGCCGACTTCCGGCATGGGCCGGTAGCGCTGGTGGAGCCTGGGTTCCCGGTCTTGGCCATCGCCACAGCGGGCGAGCTCGAGGACGACGTCGACGACTTGATCCGATCGGTGGCGGAGCGTGGTGCCGAGCTGATGGTGCTCAACGACCGCCCGGATCATCCGCTTCCGGGGGCCGTGGTGCATCTGGCGCCAGGATTACCCGAATGGCTGGCGCCAATCCCGACCATCGTCGCCGCGCAGCTTGCCACCTACCACCTCACACGAGCCCGCGGCCTCGACCCCGATGCCCCCCGCGGCCTTCGCAAGGTGACCAGAACGGTGTGAACGGGGAACGTGCTCGATGACTGCTCATTTCGATCCCGATTCAGACTGGGTTCCAGTGCGAAACCTGACAACTCGCTTCGACGCAGAGCTCATCGTGAGCGAGCTTCGAGCGAACGGTGTGGACAGTCGGATTCGCGCTGACGACACCGGAGGTTGGAGTCCCGAGCTGAGCGCTGCCGGTGGGGTAATCGTCCTGGTGCGGAAGGAAGACCTCGCCACAGCTCGCTCCGCACTCCAGAAGATCTGACGCAACGTTTCTAGGAGTTCTGTGGTCCGTCTCTTGTCTTAAACCCAGAACCCAGAACCCACAACTCATAACCGCGAGCGAGCGAAGCGAGCGAGCCTCCCCCTCCTACCATCCCGAAACGTGGCGAGGCGAAAAACGGTGTCGAGGGCCCGGGTCTGGGCCATTCCTGCGGCTTGGGTGATCGGGGCGGCTCTGCTGGCTCAGCTCCTCGTTTGGACCGACCAACGCTTGCCGTCGCTCGATTTTGCGATTTCACCGCCGACGGCTCTATCCATCTTGGCCGCGATCACATCCGGGATGATCGCCTTCACCGGAATCGTCTTCTCGATGATGCTCTTGTTGGTCCAGTTCAGCAGCACTGCATATTCGCCTCGGGTGGCCATTTATCTGCTCGATGACCCGGTGGTGCTCAACGCGCTCGGCGCCTTCGCCGGCACCTTTGTCTTCTCTTTGGTCTCGATGGTCTGGGTCGACCCCGCCGGCTCGGGACAAGTCCCGACAATCACCGTTCTGGTGACGGTGCTCGCCGTCCTGTTCAGCGTTGCCATGTTCATCGTCCTCCTACGACGTGTCGCCGGCCTGCGTGTGGGGGCGGTGCTCGCCGGGGTCGCCGATCGCGGCCGACGAGCCATCGACGAATTGCTGCCGGCCCGCCTGACAAACGCCGACCAGGTAGAGCTTGTCGAGATCGACGATCTGCCCGAGATCACCCAGGTCGTAAAGCACCGCGGCGCACCCGGGGTCCTGGGACGCGTCGACACCGCCGCCCTCGTCAGGATCGCCGGTCGCATAGATGGGCTGGTCGAGTTGGTCGTCTCGGTCGGCGACGCCATGGCGAGTGGGGAAGTGGTGGCGAGGGTCAGGGGTGCCAAGCGCCACGCACCAAACGTCGTGTTGCGGCGGACGCTGGTCATAACCGTGGAGAGGACCATCGAGCAGGACCCGAAATATGCCATCA
The DNA here is from genome assembly GCA_963826825.1 of uncultured Acidimicrobiia bacterium. Taxonomy (GTDB): domain Bacteria; phylum Actinomycetota; class Acidimicrobiia; order Spongiisociales; family DATADW01; genus DATADW01. The sequence goes on along the minus strand of CAWGYV010000008.1, from coordinate 53,936 downwards.
GGCTGTTGGTGGACATCGCCATCAGGGCGCTGTCGCCTGCGGTGAACGATCCGACGACCGCCGTGATGGCCGTCGACCAAATCGAGGACATGCTGCGTCGCATCGCCGGTAGGAAGCTCGATCAGGGACACGTCCGCGAGAACGGTCGGCTCCGGCTTGTCTTCCCGACCCCCTCGTGGGAAGACCTGGTCGCTCTGGCAACCGACGAGATCCGGATCTACGGCGCAGCATCGGTGCAGGTGATGCGCCGGCTCCTGGCGATGCTGGCCGAATTGCTCGGCGAGGTCCCGGAGTTCCGCCGAGGCCCCCTCCTCGACCGTCAGGCTCGGGTCCTGCGGAGCATCGATCGCAATTTCGAGGACCCCGACGACCGGGCCGAAGCAAGCCAGGCCGACACCCAGGGTCTCGGCCTCTCCCGGGGGTAGGCGGACTTGTCACAGCAACTCATCGAGACGGCATGCTGAGGTTCGCCCTCGGTCCGATTCCGGTGCGGATCCACTGGTCGGCGTTGGTGCTCGCCCTCTTCGCCTGGAACTCCGGGTTCCAAGGGGTCGAGATCGCGGTGTTCACAGGGGTCGCCATCTTGTCGGTGCTGATCCACGAATTGGGGCACGCCGTGGCGGCGCGCAGCTTCTCCGGCGAGGCGATGGTGACCCTCTATGCACTGGGAGGCGTTACCCGGATGGTCCCGACCAAGCCGTTCACGAACGGGCAGGGGTTCATCATCTCCGCCGCCGGTTCGGCCGTCGAGATCGTTGCTGGATTGGTCGTCTGGCTCGCTGCCCGTCAGGGTCTCTTCGGCACAGCGGCCGAAACCTCGGCCGACGGAACCTTCGGGGCGATGATTGGACTCGCCATAGGCCAAGGCGATCTGTTGGCGCTGGGTGTCGCCGTGTTCATCTGGGTGAGCGTCGTATGGGGCATCTTCAACTGGGTCCCCATCCGCGGTCTGGATGGACATCACATGCTGGCGAGGATCCTCGACGCCACCCTTCCTCCCAGGCCGTCGGCGGTGACGCTCCGCGTCATCTCGATCGTCGTTGGGTTGGGAGTGGCGGTGTGGGCGTGGACCTCGGGTCAGCGTTTCGTGGCCCTCTTCGTGCTCATTCTCACCTTCTCCGACGTGTTCCCGAGGGCAGTCGGATCGGTTGCCGGAGGTAAGTGAGCAGCCGGACGGTCACCTCGCACCGGGCTAGGCTCGCGGACCATGAGCGCATGGTGGCGGCCCCCCCTTTAGAACGGGCCTCGCCGCGACATCGACCCGCCGGAGGCCCCGGCGGTTTTCTTTGTGAGGAAGGACGATGAGCGATCGGAAGCGTGTGTTCTCGGGGATACAACCCACCGGGAACGTCCATGTCGGCAACTACGTGGGGGCGGGACGCAACTACGTGGCGCTGCAGGAGGAGTACGAGACCGTCTATTGCGTGGTCGATCTGCATGCGATGACCGTTCCCTACGACCCGGCCGAGTTGCAACGGGGCCGGATCGAGACCGCCAAGATGCTCCTGGCCATGGGAGTCGATCCGCATAGATCGTTGCTCTACTACCAGAGCCAGGTCCCACAGCACTCCGAGCTGGCGTGGATCCTGGGCACCCTCACCGGTCTCGGCCAACTGCAGCGGATGACCCAGTTCAAGGAGAAGTCGGACCGATCCGGCCAGAACCTGGGCTTGCTCGCCTATCCAGTCCTGATGGCCGCCGACATCCTGATCCACCGTGTCCATGCTGTCCCGGTGGGTGAGGACCAGACCCAGCACCTCGAGTTGACCCGTGACCTGGCGGAGAGGTTCAACCACCGCTTTGGTGACGAGTTCCCCATCCCCGATCGCATCACCCCTGACATCGGAGCCAGGGTCATGTCCCTGCAGGATCCGACGGCGAAGATGTCAAAGTCGGACCCGGATCCGACGTCACGTGTGCTGTTGCTCGACGACGCCGACACGGTCAGGAGCCGCATCCGCAGCGCGGTCACCGACTCGGAGCGCTACGTCGAGTACGACTGGGACCGCAAGCCGGGGATCTCCAACCTGCTCGAGTTGCTCGCCTTCTTCACCGGCAAACCAGTCGAGGACCTCGTGGGTGAATACCACGACGGCGGATACGGCCCTTTCAAGACGGCCGTCGCCGAGGCGGTTGACGAGGGCCTGGCCCCGATCCGGCGTGCCTATCTGGCTCTCGACGACCGCGAGGTGGCCAGGCTCATGCAGGAGGGTGCGCTCGAGGCGCGGATCCGCGCCGAAGAAACCATGGTCTCGGTCCGGCGCCGAGTCGGGCTGGGCGCCTCCTAGCGTGCTTCAGCCGGGGGCGGTGACGAAGAGGGCGATGACGCCAATCAGGTTGAAACCGGCGTGGGTGAATATCGCCGGTCCCAACCGGCCCTTGCGGAGGGTGAGGCGTGCCACCACCAGTCCCATGATGAAGAAGCGTGGGAGGGTGATCACGGCGGCTGCCAGGAACTGGCTGGGGTCGAGGGTCACGAGGTGAAGGGCGGCGAAAGCGATCGACGTGATCAGCAGTGCCGGCCGTCGTCCCCATCGCGCCAGCGTCGTTTGCAGCAGCATCCCCCGGAACATGAGTTCCTCCACCACCGGAGCGAGAAGCGCCGTGCTCAGCATCAGGGCGACACGGGCCGCCGTGGTCAGGTCGCCCACGATCAGCGACTGGATCTCCTGAGGGCTCTCCACGATCGGCAGGCCGACGAGCTCGACAAGCGGTAGGACCAGGATGGCAAGGGCGAACTGGAGCAGCATCCCGAGGAGCAGATAGGCCGGATCCGATCCGGTGATCGTGAAGCCGAGGTCGATCAGAGAGAGCTTGCGTTGTCGGAGCACCCAGGCGATCCCGACAATGTGCCCCAAGTACTGGGCGGGGAGGATCACCGCGAAAACGAGGAACGGGGTCAGATCTTGGCCCACCGCCAATCCGGCAACGACAGCCGCGGCCACACCGAGGGCGAGCACCAGGAGGAAGTCGCTCAGGGTGGGCGGCGTCGGGAGATGGCTATCGGTCGGTGGCGCCGGTGACGCCGGTTCGGTCACCACATCAGGTTAGGTATGGCACGAGGCTCCAACCCAGGGTTGGCAGCTACCCCTAGGTACTCTCCAACCCAGGGTCGGCCCGTTGATATGGGGACGTCAGGCCCCACTGGTACCGTGACCGCGGCGACCTTTCTTCGGGCGGAGGTGTGCGGTGGAGATCGATATCGGCATTGGCAAATCGGCGAGACAAGCCTTCGGGTTCGACGACATCGCCGTGGTTCCCAGCCGGCGGACTCGCGATCCCGACGACATCGACATCTCCTGGCAACTCGATGCGTTCCGTTTCGAGTTGCCGATGCTGGGAGCGGCGATGGATTCTGCGCTCAGCCCCGATACCGCGGTCGCCATCGGCCGGCTCGGCGGCCTGGGGGTGCTCAACCTCGAAGGGCTCTGGACCCGGTACGAGGACCCCACTCCCTACTACGACGAGATAGCCGATCTTCCAGCCGAGAAGGCGACCCGTCGCATGCAGGAGATCTATCTACAGCCCATCGAGCCCGACCTGATCGGGCGACGCATCGAGGAGATCAAGGAAGCAGGCGTGGTCACCGCTGCCAGCCTGACCCCTCAGAAGGTTGCCGAGCTGTCGCCGCTCGCCATCGAGGCCGGGCTCGACATCCTGGTCATACAGGGGACGGTGGTCTCGGCCGAGCACGTTTCCACACGGGTCGAGCCGCTCAATCTCAAGATGTTCATCGCCGAGTGCGAGGTACCTGTGGTGGTGGGCGGTTGTGCCAGCTATTCGACCGCTCTCCACCTGATGCGGACGGGTGCAGTCGCCATCCTTGTCGGTGTCGGGCCAGGAGCAGCATGCACTACCAGGGCGGTGCTCGGGATCGGGGTGCCCCAGGCCACGGCGATCGCCGACGCCGCCGGGGCCAGGATCCGCCACCTCGACGAGACCGGTCGCTACGTCCATGTCCTGGCCGACGGGGGGATGCGCACCGGTGGCGACGTGGCCAAGGCGATCGCCTGCGGCGCCGACGCGGTCATGCTCGGTTCCCCGCTGGCAGCCGCCACCGAGGCGCCCGGGAGGGGTTATCACTGGGGGATGGCCACATTCCACCCGACGTTGCCGAGAGGGACACGGGTGCAGGTGGGTCAGTTGGGCTCGCTCGCCGAGATTCTCGTCGGGCCGGCGCACGAGAACGACGGGAAGCGCAACCTCTTCGGGGCGTTGCGGACGTCGATGGCAACGACCGGCTACGCCGACGTCAAGGAGTTCCAGAAGGCGGAGGTGATGTTGGCGCCGTCGCTGCAGACCGAGGGGAAGGCGCTGCAACGGGCGCAGCGAGTGGGGATGGCCTGACGGGACGGTTGCGCCATGGCTGACGCCCGCGAGCCGGAGGGAGCCGAGACAGACCAACAGCACGACACGGTGCTCGTGGTCGACCTCGGGGCGCAGTACGCGCAACTCATTGCAAGGAGGGTGCGCGAGGCGCACGTTCACTCCGAGATCGTGCCGCGCACCATCAGCGCGGCCGAGCTGGAGAGGAGAAGGCCGAGTGCTGTCATCCTCTCGGGCGGGCCGCTCTCGGTATACGCAGAGAACGCATACCGCATCGACCCGGCCATTTTCGAGATTGGGATACCCGTGCTGGGGATCTGTTACGGCCACCAGCTCATCGCCAGCGAGCTGGGTGGCACGGTTGCCCCGACCGGTGGCGGGGAATACGGCAAGACCGACCTGTCGGTGACCGCCAAGTCGGTGCTCTTCGAGGATCTGCCCGATTCACTCGATGTCTGGATGAGCCACGGCGATGCCGTTACCAGTCCCCCGGGCGGCTTCGTGTCGACGGCCACCAGCGCGGGTTCACCGGTCGCCGCCATGGAGGACCGAGATAGGCGGCTCATCGGCGTCCAGTTCCACCCTGAGGTCGCCCACACGCCGCGGGGGAGCGAGATCCTCCGCGCATTCCTCTACGACATAGCCGGCGCCCGTCCGACTTGGACGTCGCACTCGATCATCGAGCAATCGGTGGCTGCGGTGCGTCGGATGGTGGGCGATGAGAAGGTGATATGCGCTCTCTCCGGCGGGGTCGATTCGGCGGTCGCCGCCGCCATCGTCCACGAGGCGGTGGGCGACCGTCTCACCTGCATATTCGTCGATCACGGATTGCTGCGGGAAGGGGAGGCAGAGCAGGTCGAGGAGACCTTCCGCCGTCACTTCGGGGTTGATCTGGTCCATGTCAAGGCTGCCGATCGATTCCTCGAGCAACTAGCCGGCGTCGACGACCCCGAGGTGAAGCGCAAGCGGATCGGTGAGACCTTCATCCGTGTATTCGAGGAGGTCGCCGCCGACCACTCCGACGCCCGTTTCCTCGTCCAGGGGACTTTGTACCCCGACGTCATCGAATCGGGCACCAGCGATGCGGCCAGAATCAAGAGCCATCACAACGTCGGCGGCCTTCCCGCCGACATGCGGTTCCAGCTGATCGAGCCCCTCCGTGACCTTTTCAAGGACGAGGTCCGGGCCGTGGGGGAGGAATTGGGGTTGCCCGAGGAGATCGTCTGGCGGCAGCCTTTCCCGGGGCCGGGGCTGGCGGTCAGGGTCATCGGCGAGGTGACAGCCGAGAGACTCGAGGTACTGAGAGCCGCCGACGCCATCGTTGTGGAGGAGATCAGGAGGGCCGGGCTGGGACGTGACCTGTGGCAGGCGTTCGCCGTCCTGCCAGCGGTCAGGACCGTTGGTGTCCAGGGCGATAGCCGAACCTATGCGTATCCGATCGTCGTCCGGGCGGTGACCAGCGACGACGCCATGACCGCCGATTGGGCACGCCTCCCATACGAGGTGCTCGAGCAGATATCGACGCGTGTGATCAACGAGGTCCCCGGGGTGAACCGCGTTGCGTACGACATTTCCTCAAAACCCCCTGCCACTATCGAGTGGGAGTGATCAAACGCCGATAACAGGGTCGAAGGGGGTTCCCCATCGACGGTCCCGGTGAGCGACAGGCTCTGGAATGACTCTGGTTCGGTTCGTCGAACTGCTGGCGTTGACTCTTGGCGCAATCGCCCTGGTGAGCATCCCGCTCGCCTTCTTCTTCGTTTCTCAAGCGCGTCGCCGCGAGCAAGAGGCGATCGACGCCGCCGGGAGGTCGGTCGAGTTCACCAAGGACATGATGGGGATGGTCGCCCACGACCTGCGCGGACCGCTGCAGACCATCGTCGGTCTATCCGAGACGGTGCGAGATCGCTGGCGTCACCTTTCCGACGACGAGGTGGACAGCGCCCTGGACAACGGTGTCGAGTCAGGGTCGGCGGCTGTCCGGGCTGGTCGAAGACCTGATGGTCATCCCCGGCGCCGAGACGGGCCGGCTCAGGGTGGAGCCGGTGGAGATGGATCTGGTGCCGCTGGTGCGCCGAGTGGCGGAGACGGTCTATGGCGATGAAGGATCGAAGGTCGAGATCGATCTGCCCGACACGACGTTGGTCCTGGCCGATCCGAACCGCGTCGAGCAGGTCGTCCGCAATCTGGTGGAGAACGCCCGCAAGTACGGACGCCCACCCGTCGTGATCGAGGGTGTGCCACGATCGGGGAGGTTCGTGTTGACGGTCGCCGACCAAGGGCCCGGCATTCTCGCCGGTGAGGAGGAGCGCCTCTTCGAGCCCTTCGAACGGACCCACGGACAGACGAGTGGGATCGGGCTCGGTCTCCCCATCTCCCGCACGCTCGCCCGCGCCATGGGCGGCGACGTCACCTACGAACCCCGAGTCCCCACCGGCTCTCGGTTCTGCTTCTCGCTACCGCTGGCATAGTTGCCCGGCGGCAGGCCGCCGGGCAGTCAACCGTGCGTCCCTTCGGGCCGCGCAGTTTCCGCCGGTCGGGCCGTACACGCCGGCCCTCCCAGACCGAGAGGGGCCGGGAGGACCCGCCCCCCTCGGGCACCCCCCATGAACTTTCCCGCTTCGTCGGTGACGTCTGGCTGCCGTCCGCCGTCCGCCGTCTGCCCGCCTCCTTCCGTCTTCCGTCTCGACTCCGACTCTGTTCCCTAATTGCATCTCTGTAGTTCTCGGCCGGCACCTCGGGTACCATCGCTTCTGATGGCATTGTCCGCCGGTCTCGACCGGCAACCCGCCGACTCTCCGCTCTTCGAGGGGCTGAACCCGCGCCAGCGCGAGGCTGTCGCCACCACCGAGGGACCGCTGCTGGTCGTGGCGGGAGCGGGGTCGGGGAAGACCGCGGGTGCTCACCCATCGGATCGCCCACCTCATCCGCGACCTCGAGGTCCCACCCCACGCCATCCTCGCCATCACCTTCACCAACAAGGCGGCCGACGAGATGCGCGAGCGGGTGGGGCGTCTCGTCGGTGGCGTGGTCCGCTCGATGTGGGTCTCCACCTTTCACTCAGCGTGCGTCCGCATCCTGCGACGCGAGTGTCACCGGCTCGGGTACCGCTCCGCCTTCTCGATCTACGACGAGGGCGATTCGCTCCGGCTCACCGAGATGTGTGTCCGCGACCTCGACCTGGACCCCAAGCGCTTCCCACCGAGGCGGATTCGCGCCGAGATCTCGCAGGCCAAGGATCGGCTGATCGACTTCGAGTCCTTCCGTGACGAGTCGGGCGGCTTCTACCACGAGCAGATCGCCGACGTCTACCGGCTCTACCAGCAAAGGCTGCTCGAGGCGTCGGCGATGGACTTCGACGACCTCATCATGGTGGCGGTCGAACTCTTCGGTGCGTTCCCCGATGTCCTCTCCCAGTACCAGGACCGGTTCCTCCATGTGCTGGTCGACGAATACCAGGACACCAACCACGCCCAGTACATGCTGCTGCGGCTCCTCGCCGAGAAGAATCGCAACCTCTGTGTGGTCGGCGACTCCGACCAGAGCGTCTACGGGTTCCGCGGCGCCGACATCCGCAACATCCTCGAGTTCGAGAAGGACTATCCCGACGCCAGGGTGGTGGTGCTCGACCAGAACTACCGGTCCACCGAGACCATCCTCGACGCCGCCAACGCCGTCATCGCCAACAACGCCAAGCGCAAGCCGAAGCATCTCTGGAGCGAACGAGGAGAGGGCGAGCCGGTCTACCACTACCAGGCCGAGGACGAGCACGACGAGGCCGGGATGGTGGCCGACGAGCTCAACCACCTCGAGGATGTCGGATATCGGCTGAGTCAGGTGGCCGTCTTCTACCGCACCAATGCCCAGAGCCGTGTGCTCGAGGAGGTCATGGTCCGGCGCGGCATCGCCTACACGGTGGTGGGGAGCGTCCGCTTCTACGAGCGGAGAGAGGTGAAGGACGTGCTCGCCTACCTGCGGGCGGTGGTCAACCCGACCGACGAGGTGGCGCTGAAGAGGGTCATCAACGTGCCAAAGCGCGGGATCGGCTCCACGACCGTTGGACACATCGAGCGCTTCGCCCAGTCAGAGGGTGTCGGGTTTCTCGTTGCCCTGCGACGAGCGGCCGAAGTGACCCAACTGACCACCAGGGCGCGTTCGCAGGTGGCCGATTTCCTGGCGGTCCTCGATTCGCTGACAACGGTGGCAGATGAAGGGGGTCCGAGGAGGGCGGTCCAGGCGGTCCTCGACGACACCGGGTACCTCCGCGAGTTGGAGGCGGAGCGAACCGTGGAGGCACTGGGCAGGGTGGAGAACCTGCGCGAGTTGCTATCGGTAGCCGAGGAGTACGAGGAGATCAGCGCCGGGACCATCGTGGGCGACGAGGAGTGGGACGACCTCGGTGGCACCCGTCGACTCGAGTTGTTCCTGGAGACGGTGACATTGGTCTCCGACGTGGACGATCTCGAGGAGGCCAAGGAATCGGTCACCCTGATGACCCTGCACAACGCCAAGGGACTCGAGTTCCCGGTGGTCTTCCTGGTGGGGCTCGAGGACGGGGTGTTCCCCGCACCTCAGGTCGCTCGGTGACCCCGACCAGATGGAGGAGGAGCGACGTCTCGCCTATGTGGGCATGACCCGGGCCGAGGACCGCCTCTATCTGATCAACGCCTGGCACCGCACCCTGTGGGGCGGCACCAACTACAACCCCCCGAGCCGTTTCCTGCGCGAGGTTCCGGCGAACCTGGTCAAGGATCTCCCCAAGCGTGAACGAAAGGACCTGCCGGCGGCCCCCTCACCACGGCGGACGCTGAGCGCCGAGCAGATCGGTCCCGGTGACCGTGTCCGCCATGACAAGTGGGGACTGGGCACGGTGCGGGCTTTGAGCGGTGAGGGCGACAAGGCCGAGGCGGAGGTGCAGTTCGACACCGAGGGTCGCAAGCGGTTGCTCCTCGCCTGGGCCCCTCTCGTCAAGGCCTAGTCCGACCTCGGTCGGGAGCGGCTGACGGCCCTCCAGATCAACAGCACGATGATCGCTCCGACAACCGACCCGATGAGCCCGCTGGGCCGGAGAGCCAATCCGTCGCCGGCGATCAGGCTGGCAAGCAGCCCGCCGACGAAGGAACCAGCCATTCCGGCGATGAGCGATTGGGCGTTCGGCTTGGTGCCCATCCCGAGCACCAGTTGGCGATCCACCCGACGGCAAGACCGAAGACGAGTAGACCGAGGATCAGGAACACGGCGGCAGCGTAACCGGCCTCAATCGAGCAACGCTTCCGCCTCGATCTCGACCTTCCAACGCGGGTCGAGCAGCGCAGACACCACGACCATCGTCGACGTCGGGCGGTTGTCGCCCATCACTTCGCCGTGAACCCGTCCCACGGCTTCCCAGTCGGCGGCGTCGGTGAGGTAGCATGCGGGTGCGGACGATGTTGTCTGAACCGGCACCGCACTGATCGAGGGCGTCGATGATGATCTCCAAGCAGCGGCGCGTCTGGGCGGCCGGGTCGGGGTCACAGCTCCCGTCGGGCCAGACCGGCGCCGTTCCCGAGACCATGATCCTTCCCCCGACACGTAGGGCGCGGCTGAAGCCGATCACAGGCTCGTAAGGCGACCCGGAGGAGACGATCTGGCGTTCGGTCAATGGTAGCTGGGCGCTTCGAGCCTGGTCTACGTCATCGACCAGTTCGCGCCACGAGTCGGCGAACTTTTCCACTCCCTGGTCCTCGAGGGTTTGAACCACATCGTCGTAGTCGATGCCCACCTCGGCCAGGCTCCTGCAACGTGGCTCTCGCTTCAGCGATGTCATCCTTGCCGAACATCCTGGGGTGAGGGTTGCCGTGGTCCTTGACCGCGGCGATCGTCTCGAGCGGCATGGTGTCCACGGTGTCGCTGCTGCACCAGCGCATCGACGTACATGGTGTCGGGGTAATCCGGGTTCTTGGTGCTGGTGCTCGCCCAGAGCGGCCGCTGCAGCCGCGCTCCGGCGGCTGCGAGGGCGGTCCAGCGATCGCCTCGAAACGTGTCGAGGAAGTCCCCGTAGGCCACCCGAGCGTTTGCCACTGCCGTCTTGCCCCGCAACTCGAGCGCTTCGGGGGTCCCGATCTGCTCCAAACGCGGGTCGACCTCGGTGTCGAACCGGGAGACGAAGAACGAGGCGACCGATATGACCCCATCGAGGCGTCCACCGCTGCCGCGGTACTCGTCGAGCCCGGTGAGGTAGGCCTCCATGATCTCCCGATAGCGATCGAGCGAGAAGATGAGCGTGACGTTGATCGAGATGCCCTCGCCGATCAGTCGGCGAATGGCAGGCACTCCCGCCGGTGTCGCCGGGACCTTGACGTACAGGTTGGGGCGATTGACCTTCTTCACCCAATCGCGCGCCTCGGCGATCGTCGCCTCGGTGTCGCTTGCCACGTCCGGCGAGACCTCCACGGAGACGTACCCGTCGCCTCCACCGGTCCGTTCCCAGACCGGTCGCAACACATCGCAGCCAGCCTGGATATCCTGCAGTCATCAGGGCGGTGACGATCTCGACCGTGTCCGCGCCCCGACCTCGCCAACTCGTCCAACTGGTCGTCGTAGTCGTCGCTCCCGGTGATGGCGCCGGCGAAGATCGTCGGGTTCGAGGTCACTCCGGTCACCGCATCCTCATCGACGAGGCGGGCCAATTCGCCGGTCGTGAGCATCGATCGCGAGAGCTGATCGCTCCAGATCGACTGCCCCAGTGCTGTGATGGCATGGAGCGGAGAGGTCACGCCCAAAGAGTAGACGGCGACAGACGGAGCCCGGAGGGAGAGGGGACCCGCCCCGATCCGTGAGCGGACTGCCCCGCACGGGTGACTGGCGCAGACTCGACCGCGGGACCAGTCCCCTCCGACGCTCCGCTCGCCCTCCCCGCACCGGGGGAGGCAACCAGGCGCCGACCACTACCCTCAACAAGCCATGTCCCGCCGAATCCTGATCGCCAAGCCAGGGCTCGACGGGCACGACCGGGGCGCCAAGGTGGTCGCACGAGCACTTCGTGATGCCGGGTACGAGGTCATCTACACCGGGCTCCACCAGACTCCCGAGCAGGTCGTCGAGGCCGCGGTCCAAGAGGACGTCGACGCCGTCGGTCTCTCTGCTCTCTCCGGGGCGCACATGACACTGTTTCCCCGCGTGGTCGAGCTTCTCGGCGAGCGGGACGCTGCCGATATCGTCGTGTTCGGCGGTGGGGTGATACCGGACGCCGATATTCCCCGTCTCAAGGAGGCCGGTATCGCCGCGGTCTTCACCCCGGGGTCGCCCCTCGGCGAGATCATCGACTGGATAGAAGCGAACGTGCCCGAGAGGTGACATGAAGATCCACGAGTACCAGGCGAAGCAGCTGATGGCGGCGAAGGGAATCCCCGTTCCCCAGGGGCAGGTGGCCAGCACGCCCGAAGAGGCGGTCGCTGCGGTACGTCCCCTGGTGGAGGCGACCGGCAACCCGGTGGTTGTTGTCAAGAGCCAGATCCATGCCGGTGGGAGGGGGAAGGGGACGTTCAAGGAGTTCCCCGATCTGGGCGGCGTCAGTGTCGTGACCGAGGGGATCGAGGGAGGAGTCGAGGCGGCTGAGGCGCGGGTCGGTGAGCTGGCCGAGCGGATGCTCGGATCCACCCTGGTCACCATCCAGACCGGTCCCGAAGGCAAGCAGGTCAACCGGCTCTACATCGAGCAAGGGATCGACATCGACCGCGAGCTCTACCTCTCGATCGTGCTCGACCGGAGCGTGGGCCGCAACGTGGTGATGGCTTCCACCGAGGGCGGGACCGAGATCGAAGAGGTGGCGGAGGAGACCCCGGAGAGGATCATCCGGCAGACGATTGACCCGGCAATCGGGCTCGGTGGCTGGCAGGCCGGTGCGATCTCATACGGGTTGGGGCTCACCGGCGACGCCTACGGCAATGGGACACGTTTCCTCAACCACCCTGGCGGCGGCCGCCGCGCAATGGGACACCGATCTGATCGAGATAAACCCCCTTGTGGTCACCACTACGGGGGAGGTGATGGCGCTCGACGGGAAGATGAGCTTCGACGCCAATGCCCTTTTCCGCCATCCCGAGCTCGTCGAGCTGAGGGACCCCACCGAGGAGGACCCGGCGGAGATCGAGGCCTCCTCGCACGGGCTGTCCTACGTCAAGATGGACGGGACGATCGGGTGCATGGTCAATGGCGCGGGTCTTGCCATGTCCACCATGGACATCATCAAATACGTCGGGGGTGAGCCGGCGAACTTCCTCGACGTCGGCGGGGGAGCGGATGCCGAGCAGGTGGCCGCGGCATTCCGCATCATCACCAAGGACCCCAATGTGCGGGGGATCTTCGTCAACATCTTCGGCGGGATCATGCGCTGCGACACGATCGCAACCGGGGTGGTCGAGGCGGTGCGCCAGGTAGGGCTCGAGGTGCCCCTGGTGGTACGGCTCGAAGGGACCAACGTCGAACTCGGCAAGCAGATCATCGACGAGTCCGGTCTCGACGTGGTCAACGCACCAGACATGCTCGAAGGTGCCCGCAAGATCGTGGAGCTGGCGTCATGAGCGTCCTGGTGGACTCGGACACCAGAGTCATCATCCAGGGGCTGGGCAAGACCGGCCAGTTCCACACCGACAAGGCGATCGCATACGGCACGCAGATGGTGGGTGCCGTCCACCCCAGCAGGGCAGGCGAGACGCAGAGCTTCACGGGTGACACCGATCACTCCGGTGTCCCGGGTAGGCCCGATACCTACCGGATGGAGCTTCCCATCTTCCACAACGTGGCCGAGGCGGTGGAGGCGACCAACGCCAGTGGCCAGCGTCATCTACGTCCCGCCCCCGTTCGCCGCCGACGCCATCATGGAGGCAGCCGACAGCGATGTCGGGCTGATCGTCTGCATCACCGAGGGCATACCGGTACAGGACATGGTGAAGGTCCGCCGCTTCCTCGAGGGCAGACCGGTACGCCTGGTCGGTCCCAACTGCCCGGGAGTGATAACCCCGAAGGAATGCAAGATCGGGATCATGCCCGGGTACATCCATCAGCCGGGCCGCATCGGGGTGGTGAGCCGGTCGGGAACCCTCACCTACGAGGCGGTTTGGCAGCTGACGCAGCTCGGGTTGGGCCAGACGACCGCCATCGGCATCGGCGGTGACCCGGTCAACGGCACCAACTTCCTCGACGCCCTCGGGTTGTTCAACGACGACCCGGCGACCGAAGGAGTGCTCATGATCGGTGAGATCGGCGGGACCGCCGAGGAGGACGCCGCGGCGTGGGTCGCCGAGAACATGGACAAGCCTGTTGCCGGGTTCATCGCCGGGACCACCGCACCGCCCGGAAGGCGGATGGGTCATGCCGGGGCGATCATCTCGGGCGGCAAGGGCACCGCCGCCGACAAGATCGCTGCCATGGAGAGCGCCGGGATCGTCGTGGCCCCAACACCCACCCAGATGGGTGAGGCGATGGTCGAGGCGCTGGGCGGATCCGGTCCGTGACTCCACGACACCTCGAACTGATCCGGGCTGAGGGTGCTGCCCTCGGACGCGCCGCCCGGATCGACCCGACCCGCCCCGTGCCCCGGTACCCGGGTTGGTCGGTCGCCGACCTCGTGGTGCACGTCGCCAGCGTCCATCGGAGGACTCTGCGCATCGTCGAGGAACGCGCCCAGGAACCGGTGGATCGGGTGTACCCCGACACCGACGAGCCCGACGAGGTTCTCGCCTGGTACGACGACGGACTCGATGCGATGGCCGAGGCCTTCGAGGTAGCGGACTCCGCCGCGGAGGTATGGGGACTGGTCCCCTCGTGCAGTGTCGGGTGGTGGCAGCGTCGCATGGCGGTGGAGACTTCCATCCACCGATGGGATGCCGAGTCTGCGCACGGGCCCGCCAGTGCCGTCGATCCTGAACTGGCCGTAGAGGCGATCGACGAGTTTGCGCAGCTACCGGCGTTCCGCCTTGCGACGGCCAACCTCGGCGAACCGGGAACCGCCCTCATGCTGTCGGCGACAGATCAGCCGGCGTCGTGGCAGCTACTACAGGGCGACGACGGTGTGAGCCTGGGACGAGTCGAGCGAGCGGAGAGGGAAGCCACAATCTCGGGAACGGCGTCGGACCTCTATCTCGACATGGTGGGAAGGACCGCCGGCTCACTATCCGCCGAGGGAGACATCGCCGTCATCGAGGCGTGGAGATCGATAACCCACAGCCTCCCCGACGCCGTGCGCTGACACCGGGGCAGACGGGTTCATCGGAACCTGACTCGAGCACCGTCGGGAGTTCGGCAGCCCCCCTACCCGCTGCTCCGCAGCGGGTCCCTTCCCCCCTGCGGGGGGACGGACCGCGTCTTCAGTCTGCGAGGCTGCCGCCGTCCGCCGTCCGCCGTCCGCCGTCTTGCCTGGCGGCGGCACAACAGCGACCTATACACTCCCCGCCTGCGTCGAGGGAGTGACTAGGTGGATCCGATCGTTTGGATCGTCATCGCGGTGGTGGCGATTCTCATCTTGTGGGTGGTTCTCACCTACAACTCGTTGGTCAAGCATCGCAACCGGGTGGACAATTCGTGGGCCCAGGTCGAGGTCCAACTGAAGCGGCGGTATGACCTCGTGCCCAACCTGGTGGAGACGGTCAAGGGCTACGCCACCCACGAGCAGGAGACCTTTGAGCGTGTCGTCGAGGCCCGAAATGCTGCGGTCTCCGCCGGCACGATCGAGGAGCAGGCTCAGGCGGAGAACGTCCTCACCGGCGCCCTGCGGCAACTCTTCGCTCTGGCCGAGGCATATCCGGAGTTGCGGGCAAGCGAGAACTTCGCCGGTCTCCAGGCGCAACTGGCGGAGACCGAGGACAAGATCGCCGTTTCCCGTCAGATCTACAACGACAGCGTCCTGACCTACAACACCCGGGTGCAGAGCATCCCCAGCAACCTGGTAGCTGGGTCCACCGGATTCTCGGTTCGCCCCTTCTTCGAGGCCCCGGCTGAAGCCGACGAGGCACCCCGAGTCCAGTTCTGACCGAGGCGAGATGCGCTTTGCCCGCCGCTGGCTGATCGGGTCGCTGCTCGGTGCAGCAATCCTATTGCTGACGGCGGGTCCGGCACTGGCGCAAGAGTTCGAGCTCCCGTCAGCCGAAGTCGAGATCCAGGTCTCGCCCGACGGGTCGGTGATCGTGACGGAGCGAATCACGTTCTCGTTCGACGGCTCGTTCTCAGGTGCCTACCGCGAGATCCCTCTGCGCGGCGACGAGTCGATCAGCGAGGTCGGCGTCAGCGAGGGCGGAACCAACTACCGGCCGGGAGCATCGGCCGAGCTTGGCTCGAGCGGGTCGCCGGGCACCTTTGGCACCAAGGACCTGGGCGACCGGCTCCGGGTCGTCTGGCACTACCAGGCAAACGACGAGCAGCGGACCTTCACCGTCACCTACCGGTTCACCGAGCTGGCCACCGCTTGGGACGACGTCGTCGACATCAATATGCAGGTTTGGGGATCGGAGTGGGAGGTGCCGGTGGACCGGCTCACCGCCCGCCTCACAGTGCCCGGCACACCCGAACAGGTCCTTGTCTGGGGACACCCGGCTTCGGTTGAGGGCACGACATCGCTGGGTGCCGACGGTCGGTCTCCAGAGCTCGAGGCCTCCGATGTTCCCGGCGGGCAGTGGGTCGAGCTCCGGGTGGCCTTCAGCAGAGATGCTCTCGAGTCGGTGCGTGGTGCCCGGGTCAGGGAGGGAGACGGCCTGCCCGAGATCCGCGCCGAGGAGGAGCGGGCCGCGGAGCAGGCCAGCAGGGACGCCGCCGACACACGCCTCATGGTTTTCGGGTTGATCGGGCTCGTTGCTCTACCCGCCCCGCTCACCTGGCTATTCGGCTACCTGCGATGGGGCCGCGAGCCCAACGTCGCGTACGACCGCGAGTACGAGCAGGAACCGCCGACGGATCTTCCCCCGGCCCTGGTTGGCGCCTTGCGCACCCAGGGTGTGGTGGGCACGCCAGAGTTCACCGCGACGCTGTTCGATCTGGTCCGTAGGCGCATCATCTCCGCCCGTTCTGTGCAGGTCGAGCGGAAGACGTGGATGGGTCTCCGCACCGAGATGGTCTCCGATCTCGAGTTGTCGCTCGGCACCGAGAACACTGTCGACGTGGTGGAGCAACCGGTGATGGCGGTGATGCGGAGAGTCCTCGCCGATGGCCCGGTGGCGATCACGGAATTACGCCAACGGATCAGGGACGACGTTCGAGCCAACGCCTCCTCGTATCAGGATTTCCGTCGGGAGGCCCCTGCACTCCTCGTTGAGCGCAAGCTGCTTACCAGGTCTCGGCGGGGGGTGCCGGTGACGATCGCCATCGGGGCCGGAGTGGTGGCCGTGGGATTGATCTGGCTTGCTACCAGGACAGAGAGCGGGTTCTCCTCGGTCCTCATCCCCGCCGCCATCGCAATCCTGGCAATCAACGCCGTGCTCTTCTTCTTCATCTGGGCATTCCGCCGTGCCTGGGTGAAGCGAACCCCCGACGGCATGCTGGAGACCGAACGATGGGAGGCGTTCCGTCGCTACCTGAGTGATTTCTCACGTCTCGAGGAGGCGCCCTCGATTTCGCTGGCGCTCTGGGAGCGGTACCTCGTATATGCCATAGCCTTTGGCATAGCCGACGAGATCCTGGCCTCGGCTCGGCTCCACGCCCCCGAGGAGCTCCACCAGTCGAGCGCCATCTACTGGTACGGACACCAGGGGATGAGCGGCGGACTCAGCGAGAATGCCTTCAGCGGGTTGAGCAGCGCCCTGTCCGGGGCCTTCACACCGCCGGGTTCGAGCGGCTCGGGTGGGGGTTTCACCGGCGGCGGCGGTGGCGGTGGTGGTGGCGGCGGTGGCGGGGGAGGGGCCTGGTGAGCCGGGACTGACGTCCCCGCTATCCGAACCGGCCGGCGTCGGCGACGGCGTACCCGGCAACGGCAAGATCGGCGGTCCGCACCTCGGTCAGCCTTCTCAGGATCTCCTCGACCCGGGAAGCAGGTATGGCGCATGTGTGCTCGTCGTCGCCCATTCCGGTTCGCGCCCGGCTCAACGCGCAACCAAAGCTGGCGGCCACCCTGCCCTGGTCGAGAGCACGAGGGATGATCTGGCACTGCGGCTTTCCGGTCACCTCGAGGTCGGGAACTGCGTCGGCCAGCTCCATGAGCTGACGGGCGTCGAGCCGGAGGAAGACGATGTCGGGCTCCTCGGCACCGGCGAGCGGGCCGTAAACGATGGCTCCTGGCGCGGTCGCCACCTGAGGAACCTCGGCGAACGCCTCCATGGTGACCCACCCAACATCGAGCAGGGTGGCAACGTCGTCCTTGTCGATGATCTCCTCGGCGGCGGCGAAGCCGTGGGTGAAACCACCGACGCTGCAATTGCCGTGGTCGGCCGCCACTGTGGAGAACCGGCTTTCCGTCGCATGCATCCAGAAGACACAAGAAGCCGGCACCCGGCCGCTCCGGCCGTCGATCGTGGGGTCGGACATCGGTGCGTCAAATGCGGGAACACCGGGGGGCGGGTCGGAGTGGAAGCTGATCGCCAGCGGCGGGTGCGCCAGGCCCAACGTATCGGTGAGGTCTCGGGCCGCCTCGGTCCAGTCCATCGTCTCAATCCCTTCATTCCGACCAGCGCCATGCTCCCACACCGGGTGTGCGACTGCGGACGGCCGAGGGTCAAACCTCCCCCATCGCCTTGCCGATCTTGGCCGACACGTCGGGGATCCGTTTGAGACGAGCCTTCTTGAGGTTCTCTCTCACCACCCAGATCAGGTCTGGATCACCTGAACGAGCCATCCGCAAGAGCAGTTCGATCCCGGGCTCCGGCATGGAGGCGACCGCCACTCCAACCGTGTACCCGAGGCCCCGGCGCAGGATCCGAACGTCGTCGTGGCGTCGATCTGAGGCTGGAGTGCCCGCGAGCACGCCCACCGCGGCTTCCTGGATGGAAAGGGCGCCCGAGCCTCGTGGGGGGCGGTCGAGAAGCGCCGGCTCGGCGACCGCGGCTGCTGCTGCCCGCACCTCGAGCGGTTGTCCGTCACGGACCCAAGACTGCAGGGCGGCAAGCGTTCGGTCCCAGTTGGCGGCGAGCATCGTCTGCAAACCGGCGGCGACCAGTTCGCGCACCCGCCAGCGGGCATCGCCCGCCGAGCGGCGCAGCTTGACCAACTCGGCGCCCCACCATTCGGGTCGCGTGACCGCAGCCTGGGCATAGGCAAGCGGTGTCACCGCGGGGAGGATCTCGCCGGGATCGTTTGGCGGTGCCTGTTCGATCGTCATCGCCGCCCATCTGTCGAGCACGGTCTCCAGCGACCCCTCCGCCTCGGGCTGCGCCGCGATCTGGCCGGCCATGCGACCCACCGCCATCGCCAGGGACAGATTCATCCGTGGCCCTGGTAGCCGGCTATTGGACTTGAGGTGCTCCTCGAGGGGTCCCGCCTCACCAGCGAGCGCACGGTCGAACAGAGGCGCCAACAACTCGTCTTCCGTCGCCACCCATTCCTCCGACGGCGGGTCTGGCAAGTTAGCGGGCGAGGGGTTGCGGGGACGGAGCGACCCTAAGATCGTCCGTCCTGGTGTCGTTGCCCATGCCCATCGCCGTCCTCGTGTCCGGGTCGGGCACCAACCTCGAATCGCTGCTCGACGCCGCGGCCGATCCGGCATTCGGGGCGCATGTGACGGTGGTCATCTCCGACCGACCCGGCGTCAAGGCAATCGACCGAGCCGAGGATGCAGGCATTCCCGCAGAGATCGTCGACTGGTCCGACCACCCCGACAGGGAGGCCTTCACCATCGCGGTGTGCGACACCGCCGAGGAGCATGGCGCCGAAGCACTCGTCCTGGCCGGGTTCATGCGGGTGCTCGATCCGGTGGCGATCCAGCGTTTCCCCCAACGCATTCTCAACATCCACCCCTCGCTGCTCCCATCGTTTCCGGGGAGCCACGCCGTCGAGGAGGCACTGGCCCATGGGGTCAAGGTGACCGGCGTGACCGTCCACTTCGTCGACGAGCAGGTGGACCACGGTCCGATCATCGCCCAGCAAGCAGTCGCCGTGCTCGAGGGCGACACCTCCGACACCCTTCACTCCCGGATCCAGGACGAGGAGCACCGGTTGTACCCCGAGGTCGTCGCTGCCTTTGCCCGCCACCGCCTCCGGGTCGACGGGCGCTCCGTCATCTGGGACACACCATGAACGCCGAAAGGGTGCGCGTCCAACGCGCCATCCTGTCCGTATCCGACACGACTGGCTTGGTTGACCTCGCCGGACGCCTCGCTGCGGCGGGTGTGGAGTTGATCGCCAGCGGCGGGACGGCGGCGACCCTCGTAGAGGCGGGGCTCGAGGTGACCACCGTGGCCGAGTTGACCGGCTCGCCCGAGATCCTCTCCGGACGGGTGAAGACTCTGCACCCGGCAGTGCATGGCGGGATCCTGGCCGATCCGGGTCGGGCAGAGCACCTCGCAGACCTCGAGAAGCATGGGATCGGGCTCATCGACCTGGCCGTGGTCAACCTCTACCCGTTCGCCGAGACGGTGGCGCGCCCAGGGATCGGACACGATGAGGCGGTCGAGCAGATCGACATCGGCGGCGTCGCCCTGATCCGTGCCGCCGCCAAGAACCACGTCCGCGTCGGTGTGGTGGTCAGCGCTGATGACTACGAAGAGGTGGCTGCCGCAGTTGAGCAGGGCGGGCTCGACGATCCACTGCGGCGGCGTTTGGCCAGGCGGGCCTTCTTCCACACCGCTCGCTACGACGCCGCCATCCTCGGCTGGCTCGAAGGGGAGAGCGCGGTGCCGGAGACCTTGGTCCTCCCGCTCGAGAGGGTCGCCGGGCTCCGATATGGCGAGAATCCCCATCAGGAGGGGGCGCTCTACCGCATATCGGGCAGAGACCCGTGGTGGTCCAACGCCAACTTGCTCCAGGGCAAGGAGATGTCGTTCAACAATTACGCCGACGCCGCGGCCGCCTGGCGGTTGGTGTGGGCCTTCCCCGAACCGGGCGCGGCGATCGTAAAGCACACCAACCCCTGTGGCGTGGCGTTGCGTCCCTCGATGGATGCGGCCTATCGCGCCGCCTGGGATTGCGACCCGCTCTCGGCTTTCGGAGGAGTGGTTGCCTTGAACCGCCCTCTTGACGCGGCGACTGCCGAGCGCATGAGCGAGTCGTTCCTCGAGGTTGTCATCGCCCCCGAGGTCGAGCCGGCGGCCGCTTCGACGCTCGCCGAGAGAAAGGGCCTGCGGCTAGTCGTCGCCCCCGCGCCCACCGGGGGTGGGATGGAACTGCGGTCGATCGAGGGCGGTTTCCTCGCCCAGACGGCTGACCAGGTCGACCTTCGTGGTCCCGACTGGAAAGCGGTCACCTCCCGCCTACCCACATCCGAGGAGTGGTCCGACCTCGAGTTCGCTTGGACGGTCGCCGCCCACACCAAGTCCAATGCGATTGTGATCGCTACAGATCGAACCGCCATCGGGATCGGTGCCGGTGACCAGAGCCGGGTGGGGGCCGCCGAGCGGGCGGTGCGACGGGCCGATCAAAGAGCGGCCGGTGGCTCGGCGGCGAGCGAAGCTCTTTTTCCCTTCCGTGACGGGATCGACACGCTGGCGGCTGCGGGCGTCACCGCGGTCATCGAGCCGGGTGGGTCGGTCAGGGACCAGGAGGTCATCGCCGCAGCCGAGGAGCACGGCATGACGCTCGTCTTCACCGGCAAGCGCCACTTCCTTCATTGATCGAGGTGACCGCCCCCGCTGTAGAGACGCCTGTGGCCCGATCGTGACCGCGGCAATCCTCGACGGACGCCCGGTGGCAAGCCAGGTCAAGTCGGAGGTGATCCTGCGGGTGGAGGCGCTGCGGGCTCTTGGGGTGAATCCTGGTCTCGCCACGGTGGTTGTGGGGGACGACCCCGCATCGCATCTCTACGTCCGGCATAAGCGGCGCGACGCCGAGGAGGTCGGCATCCGCAGCGTCCACCACGAGTTGCCGGCGGATACCGGCCGTGTGCACCTGGAGGCGGTCATCGACGAGTTGAACAACGATCCCGGTGTCCACGGGATCCTGGTTCAGCTTCCACTCCCCGATGGACTCGATTCCGAATCCATCACCGAAAGGGTCGACCCGGCGAAGGACGTGGATGGTCTTCACCCATACAACCTCGGCCTGCTCGTCCTCGGCCGCCCCGGTCTGCGACCGTGCACTCCGAGCGGAATCCTCAGATTGTTGGAGCATCACGGGCTGACTACGTCGGGCAGACGCACTGTGATCGTGGGTCGTTCCTTCCTGGTTGGCCGGCCTCTGGCGCTGATGTTGAGCGCCCGCGGCGCCGATGCCACCGTGGCGATCGCCCACACGCGGACACCCGACCTGGGCGCGCTGACGCGCGAGGCGGATCTCTTGGTGAGCGCGGTGGGCGTCCCGAGTCTGATCACCGCAGATCTGGTCAAGCCGGGTGCCGTCGTGGTGGACGTGGGAACCACCCGCACGGAAGATGGTCTGCGCGGTGACGTCGACTTCGACGGGGTGCGCGAGGTCGCCGGCGCCATTACCCCGGTCCCCGGGGGCGTCGGGCCTATGACCAGGGCGATGCTGCTGGTCAACACGGTGACCGCCGCCGAGCAAGACCAGTTTTGGCGTCACTAGACGCGCCATGACCGCGTCCGGTGACGCCAAAACGGATCTTGCTGGTACGACCTAGGGTTCGCCGCCACGGCAAGCACGAGGAGCCAACCGAATGTCGACGGCGATCACGATGGGTGCGGACCGGCTGGAGGTGCCAGACGATCCAATCATCCCCTTCATCGAGGGGGACGGGATAGGGCCGGACATCTGGGCCGCCGCCAGCCGGGTGTTCGATGCCGCGGTCGAGAAGTCGTTCGGAGGAGATCGCCGGATCGAATGGATCGAGGTGCTCGCCGGTGAGAAGGCGTACAACTCCGTAGGTCAGTGGCTCCCCGACGAGACGGTGGCTGCCTTCGACAGCTACCTCGTCGGGATCAAAGGTCCGCTCACCACCCCGGTCGGCGGTGGGATCAGGTCGCTCAACGTGGCACTGCGCCAGACCCTCGATCTCTACGCCTGCGTCCGCCCCGTCCGCTGGTTCGAAGGAGTGCCATCGCCGGTGCGTCATCCGGAACTCGTCGACATGGTGATCTTCCGCGAGAACACCGAGGACGTGTACGCCGGCAAAGAGTTGGAAGCGGGGACAGAAGGCGCCGCTCAGATGCTCGCCTTCGTCAGGGCGACCTTCGGATGGGACATCCGGCCCGACAGCGGGATCGGTCTCAAGCCGGTCTCGGTCACCGGGTCGAAGCGGCTGGTGCGCGCCGCGATCCAGCATGCTCTGGAGAACGAGCGCCGCTCGGTCACGCTGGTCCACAAGGGCAACATCATGAAGTTCACCGAGGGGGCGTTCCGCTCCTGGGGCTACGAGGTGGTGCGCGAGGAATTCTCGGGCACCGCCGTCGCCTGGGAGGATTGCGGTGGCGAGCCGGGGGACAAGCTCCTCGTCAAGGACGTCATCGCCGATGCGATGTTCCAGCAGGTGCTCACCCGTCCGGATGAGTGGGATGTCATCGCCACCACCAACCTCAACGGCGACTACATCTCCGACGCCCTAGCGGCTCAGGTGGGGGGAATCGGTATCGCACCGGGTGGGAACATCAACTACGTGACCGGGCACGCCGTGTTCGAGGCCACCCACGGCACGGCCCCCAAGTACGCCGGGCAGGACAAGGTGAACCCGGGCTCGGTGATCCTCTCCGGGGAGATGATGTTCCGTTATCTCGGCTGGCGAGAGGCGGCGGATCTGATCGTGGCCGGCATGGAGCGGGCCATCGCCGACCGGATCGTCACCTATGACTTTGCCCGGCTGACCGAGGGAGCGACCGAGGTGCCGACCTCGAAGTTCGCTGACGCGGTCATCGAGCGAATGTGAGCTGCGCTCCCTGAGCACGGTCGTTGAACGCGAAATGACGGACCGCCTGGCGACGACCCGTCATTCATCGATCCCAAATCCCCGGTGGGGGCTGAGATCAGTGTTCCCCGTCACTGAGCTCAGCCCCACCGCACCTCTCCGTGCCACCCTCTTGAGCCTTGCGGCAACCCCCTTGGGTACGGAGTGGTGATCGCCGGTTCCCTTGCGAGGACCGAACCGACTCTTTTCGCATCCCCAACCGATTCCCACGCTGGTGGGCTGATACAGATTGTCGGGGTGGGACAGGACGCGGTCAATGGGTCGATGAACCCATATCGGGCGAAATCCGGGCTCTGGCTACCCTTCCGGCTCCACAACAGCGGAAAATCTGGGAGAAGGCATGCGCAAGGTGACCGTGGTTGGTGCCGGGAAGTACGGGTCGACGACGGTGCAGCGCATCGCCGAGGCGGACCTGGTCGATGAGGTCGTGATGACCGACATCGTCGAGGGCCTTCCCCAGGGCCTGGCTTTGGACATGAACCAGGCGCGGCCAGTCGAGCGCTACCGGACCGTGGTCGTCGGTACCAACGATTACGCCGACACCGCCGGCAGCGACGTTGTGGTGATCACCGCCGGGCTGCCACGCCGGCCCGGCATGTCACGGATGGATCTCCTCGAGGCCAACGCCAACATCGTGAAGGGCGTCACCGAAGCGGTCGTCGCCGGGTCGCCCGATGCCGTGGTCATCGTGGTCACCAACCCACTCGATCACATGACGACGCTCGCCGCCGA
The DNA here is from genome assembly GCA_963826825.1 of uncultured Acidimicrobiia bacterium. Lineage (GTDB taxonomy): Bacteria > Actinomycetota > Acidimicrobiia > Spongiisociales > DATADW01 > DATADW01. The sequence continues at coordinate 29,914 of CAWGYV010000008.1, read as the reverse complement.
CGTGTCCGGGTTCCCCCGAAACCGGGTAATGGGCCAGGCGGGGATCCTCGACTCGGCTCGTTTCGCCCATTTCATCGCCGAGGCCACAGGAAGCGACATCCTCGAGGTGGAGGCGCTCACTTTGGGCAGCCACGGTGAGACCATGGTCCCGGTGCCGTCGCGCTGCACCGTGGGCGGGAGGGCTCTCACCGATGTGCTCGACGCCGACCAGATCGATGCGCTGGTGGAGAGGACCCGGGAGGGGGGAGCCGAAATCGTCGGTCTGCTCAAGACCGGGAGCGCCTACTTCGCCCCCTCGAGCGCCGCCGCCCAGATGGTCGCCGCAGTGCTCGGCGACACCAACGAGGTGCTTCCCGTGTGCGCCTGGGTGGATGGCGAGTACGGAATCGACGGCGTCTACCTGGGAGTTCCCGCCCGAATCGGCGCCGGCGGGATCACCGAGATAGTCGAGTTGCCACTCACCGACGACGAATTGAATGGGCTTCGCGACGCTGCCGGAGCGGTCAAAGAGAAGGTCGACGAGTTGAGTGAGATTGATCTCGGCTGACGACCGCTGGGCGGAAACCCGCACGGGGAGCCGATCCGTGCTTGTCGATCCTGCCGAGCATGCTTAGAGTGACAACAGTGTTATTCCTGCCAAGGAGGGCAGAACCATGACCAAGAGCGATTTGGTGGAGGCCGTAGCCTCCGCCACCGGCGGAAGCAAAGCTTCCGCATCCGCCGCGGTGGACGCGGTTTTCGACTCGATCACCGGCGCGCTCCAGGGCGGCGACAAGGTGACGATCACCGGATTCGGGACGTTTGGCGTGTCCGACCGTGCCGCCCGGACGGGTGTGAACCCCCGTACCGGCGAGAAGATCAACATCGCGGCCCGCAAGGCCCCGAAGTTCACCGCCGGTTCCCAACTCAAGTCCGCCGTCGCCGGCTGAACCCCGTAGCCCAACCAACAAACGAAGGGCCGCCCCTCGGGGCGGCCCTTTCACGTTGAGGGGCGAAGAGGCCCGCTGCGCAATTCCTCTACGTCCCCCACAGGGGGGAAGGAACCCGCTGTGGAGCAGCGGGTAGGGGCATCCCGAACTCCCAACGGTGCTTGACCGGCGACTGTCGCACCGTTGGGGGTGTGCCCATTCCCCCTCCCCCGACGTCGCCTGCTCGCCCGAGCGCCGGCTTTGCCGGCGCGACAACCTATTTACGACATTGGTCGCGTTTGTCGGGGGTGGGCCTCGGGAGGGGGCCTGCCCCCTCCCGAATCAATACTCGACGTCCATGCCGGCGACGGCGTTGCTCCATTGCTGGACCGCCGTCTGGTGCATCATCAGCTTGGCCAGGTTGCCACCGACCTTGAGCTTGCCCTGCATGAAGGCCATCTGCGTGTTGAGCTCGCCCTTGGAGATAGCGACTGCAGTGGGGTATTCGTTGGTGACGGTCACGTCGGGGCCTTCCAGGTTGCCAAGTGAGAGCTCGGCGGTGCCGCCCCCCGTCTTCAGGTAGTAGTTGGCATCACCATCAGGGGTGTCGGTCACGGTGAACTGGATGCCGAGGTCGGCATTCCCAATGGCGCTCTTGAAGCCGTCATGGCCGTTCAAAGCTTCGGTTGTCGATTGGGCCCACTCCTCGGAGAGGAACTTGACGGCCATTGGTAGATCTCCTCTGTAGCGACGCTGGCGAGGGTAGCAACCGGCCCCTGTTCAGCTTCCGGTGACCAATTCGACCAGCCCCGCCGCGTCGCGTCGGGACACCGGACGCAGCGGACGGCGGGGGACACCTGGACGGAGTCCAAACCCGGCGGCGGCGGCCTTGACCCCGGGGACGCCGTGGACCTCGATCCCTCGGCTCATGGCGGTGAGCTGGCGCTGCCACGGGCCTGGTCTGCGTCTTTTCACCACCTCGGCGACCAGGGTCGGGGCGTAATTGGCGCTGGCGGTGATCGCACCGTATGCCCCGGCCGCTACCGCTTGGCTCAGCGCCGCCGATGATCCGCAGAAGAGGTAGAACCCATCGGCGCAACCAGCCACCAGATCGCCCATCCGCACCGGGTCGCCGCCGGAGTCCTTCATCCCCACGATCCCAGGATGCTCCGATAGCTCGATAGCTACCTCGGTGGGGAGGGGGTAGGCGGTGTAAGTGGGAACCGAATACAGCAACAGAGGAATCGGCGCTTCGTCGGCCAGGTCGGTGTAGAAGCGCTTGACCAGTGGATGGCGGTTGCGGACCAGGGTGGTCGGGGTGATGACAAGAGCCCCGTCGGCGCCGCCTGCCGCCACCTCGGCAAGCTGTGCCCGGGCTGCCCGTTCGGTCTCGGCGACGACACCGCCGAGCAGGAAGGGTCGGCGGCCCAACTCGTCACGTGCCGCTCGGAGAAGTTGCTCCCGCTCACCCGGCTCGAGGTATGCCCCCTCGCCGGTGGACCCGGCGATGAGGAACCCATTGATCCCCTGCTCGGCGAGGGTGCGGAGGTTGTGACGGTGCGATTCGAGATCGAGCTCACCGTCTTTGGTGAACGGCGTCACCAGCGCCGGCATGACCCGTGGGGGAGTGCGCATGGCCGGGGAGGGTAACCCCGGCTACTGGGTCAGCCCGTCGACCTCGTAGGGGTTGACGTCGACTCCTACACCAACCAACTCGTCGGGGAGCGAGTCGGCAGGAAGCACGTACCCAGTGAGTTGAAGGAGCTCGTCCCGGTTGTCGTACCGGAGGAAGTCGAGCCATAGGGCGTCCCACACCGCCTCTGGGCATGTCAAGAGGTGGTGTCGTCGATCAGTTCATCGAATAAAGCCTCTCCGAGTCCTGTATCTCCGATACATAGATTGTTCCACGCCCCGAGCCGGGTTAGAAACGCCTGCGATCCGGGTATGAACGAGCTCACAGAGGAACTCGTCCTGGTCATGGACGACCGAGTCGTACGTGACGACGGCTTGCACGAGATTGAGACCTGCCACCCCCTTCGCCGTCAACCAATCGACCCCAGCGATATGGAGCCCGGCGAACTGGGTGATTGAGCCCGCGTCGACCACCGGCACGTAGTAGTAATGGTTGCTGAGCGCGGTGGAGTCGATCAGCGACCCGATGCAGTCGGTGGTTGCCTCGATGCTTCCGGCCCCGCTGCAGGCGCCATCGATCCCTGGGTCGAGTCCCAACTGGCCACCATCACCCAGGAAGCCCCGTCGAGCATCGGCTTCCAGTTCCACCAGCGGGTCAGTGAGCTGGGTGTCCAGCCAATTGTTCAATTGGTTGGTGCCGGGTGTCACGCAGTCGTCAGGCCTTGTGGATCCGTCGAATTTGGCGATGAGGTGGTCGATTCCTTCGAGCAAGTTGACGACGAGCGGGACCCCGATGGATGGGGTGCAGCGGGGGCTATCTACCACGAGGAGTCGGGATAGGCAGCCGGAGTTCGCCAAAGGACTCCCAATGTCGACACACGCCAGCGAGGGAGCAGCCGTCTCGACCATGAGCGGCGCCATCCGGCCTTCGGCCCGCGGGAGGATTGCCGCAGCCGCTTCCCGTCTCGTGTCGATCGACGGGCCGAAGAAAGGACCGCTGGTTTGATCTGGTACGGCGACCCAGGTCTGGCCCACCCAGTTGTCGGGTGTATTCAAGCCGTACGACGCCACCGACATGCAGTCGCTTCCATCTGCCGGGGAGAACGGAGAGCCCGGTGCGGTCAACTCGCACCCCGTCAGCGGCACCGACTCCCCGAAGTTGTCATCGGTGATTTCCTGCGCCGCGTCTTGCATCGGGATGATGCCGAGGTAGGAGTCATTCGCAGCGGCCAGGGCGGCAAAGTCGGCTGCGTTCTGGTCGAGCCTTCCCTGGCTCATCGCCATCCCGATGTCGATGACGATGGCGGCGATGCCGAGAAAGGCCACCATGCCCGCAGCCAACAGCAGCAACGAGACACCCGACTCGTCCTCGTGGACGCGCCGAAGCAATCGAATCAACAGGAACCCCCTCCACCGGGCTGCTCCAGCCGAGCGGTTGCGGTTTCCGAAAGGAGGAGATTGTTGAAGTAGGGGATATACCCGGAGATGCCGGTGTAGGTACCCGATGCGGTGGCCGAGACCTGGGTTCCCGGAACCGCTCGGCGGTGATGCCGGGACTGATGACCGTGCCGTTCAGCAGGTCGTCCAACTGACCGCAAGCGGGACCGATGTCCTCACCGACCGCGGTCAGCCGGGCCGCCTCTGCCGCAGCCTGCCGCATAGTGATCTGGGCGTTGAGTGCAAGGCCCGCCTCGATGATCCCGAGCAGCAGGAGCAGCAGGATCGGCAGAGCTAGGGCCAATTCGACCAGGACAGCACCGCGCTCGCGCTTATCGCGGCTTGATTTCACTATGGCTGAATCCTGTTGCTCTGCGATGTCGTGCCCCCACGCTCCGTGACGGGAAGGGTACTCGTTGAGAGGGAATCGGTCGATCCGGGGGCACAATTGAGCGTTCCGAGCGGGAACAATCGATTTATGCGTTCCAGAAGCGCCACATGGGCGTGCCGAGCCGGACCAAGATCACAGATCGCGGCGGCGCACAGTCCGCACTGCGAGGAACAGCAACAGGCCGGTGAGGGCGGCGGCCCACACGAGGAAGGCCGCCGTGGGCGGCTCGGCCGAGGCGAATGGCAGACCCTCACTCAAGGCAACCAGATCCGGGGTGGAGGCGAAGTAGGAGGCCGCCCTCCATATCGCGTCCGAGGTGATGCCCAGGCTCACCGCGATCCCGATGTTCACCATCGTTCCGTTTCCCACGGCGGATCCGAAGGTCTCGATCAATCCCGCCAACCACGCCACCCCGAATAGCGAGAAGGCGGCCACACCGGCAGCAACCACCGAGAAGCGGGCGCTGAGCGCCATGGCCAGTGTGAGTACGGCGATTACCTGGAAAGCCATCAGCCCCACGGCCCGTGGCATGGACAGTGCGGCGTAGCCCGCGGTTGCATTGGCGATCGCTATCAAAGAGAGGGTCATCACCACGGCGAAGAGCGCCACCAATGCGGCCAGTGCCGCCCACCGCTCCAGCACCCAGCGGGCTCTGCTCACCGGTCTGGCGAGCACGGCGGCCGCCAGCCCGGAGTCGAGTTCGGGAGCGACCGAGCCCGCTCCGAGGGTGATGGCGAGCAGCGACCCGATGAATGACGACACGTAGAGCGCCAGCAGGGTGAGGCCTGCGGTGGTCACCATCGCCTCTTCGCTGGCGCTGCCGCCCAATTCATCGACCAGCAGGGTCATCCCGAGCGCAAACAGCCCGAGGAATGCTGCCGCCAGCACCGCGACCCAGACGAAGATCCTCCGCTGCACCGCTTCGCGCACCACGGCCATCGCGATCGGATATCTCATCGATCGCCGCCGGTGACCAACTCGGAGAAGGCCTCTTCGAGCGTCCGACCCATCGGCACCAGCGCCAGCAGTCGACGGCCAGCACGCAACCACCGCCTCCGCCACGTCGGCGGCGAGTGCGTCATCGGGGAGGTCGATATGGACGACGGTCTCCCCTTCGACGGTGAGCCGACCAAAACGTCGCAGATCGGCCACGAGCGAAGCATCGACTCGGTCCACGACTACCTCGACCCGATGGGCGCCCCCCTTCAACTCGTCGATCGGGCCGTGGAAGACGGTCCGTCCGGAGTCGAGAACTACCACTCGATCACACACTCGCTCCACCTCTCCGAGCAGGTGGCTGTTGAGGATCACCGCCCGACCCTCGGCTCTTAGCTGGGCGATCAGACCCCGTACCTCACCGCGTCCCACCGGATCGAGTGCTGAGGTGGGCTCATCGAGCACCACCAGCGCTGGATCGGCGACCAGCGCCTGAGCGATCCCGATGCGCTGTGTCATCCCCTTCGAATAGCCGGCGATCCGCTCGTCGGCACGGCGGTCCATGCCCACCCTCTCCAGGACCGCCGGAATGGCGGCAGCGGCTGCGGAATCAACCATCCCGGCGAGGCGGGCGTGGAAAAGCAGCATCTGACGACCGGTCATCCATTCGTGGAACCTGAAGAGCTCGGGTAGGTAGCCGACGCGCCGCCGCGCCACCGGATCGGTCGCCGGCAGGCCGAAGAGCCGAGCCGTTCCCGTGGTCGCTGCCACGAGGCCGACGAGCATCTTGACCGTGGTGGACTTGCCGGCACCATTCGGTCCGAGGAGACCAACCACCTCGCCCGGTACCACCCGGAGCGAGAAGTCGTCGACCGCCACCGTTGCCCCGTAGCGCTTGCCGAGACCCTCGGCCTCGACGGCGGGGGCGGCCGATGTCATTCTTCGGCGAGCTGTTGTGCCAGTGCGAGTGTCTCGGCCGGATCCTGGCCAGCGACACCGGTCACCGTGCCGTCTGGACCAACCCAGATGTATCCCGTCCCAATCCCCGGCACATCGACTCGGGTGACGTCGATCCCTGCGATGTCAACGGTGCTCGCCGATGCGAGATCGACCGGGATGGGGAGCGGCAACGAGGATCGCCAATCGGGGATCGATGCCAACTGCGCCACGACGCCTTCGGGAAGGCCGGGGAGGTCCAAGAGGAAGCGTCGCAACCGTGCGGGGTCGACCGGGCCCTCCACCGCGGTGTCGATCGGCCCGGATCGTCCGACCACCAGGGTCGGTTGACCGTCCTCTTCGAGAGCGGTAACGGCGGCAACCGGTCTGCTCAGGATCACCGACGAATCATCCAAGCCCTCGGGTATCGAGGATTCCGACCCCTGCCCGTCCAGGTAGGAACTGACCTCGTCGCTGTCGAAATCGAGACGTGTCTCCCCAGGCTCCATCACGAGCACGGTGGCGTCGGGGCCGAGATCCGGCAGGCTGAGCCCGGTCGACTGGCGCGCCGCTTCCACACTTTCGACCATCTCCGGTTCGGGCAGTGTGTCCCCCTCCACCTCCCCCAACTGATCGAGGATCTCGGCGGTGCGCACCGCTTCTACCGCACTCAGTGTCAGTGGATCAAACCGCTCGACGCGAAACTGGGCGAGGAAGGTCTCGCCCCACGCTCGCCCCGTAGGCGTCGCCATCAGCGCCACCCCCACGGCCACCGCCGCAGCCACCTTCCAGCCACGCCGCGGCGATCGGTGTGGGGCTGGCTCGACCGACGTTGTCCCTACGGTGACCGGCGGCGACAACAGCACGGCCATCTGGCGTCGGACCAGGTCCGACGTCGTCCGGAGCTCGGCCACCGTGGCGGCGCATGGTCCGCAGACAGCGAGATGCTCCTCGGGTCCTGGGATAGCGGTCTCTTCGTCGAGCCAGGCGCGCCAGACGCCGGTGTCAGGACAGTTCATGGCGATGCTCCTCATATTGGGTGCGGAAAGCGGACTCGGCTCGGGCCAGCGTGGCGCCCACCGATGACAGAGGCATCTCGAGTGAGGCAGCCACCTCGGCGTAGCTGTAGCCCGAGTAGCGGAGCAGCAGTACCGCTCGGTGACGCTCGGACAGAGTGTCGAGTATGGCCCGGACCGCCTCGCGGTCCTCTGCGATCAGCCACTCCTCATCGGGTTGGTGTGGCTGGGATGCGAGCCCAGGTGCGCCCCCCCTGACGGCCCGCTGTCTCCAACGGGCCAGGTCCCGCCGTCGGTTGAAGGCCAGGTTGAGGCAGACGCGGCGGAGCCAGGAGGCAACCTCGGGATAGGGACGGTGGCGCACCGGGTCGCTGCCCAGGCGGATCAGCGCCTCCTGGACCACATCCTCCGCCTCGGACCGGTCGAGCACCCCGGCGACGAGCCGCTCCAAACTCCGGCGTTGTTGCGTCACCACCCGATCAATGGATACGGCGTCGGCCGCGTCCAGATCCATACGGGGTTGCTCGGTGGCGCTCACGTCACCAGGTCAACACCGCCGGCACCCGGGTTTGTGACACCCCGATGCCGGCAGCGCTCAACCGGCCACCAGTAGTCGACGGTTCTTGAACTTGGAGGCGATGTAGTCCCGGTTCATCAAGGCGATGAAGTCGATCGAGATCTCCTTGGGGCAAGCCAGCTCGCACTCGCCATGGTTGGTGCACGACCCGAACAGGTCCTCCATGGTGTCCACCATCGCCTCCACCCGCCGCCAGCGCTCCGGTTGGCCCTGGGGAAGCATCCCCAGGTGAGCAACCTTGGCCGAGGTGAAGAGCTGGGCCGCCCCGTTGGGGCAGGCGGCCACGCACGCCCCGCACCCGATGCACGCCGCAGCGTCGAAAGCCGAATCGGCGACATCCTTCGGGATGAGGGTGAGGTTGGCGTCTGGTGCCGCCCCGGGGGCAACCGTGATGTAACCGCCCGCCTCGATGATCCGGTCGAAAGAGGAGCGGTCGACGACGAGGTCCTTGATGACCGGGAAGGCCGCCGCCCGCCACGGCTCGATCAAGATGGTGTCGCCGTCCTCGAAGCTCCTGATGTGGAGCTGGCATGTGGCTGTGCCCAGCTGCGGGCCGTGGGCCTGCCCGTTGATCATGAGCCCGCAAGACCCGCAGATCCCCTCGCGGCAGTCGTGCTCGAAGGCGATCGGGTCATCTCCCTCGATGGTGAGCCGCTCGTTGACCACGTCGAGCATCTCGAGGAAGGACATGTCGGGGTTGGCGTCCTCCATGGCGATTTCTTGGAAGCGCCCCGCCGCCGCCCCCACCGCCTGCCGCCACACCTTCAAATTCAGCCGCATCTCCACCAATCCGTCTAAGTACTGAGTACTAAGTACTGAGTACTTCTTGCTCACTTGTAGCTCCGCTGGGCGAGCTTGACGTGCTCGAACTCCAGGGGCTCTTGGACGAGGGTGGGTTCCGCTCCCTCGCCGGCGTACATCCATGCGCTGACGTGGGCGCAGGTGACGTCGTTGCGCAGCGCTTCGCCCTCCTCGGTCTGGTACTCGACCTTGAAGTGACCGCCGCACGACTCCTCACGCTCGAAGGCGTCGCGGCACATGAGCTCGGCGAGCCCGAAGAAGTCGATGACCCGGCCCGCCCGTTCCAGCGATTGATTGACCGCCTCGTCACCCGGAACGAGCACGTCACGCTCGAACTCGGACCGGAGCGCGGCGATCTCGCCTATCGCCTTCTCGAGACCGGGGTCGCTCCGCTCCATCCCGCAGTAGTCCCACATGATCTTCCCGAGCTCCCGGTGGAACCAATCGACCGTCCTGGTCCCCTTGACCGCAAGGAGGCGCTTCATCTGGTCCTGCACCTGGCGGCGCGCCTCGCTGAAGACCTCGTGGTCGGTGGGGAGTGGCTCTTCGCCGAGGAACCCGGCGAGATAGTCGTTGATGGTGTTGGGGAGGATGAAGTACCCGTCGGCGAGACCCTGCATCAGGGCGCTGGCGCCAAGTCGGTTGGCGCCGTGGTCGGAGTAGTTGGCCTCACCGATGGCGTAGAGCCCGGGGATCGTGGTCATCAGGTTGTAGTCCACCCACAACCCGCCCATCGTGTAGTGCGGTGCCGGGTAGATCCTCATCGGGAAGCGGTATGGGTCCTCGTCGGTGATGCGCTGGTACATGTCGAAAAGGTTGCCGTACCGCTCCTCGATCTGGTCATGCCCGAGCCGGGTGATGGCATCGACGAAGTCGAGATAGACGCCATTGCGCCGCGGCCCGACGCCCCTGCCCTGGTCGACCACCTGCTTGGCGGCCCGCGACGCCACGTCGCGGGGGACGAGATTGCCGAACGCCGGGTAGCGCCGCTCGAGGAAGTAGTCGCGCTCGGACTCGGGGATCTCGTCCGGGGGACGGGTGTCACCCGGGTCCGCCGGGACCCAGATCCGACCGTCGTTGCGGAGCGACTCGCTCATCAGGGTGAGCTTCGATTGGAACTCCTCGTTCTGTGGGATGCAGGTGGGGTGTATCTGGGTGAAGCAGGGGTTCGCCATGGCGGCGCCCTTGAGATGGGCGCGCCAGATGGCGGTGGTGTTGCACGCCATGGCATTGGTGGAGAGGAAGTAGACGTTGGAGTAGCCACCCGTGGCGAGTACGACCGCATGGGCCGAGTGGGTGGTGACCTCGCCGGTGACGAGGTCACGCACCACGACGCCGACGGCACGGCCCTCGTGGAGCACGACATCGAGCATCTCGCTGCGGGTGTGCAACTCCACCGTGCCGAGACGGACCTGCTCGGAGAGAGCCTGGTAGGCGCCGAGTAGGAGCTGCTGTCCGGTCTGCCCCCGGGCGTAGAAGGTCCGGGCGACCTGTGCGCCACCAAAGGAGCGGTTGTCGAGCAGCCCTCCGTACTCGCGGGCGAAGGGGACGCCCTGGGCGACGCACTGGTCGATGATCTCGACGCTCACCTGTGCCAGCCGGTAGACGTTTCCCTCACGAGAGCGGTAATCGCCCCCCTTGATGGTGTCGTAGAACAGCCGGAAGATGCTGTCGCCGTCGTTCTTGTAGTTCTTTGCGGCGTTGATCCCGCCCTGGGCGGCGATCGAGTGCGCCCGGCGCGCCGAGTCGTGGAAGGTGAATGCCTTCACCCGGTAACCGAGTTCGCCGAGGGTCGCCGCGGCCGAGGCGCCGGCCAGACCGGTGCCGATCACGATCACGCTGAAACGGCGGCGGTTGGCCGGGTTGACCAGCCTGACGTCGAACCTGTGGTTGTCCCACTTGTCCTGGATCGGACCCGATGGGATCTTGGCGTCGAGGACCAGTTCCGTCACGCCGGCACCCATCCGGCCAACACCGCCACCGGGAGGCTGACGTTTCCCACCACCATGAAGGCGGCGAACGCCTGGGCAAACCATCGGCGCCAGCGGTTGAAGCGCGGGTTGTTGATGCCCATGCTCTGGAACATGCTCCAGGCGCCGTGGTAGATGTGGAAGCCGAGGGCGATGCTCGCCGCGATATAGAGCAGCGCCACCGGCCAGCGCGACAGGCTGGCGATCACGTTGTTGAACACCTCGCCGCGGACGAAGTCCGGGTTGACCCAACCCCAGGTGAGGTCGGCCAGGTGGTAGAGGAGGAACAGGAGGACGATGACTCCCGACCACCTCATCGTGCGTGATGCGTAATTGGCCACCAGGTATTCACGCGGTCCGGCGTAGTCCATTGGTCGGGCACGGCGGTTGATGACGGTCAGCACGTACGCGGCGTGGATGTGGACCACGAAGGCGACGATCAACCCGATGCGCAAGATCCACAGCAGGACGCTGAAGGGGAGGATCGGCTCGCCCATCTCCCTGAGGAACTCGGCGTAAGTGTTGAGGCTCGCCTCGCCGAGGAAGAGCTTGAGGTTGCCGATCAGGTGGGCGAAGACGTAGAGCAAGCAGGACGATCCCGCTGACCGCCATCGCCCATTTCTTTCCTATGGCTGAGCCATAGAAGTCGAGAAGGAACGGGCGGCGGCGGGCCGGGCGGAGGCCTTGGTCTGTGATGCTCAACCCATTGCTCCTGGTGCCGCAGACGCCGTTCTCAAGCTAGCACCGGGTCATCTGTAGCTCATTGGAGCCAGGGCGGAAAATGCCTGGTCAGGCCGATTCCCTCTTGACGGCGCGCCCAGCGGGTGACAAGATGACAACGTTGTAATTACACGTCTGTGACTTTCCCGGAACTACGCAGACGTCCGGCGGCAGTTGGGCAACTCACCGTGGGTAACGGAAACTCGAGTCCGAACAGAGCGGGCGGGATGCCACTGGATCCGTGGGACCCACGCCAGCGCGAACAGAAAGCTCGTCGACCTTCTCGCCACCGACAACCTCGGCTGGCAGGAAAAGGCCAACTGCAAGGGCGCCGACGCCGACCTTTTCTTCCCCGAGCGCGGTGCCTCGACCCGCAAGGCGAAGACGATCTGCGCTGCCTGCCAGGTGCGGGTGGAATGCCTCGAGTTCGCCCTGCTGGAGAGCGAGAAGTTCGGTATCTGGGGCGGCCTCTCTGAGCGGGAGCGACGACGGATCCGCAAGCAACGCGCCCTCCGTCGCGCCGCCGCCGGCTAAACCGCACCACCCCAACCCGATGGTCATCGCCGCCTCGAACTGTCCTGCCCGGCCCGCCCGGAACTAGCCTCGGACGCCGAGCACACCGAGGAGCTCTCGTTGACCGAGATCGGGATTGCATTGTTGGTCGTGGCCGCGGTTTTGGTGATTGCGGCGGTGTTCATGGGCAGACGCCGCACCGCCCAGGTCCCAGGCGATGGGTCGCATCGGGCCGGTCTACCAGTGACACCGTGGATTTCACCGCACCCCGGCCCCGCATCGCCGCCTTTCACGTCCAGGGCGACGCCGCCATGGTGAGCTTCGATGTACCGCTCCCCGAGGGCGAGGTCGATCCGGTGCTCGCCGACCTTCTTCTGGATGAAGCGGTCGAGGTGGTGCGCGAGAAGCGCCACAGCCTCCCCATCGACCAGGTGACCACCGTGGTCGCTCTCGCCGGGTCCGATGGTGACACCCGCGAGGTGGGACGGCTCAGCCTGGTGACGCCAGGGGAGCTGCCACCGCCAGTGCTCGGTCGCTCCGCCCTCCACTTCGGCTCGATCGGGTTCGACCCCATCGAGCAAGAGTTCGCAACAGGCGAGCCAGAGCCGGTGCCTGCGCTGGCCGACAGGTCGCGCGGCGACGACCTGGCGCCCCTCACCGACGAGGTCCGGCTGCCCAAGGCGGTCGAGGTCGGACTGAGGGCGCAGGGGATCGACCCGGAGACGATGAGCGCCGGCGAGTTGGTGAGGGGGACGCTCTCGCTCTTCGGCTACCAGATCGCCCCCGGCATCGACGACTCGGTGAGCTTCGCCAGCAAGGCCGGGCAGCGCACTCTGGTCAGGGAGGACCGATACGAGCCCGGCGGCTACCCCGAGGTCGAAGAAGAGAGACTGCGCAGCTTCGTGATCGAGTTCGCCTCGTCGGGCGCCGATCGCGGCGTCTTCGTTAGCGACCGCTATGGGCCGTTCGGGGTCCATCAAATCGAGCGCCGGGAGCCGCGGGTGCGATTCATCACCAGGGAGCGGCTGCAGAAATTCATCGATGCCATGGCGGTGGAATGAACGCTGCCGGGATGAAACCGGCAGGGGTTCGTCACGGCGTCGCACTTCCCACCGGTTGGCTCGAGGCACGCTCATCGCTGCCGGAGATCGCAGCCGGCCTCGAGGTACTCGGGTTCGACTCGCTGTGGCTCTCCGAACGGGAGAGCGACCCCGCCCCGGCGCGGGACGCCCTGGCAACGTGCAGCGCCATTGGAGTCGTCACCTCTCGTATCGGACTAGTGGCGCTGCTCGACCCGACGCCCGGATGCCCGCCGTGGCGGCCAAGGCTGCCTCGGGTACCGACCGGATGTGCGGCGGTCGGTTGACTCTCGGGCTGTTCGAAGGCTCCGGCATCGACGAAATACGTGCCACCCTCGACGGCAGAGGACCGCCAAATCTCCCGGCACCGGCCGGGCCGGTGCCTCTCTGGGTAGTCGGCGAGGGCTCGGCGATAGCTGCAGACTCGGCCGCCGGGTGGTTCCTCGGTTGGAACCATGGGGTCGACAGGGTCGTCCAAGCGGTACGACGACTCGAAGAGGAATGCGATGCCCAGGGGAGGGATCCCCGCTCGATCGGAGTGGCGGTTGGGGCGACGGCGATCGTCGGAGCCGGATCCGCCGAGGATGCCGAGCATTGGACGATCGACGAGGCGCGGCAATGGGTGGCGGACATGGCCGGGTCGGGAGTCACGGATCTGGTGCTCTCGTTCGCACCACGGCCCTTTGGATGGGTGGGACGAATCCGCTGCCGAGACCTGGGCCAAAGAGGTGCTGGGACTCTCAATCACCGATGGCGGCTACGCTGGTGGTGAAAGGAGCCGGCGATGAGATTCAGTGGATGGGAGCTAGTCATCATCCTCGTCATCATCTTGCTGCTCTTCGGGGCGAGGAAGCTGCCCGATCTGGCGCGATCCCTCGGCGCATCGGCCAAGGAATTCCGCAAGGGAGTCGACGAGGGCTCGACCGAGGAGCCACTGTCGCCGAGCCCGAGAAGACAGATCGTCTCCGAGACGAAGATCGTCCCCGAGACGGTATCTCCGAGAAGATCGTCCCCGAGAAGAAGATCGACTGAAAGTCGTGATGCGGGACGATTGTCCCGCACCCCGGTGGCCAGGTGTCGCCGGAACTTCTCTCTTCCCGGTCACGTTCGGTGAGTGACGGCGTGGAAGGTTTGGCGCCGCACGACTGGGAAGAGGTGGCTCGCACCCATGGGCGGAAGATCTACAACTTCGCCTACCGGCTCACCGGTAACCGTGATGACGCGGCCGATCTCTCTCAAGAAGTTCTCATCCGCGTCGCCCGCGGGTTGCGTGATTTCCGACCCGGTTCGTTCGACGGATGGCTCTGGCGTATCACCCGAAACGCCTTCCTCGACGAGGTGCGCCGCCGGCGCCGTCGCCCAACCGCACCCCTGCCGGACGACGTCGATCGCACCGACCTCCTCACATCCCCGGCCCCCGAGGACGTGCTCGCTTCCGTCAGGCTCGGTGAAGACATCCAGCAGGCGCTGCTCGCACTGCCATACGACTTTCGCGAGGCGGTGGTCCTCTGTGACCTGGTGGGTCTCAGCTACGAGGAGATCGCCAGCGCCACGTCGGTCCCGATCGGGACCGTTCGCAGCCGAATCCATCGCGGGCGCCGCATGTTGAGGGATCTGATCACATGACCCATCCGGGCGAGTTGCTATCTGCCTGGCTCGACGGTGAGACGACGTCCGATGAGGCTGCCGCCGTCGAAGCCCACCTGGCGGGGTGCGATGAATGCCGGGTCGAAGTCGATGACCTTCATCGGGCCCGCTCGGCGGTGCGCGGTTTGCCGTGGTTGGAGCTGCCAACCGACCTGGTCGGCCGGGTGGTGGTCCCGCTCCGGCGCAGACGCCGGCTGATCGTCACCACCGCGGCCGCTGCTGCCCTTGCTGCAGTCGTGGGTGTCGCCGGTGTTCTCGGCGTCGATCGGCCGGTACCGCTCACGGTCAGCGATCTCACCGGAAGGTACGCCGCCCGCTCTGCCGCCGATCCGGGGGTGGTTGCGGTCAAATTGGTGACCCCACCGCGGGGGCAGGGATGAAGCTGAGACGTCTCCTCGGGGTCCTCGTCGGGTGCCTGGTGGTCGTCGCGGTGCCCGGGGCGGCGCTGGCCGACGAGTTGGATGACCGACTCGGTCGGAGCTCGCAGGCCGAGTTCAGCGGCGACCAGGAGATCAAGTGCGTCACACCCGATGAAGAGCTCAGCCAAGTGGTGACCGTGGTCCAAGCCAACGGCAGGTTGGAGGTGCGTGGCCCGTCGATGACCGTGGTCGTGGATGGGCGTGAGGTGTCGAGCCATGCCACCGGTGGTGCCACCACAGCGGTCGTGGTGCCCACAGCCAGCCCGGCGCAGCGCGACGATCGGTACCAGGTGGTGGTCGCCGGCCAGAGCGTCGAATTGGGCCGCACCGTCGAGGTCATCGAGATCCACGAAGGTGATCTGGTCCGCATGGTCTACGCCTTCGACCTGTCGACCGGCGCTGCGCTGCGCGTCGAGTCGCGCAACGACGACGGAACCACCTACTGCGAGACCCGCTACATCAGCTTCACTGCCGGCGCCCCCTACGTGCCGCAGGCCGGTGAGGGAACCATCGAAATGGACGAGGCGGTCCCAGCAGATGAGGTCGACACCGAGGTGCTCCCCGACGAGCTGGCCGGGTTCCGCCGCACCGATGTCTATCGGGGGCCGGAGGAGAGCGTGGTGGGCTACTACTCCGACGGAGTCTTCACCTTCAGCCTGCTCGCCTCCGACCGCCCCTTGGCGGTGGCCGAGTTGGCCGACCGCCCTACCTCCCAGGTGGGCGACGCCGAGTACCAGCGTGCTTTCGAGCCGGGCCGGGTTGTGCTCGTCTGGGAGTCCTCCGTGGGCGGCTACGCCCTGGTGGGCGATCTGCCGCTCGATCTGCAGGCCGAGGTGCTGACAGATCTGCCGCAGCCCGCATCGGGCGGATTGCTCCAATCATTCTGGGACAACCTCTTCGGCGGATGAGTTCACGAAGCGCGGCGCTGCTCGGGGCCCGGCGTCTCATCCGGCAGTTCGGTAACCAACCGCAACCGGGGGACTGACCCGACTTCCACCGTCGTGTCCGACACGACGCCACGGCGAAGCTGCCTTCCTGGTTCGCGCCCGCTCAGCGTCCTCGAGGAGTTCCTGTCTGCAACCTGCGAGCGATGTCCAATAGAGCGTGTGGATGGCTGTACATGATCCCCCCGAAGTGGTGAGAGTTACAACCGTGAAACTACACAACTATGCGGACAGTTTCGGTCCTCAGTGTGCCAAAATGCCAGGCAGTGAACACCTCAGCGCGCCTCCTCAAGCTGCTCTCGCTGCTCCAGGCCCGCCCTAGCTGGCCCGGTCCGGAGCTCGCCGAGCGTTTGGGTGTGACCACACGCACACTCCGTCGCGATGTCACCCGGCTCAGAGAACTCGGGTACCCGGTGGAGGCTGTTTCCGGCCGATTCGGTGGCTACGAACTGGCCCCGGGAGGGGCGCTGCCGCCGCTTCTATTGGACGATGACGAGGCGGTGGCAGTGGCGCTCGGGCTACGCGCCGCCGCCGGCGGGAGCGTGCCTGGTTTCGAAGACGCCGCACTGGCGGCTCTGAGCAAGATCGATCAGGTGTTGCCGGGCCGGTTGCGGGAGAGGGTTGCCGCCCTCGAGGCGGCGACGGTCCGGCTGGGCAGGGCTGGACCCTCGGGCGAGCCTCTCGACACCTCGGTGCTGGTGACGCTGGCGCAAGCAACCCGCGGGCCGGAGCGGGTCAGATTCCGCTACGTCGACTCGGCATCCAACACCACCGAGAGGCACGTCGAACCGTTTCAAATCGTGCGCGCCGGGCGGCGCTGGTACCTGGTGGCGAGGGATCGCGATCGGGACGCATGGCGCACCTTCCGGGTAGACCGGATGAGCGACGTCGCCCGGACCGGGATGCGGTTCATCCACCAGGATCCCCCCGATGCCGCCGAGTTCGTCGCCGAGGGATTGGCGGTGTCGGCATACACATGGCAGGCAAAAGTCGCACTCGATCTCACGGTGGAGGATGCACGCCGCATGGTCGCCCCCACCATCGGGATAGTCGAGCAGACGAATGGCGAGACCGTGCTGCGCATCGGAGCCGACGACCTCGACTGGATCGCCCGCTATCTCGCCTCACTGCCTTGTGGGTTCAGGGTGATAGAACCTGACGATCTCCGTGATTCGGTGGCTCGGCTGGCCACCCACCTCGCCGCATCCGGCCGAGCCAACTTCCAAGTACTAAGTACTAAGTACTAAGTACTGCGAGCGAAGCGAGCCCTAAGCAAACAGGTCGTCGAGCAAAACTCTCGCCGTCCAGGCGACCGGATCGTCCAGTTCGGCGAGGGTCGGCAGATTCTCCGGCTGCTCCCAGAGGGCAGCCAAAGCCTGATCGCCCCACCGCTTGGTCACCTCGTCGCAGAACCTGACGCCGATCAGGTACTGGTCCCGGTTCATCTCGAGACCGATGACACGGTCGAGCATTGCCCCGTCCTCGGTCGGTTCAGCCCGCCGCCGACCCATGGCGGCTCTGATCGCCTCCAGGTCGGGGAGCAGTTCGGTTCCGATCCTGCCGACGATGAAATCGGCGTACCCCTCGATGGCCGCCATGAATGCCTGGATCGCCTCGAGGGTGGGTAGCTGTTCGGGGGTGGACACCAGCCCGGTCAATCCGGACGGATCCTCGAGGATGCGCTGCAACTCCTCGGGGTCGCGCATCGCCTCGAACCGCTGCATCAGCCCGGATTGATCGACCTGGAGGCCGTCGAGGAAACGCTCGATCAGATCGAGAAAGTGAGGCATCACCCACGGCACGGCGAACTCGGATTGATGGACCACCTCGTGGAGTGCTACCCACAGCCGCACCTGCTGGGGGTCGAGGGCCTCGTCGCGTATGAAGCCCTCGATGTTGGGCACGACCATGAATAGGGCGGACCGTTGGGCGGTGGGGAGCCCTATGTCGAACTGCCCGAATGCCCGGTGGCTGAGGAAACCGACCATGGCCCCCATCTGCATGCCGAGCAGGGCTGGGCCAAGTGGCTTGAGCAACGCCTCGAGCGGCCCACTCGTCAGCGAACCCCCCAGTTTGTCTGCCAGAGGCTCGACCAGGTAGCGAAACGATTGGAGGTTTTGCCGTGCCCATGTGACCCGGTCCACCGGGTCGGCATCGAGGGCATCCCCCAGCGGGAGATCTGTTCCCTCGCCGACCTTGAGTTGGGCGAGCCGGGTCAGCTCGCGGTACTCCTCGGCCAGCCACGGATCGACCGGCTCGGGCTCGCCGCTGAGCTGCTTGGTCACCTCGCCTGCCAGCTTCCAGTTCACCGGCCCGGGCTGGTTGAACATCTCCAGCATCTGGGAGAAGAGGTCGTCGGCCACTTCAACCGCTTGCTGGGTTCCGATCGAGTGTCACCTCGATCTGAACCGGCCGGCCGTCTCGCAACAGGCCCAACTCGACACTCTGTCCCGCCCGGTAACTGCGGAGCATCCATACGAGGTTGTCGATGCTGGTAACGGGTGAGCCGCCGAGGGTCACGATGACGTCATCCACCTGTCCGCCCCCGGCCGCCAGCGCCGAGTTCTGCTCGAGTTGGGCGACCCGTGCCCCCGATGGCACCTCGGCCCCGTCCTCTTCGGGAACGAACTCGGTCTGTCCCTGGATACCCAGGTAGGCGTGCTCGATCGACCCTTGGGCGATGAGTTCGTCGGCGATGCTGAGTACCGAGGAGACGGGGACGGCGAACCCCAGACCCTCGGCGCCGACGTCGGTTACACCGATGGCGGTTGTCACGCCGATCAACGCACCTTGCCCGTTGAGCAGCGCCCCACCGCTCGACCCGCGGGTTATCGGAGCGTCGGTCTGGATGAGCCCATAGAGGTTCTCGCCAGGCTCGACCTCGAGAGTCCGGTTGAGCGCCGAGACGATCCCCGACGTCACCGACGGCGGTCCGTCGAGGCCGAGCGGGTTGCCGACCGCGACCGCCATGTCCCCGACCTCCAGGTCGTTTTCCGAGGCGCGCTCGATGGGGACTACGTCGCTGGCCTCTGTGCTCAGCACGGCGAGATCGGTGAGGGCGTCGGATCCGACCAACTCCGCCCGGTAGGTCCGCCCGTTGCTGAAGACCAGCCTGATCGACGAGGCGCCATCGATCACGTGGTGATTGGTGACCACATGTCCATTCCTGTCGAGGACGATCCCCGAACCGCTGCCCAGCGGCAGGTCCCCCACTTGCCGATCCTCGGCGGCAACGAGAACGGTCACGATCGATGGGAGCGCCTTGGCGGCGACGGCGCTGACCCGCCCGACGTTCTCGCGGGGGGTGATGGTCACAGTGCGCGACGGTGCGTTTGTCACAGTCGTCGCCAACTGACTGTTCGCCGCCGATGTCAACCCCTGGTCGAGGCGACCGGAAACGGCGAGGGCGGCAAAGGTGACCAGGGCGCCGATGGCGACACCGAGAAAGGCGGCCACCCCGGTGCGGAAGGCAGAGGGACGCGCCCCGTCCTTGGATTCGAGCGTCGGAACGTCCGAACGGGGCAGCGGAGGGGGTGGCGGGTGGGGGCCGGCCGGACGCACGGTTGGGAGCGGACGGGATCTTCCCTCCGGTCCAGACGCCGTATCGGGACCTTGCCGCGGATCGTCCTCCATAATGGGGATTCTATGGAAGATCGGTCTCTACGAACCAGGGTCCGCGTCACCACCGAGGCGATCGACGTCGCCACACTGCTCGACGAGGCCAACGGGCCCGATTGCGGTGCCACCGCCTTGTTCGTGGGCACCGTGCGGGACCATTCGGAACGGCACACCGACGTGACCCATCTCGACTACGAGGCGTACGAGGGCGAGGTCGAGCGGAGCATCGAGTCGATAGTCGACGAGGCCGCCGCCAAGTGGGACGTCAGATCGATACTCGTTGACCGATCGGGTCGAGGTGACGGCGGTGGGGAGCCGCGATCTCTCCCGTGCCGAGGCGTACGCCCGGGAGTGGGGCATCGAGCGCGCGTACGGGAGCTACGACGAGCTGCTCGCCGATCCCGACGTGGACGCCGTCTACAACCCGCTGCCGAACTCGATGCACGTCGAGTGGTCGATCCGAGCACTGGAGGCGGGCAAGCACGTGCTCTGCGAGACAACCGCTGAGCCGGCGGCCGGACGACGTCGAGCGCGCCTTCGACGTGGCCGATCGGGAGGGACGGATCCTGACCGAAGCGTTCATGTACCGGCACAACCCGCAGACCGCTCGCCTGAAGGAGCTGGTCGACGGCGGGACGATCGGCGACCTGCGCGTCGTTCGCGCGGCGTTCAGCTTCACCATCACGGACGCCGCCAACATCCGGCTCGCGGCCGACCTGGACGGCGGGGCGCTGATGGACGTCGGCTTCTACTGCGTCAGCGGCTCGCGGCTGCTCGCGGGGGAGCCCGAGCGCGTGTTCGGAACGAGCGTGGACGAGGGGGGAGTCGACACGGTGTTCGCGGCGACGATGGAGCACCCCGGCGACGTGTTCGCCCAGTTCGACTGCGGCTTCCGGCTACCCATGCGGGACGAGCTCGAGGTGGTCGGAACCGAGGGCTCGATCTTCCTCGACGATCCGTGGCACTGTCGAAAGCCGGTCATCGAGGTCCGCCGAGAGGCAGGCGTCGAGGAGATCGCTCTCGAACCGGTCGACTCGTACCGCCTCGAGCTCGAGAACCTCGCCGACGCTGCGGAAGGGAAGAGGCTAAGCCGCTGCTCGGCCGGGACGACGCGGTCGCGCAGGCGCGGGCGATCGACGCCCTCTACCGCTGAGCCGAGCGCAGCAGCAGTCTCTCTCTAGCCCCGAACCGTCCAGTCGGGCCACGTCTTGGGGTCTGACCCCAGGGCCTGGCTTCCGGGGACTTGTCCCGGGCGCAGCTCCTGGGTCTTTGTGACCGCGCCGTGGCCCGAGCGGACACCGCCTGGAAGGACATGTCCGATGGACATGTCCTCCCGTTACTTCTGTACCCGGGCAGGAGCGCCGAACTGCAGCAGCACCTCCGGCACCTCGCCCTGGAAGTTCTCCAACCGCGAGCGCCCAGCGGTCCGTGACCGCCGTGCCGTTCAGCGTGTGGACGAACTCCGTGCCGCCGCTGGCGCGGTACCGGATTCCCAGGCGCCCGGGCCTGGTAGTCGGTCGTGTTCGATGCCGAAGTGAGCTCGCGATAGCGCCCCCTGTGAGGGGAACCACGCCTCGATGTCGATCCGCTTCGCCGCCGCCGCGCTCGAGCTGGCCGGCGGCGATGTTGACGACGCGGTACGGCAGGCCGAGCTCCTGCACGAGCGACTCCTCGATCCCGACAAGCCGGTCGAACTCCGCCCAGGACTCCTCCGGAAGCGTGTAGGCGAACATCTCGACCTTGTTGAACTGGTGGACGCGGAACATGCCGCGCGTGTCGCGGCCCGCGGCGCCCGCCTCGCGCCGGAAGTTGGCCGAGAAGGCCGTGTACTCGAGCGGCAGCTGCTCCCGCTCGAGGATCTCGCCCATGTGCAGCCCGGCCAGGGCCACCTCGGACGTGCCAGTCAGGTACAGGCCCTCGTCCGCCACCTCGTAGATCTCGAAGCGCTCGGCAGGGAAGAACCCGGTGCCGTACATCGCCTCCTCGCGGACGAGTACCGGCGGGATCACCGGCGTGAAGCCCTCCGCCACCAGGCGCTCGAGCGCCCAGCGGTAGAGCGCGAGTGAGAGCCGGGCAGCGTCGCCGACGATGTAGCCGAAGCGCGATCCCAGAGGCGCGCGCCGCGCTCCATGTCGTAGCCGCCGAGCTCGAGGTGCCCCTTCGGCTCCGCGAGTGAGGGCGGCTCGCCGACCTGCTGCTCGATCTCGCCCTCGGCGTCGTCCGTCTCCTCGTTGGGCACCGAGTCGTGGGCCGGGTTCGGGACTTGCCGGAGGAGCTCGTCCCGGCGCGACTCCGCCGCCGACAGCTCCTCCTCGAGGCGGCGGAGATCCTCCTTGACCTGCTTCAGCTCCTCGACCTGCTCGGGCGTCGGCTTGCCCTTCAGCTTCTGGCGGCCTCGCAGCTCGTCGACCTGCGGAACGAGCTCTCGCCAGCGCGCGTCGGCGTCAAGCAGCTCGTCGAACGCCTCGGCGCCGCCCTTTCGCGCGATGCGGCCCGCACCGACTCCGGGTCGCTGCGCGCAGCGCGGAGGTCGATCAATCCTGGATGAGGAACGCGACGAGATTGTTCAGTTCTTCGTCGCTGAGCTGGTCGTACGCCTGCATGACGCCTTCGGGGTAGCCCTCTTCGACGTACGCGTTCGGGTTCGTGATCGACGTCCGAACGAACTCCGCCAAGCGGCTGGTTCGCGTTCTCAGCGAGGTCCGGGAGCTCGTCGAGGTCCGGCCCGGTGGTGCCGGTCGCGCCCGCCGGGTCGAAGGTATGGCAGCCGCTGCAGCCGTTCGATGCGAAGAGCTGCTCTCCGGCGGCCGGATCGCCCTCGACAGCGCCCTCGTCGCTATCGGTCTCGGTCACGCCGGTCTCGGTCTCGCCGGTGTCCGTTTCGCCGGTGTCAGTCTGCGTCCGTGGTCCCCTCGACCGTCTCCGGCGTCGCCGTCGTTTCCTCGCCGCCGCCACAGCCGACGAGCAGTGCGGCGAAGAGCGCAATCAGGAGGAACGACGCACGCGGGCGAATCTACCCGGGCAACCAGTCACACTAATGCCGTGACCGCCGCCGTCTCACGCCTGATCGCGCCTCGCCGCGAGATCCTAATCGCCCGGCGGGCTCGCCTTCGCCGGCGCCGCCCTGCTCGTGGCCCTCGCGCCGCCGACCGGCGACGCGCCGGCCCATCCCCCTCTACCGCACGCTCCTGGTCGAGGAGGGCGTGTACGTCTGGGACAACCTCTGGTACGGCGGCCACTACCCGCTCGCCTCCTACAGCCTTCTCTACTACCTGCCGGCCGCGCCGTCGGAAATCTGCCGCTCGTCTTCGCGGGCGTCGTCGTGTCCGCGGTGCTCTTCGCATCGATCGTGGAGCGGGAGTGGGGAGCTGCCGGGATTTGTCGCGGCTCGCGCGTTCGCGGTGCTCGCTGCGGGACCGATCTTCGTCGGGACCTATAGCTACGCGCTCGGTCTGGCAGCGGGGCTCGGTGCCCTGCGTCTCCTCCAGAGTGACCGGCGCTGGCTGGCCGCCGGTGCTGCTGCGCTGACTCTCGGCTTCAGCCCGCTCGCGTTCGTCTTCCTCTGCATCGTCCTGCTCGCGCTGGCCCTTGTACGGCGGGTGGGGCCGCACGCCGTCGCGTTCGTCGCGGCCCTCGCGGGGATCGCGGCGATCCAGCTCGCCGCCCTCGTGTTCTTCCCGAGCAGCGGGCCCTACCCGTTCCGCGGGCTCGAGCTCGCAGCGGTGCTGACGGTGAGCGTCCTCGGCGCCGAGCTCGCGCGGCGAGCCCGCCACGGCGCGATCCTCTGGGCCTTCTTCGTCGTCTGGGGAGCCGCGAGCATCGCGATGTTCGTCGTCTCGACGCCGGTCGGGGAGAACCTGACGCGGCTTCGGTCGGTGGTCTTCCCGGTGATGCTGATGACTGCGTTCGTCGCGCGGTTCCGGCCGCGCTGGCTGACCGGGCTGGCCCTGAGCGCTGCGCTGATCTACAACGTCGCGCCGTACGCCGGGGCCGCGCTCGACAGGACGGACGTGCGCGCCGCGGACCGGACGTTCTGGGCTCCGGCCGTCACTTTCCTCGCCGAGCGGTCGACGCCGAACTATCGCGTCGAGGTCGTGCCGACCTTCGACCACTGGGAGGCCTACTGGCTGCCGCGTGCCGGGATTCCGCTCGCGCGCGGCTGGTACCGGCAGATCGACATCGCGCGGAACGAGCTCTTCTACGAGCAGGCCCTCTCGCCGCCCGCATACCGCGCGTGGCTGCGCGGGATGGGCGTCCGGTTCGTCGTCCTTCCCGAGACGCGCCTCGGCCAGAAGGGCGAGGAGCGCGAGGCGGCCCTGCTCCGCTCGGGAAGCTCCGGCCTCCGGCAGGTCTTCAGCAGTCCGCAGCTGGCGATCTACGAGGTCCCGCGCCCGGAGCCGATCCTGACCGGGCTGGGCTCGCCGGTCGTCACGCGACTCGACCACGCGGGTCTCGAGGGATTGCTGCCGGCGGCCGGGAACGTATCGGCTGAAGATCCGCTACACGCGCTATTGGCGCGTCAAGGCCGGGGCCGTCTGCGTCGAGCGGTCGGGGCGAGGGATGACCGTTCTCACGGCGGCGAGGCCGGGGCGGTTCGCGCTGGCTGTGCCCGAAGGGCCGGGCGGTCTCGTTCGGGCGCTGGTCGGGCGAGCCCCGGCGCACTGCTGAGCACCAGGTAGCAGACGAGTCCTGCGATCACGACGTCGTTCGGCGAGTCGTTGACGACCAGCGAGACGCCGAGGGCGGCCAGCAGGGCAAGGAGCAGCGGCCGGCGCTCGCGCCAGGCCAGGACGACGAGGGCGGCGATCCCGCCGAAGACGAGCAGCGCGACGCCCCAGCCGGCGGTCGCCCGCTCGACAGAGAGCTGGATCCGGCGGCCGAGGTCCTCCGCGAGACCGATCGGGCCGTCCTCGAGCGCATCCGTCACGTGGCTCGAGCCGCCGACTGCGAGCGCAATGGCCAGCACGACGGCGACCGCGGCGGCGCCGATCGCCAGCCGCCGGTCGAAGCCGAGCGAGAGCGCCGCCAGCACGGCGAAGGCAACGAGCAGAACGATTGCGCCGCCGCCGTCCGCGCCGAACGAGCTGCCGCCGACCGTCACCAGCGAGAGCGCCGCGACGCCGCCGAACGCCCACAGACCGAAGCGGCGCCCGAGTAGCACGGCTCCGGCGAGAGCGGGGACGAGGAGCATGGTGGCCAGCAGGTTCGAGAGCCCGTAGAAGCGCGCGTTCTGGGTCGGTCCGAGCGGCGAGAGGGCGACCCAGCGCTCGTCGACCGCCATCGCCACCAGATACGCGCCGAGCACGCCGACCATGAGCAGGCCGTGGACAGTCGGTCCCGCGCGGGCGAGGAGCAGCGAGGCCGCGACGGACGCCACGACGACGACCGCATCGACCCAGGCCTCGGTCGAGCCAAAGGCTCCGAGCGCCAGGTTCGCCAGCAGCACGGCGGCGAACGCCGGAAGGACGCCGGCCGGCAGGAAGGTCGCGACCGCGACGATCAGCGCCAGCGACAGGAGCAGGACGACGGCCTTCGCGTCGCGGTTCGCCTCGATGCGCCGGTCGAGCTCGTCCAGCGTTCCGAGGGGATCGTCGTCTGCGGAGGAACCGAGCGAGCCCTCCTCGCCGAGCGCGGTCGGAGCGACGTCGACGATCGAGACGAGGCCGGGGATCCGTGTCGAGCCCGAGGTGAGCACCCCGGTGTACCCGTCGCCGAGGACCGCGATCGGGTAGCGCCGGTCGTTTGGCTGCTCGCCTCCGCTCGGCAGGCCGAGCACGATCGCTGGACCGGACGGCACGGCGGCGGAGGTCTCCACCTCGAGCAGGGAATCGCCCTCCGGAAGCCCGCCCAGGATCGAGTTCCTCACGGCTCCTCGCTCCAGAGCGGCCCGCGCGCGGGCGCCGCTCGTCTCCGGCCCGGCGTCCGGGACGAGGAGACCGACGGCGCCCCGGTTCGTGAGCGCTGCGAGGTCGCCCGCCTCGAGCCCCGGCACGACGACGACGCGGCGCTCCTGGGCGAGGGCGACGCCCGGAACCGCCGCCGTAGCGAGAGCGCCCAGAACTACAATCGACGCGATGCAACGCACGTACGGAAGAGATGCGGGCCTGTCGTTCCGCATGGTGTTGACGATGTTCCTCCTCGGGGCCCTCTACGTGGGGTTCTTCGTCGCACTGGTCGCGTTCACGAACATCGGGATCTGGTTCCTGGTCGTGATCATGGGCGTCCTCGCCTTCGCCCAGTACTACACGTCCGACAAGATCGCGCTTGCCGCCTCACGCGCGAAGATCGTGGAGCGCGACGAAGCGCCGGAGCTGCACGACATGGTCGAGCGGCTGTGCGCGATGGCCGACCTGCCGAAGCCGCGGATCGCCGTCGTGCCGACCGACGTGCCCAACGCCTTCGCGACTGGACGCAACCCGAAGAACTCCGTGGTCGCCGTCACGGAGGGCCTGTGGTACCGCCTCAGCAAGCCGGAGGTCGAGGGCGTCCTCGCCCACGAGCTCTCCCACATCGGGAACCGCGACGTCGCGATCATGACCGTCTCCAGCTTCTTCGCCATGATCGCCGCGCTGCTGATGCGCGTCGGTCTCTTCAGCGGCATGTTCGGCGGCGGCAGGGACCGGGGCGGGACGCCCGTCTGGCTGATCATGTTCCTCGTCGCGATGCTGACCTACGTCCTCAGCTACGTGCTGATCCTGATGATCTCGCGCTACCGCGAGTACGCGGCCGACCGGGGGGCGGCGATCATCACCGGCGCGCCGGAGAACCTGATGTCGGCGCTGCAGAAGATCGCCGGGCAGATTCAGCAGATCCCGCAGAAGGATCTGCGCGAGGTACAGGGAATGAACGCGTTCTTCATCGTCCCGACGAACGTGAAGGCCTCATTTGCCGAGTTCTTCATGACGCATCCGCCGCTCGAGAAGCGGCTCGCCCGGCTTGCCGAGATCTCTCGGGAGATGGGCCGGCCGGTCGCCCCCTAGGGCCGCGTGGGGATTCGGGACGTCCTCTTCGGGCGCAAGCGTCTGAAGGAGGCGAAGAGGGACGCGCTCTTCGCGCTTCCATCGGCTGCGGTTTCGATGGAGGTCGAGCTCGGCCTTCGGCCCGCCGGCGTCGCCGCCGTCGTCTTCAAGCCGCTCTCCGCGGGGGAGTTCGTCCGGGCCGAGAACGAAATGCAGGAGCTGCTGGACGTCGCTGCGCGGGAGTCCTCGTCCAGGATCGAGCGGCGGAGCGACGACTACGGCTACGAGTGGCTGATCGTCCACGACGAGCACTTCGAGGATCTCGTCACGACCGTCCACCTGGTCGCGGGCGAGCTGGCCGAGCGCGGGTTCGGGCCGCAGCTGCTCGCGGCGGTCACGCGGTTCGACGGCGGGAAGCATCCGGTCTACCTCGTGTACGGCTACAAGCGCGGCGCGTTCTGGCCGTTCGTGCCGACCGGCGAGCGCGAGCGCGACAACGCCGAGGAGCTGGAGCTGAAGGCAAAGCTGGAGAAGGAGCTGCCCATCGAGCCCGACATCTCGATGTGGTTCGCCCTCCACGGCCTGCCCATCTGAGCCACGTCCAGGGACAGTCCCTGGACGCGTCCGTAAGAGCGGGCGTCCGTCGAGCCACGTCCAGGGACAGTCCCTGGACGGGTCCCGATCAGCCAGGTGGCTCCTCGCCGTCCCAGTAGTCGAGCGGCTCGAGGCGCGTCATCAGGCCGACTCCGCGGAAGCCAATCTTGTTCGACCGAGGGTAGTACGTGATGTCGTTCGTGTTCCGCCAGCCGTACATCAGCACCTTCATGCCGCCGTCGCCGCCGCGGAACGCGTGCGAGATCTGCGTGCCCGCGGGACGCGCCACGACGTGGCCGACCCGGATCGGGACGTGCTCTTCCTCGTGACCGCGGTCCCGCGCCCGCGGGCTCGGGACGAGCTCGAGCGTCCCGTCTCCTTCCAGCACGACGAAGATCTCCTCCTCGGCTGAGTGGCAGTGCGCCGGCGCCGGGAGCTTCCCCGCGCCGACGGTGACGACGTTCAGACCTGACTTGACCGAGCCGGCGGCGTCCGCGAGGTCGATCCAGCGGTCCTGCTCGAGGTCGGCGACGTTGACGATGTTCTTCGGCCGGTCTGCAGGCTCCCCGACCTCGGGCTCGCCGGCCTCGGCCTCCTGATCCCACGGATGGCCGCCCTGGCCCGAAGCCACCCAGCTCGATCCGAGCCACGTCACGCCGGCGCGCGGCAGCGTCGCGTGGCCGTCACCGCCCGTCCGGCCGAAGGCAAGGACGTCGAGCCCGTCATCCCCTCCGCGCAGCGTGTGCGCCTCGGCACGAGCTCGATGCACGATGCAGTCGCCCTCACGCACCTCGTAGACCGTCCCGTCCTGCCAGGACAAGCCCGATCCGCCCAGGACGTAGAAGATCTCCTCGTCCTCGACGTGCGCGGGCGTCGACCATCGCCCTGGTGAGATCTCGGCACGGTTCACGGTCACCTCGACGCAGCCGGCCGCTCGACCAAGGCGCCGAACGGCGAAGCCGAAATGCCCCTCGTCGTCTCGCTGCGGCTCGACGTCGTCCCAGTGGACGAGGCCGCCCTCGCCGTTCACCGAGCGGGCAGGTCCGGAACGAGCCCGTCCTCGGAGAAGAGCCTTCTCGTCTCCTCGAGCGTGAGGTCGCTCGGCGGGATCACGAGGTCGGAGGGGGAGAGGTCGTCATCCGGCAACCGCTCGCCCCGGCCGCGCACGAGCTCCCACATCTCGTCGAGCACAGCGTCTAGTGAGGGCTCGTCGTCGGCTTCGAGCGCCGCGACCGCCCGGTCGTCAATCTCGTTGAGCTGCTCCCGCACGTCGTCGTCGACGCGGAACTGGCCCTCACCCATCAACCGCACGATCACTGCTCGATCTCCTTCTGGCCCGAGCCCGACCCGACCTCGGCGCGAAGCTTCTCGAGCTCGGCGTCGACCTGCCGGTCGGCCGAGATCGCGGCCAGCTCGCGGTCGAGCTGCGTCTGGTCGCCCGCGGTGAAGTCCTCGAGCGTCCCGGCCTCGATCAGCTCGTCGACCGCCGACGCACGCGCCTGCATCTGCTCGGTCTTGTCCCGCGCCCGTTCGATCGCAAGCCCGGTGTCGGCCATCTGCTCGCCGATTCCGGTCGCCGCCTCGCCGATCCGGACCTGCGCCTCGGCGGCCGAGTACTGCGCCTTGATGACCTCCTTCTGCGACCGGAAGGCCTCGATCTTCGCCGCCAGCTGCTTCTCGGACGCGGCGAGCTTCTGCTGCTGCTGGTCGAGCTGCTCGATCTGGCCGTCGAGATCCTTGAGCTGCTGCTGCGCGAGCGCCTTCCGCTCGAGCGCGGCACGGGCGAGATCCTCCCGGCCGGCCGCCACGGCGTCGCGCGCCTGCGAATCCAGCTTGACGAGGCTCTGCTCCAGCTTGTCCGTCTGGAGCTGAAGCCGTTTCTTCGAGGTCGCGACGTCAGCGATCCCCCGCTTGACGTTCTGGAGCAGCTGGCGCTGCTGCTCGTACGAGTAGTCCAGGGTCTCGGCCGGGTCCTCCGCCCGGTCGAGGAGCTTGCTCAGCTTCGACTTGATCACCAGGGACATGCGCTCGATCAGACCGGCCACCGAATCCTCCTCCTCGTTTGAGGCGTACCCTACGCGTCCATGCTCGTTGCGCGAAGCATGCATCCCGGCTGGCTCTCGAACGCCTATCCCGTCGCCGACGAGGAGGGCGGATCAGCCGTTTACGTGGATTGGGTGCGCCGCTCGAGCCGCTCTTCGAGGCGGCTCAGGGCTGGAATGTCAAGCCGACCCACGTCCTGCGGACCGACGGCGACCCCGACCATGTCGAGCACGAGGGCGACCTCGGCCTCCCGGTTGTCACCGGCGCGCTCGACGTTGGTGGGCTGAGCTTCGAGGCGATCGCAACACCGGGACACGCGGACGACCACCTTGCGTTCCTCGTCGGGGACGCGCTGTTCGCGGGCGACGTCCTCTTCAAGGACGTGGTCGGCGGCGGCGACCCCGACCAGGTGCGGGACTCCGTGATGCGCCTGATGAAGCTCCCGCCTGAGACCCGGGTCTATCCCGGCCACACCGACGAGACGACGATTGGCCGCGAGTGGGAGGAGAACCCGTTCGTGCGGGTCTGGCGCGGCGCGGAGCCGGAGGGCACCGAACGCTGCCCGGGTCGACGGCCGCGAGGGCACGATCGTCGTGTGGTCGCCCGACTACGACGGCAAGGGCAAGGGCTGGGTGCGATTCGACGACGGCACCGGCAGGATCATGGGCGGCTCGCGCATCGAGCGAATTTGAGGCTCGGCCTCCTCTTTCCCGGCGAGATGGGCGCATCCGTCGGGAATGCCGCGAGCGCGGAGGTCGTGTGGGCGAGCGAGAA
>CAWGYV010000007.1:0-279721 GCA_963826825.1 uncultured Acidimicrobiia bacterium | reverse complement strand
GGCCTCGGAGATCATGTCGATTCCCACAAGATCCAAGATCTCGAGAGCCGGAGTGATCGCGGCTGCCGCGGGAAGTGGCGGTGCGCTCATCTGATAACGGAGGGCCGAAGCGTGGACCGGCTGTGGGACCGGGAGTTCGAAAGCAAAGGGCTCGGCTGCCCCCAGCCAACCACTCAGCGTCGGCTGGAGCCGTTCCATAGCCCTACTCGTCACCGCCATTACCGCCACCCCCATACCCGCTCGCAGCCATTTCTGCCCGCCTGCGACCACGACGTCGGCAGGCTCGAGAGTCAAAGGGAACGCTCCGAATCCCTGGATGGCGTCCACCACGAGCAGGGCATCACCAGCGAGGTCCCGCATCGCCTCGAGGTCAGCCCGGAAGCCGGTCAGATAGTCGACCGAGCTGAGGGCGACGGCCGAGGTGTCCGAATCGACATACGGCCGGAGGACATCGGCGACTAGGCGGCCGTCAGGGACCGGCACCGATCTGACCTCGTCGATGATCCCAGCCTGCTCCGCCCGAAACCAGGGGTAGAGATTGGCGGGGAACTCTCCCGCCGGTATCACCACGTTGCCTCCGGAAAGGCCAAAAGCAACATGGAAGATGCCGACACCCGTGGAACCGATGATCCCCACATTGTCGGGGTGAACACCGAGGAACCGAGCTGCTCCGGTGACTGCCTCTCCGATAGTGCGCTCGAGACGGGAACCGAGCGGTTCGGCGGCCTCGCGGATCGCTCCCGTCTCGGCGTTGAGGGCCTCCTCGACCCGCCGGGAGACCGGCCCGATCCCGGCGAAGTCGAGATACCCGTCGGGTTCGGAGAACTCGGCCAAGTAGGCCCATGGCAAATTGCTCACCCGAGCGGCACCACCGTGACTGAATCAGTAGGCGCCGGGACCTGGCTTAGGTCGACGACGTACTTTCCGTATGGCCTCAATGCCAGCCCGGCCAGCTTGAAGTGGGCCACGCCAAATGGGATGCCGATGATCGTGATGCAGAGCAGGACACCGACGATGAAGTGGCCAAGAGCGAGCAACAAACCAAAGAGGATGAACCAGACGACATTGCCGATCGCCGACCCGGGACCCGCCCCCGGCTGTCGCACCATTGCCCTACCAAAGGGCCAAAGACAGAATCCAGCCATCCGGAAGGCCGGCACCACCAGCGGGATGGTGACGATCAGGACTATGGAGAAGAACCCGGCGATGACATACCCAAGAGCCATCTCCAACCCGCCGAAAACCAACCAGAGAATGTTCCCGATGACCCTCACAGTGCGGCGACGCTAGCTAGCTCGCTCGCTGTGCTCGCTCGCGGTTCTGGGTTATGGGTTATGAGTTCTAGGTGCAGATCGTTTCCCGCAGACGGCAGATCCATTCCAGTCCGCCGCCGGAAGGGATCGCTACGAAGCGGAGGGTGGGGGGATACCGAACCTCTCGGCGGTGCCCACCTCAGAATGGGAGTGCATGCAGCCCCTCCGTCGCCGAAGGCGAGGCCACACCTACCACCTACCACTTAGCACCTACCACCTACTGCCCGACCGCTCTTCGGCGAGGGCCCAGACGCCGGCGAGTCGGGCGTACGCGTCCTCCTTGGGCGACCAGTTCCACGGGGGACCCCCGCTCCACGATCCGGCCGTCATCGACGACGACCACCTGATCGGCTCGCTGCGCCGTCTGTAGCCGGTGGGCGATCACCATCGATGTCCGGCCCTCCAACAGTGCTTGGAACGCCCGCTCGACCTGCTCCTCGGTCCCGGGGTCGAGGTTGGAGGTGGCTTCGTCGAGCACGACCAGGGCCGGTGCCTCAGCGAGAGCCCTCGCCAGAGCGACGAGTTGACGCTCCCCAGAGGACAGCCTGCTCCCCCGCTCGCGCAACTCTGTGTCGAGCCTCTCGGGGAGCCGTCGCACCCATTCGTCGATCCCAAGGGTTTCACAGACCTCCCAGATACGTTCGTCATCGATGTCGGGTCGGGCAAAGGCGATGTTCTCCCGTAGCGACCCGCGGAAGATGAACCCCTCCTGGGGGACAAAGGCGATCCGTCTTCGGAGCGATTCGAAGGTGACCGACCTCAGGTCAGTGCCGTCGAGGCAGACTCGCCCGGCCACCGGGTCGTAGAACCTGATCGCCAGCTTCGCCAGAGTGCTCTTCCCCGCACCTGTCTCCCCCACGACTGCGAGCCGGGTCCCCGCCGGGATGGTCAGATCCACCTGGTGGAGCACCGGGGCAGCTGGGTCGTATCCAAAGGTGACCGCTTCAAAGGTGAGCTCACCAGCGCTCGATTCGGGCAGCGGCACGGCCCCGTCCGCTTCTGACACCTCGGGCTGCTCGTCGAGCAGCCCGAACAGCTTGGATAGGGCGGCGAGCGCCGCCTGCAACAGGTTGTACACGTTGGAGAGCTGGACGAGGGGCTCGAAGAACCAGTTGAGGTAGAGCAAGAAGGCGACCAATGACCCGAAGGTCATCTCCCCGTCGGCGACCCGCAGACCCCCGACCAGGAGCACGAGGGCGATCCCGAGGGTCCTTATGAAGTCGATGGCCGGGAAGTAGGTGGAGATCGCCCGAGCGGCGGCGATGTTGGCCTCGTAGTAGCTCCGGTTGACCCGACCGAAGCGGGTCGCCTGCCCCTCCTCCTGGGTATAGGCCTGCACGACCCGGACACCGGCGATGCCTTCCTGGAGCGTGGCCAGCACCTGGCCGATTTGCTCGCGAACCTGTTGGTAGGCGCGATCGGCGAAGCGGCGGAACACTATTGAGGCCAGCGCCAAGAGCGGGAGCAGCGCCATGACCACGAGGGCGAGCGTCG
Source organism: uncultured Acidimicrobiia bacterium (assembly GCA_963826825.1). Taxonomy (GTDB): domain Bacteria; phylum Actinomycetota; class Acidimicrobiia; order Spongiisociales; family DATADW01; genus DATADW01. Next base: position 276,914 of record CAWGYV010000007.1, on the reverse strand, counting down.
TGTCGACGAAGAACATCGCTGCCCCCACCCCGAGCACGGTGAGAACCGAACTGACCACATTGAAAGCACCCTCAGATGCGAACTGGGTGAGCGCATCGATGTCCGAGGTCATCCGGGAAACGAGAACCCCTGCCTTGGAGCGAGAGAAATAGGGGATGTCGAGCGACATGAGGTGGGTGAAGACCCTGACCCTGAGGCCGCGGAGGTATCGCTCGGCCACACTGCCCACCGCCTGGAGCGACCACCGGCCAAAGACATACTGGATACCGAGGAGCACCAGGTAGACCACCGAGGCAATGGTGAGCGTCGCCATGTCACCGGCCATCACTCCGTCGTCGACTCCACGCCGGATCACCAATGGCTCGGCAACTCTCGACGCCGTGGCCAACAGGGTGGCGAGCATGGCCAGAAGAGCCGGTCGGGCCAGATCCTTTCCATAACGGGCGGCTCTCCGCAGGAGCGCCAACGGCCGATCGACCTTGTTCTCGGCACCTCCAAAGCGGGCGTACATCACGAGGCCACCCCGCTCTCTTCTTCGAGGGTGGCGGCTAGAACCGCGGCGTAACGGGGCTCGGTCTCGAGCAGTTCGCGATGTCGAGCCAACGGCGACCACACGCCCCTCGTCCACCAGCGCCACCCGGTCGGCGAGGGCGAGTGTGGACGTCCGGTGGGCGATGATCAACGTGGTCCGCCCCGCCATGACCTCCTCGAGGGCCTCCCGAATCTGCCGCTCGGTGACCGCATCGACCGAGGAGGTGGCATCGTCGAGGATCAACACCCTCGGGTCGCGCAGCACCGCCCGGGCCAGCGCCACCCGCTGCCTCTGGCCACCGGAGAGCGTGTAGCCGCGCTCGCCGACCACGGTGTCGTAGCCGTCGGGGAGGGCGACGATGAATTCGTGGGCGCGGGCCAGTCGAGCGGCCAGCCGCACCTGCTCGTCGGTGGCGTCGGGGGCGCCGAACGCGATGTTCTCCCGGATCGACGACGAGAAGAGAAACGGGTCCTCGAACACCACAGCGACCTCGCGGCGCAGTTCGTCGAGCCGAAGGTGGCGAACATCCACGCCGTCGATCAGCGTCGCCCCCGAGGTGACGTCGTAGAACCTCGGGATCAGGTAGGCGAGGCAGGTCTTGCCCGAGCCGGCTCCGCCGACGACGGCGAGCGAACTACCCGCCGGGATGTGGAGGTCGAGCCCGGTGAGAACGGGAGGGCCCTCCGGGTAGGAAAACACGACGTTGGCGAAGCGGATATCTCCGTTGCCCTCGGGCAGGGGGCGCGGTTTGTCCGGATCCGCGATGTCGGGTGCGGTCCCCAGCAACTGCAGGACCCGGGCCGCGGACGCAGAGGCTCGGGGAAGCTCGGCGAAGAACCAGGCGGTCATCCGGAGTGGGAACACCAAGAGGACGAGGTACTGGGTGAATGCAACGAAGTCGCCGAGGGTGATCCTCCCCTCGATCACCAGGTATCCGCCCAGCCAGAGGACGGCGAGGGTTCCGATCGCCGGGATCATTTCGAAGGTCGGGACGTTGGCCGAACGGATACGGAGCATTTCCATGCTCCTCCGGAAGATCCCGTCCGCCGCCCGGTCCACCCGCTGCACGGTCGCTGCCTCGGCGCCAAAGGCCTTGACAACACGGATCCCGCTGATCCCTTCCTCCACGACGCTGGCGAGGTCGGCCAGCCGCTGCTGGACGTCGAACGAGAGCCGCGTCACTCGTCGGGCATATCGAGCTGCAAGCAGGAACAGCGCCGGTATGGCGAGGGAGGCGACCACTCCGAGCAACGGGTCGATCAGGATCAGCACGACGACCGTTATCGCCACCAGGCCGATGTTGGCCACGGTGATGGGGAGCATGGCGAACACCAAGCGCACCTGGGAGAGGTCGGTTGAAGCCCGGGCCATCAACTCTCCGGTGGCCACCCGGTCGTGGAAGCTGAATGCGAGCCGCTGGATTTGCTCGAAGAGCCGGTTGCGGAGGTCGGTCTCAGCCCGGTAGGAGAGGACGAAGCCAAAGAACCGTCTGCCCCGATCCCGACCGCTTTGAAGAGACCGACGAGCACGATCAAGCCGACAAGAGGCAGCAACAGGCTCGGCTGGTCGGGCAGGATCGCCCGGTCGATCACGAGCTTCTCCAGATAGGGGCCGACCACAACCAGCACCATCCAGACGAGCGCGCTCGAGGATCGCCAGGGTCGACTCGCGGCGGTACTGCAGCAATGTCCTGCCCAGCAGCCTCATTCCCCGCCGCGACTCGGGATCGCCGAGAAGCGTCATCGGGGCGCGGTTCGCCAGGTGTCATATGGCATGAACCGAGGTTAGAGCCGTGACCTGAAGTTCTCGGGCGGGGGTCAACTGGGCTGGATGTTCACTGGGCAGGCGATACCGAGGTCACCACCCAGATGAGCGGGTCGGGATCCTCCCCGATGCACGCCTCGGGATATGCCACCCCCTCGGCAGGCACCCCTCCTCCTCCGACGTCGAGCCTGTCGCCGTCGCTGGCAACCACACCGCCACCGGGTCGGAGCAGGGTGAGGGCGGGGTCCCACCTGGCGGTGAAACCCGCCGGCCAGACCGGCCACATCCTCCCGCCACCCTCCAACTCCAACCAAACGCACCCCGTTGCCTCATCTCCCCGCAGAAGGACATTCCCGGCAACCGCCTCGCTCTGCCCACCTTCGGGGGCGGCATCCGTCGGAAGGGAAGCGATCGGGTCGGAGCATCCAGCAAGGATCACGGCGAAGGCAACCGCCACCAGGCTCATCGGTACCCTCGACCCATGGACCTCCACCCCGATCTGGCACCCCTGGAGTTCCTGGTCGGAAGCTGGACCGGCCACGGCGAAGGCGCCTACCCGACGATCGAGCCCTTCGCCTACCAAGAGGTGATCACTTTCGGCCATGTCGGCAAGCCTTTCCTCTCCTACGTCCAGCGGACCCGCCATGCCACCACGGGGCTCCCCCTCCACAGCGAGAGCGGGTACCTCCGATCCCTCGGCGATGGCAGGGTCGAGTTGGTCATCGCCCAGCCGAGCGGGATCGTCGAGGTGCACTCCGGCCTCGTCGAGGAGGCAAAGGTCGACCTCGCCAGCGTCCTGGTGGCGACGACTCCGTCCGCCAAGTCGGTTGAGGCAGTGCGCAGGGTGATCGAATTGGTGGACGAGGAACTGCACGCCCGCCTCTGGATGGCCGCCGTGGGTCAGCCTCTCCAACTCCACCTGTCGGCGTCGTTCCAGCGGGATCATTCCTGACCTCCAGGCCGGGGCAGGTACGGACAGTGCCTGCATCCTTGCTCACAACACTCGCCGCGCTCCCACAGATACACCGCGGTGAGGACGAACAGCCCGGTGAACGGGTCGGTATAACCGGGGGAGGATTCAGCCACGGCGGTGTGGTGGGCGGCAAGGATCTCGTGGTAGCCGGGCGTGGCCTCGGGCAGCCGGATGGGGTGAGGCTCGAGCAACTGCGGTGGGAGCGGCCCGTGACCCCGGTTGCCACTTGGGGTGCCGGTTGCCGTCACTCCAGCGCCCGTTCGGTCCCCGGATCGAAGAGCCGGATGTGACGGCGGTGACCACCATCATCTCGATGGCCGTGCCCACCGCCGGTGCGGAGCCTGGTTCGGCACGCGCCATGAACACACCCACCGGATGGTGCACCCTCACCAGGTCGTGCGGACCGGTCGCCTCGACGAGTTCGACCAGGCCGTGCAGGCAGCGGTCAAAGGGAGTACCCGGTGGCGCCACCGTCAAGTGCTCGGGCCGGATGCCGACCAGCACTGGTCCCCCCATCCCGATCGGCACTTGTCGGCCCAGCGCCAAACGGTCGCCGCCCAACCGCAGGTGCGGGTCACGCCAATCGCCCTCGACGATGGCGGGGAGGATGTTCATCGGCAGCAGCCCGAAGAAGCGGCCGACGAAGATGTCTGTCGGGCGGTTGTAGACATCGAGCGGCGGGCCGTCTTGGACGATCGCCCCCCCGTTGAGCACCACCACCCGGTCGGCCATTGTCATCGCCTCAGCGGGGTCGTTTGTGGCGTAGAGAGTCGCCGGTGAAGCCTCGCGCTGGATCCGGAGAAACTCGACGCGCGCTCGCCGCCTCGCCTCGGCGTCGAGGTGGGCGAGCGGCTCGTCGGCGAGCAGCACCCGTGGGTCGCGCACCAGAGCCCTGCCCGCAGCCACCAGTTGGCGGTGCCCCGCCGAGAGCTGGGAGGGGAGACGGGGCAGCACCGCTCGACCGAGCCCGACACGCCGGCGCTCACGCTCGACAGCTTCGGAACGGCCCGGTTCGGAGATGCGGCGTACTTCGAGTGGGAAGGCAATGTTGGAAGCGGCGCTGCGTTGCGGGATGAGCGCGATGTCTTGGAAGATCATCGCCACGTCGCGCTTGGCGGTTGGCAACGTGGTCACGTCGCGTCCGTCGATCTCGACGGTCCCCTCACTCCGGTTGCTCCAGCCCGGCGACCACCCGCAGCAGGCTGGTCTTCCCGCTCCCCGATGGGCCCACCAGTCCGAGGATCTCGCCATGTTCGACCGTGACATCGACTCGATCGAGCGCAACCGTGCCATCGCGATGGACCAGGGTGACGGCGTGGAGCCGGACACCGTCCACGAAGGGCACGTTACCGCACGCAGAAATCGAGCCGGGTGAGTCGGTCTCGGCGCCGTATGGTGTCCCCATGGTGCTCGACGAACACGCCCATACCGATACCAGTTTGGCCCTCCGACCACTCTCGGCCCCGGACGACTACCCGGTGATGGTCGACATCATCAACTCGGCCCGCCGTGCCGACGGCGTCGAGTCGAGCGAGACCGTCGAGTCCCTCTCCTCCTACTACGACCACCTGAGCAACACCGACCCGACACGGGACGTGGTCATCGCCGAGATCGATGGGGTCCCCGTCGGATACGGCCGTGTCGACCTGGTGGGCCCCGTACGAGGGACCGCCCGTCTACTTCTCGGTGTGCTTCATCAAGCCGGAGTGGAGAAACCGTGGGATCGGCACCGCAATGCTCGCCCACAACGAGGCCCGTCTGATCGAGATCGCCGCCGAGCACGACCCGGGCCCCAAGGTCCTCGAGTCCTCCGTCCCCGAGACCGACCCCGGTGGCGAGGCTCTCTTGCTGAAGAACGGATATGTGCCGTTCACCTACGACGCCGAGATGGTGCGGCCCAACCTCGATGACATTCCCGATGCACCATTGCCCGAGGGACTCGAGATTCGTCCGGTGAGCGAAGAGCAGGTCCGCACCATCTGGGAGGCGGACCAAGAGGCGAACAAGGATCACGCCGGTGCCTCTCCCCCGACCGAGGAGGACTACGCCGGGTTCCTCGCCTTCCCCCACCGTGATACGACCCTGTGGAAGGTGGCCTGGGACGGCGACGAGGTCGCCGGCCAGGTGAAGAGCTACATCGACCCTGACGAGAACGCCCAATTCGGCCGGCGACGCGGTTACACCGAGGACATCTCGACCGTCCGGGCGTGGCGCCGGCGCGGGGTGGCCCGTGCCCTGATCGCAGCCAGTCTGCACGAGTTGGCCACCAGAGGGATGGAAGAGGCCGCCCTGTCGGTACACACCGAGAACCCCAACGGCGCGTTTCAGCTCTACGAGTCCATGGGTTACCAGGTGGTCCGCATGTTCAAGGACGTCAAGAAACCGATGGAGCCCGACCCGGCAGCAATCTGACGCGGATCCCGGGGAATCCTCACCGCGTCCGTTTGGTTTCCGACCACAGCGGTGGCCTCTATCGTCGAGCGGCCGTCGCAGCACCACCCGCTGGAGACCAAGTGCAACCTGTCGTCGCCCATCCCGACTACTCACGCGAAGTGGTTTGTCATGGCCGCGGTGGCGATGGGAGTGCTGCTCGCCACCATCGACGGGAGCATCGTCAACGTCGCTCTTCCCACCCTGGTCGATGAGCTCCACACGACCTTCCCGCTGGTGCAATGGGTGGCGCTGGCATACCTGCTGGCGATGGCGACCCTCACCCTCGGTGTGGCCAGGCTCGGTGACATCGTCGGGAAGAAGAAGATCTACGCCATCGGCTACGTCGTCTTCACAGTCGGGTCGGTGCTCTGCGGGCTGGCGCCCACCAGTCGGCTGGCTGATCGGCTTCCGGGTGGTGCAGGCGGTGGGTGCCGCCATGATCCTCGCCCTCGGCGCCGGGATCCTCACCGAGGCATTCCCCGCCAGCGAGAGGGGAAAGGCCCTCGGTGTCATCGGGACCATGGTGTCGGTTGGCATCGTCACCGGCCCTGCGGTGGGCGGGCTCCTCCTCCAGCACCTCTCCTGGCACTGGATCTTCTTCGTCAACCTGCCCATCGGGATCATCGGCACGGTGACGGCTCTCCGATTCGTCCCCAACACCGTCCCGGCGCGGCGGCAGGGCTTCGACCTCGCCGGTGTCGGTTCTCTTCTTTGGCAGCTTGCTCTCGCTGATGCTCGCCCTGACCCTCGGTCAGGAACTCGGGTTCCTCTCACCGCCGATAGCGGCGCTCTTCGCCGCAGCTGCCGTCCTCTTCGCCGTGTTCGTGATGGTCGAGCTGCGAAAACCCGAGCCGATGATCGAGCTGAGACTGTTCACCCAGCCACTGCTGACCGTGAGCGTCGTCACCGGATTCATAACCTTTGTCTGCGTCTCGGGCGTGTTCTTCCTCGGGCCCTTCTATCTAGAGAACGTGCTCGGGCTGGACCAGCAGCTCACCGGTCTCCTGCTCGCCGTCTCCCCCATCGCCCTCGGGGTGGTCTCGCCGGTGAGCGGTTGGCTCTCCGACCGTTTCGGGGTCCGGCCGCTGACCATCGCAGGGCTGGCGGTCATCGCCCTCGGCTTCGTCGGGCTGTTGACCCTCGACGTGGACACCAGTGCGGTTGGTTTCGCCCTCGCCATGATCCCGCTCGGCATCGGGATGGGGCTCTTCCAGTCGCCCAACAACAGCGCCATCATGGGATCGGTCCCCGCAGAGAACTCCGGCGTGGCGGGCGGCCTGCTCTCACTGACCCGGGTGCTCGGCCAGATCACCGGGATCGCCGTCCTCGGAACCATCTGGGCGGCGAGGGTCGTCGCCATCGGGGGCACCGAAGTCGCAGGTGCCTCGGCATCGGTGCAGGTCACCGCGCTCCACCAGGTACTGATCCTCTCCGGCGCGATCGTCGTAGGCGGTCTGCTGCTGGCGGGCTGGGGTTTATGGCGAGAGAAGTCGGGATCGCGCAGAGGCGCACAAGAACTCGCCCGGCAGGTTCCCTAGCCCGAGACGGCAGACGGCAGATCTCTCCGTCCCCCCGCAGGTGGAAGGACCCGCTGCGGAGCAGCGGGTAGGGGGCTGGCGAACTCCCAACTCAACTGGGGCAAGCGATCACTCCAGAACCACTCCGAGTCCCTGCTCTTCGGCGCGGTGCAGTGCCCACTCGGCAGCAGCCACGTCTTGGCTGGCAATTCCGACCGATTTGAAGACGGTTACGTCCTCGCCGATCTCCGGCGCTCGACCGGCGATGAGGTCGCCGATGGTGGCGTTGGGCTCGCGGCCGGCCCGGATGAGGTCGCCTGCCTCCGTCGAGGCGGCATGTACGTCGTCCACCACTACATAGGCGCGTTCCATGGTCTCCGGTGGGATCTCGACCATCTCGGGGGTGAAGGCACCAACCGCATTGAGATGCGTCCCAGGAGCCACCGATCGATCATCGAATAGAGGAGTCGACGCCGGCGTTGCGCAGCAAACGACGTCTGCCGCCGCCACCGCCGCATTGGCGTCTGTGACAACCTCGCCTCCAATCATATCCACCAGCGCCGCGGACCGCTCCGCCGAGCGGCTCCACACCAGCACCCGCTCGATCGGGCGAACCGACCGGACCGCCGACACCTGGTCGGCGGCCATGGCTCCGGCACCGAGCATGGCCAAGACCGAAGCCCCCGGCGCGGCCAGCAGCCGCGTGGCCAATCCGCTCGCTGCTCCGGTGCGGATGGCGGTGAGCGTCGGCCCGTCGACCAGCCCGAGAGGATGGCCATCGGGGCCGAAAACGGCGACGACGCCTGCGGGGTCACCCGGGACCGACGACACCACCTTGACCCCGGTCACGTCCCCCACCCTGCCCGCCATGAACAGAGACACACCGAGCCCGATCCGGAGCGGGGTCTCCCTGTCGTCCCCAAACGCCGCCTCCATCGCCAACACCGCCTCACCCATCGGAAGCGCCCGGCGGAGGTCGGCGGCGCTGAGCCAACGCACCGCCGGCCTCAGGCGAGGACGTGCTTGTCGGCGACCTCGATCGGTTCCCGGTCGACCGAGAAGAACGACATCGGCACATCGGTGTCGTGCGAGGCTTCGGCGTCGGTCACCGCCTGGGCGATCAGTGAGCCGATCATCGGAGCCAGCTTGAACCCGTGACCGCTGAAACCATTGGCCACCCACCAGCCCTCGAGCTCGGTGGGACCGAGCACGGGATGGACGTCCTGACGGTTGATCGTGTAGAGCCCGGCGATCCCGGACAGACCGCCGCGGTGGGGCAGTTCGGGAAGCCGGTGATGGAGCCCGTGGATCTTGACGTCGCGAAACGCGGCGTCGGCGGTGCGCTGATAGTCGTCCGGGTCGACCACTTCGGTCTCATCCTCACCCAACACCGAACCGAGGAGGATCTGTTGACCTCGGGCCTCGGGGCGGAAGTAGATCCCGGTGGAGCCGTCGGCGGTCACCGGGATGGGACCCATTCCCTCGGGCAGCTCGCGGTAGAGGACCTGAACCCTGGTGGGGTCGAGAGTCCAGCGCAAAGAGACGTCTGCCATCTCGTTGAGCTTGTTGCACCACGGACCTGCGGCGTTGATGACCAGCGGAGCGTCGATGGTCTCGCCCGAGTCGGTACTGACCCCAACCACGCGGTTGCCCTGCCGCCGGACCGCGGTCACCGCAGTCCCGAACCTGATCTCGGCGCCTTCCCTCCTTGCCGCGTCGGCCAGATCTTGGTTTGCGCCCGACGGGTCGGCATAGCCGCCCTCATCCTCATAGAGGAAGGCCTCGCCCGGAGCGCACGTGTGCGGGATCTCACCGGTCAGGTCGAAGGGCACCCCGCAGGTGGAGAAGTCTGGGAAACGGGATGTCAGCTCGTCGGCATCGAGGACGGTGACTGCTACGCCCTGGCCTTCCAGCCGGTCGGCGTCGGACTCGACCTTCTGCGCCGGGTCGCCCATGAGCCAGAGCACCCCCGCCCGTTGGAGCCCGGACCGAGGTGAGTCGAGTCCGGTGAACGCTGACCAGTCGCCGTAAGCGTCCTGACCTTGATGGGCCAGTCGCACCACCTCCGGGTGTGTGTACTTGCACCGAACGATCGAAGAGGAAGCCCCTGTCGAGCCCTCAGCGACGCCCGCCCCCTTCTCCAACACAACCACTCGCAGCGGCGACCGTCTGGTGATCTGATAGGCGATCGATGAGCCGATGATCCCCGCCCCGACAACAACGACGTCCGCTGTCTCGGACATCCTTCGTCAGGCAGTCTTCACGACGTAGTCCTCGGCGTCGGGGTCCCACCCCAACTCGACCAAGCCGCGGGCCTGCGCCGCCTTTACGAACTGGAGGAAGCCGCCATACCCGAAGGTCTTCTCGCTGAATTCGGGGTCCCGCTTTCGCAGGCGGTTCTTCAAGCCCGACAGGATTGGGGCGCCGTTGCGGCTCTCCATCTCGCCCACGACCGTACGGAGCAGGTCGAACGCCTCGTCCTCTCCTCCGGCCACGCTGGGAAAGTCCACCTCGGGATCCCCTTTGGCAGTCCCTTCCGACAATTCGATGACATCGCGCTGTTCGAGATGTCGGAGCAACTCGCCAAAGCTGCGGAAGCCATAGTCCGCCTCTGAGAACGTCGGGTCCTTGCGGAGGATGGCCCTCTTCACCGACGAGGAGAGCACCGACCCACCAGAGGACCGCTGCAGCCCGGACAGAGTCTGGGTCACCAGGGCGCTCAGATCGGCCGTGGTCAGCTCCCGATCGGCGGTGGTTACGACCTCTTCCACCGGTTGAGCCCGCCGCCGCCGAGGTGTTGCAGTCTGGGGATCGCGGGTTTCGACACCTTCGAGCGAGTCGTAGAAGAGGAACTCGTCGCAAGAGGGCGGCAGTAGGTCGGACGTTGAGCCACGGATCCCCACACCGATTACCCGCTTGTTGAGCTCGCGCAGCTTGTGAACCAGCGGGGTGAAGTCGCTGTCACCCGTGCAGAGCACGAAGGTGGTCACGTAATCCCGCTCGAACGCAAGCTCGAGTGCGTCGACCGACATCTTGATGTCGGCCGCGTTCTTCCGGCTTGCCCCCATACGCTGGGGGATCTCGATCAATTCGACGTGACTGCGGGTGAGCATCCGCCGGTCCTCACCCCAAGACGACCAGTCTGCGTAGGCCTTGCGCACCACCACCCGGCCTCGCTCTGCCAGAGCGTCGGCGATGGGCCTGAAGTCGAACGCAAACCCCTTGAGGTGGTCCCTGGCGCCGATTGCAAGGTTCTCGTAGTCCAGGAAGAGGGCGATGCGTTCTTCGTCAATAGTCACCTACTGGAGGCTACCGGACGCTCCCACGGCGAGAGACGGCGGACGGCGGACGGCAGCCCAATCCCAGTTCGTCCCCCCGCAAGGGGAAGGGACCCGCCGCGGAGCGGTGGGTAGTGGGGAAACCCAAACTCCCAACGGCGCTCGACCCGCGGCTAGCCAGCTTCCTCCCGGCGGCGGAGGAGGAGCACGACCGGGAGAGAGAGGCTCGTCGCCAGCGCACCGAGGGCGACGATCCGCACGACGAGACCGCCCGGTGCCGCCGCCGTGGCCAGCATCACCACACCGGCGGAGACAGCGGCGATTGCACCGAAGACCAGGGTTCTCACCCAACGCATCCTCCGCGGGTCGCCAGGTTCCGCCGCCTCGAGCGAGCCGTGGGCCAGGTCTATCAACGCCACCGTCACCGCCGTCCTCGCCCAAACCCACGGATCGACAGCCGAGGCGAAGGCGAGAACCGCGGCATATCGGACGAGCAACAGGAGAAGACCAACATCGATGGCGGCTCGGTGCCGGGTGACCAAGCCGACGACGACGGCGCCCAAACCAGACCAGACGAGCAGAGACACCGCTGGGGGCTCGGCTGGGACAACCGGAAGCGCCAACACCGCGGCCAGTGCAAAGGCGGCGAATCCGCGACTTGCCCGGGAGACGGTCGCCGGCGTCACGCCGGCCTCCGCAGCCGACGCCTGGAGTTTGCATCGGAGACCACCGCGCCAAGCGGTGCACCCGCCGCCCAGCGGGCGACGATGATTCCGCGCTCCTCGAGACGGCGGCGCAACGCGGCACGCTCCATCGACCAGATGCGCCGGGCGATCTGCTCCGACCGATTGCGCGTCTCGGGGAGAAACGGCTCGGGGTCGCACTCCACCACCACCAGATCGAATCCGCGCCCACGGAGATCGGAGGCGAGGGTGACCGTCACGTCGTCGAGCAACGGGGTCAGCACCACTACAAGCGCATGACCAGAGACGATGCGGTTCACCAGCAGGCCGGCCATGGGCCCCGCCCACCCATGCAGCAGTTGGGTCTCGAGCAAGGCGTCGAGCACCCGGTATCGCTGGATGGTGCCCATCCGGGGGGTCACCCAGCGGACGGTGCCACCCAGGACCACAAGCCCGACCCGGTCGTGCCGGCCGAGATGGGAGGAGGAGAGCGAGGCCACCCCCCGTATCACGCGGTCGACCACATCACGGTTCCTCGGCCCCCGGTCGAACAGCAGATCGGCGAGCAGGATCACGTCGGCGTTCCGCTCCGGGTGACGGTCGGCCACCCACGTTCGCCCGGCACGGGCGCTTGCCCGGTGATTGACCCGGCGGCGATCGTCGCCAGGACGGAACGGTCTCAGGTCAGCGAACTCGAGTCCGTCGCCGCGTTTGGCGGACAACAGGTCGCCAAGCCCTTCGCCCACCCTGTCGGGCAGGAAGAGGCGCCGGATCCGCTCCTCGGTGGGGAGCACGCGCACCCTCCCACGCTCAGGCGTGGCGCCGAGCCGCTGCACGAAGAGACCGAACGGGTCGGTGACCGTCAACCCGACCTCGGGGAGCGGATGGATGCCCCACCGCTTGTATTTCACCTCGACGTCAATTTGTGCCGAGCCATCGAGGGCGGGGAACTCGGCGGTGAAACCACCATCTGTTGGGACGACCCTCGCCGGGACCGAGGAGACCGGAGTGCCGATCTCGACAGGCTCGCCACCACCGGTCGCCGCCCACAGCACGACAGAAGTCGTCCGTCTGGCGGTGGCAACCCGGATCGAGAGGGAAACGGCGTCACCCTCGACGACCCTTTGCCGTCCCGCCACGACAGAAAGGTCCACTTGAGATTCGCCGCCGAGGTGGAGACCGACCAGGAGTACCACGACTGCGCCCGCTCCTATCGCCGCCAACTCGGGAACACCGAGCGCCAGCGCGAGCAACAGTGATGCCCCTCCGACCATGGCCAAGGAACGGGCCCTCCCTGTCAGCTTTCGGGTCATTCGCCGGTCGGGAGCGTCGGGGGGACGGGGACCTCTTCGAGAGACTCCAACACCACGTCGTCTCCGGTCAGATCTTGAACCCAAAGCTCGGGACGGAGCACCAGTCGGTGACCCAGGGCCGGCACGGCCACCTCCTTGACATCGTCGGGAGTGACGAAGTCGCGGCCCCGCAGCAGCGCCAAGCCACGACTCAGCTTGAGAAGGGCCAACGATCCTCGCGGGCTCGCTCCGAGTCGGGCACGGCGTCCGATTGCGGGTCTCGTTGACCAAAGCCACCATGTAGCGCCCGACGTCTTCGGACACATGGACCGTCTCCAGCGCCTGTTGCGCATCGAGCAGGTCCTGGCGGTTGATGACCGACACCAGGTCGATCTCGTCACGCTCCCGCTGCTGGCGTCTCGCCAATATCTGCCATTCCTCGTCGGGTGTTGGATATCCCACCCGGAGCCGGACGATGAACCGGTCGAGCTCAGCTTCGGGGAGGGGATATGTCCCCTCGAACTCGATGGGGTTCTGCGTGGCTATCACCAGGAACGGCCTCTCCAGTGGGTGGGCGGACCCGTCGGCGGTGACCTGACGCTCCTCCATCGCTTCGAGCAGAGCGGCCTGCGTCTTCGCCGGAGCACGGTTGACCTCATCTGCAAGCACGAGGTTGGCGAATATCGGACCGGGCCGGAATGCCATCTCACCGCCGGCGATGCCCGGGAAGACCGAGCCGGTGACGTCCATCGGCATCAGGTCGGGTGTGAATTGGACTCTCGAGAACCTGAGCCCCAGCACCTTGGCAAAAGAGCGTGCGATCAGCGTTTTCGCCACACCGGGGACGTCCTCGATCAGAACGTGCCCGTTGGCCAGGATGGCCACCAGGAGCATCTCGAGAACCGGGCGCTTCCCCACCACGGCCCTCTCGACCTCGTCGAGGGCGCGGTGGGCGAGTGCCGTCAACTCCGAAGTGGCCGGCGCGCGGTTCACAATCGCTCCAACGCCGTCACCGCCCGCTCGATCCGATCCAAGGGGACCGTGGCGCGGCTCTCGTCATCGCCGGGGCCGACCAGAGCCCAGGTCTCGGGACCGAGCAACGTTTCCGCCTTGTCGGGCTGAAGCTCGATATCGACCCCGTGAGCGCTTGCCAGCCGGTCGCGAGCGAGCCGGCGCAGCAGAGGTAACAGGCGGTGCTCGGCTTCGAAGCCACTGCTGGCGAAGGCCACCACCCGTTCGATGCGGGCCAGCGAACTGGGGATTGTGCGCTGCGAGGTCAGTCGCGGCTTGCGGGACGGGGCCACCACCGGGGTGGCCGCGGCGACCCGTCTCCACCATGCCACCGCAACCACGATCAGGGCCACCTCGTAGACCAGCACTTCGACAGGTCCATCCAGCCAGACCAGGGCCATCGCAGCCGCCATCAGGGCAGCCAGCGAAAGCAGGATGACCCGGGTCATTGGACCACCCGGGCGCGCACCTCGATGAGCGCTTCTTCGGCCGCGGCGCGATCGGCCTCCGATATGGCACGTCGCCCAAATCGGGCCACCTCGAACACCCGGGTCAGCGTGAGGCCGGCGGTGCTGCCCGAACCGATCCGGGGTGCGACCCGAGACAGATATTCGCCGGGCGCTTCCCAAGTCCGCCGCTCCCATCCTGCGTTGGCGAGTACTTGTTCCATGGCGGCATAGGCGCGCAGCACGGCCGAGCGTGGATCGTCACCCAGCCGCAACTCGACCAGTGCCTCCGTGGCGGCGTCCTCGACCACATCGTTGCTGGCGACTTCACCTCGATCCTCGATAACTGCCGCCCGCCGCCAGATGGCAACCACCGCCACGACCGCCAGCGCCACCGCAACCACGAGCACAGCCACCCACCACGGCGACCCGGTCGGCCCAGGCATACCCACAGGCGCCACCGCCCCACCATCCGAGACGACGGCATCCGCCCCGGTCGGGAATGATTCCGCTGAGCACCTCTCTGATGCGGTCCATCGGCCCGTACAGAATCAGGGCGGCGACGACGATCAGAGCGGCCACGATGGCTATTGGAGACGTCCGCCGGCGACGCGGACCGCCGCCGGGTCGGCGGGCAGCCGTGAGCACCACGTAGAGCAGCAGCACGGCGCCCGCCGCGACCAGGACGAGGAAGACCCACGTGACCACTGTGGCGGGGTCTACCCGGAACAAGAATGGAGGCGGCCGCACCTCACCGCCGGGAAGTTGCCGGGCGCCGATCCCTACCAGTCCCGCCAATGCGACAACAGCAAAGATCAGTAACGCCACCGCCCAACGCGGGGCCGCGGGTCGCATGGCCATGAGCAAAAGCTAGTGCCGGAAGCCCTTCTCGTCCCCCCTCCGCCTCACCCAGGCTGTCGCATTCGACACGATTCGGGAAGTTGGAGTGAAAGATTCAACCGTCACCGCCGATAGCATGGGTCTCCCGTCACCACGAGGGTGGATTTGGTTCGCTGGGCGACCTTCAAGAAATCTGTAATAGGCCGGCCGCTTGCGTCCGACGAACTCCACGGACAGCTTCTCCCCAAGACGCTGGCGCTTCCGGTTTTCGCGTCCGACCCGCTCTCCTCCGTGGCCTACGCCACCGAGGAGGCGATGCTCGTGCTCGCCCTGGCTGGTGCAGCGGCTTTCGTCTACATCACCCCGATCTCGTTCGCAATCGCCACGCTGCTCCTGATCGTCATCATCTCCTACCGACAGACGATCCGCGCCTACCCCGACGGCGGTGGCGGTTTCATCGTCAGCCTCGACAACCTGGGGATGGGCCCTGCCATGGTGGCCGGCGCCGCCCTCCTCACCGACTACACGCTCACCGTCTCGGTCTCGGTATCGGCGGGGGTCGCCGCCATGACGTCGGCGCTCCCCTCGCTCCTTCCATGGAGGGTGGTAATCGCCGTAGGTCTCGTTGTCCTACTCACACTGGCCAACCTGCGCGGGGTCAAAGAGTCGAGCACAGTGTTCGCCCTCCCGACCTACGCCTTCGTGGCAACGGTCTTCGTTACCTTGATCGCCGGATTCGTGCAGTGCTTCGACGGGACATGCCCCCAGGCCGCCTCGTCGGGTCTCGTCGTGACCAGCGAGGTGACGGCGATCTCGCTCTTCTTGATATTGCGCGCCTTCGCCTCCGGATCGACGGCCCTCACCGGGGTGGAGGCGATAGCAAATGGCGTCCAGGCCTTCCGCGAACCGAAGGCGCACAACGCGGCAACGACCCTCGGGATCATGGGCGCGATTGCGATAACCATGTTCCTCGGGATCTCCACCCTTGCCCGTCTGTTCAACGTGAGGGTCACCGAGGACACGCTCGATGAGTTCGGTACCGTGCTCTCGCAGATAGGCAGGGCCGCTTTCAATGGCGGTGTCGGGTTCTGGATCCTGCAGGTGGTGACGGCCGGGATCCTGATCTTGGCGGCCAATACCGCCTACCAGGACTTTCCCCGCTTGTCGGCGATCCTCGCCAGGAACAAGCTGATGCCGCGCCAGTTCCGCAACCTCGGCGACAGGCTGGTCTTCTCCAACGGGATCATCGCCCTGGCGGTGATCGCCTCGTTGCTCATCATCGCCTTCGACGCCGAGGTGACCCGACTCATCCAGTTGTATGTCGTCGGAGTCTTCATCGACTTCACCCTCAGCCAGTACGGGATGGTGCGCCGTTGGATCCGGCTGAAGCCACCGAACTGGAGGCGCTACGCCGCCATCAGCGGGCTGGGAGCCATTACCACTGCCGTTGTCCTGGTGGTGATCGCCTCGGTCAAGTTCGCCCGTGGAGCCTGGATCGTCCTCATAGCCATCCCACTGATCGTCGCCTTGATGGCAGCGACACGGCGGCACTACCTCAACGTCGCCGCCCAACTCAAGCTCGCCCCGACCACGCCGATTTCGCCGGCCCGCAACCGGGTGGTCGTCCTCGTCTCACACCTCGGAGAGGCAACCCTCAGGGCCTTCAATTACGCCGAGATGATCGGCGCCGATGCGGTGCGCGCCGTCCACATGAAGGAGGAGAGAGACGAGGAGTTGGTCGAGACCTGGCCGCACCTCTTCCCAGAGCGGCCGCTCACGGTCGTCGAGCCCGACCGGGGGCGCACCTACCGCACCATGCGGAAGCTGATACGGCAGGAACACGAGGCCCATCCCGACAGCTTCGTCACCGTCGTCATCCCAGAGTTGGTGAGGAGCCGGCGGCTGTGGAGCGTGTTCACCCACCCCCACGGTCTCATGATCAAGCTCCTGCTCCTCTTCGAACGGGGTGTGGTGGTGACCGATCTCACCCAGCAGCGCCGCCAGCGCCTCGGGCGGGACGCCGGGCTCCCGCCACCGTTCGTCCGCCAGGACGCGGTGGTCCTCATCAGCGACGTGACCCAGCCGACCCGCAATGCCCTCGCCTACACGAGCCTGCTCCAGAACACGCGCTACCGGGCGGTCCACCTCGACATCGACGGCGAGCAGCTGACCCGGGTCCTCCGCAACTGGGATCTCGACCTCGGGGATCTCGAAGTGGTCGAGAGCCCATACCGCGGGATCGTGAGACCGATCCTGCGCTATATCCGTCGTCTAAAGCGCGACCTCGGGCCCCAAGTGTTGGTCAACGTGGTCATACCGGAGTTCATCGTCCCCGGCTGGGTCCCCCAGTTCCTCCACAACCAGACGTCCTTCGCCATCAAAGCGACACTGCTGTTCGAGCCGGGCGTGGCGGTCACCAGCGTGCCTTGGCACCTTGTCGGGCCCAATGGCAAGGACGGCCTCGAGACCCACGCCGAAGCCGAGCGCCCCACAGACACGTCCGGGTAAAGATTCGGAAGCCTCCCCGGTGTGGAGGCGCGCGCAGAGCAGCGCGAAAGGCGACCCTCGGGGCTTTCACCCTCCCCCAACCCCTCCCTTCAGGGAGGGGAGCCGAGCGGAGGCGCCGCTCAGTTCAACATCGCCGATGTCATCATGCGGCGTCGCTACAAGTCCGGAGGTCTCGAATGTCCTGGCCGAGCGGTATCAGCACCGTGACCTTGTTCGTCGAGGACCTGGTGGCGGCTAGGCAGTTCTACATGGAGGTGTTCGGGCTTCCCATCGCCTTCGAGGACGACGAGTCGACGGTCTTCGATTTCGGGACCAACACGATCAACCTTCTCAAGTCCTCGGCGGCGGGCGAGCTGATCGAACCGGCGGTGGTGGCCGGTCCTGAGTCTGGGTCTCGCTTTGTGTTCACCATCCCGGTGGACGACGTAGATGCGATGTGCGAAGAACTGGCTGCCCGAGGGGTGGAACTGTTGAACGGGCCCATGGACCGGCCCTGGGGTGTGCGGACCGCCGCGTTCCGTGACCCCGGAGGTCACATCTGGGAACTCGCCAAATAGCGCAAGTGGCTCCAACGCGATTTGGCGCGGTCGACCGCATCAGACGCCCCTCTGAGTATTTGCAGTCGGCGCGGTTCGAGACAAGCGCTTGTGGGTAACCAGGACCGGTGTCGAAGGACAAGACGCCAACGTTGGGTTCCAACCTGTGGTTCATACCTGTCGTGTGCGTCCTCGCTGGGGTGGTCCTTTCGATCGGCACGATGGCCATCGATCGAGCGTTCGACTTCGACATAATCCCCCGCTGGCTGACCGGCGGGCCGGATGCCGCGATGGGGATCCTCACGACCATTGCCGTTTCGATGGTCTCGTTGGCGGCACTCGTCCTCACGATCACGATGGTTGTGGTCCAGCTGGCCATGGGCCAGTTCTCTCCACGCATCGTTCAGACTTTCTTGCGGGACCGACCTAGTCAGCTCGCCATCGGCCTCTTCGTCGCTACCTTCGCCCACTCGATCCTTGCCATGCGGGAAGTCAGCTTCCAGGACGGCGGTCAAGTACCCGGTATCGCAGTCATCGTCGCCTACGTGCTCGTGCTGGTCAGCATCGCCATGCTGGTCCTCTATGTGAACCACATCGGTCGGTCGCTACGCGTGTCGGCCCTGATCGAACTGGTGGGCAACGACACCAGACGTCTGCTGGACCAGGTGTACCCGAAGCAACTCGGTGGGGTCGTGGATGACCCCGGCGTCATCGTCGCCACGAAATCAGGAGTTGTGACCGGTATCGATCGAGATGGTCTCATCGAAGTGGCGGTGGAGAGCGACTGCGTCATCCAAGTCGTTCCCGCTTTGGGTGCCTTTGTCCCGGCTGGCGCCCCTCTGGTACGTGTCGACGGCGACGCCCGCGGGATCGACCAGGATGAAGCCCGATCGAAGCTCGCATGGGGCCTGGAACGGACCCTCGACGAAGACGTCGCCTATGGCTTCCGAATGCTCGTCGACATGGCTGAAAGAGCATTGTCCGAGTCACCGTTTCTCGATCCGACCACTGCAGTCCAGGCGTTGGATCGGCTACACGACGGTCTCCGGCAGCTAGTGCATCGTGAGTTCCCGGACGGTCGGCATTACGACCAGGCTGGCCATCTCCGCCTTGTGATCCCCTCGATGGACTGGGACGCATATGTTCATCTCGCCTTCGATGAGGTCCGACTGGCTGGTGCCGGTTCGCCGCAGGTCACCCGTCGCCTCGTCGCTGCGCTGGAGGATCTCCTTGCTATCGCGCCTGCCCAACGTCGCCCAGTCCTAGACGAGCAACTGGAGTTGCTCTTCAAGGCCGTCGAGGGCCTGAACCGAGAAGAACGTGACAGGGATTCAGCACTGGTACCGGATGGGCAAGGATTCGGTGTCGCGGCCGGCAAGTGGGACAGGTTTGATCCGCTTATCGAACAAACGCCTCTGCGCCGCTGAGTCGACAACTGTCGGAAACCTAAGGGTGCTCTCGCTGCGACGGCTCCACGGCATAACGGATGAGTAGAAGACTGGAGCCCTCCCAAGTCCGACTGTCTATCAGGCGCAATGTCACGGGCGGACGGGCTTCGAATGCCCGAACACCGTCTCCGAGCACTCCCGGGCCGATCATCAGGTGCAGTTCGTCCACCAATCCATGAGCGAGCAGGTCGTTCCACAGGATGTGGCTGCCGAAGATCAGGATGTCTCGGCCCGGTCCGTTCTTTAGCTCGGCCACAACGCGATGGGCGTCCGTCCTGCGGACGATCCGGGTATCGCTCCAAGGTTCGGCCAGGTCCTCGGTCAGGGTGTCGGAGACGACAACCCTTTCGATGGCGTTGTTGAGACGCGAGATCTCCCGCTCCAGCGGCTCCTCGTCGGGGTTGTCTGCAATCGAAGGCCAATAGCTCCGGAACCCCTCAAAGGACTTTCGCCCGAGCAGGACGGTGTCGGCGGCGCGGAGCCGTTCGGCGTTGTACTCGCTGAACCCCCGGTCGAACGGCATGACCATGACATCGTCGCCGGGTCCTGAGTAGTAGCCGTCGAGCGAAACGATGTTGCACACGATCAGCTTGCGCATCGGCCCCTTCCAATCCACATCGGCGACACCTCTTCTCGCCGGTGGCGAACCCAAGCAACAGGCCGGGCGGCGATTTGCCGCCCGGCCCCTCTTCTTCGTTTCAGTCCTCGACGACGACTTCCGTGACCATGCCCTGTGTGAAGTGTGGCGGTCCGCCCTCCTCTTCGCCCGATTCGAGAGCCTCGAGGTTCTCGGGAGTGGTCCCGACCGGTATGAAGCAGATGAAGGCATAACGGCCCGCTTCGAGGTCGATCAAGGTCGAGGTTGACTGACCAGGCAAAGCGAAGGTGCCGCCCGCATCGCTCACCAACTCACCAACCTCTTCCTCGGGCATCTCCAGGAGCTCCTCCATCGACTCGGTAACGCCTTCGTTGATGCGGAAGACGATCATCTCGTGGACCTCTTGACCACCGTTGGTGAACTCGAACACTGTCTGTCCGGCTGAAAGAGTGTCGGGAATCCCCGTGAACATGTACTCGGTCGCTGACACCGATACTGACCCGAGCCCACAGTTGGCTACCAGGTAGTCGTTGACCGCCCCGTCTGCCGCAATGAACTCCTCGGACTCGAGCAGGGAATCATCCCCGGTCTCGAGCACCTCGGTCATGGTGTCGGCCATCGTGGTGACGTCGTCCGCGATCTCCGCAGGTGCCGCGGCCTGGATCTCCTCGATGAAGGGCGCCAGCAACGCTCCCAACGCCGCCATTGCTTGGCCTATCTCCTCCTCTGAGGCCGATTCGAAGTCCACGTCGGGTCCAGCGGCCATCTGGGTCTTCAATTCGACGGCGGGCTCACAGAACGCAGCCGCGGATGCAGCTGCCGTAGATTCGGTTGAAGCTGCGGTCGTCTCGGCTGGTGCTGCTGTGGTCTCGACCGCCGCCGTCGTCTCGACTGGTGCCACAGTGGTCTCACTGGAGGCCAACGTGGTATTGGTCCCCGTCTGGCCGCAAGCGGCCAGAACGAGCACGGCTACAGCCGTGAGCGGGATTGAAAGTCTCTTCATGGGTCCTCCTAGGCACGCCTTCCAGCGCATCGCGTTGTGTTGTCGATCATGTTCGGTGGGTGTTACGGCATCATGACGAGGCGATTGGCGTTACACCAACCGACGCCACAGCTGTCCAATGATGGCCGGTCGAACCACGGAAGAAGGCGAGCCATTGCGTTCGTGACTGGTCGTACTGTGGCCGCGAGATGGATGGCGCTCAGATCGAAGTCCTTCCAGCCCACGACCTGGCACATCGACTGCGGTCCGGTGAGATCTCAGCAGTGGAGGTCGTCGCCGTACACCTCGAGCGGATCGCCGAAGTCAACCCCAAGCTCAACGCAGTGGTGGTTCTGGATGCCGACGGCGCTCTTGCCGCGGCCAGCGAAGCCGATTCATTGAGGGCGAGAGGTGCGCTGCTTGGTCCCCTTCATGGGGTGCCGGTCACGATCAAAGACTGGATCGATGTCGCCGGCCTTCCTTGTACCGGCGGCGAGCCGGCATACCGTGACCGCGTCCCAACCGAGGACGCCACCGCGGTGTCCCGGCTGCGGCATGCAGGCGCCATCGTCCTCGGCAAGACAAACGTGATGACCGACAACGAGGTGTACGGCCCCACCTTCAACCCCCACGATCTCACCAGGTCACCGGGAGGAAGCTCGAGTGGGGAGGCGGCCGTCGTCGCAACTGGTGGCTCGGCTCTAGGGCTGGGGTCAGATTCAGGTGGAAGCCTGCGACAGCCAGCCCATCTCTGCGGCGTGGCCACGATCAAACCGACCACGGGTCTCGTCCCAGTGACCGGGCATTTCCCGGTCATCGAACCGATGCTCGACTCCCGGACCGTCATCGGACCGATAGCCCGAAGCGTCGAGGACTTGCACCTGGCGCTTCGAGTCATCGCAGGCGAAGACGGAATCGACGCGAGCGCGACACCAGTGCCCGTGCAGGACTGGCGCCAAGTCGACCTCAGCGAGATGCGAGTCGCCTGGTGGACAGAGCAGCCCGACGTTGAACCCACAGCCGAGACAGTGCACACCGTGCAGCGTGCAGTTGCCGCGCTTGGAGGAGGCGGGCGCCCGTCTGGTCGAGGCGCGGCCCGACGACATGGAGGAGGTTCTTTCCCTGACCCGCATCTACTGGTCGCTGCCCGAATCGCAAGACCTCGATACATGGCGACCAACATCCGAATCGCCCCTGTCGGCGGCCGATCTACAGGAGTTCCGATTTCGTTGGGGACGTTTTCGTCGCAGCCTTGCCCGATTCATGGCCAACTTCGACCTGATGCTCCTTCCCGCAGCCGAGCGCGCTGCAGTCAGGATTGGCCAGGGAGATGTCTCCTTCGCCTACACCCTGGCATTCAGCCTCACCGGCCAGCCCGCGGTCGTGGTCCCATACGGACGCGATCCCGACGGTCTTCCCATCGGAGTACAGATCGCCGCCCGCCCGTGGCGTGACCATCAAGCAATTGCCGCCGCCCACGCCCTCGAAGTCACAGGAGGTTGGTGGCGACCGCCTGGCGTATAGAAACCTCGCAAGCGACGACCGCGTCCGGAACGACCTTCATGCGTTCTGTGTGATGATTGCGTTGGAGCCGTCGGGCATGATCAAGATGTCGCTGAGGCGTGACCGGCCTGAGGCGTGACGGCCCTGACATCGCAGTTCACAGTGGGAGGACATGGCAATGACGGAATCGCAAGTGGTGCCGCTCACCACCGATCAGCTCTCAGAGATGCTCAAGCTGACGAAGAGCGCAGACAGTGTCGAACTCAAACTCACCGTGCCCGACTCGGATCACCGGTCCACCGCAGTCGCCCTCGAACTCGACCCCCTGGAGGCCCAGATCCGCACAGTCGTGTTCTTCGACACGCCTGACCTACAGGTCAACGGGCGCGGCGTCGTCGTTCGTGCCCGTCGGGTCCAGGGCAAGGGGGACGACTCCGTGGTCAAGCTGCGGCCGGTGGTGCCTGACCAACTCCCCTCCAAGTTGCGAAAGTCGCCAGACGTTGGCGTGGAGGTCGATGCGTTGCCGGGAGGCTTCGTGTGTTCCGCTTCCTTCAAAGGAACACTCGATCGGCCCAACGTCCGTGAAGTGGTTGCCCATCAGATGCCAATCAGCAAGTTGTTCTCCCAAGGGCAACGAGATTTCTTCAAGGAGCACGCTCCTGACAACGTGGAGCTTGATGATCTTTCGGTGCTCGGCCCGATCCTGGTGCTGAAGCTGAAATTCGAACCAGAGGAGTTCGGGCGACGGATGGTCGCCGAGCTTTGGCTGTACCCGGACGGATCACGGATTCTCGAGTTGTCCACCAAGTGCAAACCCGATGAGGCATTTCAGGTGGCAGCGGAGGCCAAGGCGTTCCTCGCCGGGCGCGGTGTCGATTTGACTGCCGAGCAACAAACCAAGACCCGCACCGCGCTCGAGTTTTTCACCAGCCACCCCGACGTCGCCCCAACCACAGCCGGGCCGTGATCGCGTCCCAGCGGTGACCGGGTGGCATCGGGAAATTTGACTACGCACCCGTTGACTCAACTCGACCGCCGGCAACGACGGAGCCAGATCATCACGACGGTGATCAGTGCGGTTCTCACCTGCGCGCTGCTCCTCGCGATCTACTACCTGATCCCGTTCACCGACCTCACACGCGGACAGTCGCTGCTTCGTCTCGGTGTCGGCGTGGTCGTCTTCACCGTCGTTCTCGCCTGGCAGCTTCGGCGTGTTGCGCATGCGGATTATCCGGTGCTGCGCGCCGTTCACGCTCTCAGCGTCACCATCCCGGTGTTTCTCGTGGTCTTCGCCGCCGTCTACGTATCCCTCTCACAAGGCTCGACCACTCACTTCAGCGAGCCACTCGATCACACCGGCGCCCTCTACTTCACCATCACCATCTTCTCTACCGTCGGCTTCGGCGACATCACCCCCGAAAGCGACCTCGGCCGGATCGTCGTGAGCATCCAGATGCTTCTGGACCTCGTCGTAATCGGATTGGTCGTCCGACTTCTGACGACCGCGGCCAAGACTGCTCACAGGGACCGTTCGGCTTCTGCGACCGACACGTCCTGAACGACCTCTGGGGTATACGATCGGTTGGCAAGGAGCTCTGGAATGGCAGCAATAGTTCCACGGTGGGAATGGCGCACGTTCGGGAGGCGCTTCGGTCCGGCTGAAGCCGCCTTCGCTGCATTGACGCCTGGAGGCATCCAAGAAAGCGAGGAGTTGTACCTCCTTTCCGGCGACGACGCCAGCGCCAAGATTCGTGATGACCTCATGGACATCAAGGTGCTCCAAGAGGTCAATGCCGACGGGTTGGAGCAATGGATTCCGGTGATGAAGGCCGGATTCCCCCTCCCGGCCAGCGAAGTGTCGGACATGTTCGAGGCGCTGGGACTCGACCTCCCACAACTCGACCGCGAGGCCTACACCCTCGACCAGCTGCTTGCCGAGGTGATCGAGCCGGATGGTCGCCTCCGCCCGGTAGACGTGCAGAAGCGACGGGTCCGCTACACGGTTGGTGGGTGTACGGCGGAGGTCACCGATGTGGAGGTGAACGGCGAACCCATCCGCACCATCGCCATCGAGGCACCGGACCCGTCTGCAGTCATCTCATCGGTCCACGCCATGGGTCTGGGGGGGCACGTCAACACCAGCTACCCACGCGGACTGGCCGCGGTACTCGATGAGCACCCCGCCCGCTTCGCCGTGATCGACGTCGGTACGAATTCGGTCAAGTTCCACATCGCAGAGCTGGGCGACGACACGTCGTGGAAGAAGGTGGTCGATCGCGCCGAGGTGACCCGTCTCGGCGAGGGTTTGGATGAACATGGGGAAATCACCCGGGAGCCGTTGGAGCGCACCGCGAGCGCGATGACGGTGATGCTCGAAGAGGCGAAGCGACATGACAGCCAAGCGATCGCCGTGGTGGGGACCGCCTGGATGCGGATCGCCCGGAACGCAGCAGAAGTCGTCGAGGCAATTCACCAGCGCACCGGCATCAAGATCGAGCTGATCTCGGGGGAGGAGGAGGGACGTCTCGCTTACCTTGCGGTGCAGGCCGGCCTCGGGCTGGGAGACGGCTCTCTCGTCGTGTTCGACACAGGTGGTGGAAGCACCCAGTTCACCTTCGGTAGAGGTCCTGAGGTCGCCGAACGCTTCAGCGTCGAGGTCGGTGCGGTCCGTTTCACCGAACGCTTCGAACTCGATCGAGTGGTTGCGCCCGAGGTCCTCGACGAGGCCCTCGCTGCCATATCCAACGACCTGTCCCGCATCGACGGCCGCGCAACACCGGATCATCTCGTAGCCATGGGCGGCGCCGTTACCAACATCACCGCCGTCAGCAAATCCCTTGCGACCTACGACCCGGACGCGGTCCAAGGGACGGTCCTCGACCACGCCGAGATCAAGCGGCAGATCGAGATGTACCGCTCGATGGACGCCGAGGCACGGCGTTCCATCGTCGGTCTCCAACCGCAGCGTGCCGACATAATCCTGGCAGGAGCCTGCATCGTCTCGACGGTGATGAGGAAGCTGGATCGTGACACGCTGACCGTGAGCGACCGAGCGCTTCGCCACGGCCTCCTTGTCGATCGATTCGGCTGAACGCGGCGGCAGTCACCACCGACGTTCCGTCAGGCTCCCCGGAGCGGCGGACCTCGAAGGCCGGCGGGGGGATCGTCCGGCCGGCGCCGCAGGTAGGGCGATCCCCCCTCCCGAGACGCCGGGAGGCCTCATTGTGCCGAGGCAACGCCTGACGTACCGTGCCATCGTGTCCAGTACGCCCCCTTCCACGCCCGTGACTATGAGGCCATCGGATCCGGCGCCTGCTGCCTCTTCCGCTTGGAACTGGAGGCACATCGGCGATTCGTTCCGAAGACTGTTCGCGTCCACCGCGCACCTCCTCCTCGATCTCCCCATGGGGATCGTGGGGTTTGTGCTCAGCCTGACCCTCCTCTTCTTGGGAATCCCCCTCCTGATCGTGTACCCGATCGGCCTCCTGGTGCTGTTCTCATGGCTCTGGGTGGTGCGTGGTTTGGCCGCGTTCGAAAGAGCCCGCATCGGTGTCATGCTCAAGTCGGATATCCCTTTTCCGCCACGCCAGACGCGATGGCGGGTCGTGGCACCAGCGGTTTTGGTCCTCGATGTCGGATCCGGTCACGTGGAGGGAGTTCGCCTACCTTCAGCTGCTGCTCCCGCTTGGGATCTTCACCTTCACCTTCGCCCTGCTCGCGTGGAGCATTCCGCTTTCCCTGCTCGCGACCCCCTTTCTGATGGCTGGACTCGGCGCCGACCTCACGGTCCCCGGGTTCCTGATGCTCGCGGTTGCCGCGCCTCTCGTCGGCCTTGCCGCGCTCGCCTGGCTTCCCTGGATGATCGGTGCGCTCGCCCGCCTCGACATCGCCGTCGCGCACGCGATGCTCGGCCCCACGGAGCGGGACCGTCTCGGGAGGCGCGTCACCGAGCTCGCCTCGAGCCGGTCACGCATGGTCGACGCCACCGAACAGGAGCGCCGCCGTATCGAACGTGACCTCCATGATGGCGCCGGCCAGCAGCTGGTGTCCTTGGCGATGACGCTCGGCATGGCCAAGGAGAAGTTCGCCACCGACCCCGAGGCCGCACGAGCCCTCGTTGACGAAGGCCACCAGGAGGCGAAGCAAGCCCTCGCCACGCTGCGCAACATCGTGCGGGGGATCAGCCCGGCGATTTTGTCCGACCGGGGGCTGGGCGCCGCACTTTCTTCGGTTGCGGCCCGCTCGACTATTCCCGTGGCGCTCGAGGTCAACGTGCCGCATCGGCTCGACCCCGGGGTCGAGGGCATTGCCTACTACCTGGTATGCGAGGCACTCGCCAATGTCGCCCGTCACTCCGGGGCAACCGGAGCTTCTGTTCGAACGGTTGTCCGCGGCGATGTTCTCGAGATCGAGGTCAGCGACGACGGGCGGGGTGGCGCCGATGCGGCGTTGGGCACCGGCCTCGCCGGCCTGGCGGACAGAGTTACCGCGGTCGACGGGAGATTCCACATCGAGAGCCCCCCGGGCGGACCCACCGTGCTGCGCGCCGAGATTCCTTGCGGTCCAGAAGGGGAATGAGGTGCGGATCGCCATCGCCGAAGACTCGGTGCTGCTGCGCGCCGGCTTGGTCAGGTTGCTCACCGATGCCGGCGAAGAGGTGGTCGCCGAAGCGGGAGATGGCGTTGATCTGATCGAAGCTGTGGCCAGGGAACGACCCGACTTGGCAATTGTCGACGTCCGGATGCCCCCGACCTACCGCGACGAGGGGATCCGCGCTGCCCTCGAACTTCGACAACGCCATCCCGACACGGCCGTGCTCGTCCTCAGCCAATACGTCGAGGAGGAGTACGCCTCGGAACTCCTCGCCGACCATCGCGGAGGAGTGGGATATCTCCTCAAGGATCGAGTGGCCGACGTCTCCGAATTCGTCGAGTCGGCCCGTCGGGTCGCCGCCGGCGGCACCGTCCTCGACCCCGAGGTGGTATCTCAACTCCTGGTGCGCAGTCGCCGCCGAGACCCTCTCGACCGCCTCACCGACCGGGAACGGACAGTGCTCTCGTTGATGGCCGAGGGATGCTCCAACAACGCGATCGCCGAGGCGCTCACCGTCAGTGCCGGTGCCGTCGAGAAGCACATCGGCAACATCCTCACCAAGCTCGACCTGCCGCCCACTCCCGGCGACCATCGCCGGGTGCTCGCCGTCCTTCGATACCTGGAGTCCTGACATGTCAAACGACGTCCGCATCCCCTCAAGCCCCTCGACCGAAGTCGCTCCCCCCAGTGAGACGCGACCCCCTTCGGTCAGCGCCGCACTGGCCGGACTGCTGATGCCGATCCTCGCCCTCGTGGCGGCCGCAGCGCTGATCGGCGCAGGCTTCTGGGCATGGAGCCGGTGGGTCGAGCCCGAGACCATCGAGACCACGACAGCGACGTTCACCGACCCAATCCAGCGGATCGAGGTGACCTCCGATTCGGGATCGATTGAGGTTGCCGCCGGCGGAGAGGATGTACGGCTGGAGCGGATCAGCCGTTTCCGTGCCAACCGGCCGAGCGTGACGGAGGAAGTGGTGGATGGGGTGCTCCACATCGAGGTCCAGTGCCCAAGCGAGTTGTTCTTCTCGTCGTGCAGTGTCGACTACCAGGTCACTGCCCCCGCCTCGGTCGAGTTGATCGTCGACTCGGGCTCCGGTGACTTGAACGCTCTGGGGATGATCGGGGGCGTCAACCTCGCCACCAGCTCAGGTTTGATCGACGTGGAGGGCGTCGCCGGCGAGACCTCGCTGGAGACCGGCTCGGGGGACATCCGAGGTCGCGGCTTGGACGTGCCCGCGCTCACCGCCAGCACCAGTTCCGGTTCGATCCAGATCGAGGGCGATGCCGGCGAGGCATCGTTGGAGACTGGCTCGGGCGACATCCAAGCTCTGGACCTCACCGCCTCGTCCCTCACCGCTATTGCCAGCTCCGGCTCGATCGAGGTGGAGGGCGTCGCCGGCGAGACCTACTTGGAGACCGGCTCGGGTGACATCAATTCGGAGAGCCTGTCCACCACGGTGCTCACCGCCAGCACCAGTTCGGGCAGCGTGAACCTCGCTCTACTGGATGCGCCGACCCGGGTGGAGGTGTCCATCGGATCGGGTGACGCCGGCCTAGTGGTACCCGAGGGGGCCTACGCGATCGACCTCGACTCCTCCTCGGGAGATGAGGAGGTCGTGGGGTTGACCCACGATCCCGCGGCTGCCAGCAGCATCGTGGTCCGCACCAGTTCGGGGCACATAACCGTCTCCGCGGGATGAGGTGACGTAAGGCGATGACCTCGAGACGAAGGGCGCAGGCGACCCGGTTCACCGAACACCGCGTCGGACTGAACCACGTCGCTTTCGGGGTCCCGAGTGGCGAAGTGGGGCGCTTGGCCGAGGCCCTCGAGGAAGCCCATGTTCCAAACAGCGGAGCCACAACAAACCCGCACGGCCCGACGATTGTCACGTTTCGGGATCCCGACAATTACCAATGGGAGTTCTTCGAAGCCACCTGATCAGCGCAGAGAACTCGAGTCAGGAGTACCGGATCCGAGCCGACGTTGACAAATGTCGAGCTTGCGACGGGTCACGAACTGCGAACTCGAAGAGGAGGAAAGCGACGCCCTGACACATCCCGAATCTTCTCTGATGCGTGGGGTGCCTTCCTCCTGGCACCGCTCGGGCTGTTCCTGGGCCAGTCAGGCTGCATCGACTCCGCTCCGATCACGCTGCTGGGTCGGACACGCACTCTATTTTGCTATTGACACACAAGAATCTGCCGAAACAGGGCGCTGAATGCTGTGCTTACTGTGGTGTTTCGATCCGCTTGTAGACGACCTCCTCGGCAACAAAGCAAACACCAGCCTGCGCGCCCTCCCCCGATCCGGTGACTGAGTAGAGCCAGCACTCGTTGTACTGCTGTTGCGGAACATCTGGCGGCGTTTCTTCGAGTCGGATGCCTTCGATGTCCACCAACCCAGAGACGAGCGATCCCGGTTCGCCTTGCCCGCCCAAGACACCGATGACATCACTCTTGTCATCTCCGAGGCTCACCCGATCGAACTGCTCCGACGTGATCACTCGGCGCGGACCCTGAAATGGTGGCGGTTCGGAGACCCCCAGAGCGAACAGGATGACGAGGACAAGCGGGATGCTTATAAGCACGGCCACCGCGATGACGATGATCCGCTTGGTTCCTTTGCTCATCTTCCGGGGTGAGGGCGTCATGACCCCGAACCGCTCGCGGCATCGGCCGCGATGTCCTCGGGATCACCGAGACGTCCGAGAACGTTGCGAACTGCGGCGTCGTCGGCTTTGGGCAGCTCCGACAGCCCCTCGTTGATGTGTTGTTCGATCTCTGACAAGATCTCGTCGCGACGCCCGTCAGGGATATCGCCCATCATGCGTTGCAGTCGTCGGAGGTACTCACCAACCTCGCGATGCCTCGTGTCCTTCACTTACCTCCTCCTTCCAAAAAGCGATCCACTGCGTCGCGGAACCGCTGCCACTCCTGCACAAACTGGCTGAGCGCTTGGCGCCCCTTCGGCGTGAGGCGGTAGTAGCGCCGCGGAGGTCCGCTGGGCGACTCCTCCCACGTCGTCGAAACGAGATCATCACGTCGGAGCCGACTCAGAAGCGGATAGATGGTGCCTTCACTAGTGACCATGCCATCCGCCTCACCGAGTGCTCTGACGAGGTCGAACCCGTAGCGCTCCTCTTCTCCCAGCAGCGCAAGCACGCAATACTCGAGCGTGCCTCGCCGCATCTGAGTGACCACCCTGTCCTGACCAGCTACCATGTATGGCATAGTAGCTGGTCGAGCATGAGACGTCAACGCTGGTCAAGGCCACGCCCTCGACGACGTCTAGCTGCCACAACTCCATCGGTCCGATCGCCGCGTGCCATTGTGAGGCTTCATCTGGCAGATTGTTGTAGCGATTTGAGGTCGGCGAGTGGCCCGAGGTGCGTCAGCTTGTCGGGGTTGACAATCGACTTGATGCTTGCGATCACACCGCCGGCGATGTCGAGCGCCACAACGCCTATCAGCCGCTGCTGTCCGTCGAGAAAGAGCGCTCCTGGGCCGCCGTTGACCTCGACGGGACGCAACGTCACGCCAGGAATGCGGGCGATCTGGCGGATCCCGTTTATCAGCGTGCGGGCGACGCGACTGCGCCCACGTAGAGACCGCGCCAGCGCCGGGACCTTGCCGCCGCCGTCGCCGGTCAGTTCCACGTCGTGAGCGAGCAGCGCCTCGAGCCCGGCTAGATCGCCCTGCTCGATTGCCGCGAAGAACTGTCGGGCCAGCTTGTCGTGTTGTTCGGGCGTCGTTTGGAAGCGGGGCCGGCGCTGCTTGATGTGGCGTCTGGCGCGGGTGGCGAGTTGCCGCACGTTGTCCTCGCTCTTGCCGACCATCGCCGCGATATCCGGGTACCCGTAGTCGAACACATCGTGAAGGAGCAGTACCGCTCTCTGCTCGGGGGAGAGGCTCTCCAGCAGCACCAGCATGGCCAGCGACAGCGAGTCGGCCGTCTCAGCATGCCGGGCCGGATCGTCGTGGCTGTCCGTGATGATCGGCTCTGGCAGCCACTCACCGACGTAACTCTCGCGGCGGGCGCGTGCTGAGCGCAACTCGTTGATCGCCAGTCGGGTGGTCACGGTGGCGACGAACGCCCGAGGTGAATCGATGTGCGCGTCCGCATCAAGTGCCTGATGCACCCGAAGCAGCGCTTCCTGCACCACGTCCTCGGCCTCGGAAACGCTGCCGAGCATCTGGTAGGCGATCCCGAACGCGACAGGCCGCAACTCGTCGAGCAGGCGCTCGCGATCGATCATGATGCTGCGAATCCCTGCCGCCAACTCGGGTAGACCGGACGCCACGCCAGCTCGCGCTTGGCCTTTGCGTTCGACGCGCCGCGGGCGTCGGTCATCATCACGACGCCGGCCTCTCCGGCGAACGCTCGCACGACGAACCGCGGCACCCGTATCGGCCTTTTGGCGCCCAGCGTCTGCGCCAGCGCCGGCAACCATTCGGCGACCCGGGCGGGGTCGTCGTCGACAATGTTGTAGACACCACGCTTGCCGTGCTCGACCGCCGCCATCGTCGCCTCCGCGGCGTCGGCGATGTGGATGAAAGACCACACGCCTCCGCCGTCGCCGACCAGCGGGAACCTGCGCTTGCGGATCATCTCGGACAACTCCCCCCCGGGCGCCATGTTTGTGCCTGGCCCGTAGAAGCCGCCGTAACGCAAGACGATACCCTCGGTCCACCTCGCATCCAGGACCGCCCGCTCGAGGTGTCGGATCGCGGCCAGGCCCTCGCGCAACTTGCCCGGGGGCGCGGGGTCGAGCGGGTCCTCCTCGCTCTTCACCGGCCCACCGGTGCGCGCGTATGAGGCGAAATTGCTCTGCGCCACGAACCGCCGCACTCCCACCGCCTGTCCGGCCGACAGCAGGTGATCCGTCCCCTCGGTCCGCAGACGGTTGGTCAGCGCGGCACCGCGCTTGAGGTTTCGAAAACCCACCCCTGCGAGCGCGGTCAACTGATGGACGATCACGTCGGGCCTCGCCCTGCCCACGGCCTCCGCGACCTGATCGGGATCAAGCGCATCCGCGACGACCGGCACAGCGCCCCACTCGTCAAGCATCGCCTTCCTCGACTCGGTACGCGTCATGCCATGAACCTCATGACCCGCCTCAACCAGACGCGGCACCAACTGCTTGCCAATCGCCCCCGTCGCTCCTGCGACAAACACTCTCACCATCAACTCCTTCAGAGAACAACGACCTACACCCCATAAGACAAGACAGCAGCCCCATCTGTGACACCTTGAGGAACGCGGGCTTCGAGCTCGCCGTCGCCGTACTCCATGAGAGGACGGCGTGCTCCCCCGGACGCAGTCGGATGTTCGTTGTAGTGAACGAGCCGACGATCCCGGTTCCGGCGGGCGTCGCCTGCGCCATCTGAGCGGTTCCCAGGCGGGGAAGAGGGCGCCAGAAGCGGGACTAGCAGCTTGGGGTCGCAGGCGTCGCTGCGATATTGGTGTGGCTTGTAAAATTTGGTGCTCGTGTCCCCGACGAGTTTGGTGCTCTCTACCGTTGTGCTAGTTCTTGTGAGGAACCACTAATTCAAAAACCCCAGATCAGACCGCCTTTTCCACGCCCTCGTAGCTCAGGGGATAGAGCACCAACCTCCTAAGTTGGGTGTCGTAGGTTCGAGTCCTACCGAGGGCGCCAGCTGCCAATGTGGTCGGATGGACCATGCCCAGATACGGACTCCACGGAAAGATGGTTGCCAAGCCGGGGATGGGTGACGCCCTGGCAACGATTCTGTTGCGGGCGGCTGAGGCACTCGCCGATGACCCAGGATGCGAGCTATACGTGATCCACCGCTCTGACGACGAACCCGACTCGGTGTGGGTTAGCGAGATCTGGGTGGACAAAGAGGCACACCGCGCTTCGCTCCAGAGGCCGGAGACCAGGGCGTTGATCGAACAGGCAATGCCGCTGATCGCCGAGATCCCAGGCGGCACCGAGACCATGCCTGTCGGCGGCAAGGGACTCCCCGACCGCTGACCAGAAGTCGGGCGACCTACCATCCGGCTGGTGGCACAGCCAGTCACCCCGGAGAGATACGACGCAGTCCTCTTCGATCTCGATGGGGTCATCACCGCCACCGCCCACGTCCATGCATCCGCTTGGAAGCGCATGTTCGACGAATACCTGGAGGCGCGGGCCGCGTCGCTGGGTGAGCCGTTCCGTCCCTTCTCCGAGGACGACTATCTGAACCACATCGACGGCAGACCGAGGTACGACGGAGTGCGAACCTTTCTCGTCTCGCGCGGCATCCAGCTTCCGGAAGGAGACCCTTCCGATCGCCCGGATCAGGAGACGGTGTGCGGGTTGGGCAACAGGAAGGACGAGTTGTTCAACCAGGTACTAGACGCCGAGGGGGTCGAGGTATACGAGGGCTCGGTCCGCTTCCTCCAGTGGGTCCGGGACCAGGGGATGAAGACCGCGGTCGTGACCTCGAGCAAGAACCGCGAGGCAGTCGTGGCAAAGGCCGGGTTGGAGGACAAGTTCGACACCAGCGTGGACGGCATCACCATCTCCAACGACGGATTGCCCGGCAAGCCCGCCCCGGACTGCTTCCTCGAGGCGGCCCGCCGGCTCGAGGTAGGACCAGAGCGTGCCGTGGTCGTCGAGGACGCAATCTCAGGTGTCTCCGCCGGTAAGGCGGGCGGGTTCGGGCTCGTGATCGGGGTCGACCGACTTGGTGTCGAAGACGAGTTGCGGCGAGCGGGTGCCGATGTGGTGGTGACCGACCTCGGCACCCTCGTGCCCGACAGCTGAGGCGTCTGGGACTGAGTTCGTCAATGAGCACCGCCACCTACTACGAGCGTCTCTCTCCGCTCGATGCCTCGTTCCTGGCGCTGGAGTCGGGTCGGGCACATTTCCATGTCGCCAGCGTGGCCATCCTCGATGCAGCGCCGCTACGCACGGCTGACGGCGGGATCGACATCGACCGCATCCGCGCCTTCATCGCCTCTCGACTGCAGTACGTTCCTCGCTACCGCCAAAGGCTCGCCTCGACCCCATTGGGACGGTCCCCGATCTGGGTCGATGCCGACCACTTCGATCTCGACTACCACGTCCGTCACACGAGCCTCCCCCGCCCGGGGACGGAAGCCCAACTACAACGGCTCGCCGGGCGGGTCCTCTCCCAGCAACTCGATCGGGCGCAGCCGCTCTGGGAGCTCTGGATAGCGGAGGGGCTTGACGGCGACCGCTTCGCGCTGATCGCCAAGATCCACCACTGCATGATCGATGGCATCGCCGGTGTCGACCTCATGGCGATGCTGTTCGGTGTCACGCCGAATGTGGAGATCGAAAAGTCCGATAGCTGGCAGCCGAGGCCCGCCCCGGAAGGGGCGCAGCTAATGGTCGCCGAGGCTGCCCGCCGCACCCGCCGCCTGACCGAGACGGTTCGCACCTTTGGCCGGCTCGATGCCCCCGCCTCCACCGCCTTGTCGTCGGGCCGCCATCGGGCACGGGCCACGATGGCCTCGCTCGCCTCGGGGTGGCTGCGAGCGTCGTCCATGACTCCGCTGAACGGCGAAATCGGCCCCAACCGGCGCTTCGACTGGTTCGAGGTCCCGCTCGCCGAAGTGAAGGAGGTGAAACAGCAGTTTGGGGGGAGTGTCAACGACGTCATCCTGGCTGAGGTGGCGGGTGGCATCCGCCGCTTCCTGATGGAACGGCGCTCCTTCCCGCCTGGCGACCTCGATTTCCGGGTGATGGCACCGGTGAGCGTCCGGCCCGGCCCATCCCGTGGCGAGATGGGGAACCACGTCGCCATGTGGCTGGTCAAGATGCCGCTGGCCGAGGGCGACCCGGTGCGGCGGCTCCGGGCGATCACCGCCGAGACGTCCAACCTCAAAGTGACCGATCAGGCCTTGGGGGCCGCCACGATCGTCCAATTGTCCGCAGGCGCCCCGACCACGCTGGTCGGTTTGGGAGCCCGGCTCGCCGGACAGGTGCTTCGACCGTTCAACCTCACCGTGACCAACGTGCCCGGACCGCAGTTCCCGATGTACCTGATGGAGTCGAAAGTCCTCGCCCTCTATGCCGCGGTGCCGCTCTGGGAGCACCACGGGGTCGGGATCGCCCTGTTCAGCTATGACGGACGCATGGGTTGGGGCGTCCAGGCCGACTGGGACATCGTCCCCGATCTCCCCGACCTGATCGCATCGCTGCGCGACTCGCACGAGCAGATGCTGGCCGCCGCCCGCCGGGCGGCGTCGCCCCCATCCGATCGCCGCCGGGCCACGAGGAAGGCTGAACCAGAAGGCGTGTAACGCATGTCCCCGCACGCCTGACCAGCGTTGGGAGTTCGGCAGCCCCCTACCCGCTGCTCCGCAGCGGGGCCCTTCTCCCCTTCGGGGGGACGGAAGGAATCTGCCGTCTGCCGTCTTTACCCGCCGACGATCTCGTCGAGGCGTCGGAAGAAGAGGGAACGGGGTAACGACTCGGTGGCTCCGGCTGCGCTTGCCGCTTCCAATGCCCCGGCGTCCACGTGGGGGCCAAAAGCGATCACCCGGACCCCTGCCCGAGCCAGATCCTCGATTTGTTCGATGGCACGGGGTGCCGCGAGATCGACCACGGCCAGCGAAGCCGGGTCGGCGGCGGACGTGGCAACACTGCGACCACCTGCCCTGACCGCAGACTCGATCCTGCTCCTGTCGAGCAGGTTGGCCGATACCACCCGGACGCCGGGCCTTGCTTGGGAAGTGACCGCCGCCGCCTTGGCTGCGCCCCACGCAAGGTGGGCTTGCCATGCTTCCTCTCCAAGCGACTGCGAGGAGGCGGGGGCCAGGTCGAAGAGGTCACCGGGGAGCGCCGACACCGCGATCGGGTCCCGATCCGCCGGCCGCACGCCCGCGGCGCGCAGAACCTCAGTGGGAAAGCTCATCGCCTCCTGGAACAGTTCGAGTGGTCCCCGCCGCTGTTCCAAATATGGCGTGGCCAACAGCTCCTCCAGAGCCTGGCGCAACCATTCTTCCCCTTCGTCGAGTGACTCCACCAGGCCGGGGGGAGCGTCGATTCCGAGCAGTTCGAGCCGCCCGAGGACATAGGGGCGGTAGGCGGTGACGAATACCTCGGTCAAGCCCTCGTTGTCCACTGTCGCCACTCGCTATCAGTCGGAGAAGACTTCGACCACCATCAGCCCGAGGGGTCCGTCGACCACCCCGATTCCCACTGTCGTCCATGGCGCTGCAAGCAGGTTCCTCCGGTGCCCATCGCTATCCATCAGACCTTGGTGGGCCGCGATCGGAGTCGCGGCCAGCGCCAGATTCTCACCGACCCGGCCGATGGGGATGCCGGCATCGAGCACACGGTCGAGCGGGGACCCGGTGACCGGGGAACGGTGGGAGAAGTATCCGGCGCGGTACATCTCGTTGGCGTGGGCACGGCCAACCTCGGCCAGGGACGGCGACCAGGCGAGCGGGTCCCTGCCTGCTTCGAGCCGCGCCCGGTTGACGAGGTCGTAGACGTCACGAGCTTCTTGGAAAGAGGCTGTGAGTTCAGATGCCTCGGCAGCGGGAATGGAGGCGCGCTCTCCTTCCTCGAGCACGACACGGCGCTCACCAACCTCCCGCTCGAGGTTGGTGACGGCTTCGACCACCCGGTCACCCGCCAACGCGTGGAACCAGTGGCTCGGGACCGACTCGGGCGCCGCCACCGCCCCAACCACCCTGGAATCGTCGATCACTCCCTCCACCTGATCGGGCAGCGAGGCGACCCGGGCCAAAGAGACCAGCAGGAGCAGGAGGAACAGTCCCGTAGCGAGCGACACCCCCACCCCGAGCACCCTGTTACCCAGCGACAAGCCTGGGAGGGTGAGCGCCTTGGATAGGAAGTGGGCACCCACCGCGCTCGCCGCACCCACCAGGAGGAAGATGATGACCGCGGCGATTATCCGGCCGGCTTCCGGCGCCAACCCGAACCGGTCGACGAGCTCGTCGCCGAGCGGGGCGCCGAGCCGGAAGGCGAGCAACAGACCCACGACTACGCCCACCAGATCCATCGCTTCGCGGGCGAACCCGCGGAACCACCCTCGCAGAGCGAGGCCGGCCAGCGTGAGGCCGAGCACGAAGTCGATCATCGGTGTCGGGTCATAGGGTCATAGGTAGAACGATGCACAGTCTCCCGGGTTCCCCGCTCGAGGTCGAGCATCGAGCTCCCGGTCCTAACCTGGACCGATGCGGCGAGGTGTTCCTGGTCGTGCTCGCATTGGTCCTCGTCGGCTGCGGAACCGCCGGCTCGACCACGCACCATCGACCGCGAGGATGTACACGCCGCCACCGGTCACGACCCGACCGAGGGTGACTGCGCCGACCGCACAGATGGTGCGGTCGAGTTGGTGGTGGCGGAGGAGGGCTTCGACCCCGCCTGCCTCATCGTGACAACCGATTCGGTGCTAAGCGTCAGCAATCGGTCCTCGGTGGATCACACCTTCAACGTCGTCGATCCACCTGGGCCCAACCCACGGCACACATTGATCGAGTTGGACATCCCGGCGGGGGCGACGGTGTCCGTTGGCCGGGTGGGCGACACGCTCGGTGTCGGTTCCTGGCCCTTCTACAGCGTCACCGGCGACGAGGACCGCCCTCAGGGGACCCTGACGGTCAGGTCGCCCGACGGGTGACATTCTGCCTCTGAGAGGCGCGGACCACCCTTCCATCGGTATGCTTCGGCGCCCATCCGTGGATTCGCGCCCTGATCGGCCGGTTCCCGGGTGTTCCAACTAGGAAGGAAGGTAGGAATGAGGAATCCGAGACGGAGAGGCCTCCTTGGTCTCTCGCTCGCTCTCGTGTTGGTACTCGCAGCCTGTGGAGGCGACACCACCGACACCACAGGTGGTGGGGCCGACACCACCGTGGCGGGTGGGACGGACACCACCGCTGCCGGCACAGACACCACGGCCGCCGGGACCGACACCACGGCAGCCGGCACCGACACCACCGCGAGTGCGGCGGGCGGTTCGGCCGCCGACGCATGCGCCGCCGACGAGTTCGGCTGCGTCGAATACGCCGAGGGTGAGCCCATCACCATCGGCAGCTTGCTCGTGATCTCCGGAGCCAACGCCAGCCTCGGTACCGACAGCCAGTACGGCGTCGAACTCGCTGCCGACTACATCGACGGGAGCTTCGACGGTGAGGCCGGCCAGTTCATGGGCCGGGACATCGCCTTCAACCACCAGGACGACGGTTGTTCCGCCGAGGGCGGGCAGGCCGGCGCCCAGGCTCTCGCCTCCGACGAGAAGGTGGTTGCGGTGATCGGCACCAGCTGCTCGAGCGCAGCGCTCGGGGTGGCGGACACGATCCTCAGCGATCGTGGCATCTCCATCATCTCCCCGTCGAACACGGGCCCGGCTCTGACCGACCCTGCCGAGCACCAGCCCTTCTATCTGCGGACGGCGCACAACGACCTGATCCAAGGTGCCGCGGTCGCCAACTTCGCAGCCGAGCAGGGGATCGAGTCCGCGGCGACCATCCATGACGGGAGCCCCTACGCCGACGGTCTGCAGCAGGCATTCGCCGACGTGTTCTCCTCCACAGGGGGGACGATCACGAAGCAGGAGGCGATCCAGGTGGGTGACACCGACTTCAACTCGGTGCTCACCGACATTGCCGCCGACGCACCCCAGATGCTCTACTTCCCGATCTTCGTGGCAGAGGGCGGACTGATCACCCAGCAGGCTCGGGCGCTCCCGGAGATGGCCGACACGGTGCTCGCTGGCTCCGACGGGATGTTCACCCCGGACTGGATCACCGCAGCCGGCGCCGAGAACGCCGACGGCGTCTACATATCGGGCCCGGACCTGACTGCGCTGGCCGACCCGGAGTTCTACACCGAACAGTTCCTCCCGGCGTACGAGGAGCGGTTCGGGACCGAGCCGCAGTCGGTGTTCCACGCCCACGCCTTCGATGCGACCAACCTGGTCTTCCAGGCCATCGAGGACGTGGCCATCGAGGAAGACGGAACGCTCTTCGTCCCGCGGACCGCGCTCAAGGACGCCCTCTATGACGTAGAGGGCTACCAAGGCGTCACGGGTACCTTGACCTGCGACGACAACGGCGACTGCCAGAGCACGGCCACAATGGCCATCGTGATCGTCGAGGACGGCGAGTTCAGCACCGAGCCTGTCTTCAGCCAGACGATCAACCTGGCCGACGTCCAGGGCGGAGGCTGACCCACATCACTGATCGGGGCGGGCGCCAGCGCCCGCCCCGATTTCGGTTTTGCCCACGTCGACTGGCGCCGGGAGGCACATGACCGACATCACCCCACCGGAGACCCCAACGTGGCGACTCCGGCTGGAACGCTTTCCGGTCCGACGGGCCATCCAATGGGTCCTGGGCATCTTCATCATCTGGTTCGTGGTCGCCGGATCAGTGGCGACCCTGCAAACCGGCCGCTTCTCCGCAGAGGATTGGGCGGGTCTTTTCGTAAACGGTGTGGCGAGGGGCAGCGTCTACGCCCTGATCGCACTCGGTTACACGCTCGTTTACGGGATTCTCTTCCTGATCAATTTCGCCCACGGCGAGGTCTTCATGTTCGGGGCATTTGCCGCCTTCTTTGCAGCAACCGCACTTGGCTCCAACGGCGTGCTCGAATCCCAACCTGTCCTTGGGATCGTCATCATTCTGACCGTGTCGATGCTGGTATCGATGACCGTCGCCATCCTCCTGGAGAGGATCGCTTACCGGCCGCTGCGCAACGCCCCCCGTCTGGTCCCGCTGATCACCGCCATCGGTGCCTCGTTGTTCCTCCAGTACACGGCGCGCGGGCTTTTTGGCGCCAACGTGCGCGCCTACCCCCCCATCCCCGCGCTCCAAGGATCGTGGTCGATCTTTGGCTTCGATATCCCCCGCGCCCAGGTGGTCGTCATCCTGGGAGCGATCCTGCTCTGGTTGGTGCTGTTCATGTTCATCGCACGGACCAGGACCGGTAGGAGCATGCGGGCCGTCGGCGAGGACCGCGAGATCGCCGCACTGATGGGGATAGGCGTCGATCGCACCATCGTCACGACTTTTGCCATCGGAGGAGCGTTGGCCGGCGCTGCCGGGATCCTCTACATCCTCCTCTTCAACCAGGTGCTCTTCACCATGGGTTTCTTCCCCGGGATCAAGGCGTTCACCGCTGCGGTGCTCGGTGGCATCGGGAGCATCACCGGTGCCGCTCTCGGTGGGCTCATCCTCGGCGTGCTCGAGGCCGTAGGCCCGATCCTGTTCCTTACCGGGTTCGGTGTGCCCTCGCCCAACCAGTTGCAACCAGTAATTTCGTTCGGCATCCTGGTTCTCGTTCTCATCTTCCTGCCGGGTGGATTGCTCGGCGCCCCCGAGGAGAAACGGGCGTGACCCGTTCGGTGAAGATCGGGCTGATCGGGGGGAGCGTCGTCATCTATCTGGCGATGACCGGGATCCTGGAGAGGTTCGACCAGCGACCCGTCATCACCGGCGTCATCGGACTGGGTCGGACAATGATGCTCGCCGCCTTCTTCCTCACCGGGTACCTCGCCGCCCGGGCATCCAAGGACCAAGAGACCGAAGGCAACCGATTGATTGCCGGTGGTGTCGCCGGCCTGGCGGCGGGTGTGCTTTGCGGTGTCCTCGTCGTGGTCCTCACCCTCCTGCTCGATGCCGGGGTCAATGTGCGCGGTGTCTTCATCGCGGTGACCCCGCGCATGCTCGAGATCGTCGGCTTTGGCAACGCCGGCTTCATGGCCCTGCTGATAGACGCCACTGTTGGTTTGGTGACCGGTCTTGCAGGTGCCGGTGTCCGGGTACTCCCTGATCATTGGCGGCGATCGGTGCTCTACGGATTGGCGGCGATGCTCCTGGTCAGCCTGTCCGAGCCTCTGCTGACTCCGGTCTTCAACGGAATCGGGTTGCGCGCCGTGGGCGAATTCTTGTACCAGAGCGGGGGGCTCACCGTCGCCGGAGCGATCGTCATCTTCCTGGTCTCGGCTGGACTCATATATTCGCGGGAGCGGTTCCGCAAGCCAACCTCTCCCGTGGAGGAGCAAGCGCCAACGCCGATCACCGATCGACCGATCATCACCCGCAACCGGATCGTGCTCGCCATCGTCGGGGTGGTGCTGGTGGTGCTCCCGTGGGTGGTCGGTGATCGCATTGCCGACATCCTCGGCACCGTGGGACTGTATGTGCTGCTCGGTCTCGGTCTCAATATCGTCGTCGGCTACGCCGGCCTGCTCGACCTCGGGTATGTGGCCTTCTTCGCAGTTGGCGCCTATTCGATTGCCATCTTCACCTCGCCCCAGTCGTTCCTCGTCAGGCCCGAGGGGGGTGGACGTCGCCGAAGCCGGACTGACCAACTTCTGGGTGGCGCTGATCCCGACGGTGATCATTGCCGTGCTCATCGGGGTGCTCATCGGCGCCCCGGTGCTGCGGCTCCGCGGCGACTACCTGGCCATCGTCACCCTCGGGTTCGGCGAGATCATCCGGACCTTGGTGCTCTCCGACTGGCTGGCCCCGTACCTGGGCGGAGCACAAGGGATCACCCAGGTGCCGGCCCCGCCACCGGAAGGGCTCGACCTGCGTGATCCGCAGATGACCTATTACGTGATCCTGGCTTTCGTCATCGTCGCCGCATTCATCGCCTGGCGACTGGTGGATGCCCGGGTGGGCCGTGCCTGGGCGGCCATGCGGGAGGACGAGTCGGTCGCCGAGGCAATGGGGGTGTCGGTTGTCCGGTTCAAGATGCTCGCTTTCGCCATCGGCGCCGGGATCGGCTGTCTCGGCGGCGCCTTCTTCGCCGCCAAGATCGGGTCGATCTTCCCCAACAGCTTCGGGTTACTGGTCTCGATCAACGTCCTCGCTGTGATCGTCCTCGGCGGTATGGGAAGCGTTCCCGGGGTGGTCGTTGGAGCCCTGGTGCTGGTCGGCCTGCCCGAGCTGCTCCGCGAGTTCGCCGAGTACCGGCTGCTCTTCTACGGAGCGATCCTGGTGGCGATCATGATCTTCCGCCCCGAGGGGCTCATCCCCAACCGGAGACGCCGGCGCGAGCTTCAC
Source organism: uncultured Acidimicrobiia bacterium (assembly GCA_963826825.1). GTDB lineage: Bacteria > Actinomycetota > Acidimicrobiia > Spongiisociales > DATADW01 > DATADW01. Next base: position 234,958 of record CAWGYV010000007.1, on the reverse strand, counting down.
GTCGAGGGCGACCCCTCGATCGCAGAGGACGTCGCCCTCTCCACGGCGTCGGAGAGGATATGACCGTGGCGGAGCCCGGCCGATGAGCCTCCTCGAGGTCCAGAGCGTCTCCAAGAGATTCGGTGGAGTCCAGGCGGTCCAGGGGGTCGACATGGTGATCGACCAGGGTGAGATAGTGGGCGTGATCGGCCCGAACGGGGCCGGCAAGACCACCCTCTTCAACATCGTCACCGGCTTCTACGCCCCCGACACCGGGCGGATCCTCTTCAACGGTTTCGAGATAACCGGGCTCAAGCCCAACCAGATCACACATCTGGGAATTTCCCGCACCTTCCAGGCGGTGCGTCTGTTCGCCAACATGACCGTCCTCGAGAACGCCATGGTCGGCCAGCACACCAGGAGCAAGGCGGGGTTCAGCGGCGCCCTCTTCAGGGGACGGGGTACCCACGCCGAGGAGAAAAAGATCCTCGACCGCTCGCGCCAGGCGCTGGCCTTCTTCGGTGACCGCCTCGCCGGATTTCGTCAGGATCAACTCGCCTCCGAGTTGGCCTATGCCGATCGCCGCCGTCTCGAGATCGCCAGGGCGATGGCCACCGAGCCGTTGCTCCTCCTGCTCGACGAGCCCGCCGCCGGGATGAACCCCGCCGAGAAGGAAGGACTCATCCAATTGATCGGGAGGCTGCGCGACGAGCACGGTTATGCCGTCGTCCTCATCGAGCACGACATGCCGGTGATCCGCGGCGTCTCCGATCGCGTCGTGGCCCTTGACTACGGGCAGAAGATCGCCGAGGGCAGCTACGAGGAAGTCGCCTCCAACCAGCGGGTCATCGAGGCCTATCTGGGCAAGTCGGCGGAGACGAGCGAATGACCGGCAACGGCGGCGGGCCGATCCTCGAACTGCGCAACGTCAGGGCCTCGTACGGGCCGGTTCGCGTGCTCGAGGACATGAGCCTCGAAGTGTTCCCCGGAGAGATCGTCTGCCTCCTCGGATCGAATGCCGCAGGCAAGACGACGACCCTGCGAACCATCCTGGGGATGGTCCGACCCAGCGCCGGCGAGGTCCTGCTCGACGGCGAGCGAATCGACGGGCTGAGCACGCCCGAGATCGTGGCCAAGCATCTCACCATGGTCCCGGAGAACCGCAGATTGTTCGCCAAGATGTCGGTGCTGGAGAACCTGGAGATAGGCGCCAACCTGCGGCGTGACGACAAGGATGCCGTTGCGAGAGACATCGAGCGCGTCATGACCCTTTTCCCTCGGCTCAAGGAACGCATCAAGCAGAAGGCGGGGACCCTCTCCGGCGGCGAGCAGCAGATGCTCGCCATCGGCCGCGCCCTCCTCGCTGATCCCAAGGTTCTCCTGATGGACGAGCCATCGATGGGATTAGCCCCGATCCTGGTTGAGCAGGTCTTCGAGACCATCCAGGAGATCAACGGCCTGGGCACCACGGTCTTCCTGGTCGAACAGAACGCCCACGTCGCTCTCGGGATCGCCCACCGGGGCTATGTACTACAGACCGGCGGGATCGTCATGTCCGACCGTGCCGACACCCTTCTCGCCGACCCCCGCCTCAGCCAGGCCTACCTGGGCGAATTCAAAGAGGAGTAGGGATTCCGTCTATCGATCGGCACCAACGGTGGGGAGTTCCTCGGTGGTCGCTTCGTCGTAGCCGTCGAGCGGCAGGGTCTGCTGCAAACCACCCCCCCGCACCCTGATTCGACGCACCCCGCGGAATCGGGAGAGGAGCCTCTCGGGGTGCACCGGCTGGTACTCCTGGAGTTGCGCCTCGGCCACCTCGTCCCAGGTCTCGCCAAGCACTCTGGTGCGCCAGAAGTGCCCAACGAGGATCTTGAGCGTGGCTGCTACCGGGATGGCGAGCAGCACCCCCACCAGCCCTCCCTGGGCGCCGCCGATCAGCAGAGCGAGGACCATCAGCCCCGGGTGCAGCTTGACGGTGGCCCTCATCACCGACGGCGTGATTATGTGGTTGTCGAGTTGCTGCACGCCGAGCATGACCAGCGCCGCCAGCACGGCGTCACCGACGTCCCCGGTCAGGAGTGCCATCAACACGGCAAGCACTCCACCCACCCAAGGACCGACGAAGGGGATGATGTTGAGCACCCCGGCGGTCATCCCGATCAGCAGCCAGAAGGGCAACCCGATGATGGCGAGGCCGATCGAGGATAGAACGCCGACCACCAGGGCCACCAGCAGCTGGCCACGGACAAACCCGCCGACGGCGGTGCTCAACTGGTGTCCCAGAAAGACACCCTCTGGGCGGAAGCCCTCGGGGAGGAGTTGCCGGGCCCGCACCTGCTGGGCGGGCAGGTCGATCAGCACGTAGAAAGCGAGCACCACACCGACCACCGCCACGACGACGAACTCGAACACTCCGCGGAACACGGCAGCAACGACACCGCCCGCACCGCCCAGGAACTCACGGATCACCTCCTGGTTGGCAGGGTCGGAGACCCACTCTTGCAGCGCCTCCAGGCTGGTGACGAGTCCGAGATTTATCCCAAGGCTCTCCGAAATCCCTTGGAGCCAGACGAGAACATCGGTGACCAGCGAGGGGAGGGCTTGGGCGAACTGCTCGCCCTGCTCTCGAAGGACAGGTGCCAACAGCACCGCAGCCAGCGTGAGTAGACCGGCCATCACCAGGTAACACAGCGTCGCCCCCACCAGGCGGTGGACGCCGCCCCGCTGAAGCCGGGTGACCGCCGGGTTGAGCACGTAGACGATCCCCACCGCCAGAGCCAAAGGAAGCAGGACCACCTTGACCTGGACCATCAGCCAGACCACTGCAGCAAGGAGAAGGGCACCGCCGAGGACGCTCCAGGCACCGATCCCGAGGTACCGCAGCCGCTGCCAGGTCAGGCCGTTTCTCACGCCCGCGGGGAGTGTACCCAGAGGTGCTTCAGGACTCTTCAACCCGGACCACGGCGCCTTCGCCGACGACGATCTCCCATCCGGTGCCCTCGACGGGAGCCCTCGCCCCCCGGTCCGTGATCTCCCAACCGATGGGCGTTTCGGCTGCTCCGATCACCTCGGCCGGTGTGCCGGCAGGAATCGCCACTGTCACCTCGCCGCTCGCTTCGATGACCCCGCGGCGGCTCGCGGCGGGAAGCAGCACCCTTCCATCGCCCTCGACGGTGACACCGGCGACATCGAGTTCACGGAGATCGACATCGAAGTCGGGCGAGGTAACGGCGACGGTCCATAGCGAATCAGGCGAGAGTGCCACGTCCCAACCGGCGAATCGGAACCACCCTGCCGCGGGATATTCGAGGATCCTGACCGTCGACCGTTCGCCCACGACCTGCTCGAGCACGCTCGGTGCAGTGGTCGGGCCGCCCCGCCGCACCGGGACCACCTCGTACAGCGGGTCGGACCCAAGACCGACCCGCACCGTCCCTTTTGTGACCAGGTTGATCCGGGTGGGTCCGTCGCCGGAGGCTTCGGCGACGACGTCGCCCGCCGAGGAGGGAAGAGCCGACCATCCGGTGAGATGAAGTCCCACCGAGATCAGCACCCAAGCCGCTAGTGCCAAAGCCACCAGTGGGCCAAGCGAGCGCCCCCGCCGGCGACCCAACAGACCGACGAGGACCGCGAGCGCCACCAGTCCCAGCCCGATGGGCCACAACGCAGCCAGATCGAGCACCACTGTCGGTGAGAGCAAACCGGTGAGCACGGCGATCACGAACAACACGACAACGATCGCGAGAACCACCCACGACCCTCGTGACCGCTTCCGGGCGGGAGCTTGCGGCACCGGTGCCGCGGTGACGGTGGCCGCCGGTTCCACGCTTGGCTTGGGAGCACCCGGAGGGGCCGGCGGGGCATCCTTGACAGCGACCTTCGGGCCGGTTGGGGGCGGCGGCGGTGCCACCGGCGCAGGCGCCGTTGGGGATTTCGCCTCGGCGTCCGCTCCGGAGCCGCTCTCGGCGGGGGTGTCGGCCATGGGCGGGCAGGGTACCGGTGGCACGTAGATGCTCCGCGCATTGACCCACAACTGCCGTTTGTCCAAGCCGTGTCGCCCCGATGCTCCGAATTGAGTCAGGCCGACAGGACGTCAGGAGGAGGCATCGATGACAGGAGAGGGCGGCTCCCCATCGCATGCAACGAGTCGCGTCCGCCGTGGCCGATGGCTGGTCGTCATCCTGGGGGGAGTTCTCGCCATCTCGATCGCCTCTCCCGCCGAGGCTCACCCCCTTGGGAACTTCACCACCAACCAGCATCTCGGGATCGAAGTAGCGGGTGACGAGGTCCGTTTTGAGTACGTGGTCGACATGGCGGAGATACCTGCGTTCAGCGAGATGAGGGAGATGGCGGACGCCCCTGAGGATTACGCGGCGGAGACCTGCCATCGGCTGATGGGCGGACTCACGGCAACCCTCGACGGGGAGCCTCTCGATCTCGAGGCGATCGCGTCCACTGCTTCAACTCCATCCGGCGACGCCGGGGTCCCCACTCTCCGCATCGAGTGCCGGTTCACCTCGAGCATCCAACCGGGCTCGCTCGCTGTTGAGAACCGCAATTACCCCGACAGGCTCGGGTGGCGGGAGATGACTGTCACCTCGGCGGGGACCCCGGTCACGAGCGAACTCCCGGCGACCTCACCCAGTGGGGTGCTCACCTCATACCCGCAAGATGAAACCTTGCTCGACGTCCGCACCGCCACCATCGAGGTGGGAAGCGGCACGGTGGTGCGCGGGCAGGCGCCAAACGGAGTCGTCGAGCGACTCGGATCGGTGATCCGATTCGACCGGTTCGGGCCGGGAGCGGCATTCGCCGCCCTGGCGGCCGCCATCGCCCTCGGGGTCGGCCACGCCCTTGCGCCCGGCCACGGGAAGACCATCGTCGCCGCCTACCTGGTCGGGACGAGGGGAACTACCCGCCAAGCATTGCTTCTGGCGGCCACGACCGCCGTCTCCCATACGCTGGGTGTGGCGGTGCTCGGTGTGATCGTCGCCACCACCGCCTCGAATTTCGACCCCGCTCGGCTCTACCCCTATCTCTCGGTCGTCGCCGGGGTCGTTGTCCTCGTCATCGGCACCCGATTGCTCTGGGTGGCGTTTCGTCGAGGCAGGCATCACGGCCATGGGCACGGCCATGAGGAAGACCATGGCCACGACCACCACCACGAACATCCCCACCCCCACGATCGCCCCCTTGGGTGGCGGTCGGTGGCGGCGCTCGGTCTCACCGGGGGTTTGGTGCCGTCGGCATCGGCGGTCGTCCTGCTACTCGGAGCCGTTCATGTGGGCCGCGCCTGGTTCGGGGTGCTACTCGTCAGCGGCTTTGGCATCGGGATGGCGCTTGCACTCGTCGGGTCGGGCCTCCTCGCCGTGACGGCCCACCGGTTCGGTTGGAAGGTGTTCCAGCATCGGCCTCACTCGGGCCATTTGCTCCGTTGGGTGCCCGGTACGGCGGCGGTGATCGTCCTCGCCCTAGGAGCGGTCATGACCGTCGCCGCCGTGAGCAGCATCCCGGCGCTCGGCTGACTGCGGGTCTCCGATCGCCTCTCTTGGTTCGAACGGCCGGACTCCGAGCCCTGCTCAGAGCTTCAAATGCGATCCGTCAAACCCTCGACGCCCAGCTCCTCGGCGCAGTGGGCACAGCAGAACATCCGCCCGGCGCTCTCGACACCGTGGCCGAGGATGGCGCACCCGCAGTGTCCGCAGCGGGGCGCCTCGCCGTGGATAGCGCACTCAAAGCTGTCGTACGTGGCTCGGTGGTCACCCCGGACGAATTCGAAGGTCTTGTCGTAGTCATTACCGCACGTGCTGCAACGAGCCATCTTGCCGCTCCTCTCTGTTTCTCACCGACCCATCGCCAGTTGCTCGGGCCGCGTCTGTACATGCCCACCGTGACGCCACCACACACCTGACAGCTGCCGAAGACCTAGGTCGATGCCGCCAATGAGTCGCTGGGCCCATTGACCCGAGAGAGTCAGTTTGTGATCCTTTTCACAATCTCCAGAGTCTCGGGCGGTCGCGCGCGTCACGGTTGGAGCGGCACTCAAGATTCGGAGCAATGGTATGTGGCGGGTTTCAAGGGGAATTGCGATCGTGACCCTGGTCGGGCTTGGGCTCGGCAACGTCGGCCTGACGTCTGCCACAGCGGCGGAACTGCCTCCGGGTGGCACGTTTGCGGATGACGACGGAAGCACACACGAGGGCAACATCGAGGCGATCGCTGCCGAGGGGATCACGCTCGGATGCAACCCTCCTGGGAACTACCGGTATTGCCCCGCCGACGGGGTCCGGCGCGACCAGATGGCGGCCTTCCTCGCCAGGGCGTTCGACCTGCCACGGGCAAACGACGACTTCTTCACCGACGATGAGGGCAACACCCACGAGGACTCGATCAACCGTGTCGCCGCCGCCCAGATCTCCCTCGGGTTTGGTGATGGAACATACGACCCCTCCAGCATCGTGACCAGGGAACAGATGGCCTCGTTCCTGGCGCGAGCGATGGGACTCGCCCCTGTCGGTGGGGACCGCTTCGACGATGTGAGCGGAACCCACTCCGGGAACATCAACGCCGTTGCCAAAGCCGAGGTCACGCTCGGATGCGACGCCGACGGGACCCTCTACTGCCCGAAGGACCAGGTGCGACGTGACCAGATGGCCTCTTTCGTCGCCCGGGCTGGGGGGCTTCGCTCCATCACTCCCCCGCCGCCGGTCATGGCCGACGTTGCCTCGATCACCGATGGCGACACCATCCGGGTGATCGTGAGCGGCGTCAACGAACCTCTCCGGTTCATCGGTGTCGACGCCCGCGAGGTGGGCGACTGCCTGGCATCCGAGGCCACTGCCTTCGTCGATGACGCCGTTGCCGGCCGCAAGGTGCGACTCGATCGCGACATATCCGACCGTGACCACTACGACCGACTTCTCCGCTACGTCTTTGTCGACGGGACGCTCGTCGAGGAGGAACTGGTTCGCCAAGGACTTGCCGAGGCGATCGAGTACCCGCCCGACACCAAGTACGCCGCGGCGCTCGAATCGGCGCAAGCTGAAGCGAAGTCAGCCCATCGGGGCATCTGGGGCGACTCCTGCGATGTCGATACGCCACCACCACCACCGCCTCCGGCTGACAACTGCGACTCCTCCTACCCGAGCGTGTGCATTCCCCCCGCACCGCCCGACTTGGACTGCGGTGACGTGGATGCCGAGAACTTCACGGTGTTGCCACCGGATCCACACGGGTTCGACGCAGACGGCGACGGGATCGGCTGCGAGTCGTAGCTCGGCTGCGGGACACCCGGTCCTGAGCAGCAGAATCGCTTCAGGGCGCTCGAGGTTCTGAGTGGTTATGTCAGACCAGGGACCGGATCTAGACCCTTGATGCGGAATCCGAGGAGAAATTGAGGGCCGAACTGCTGAGCAATCACCGCGCCGCGCCGACAGCCCGACACTGCTGAGGGGAAGGCGCTAACTTCGCCCGGTCGAGGCTTGTCCGGTGCGGGACTCGCCCCACGCCAGGGTCAGGCCTTGGAGTTGGACGGTGCTCGGGGAGTCGACGACTTCCCGGCCGAGAAGGGGAGTTGCTCATGGTGATGAGAGCCGCACACCCGTCCCGCCGACGCTTCCTGCGTGACGCCGCCCTAGCCACGGCCGGCGCCGCGGCGGCCCGTGCTTTGCCGATGCCATCGTTGCGGCCTGGCAGTCCGGCGGCGGCCGCTCGACTGGTTGCGCCCTTCCCCAACTTGGAAGAGGCGACGATCGCCGAGCTCCAGCGGGCGATGAGCAGTGGCCGACTCACCTCACTCGAGTTGACCCGTCAGTACCTGCGGCGGATCGGAGCGCTCGACCGTCGAGGGCCCAAGCTCAACTCGATCGTCGAGGTCAACCCACAAGCCCTGGACATCGCCCGCCAGCTCGATCGGGAGCGACGGAGAGGAGAGGTTCGGGGACCGCTGCACGGCATACCGATCATCATCAAGGAGAACATCGATACCGCTGACCAGATGCTCACCACGGCCGGCTCTCTCGCCCTGGTCGACTCCATGCCGACCCAGGACTCGACGACCGCGGCGCGGTTGAGAGATGCGGGCGTCGTGATCCTGGGGAAGGCCAACCTGAGCGAGTGGGCCAACTTCCGTGGCTTCTTCTCGTCTAGCGGTTGGAGTGGACGCGGCGGGCAGACATCAAATCCGTACGTGATCCGCTGGAATCCTTGCGGTTCGAGCTCCGGCTCCGGCACAGCATCCGCAGCCAGCCTGGCGGCAGCCACCCTCGGGACCGAGACCGACGGATCGATCGTCTGTCCTTCTTCGTCCAACGGATTGGTGGGTATCAAGCCGTCGGTCGGGCTCACCTCGCGTGCCGGGGTGATCCCGATCTCCCATTCCCAGGACACGGTGGGCCCGATGGCGCGCACCGTTGCCGACGCCGCCGCGCTCCTCGGCCCGCTCACCGGCGTCGACCCCCGCGACCCTGCGACCTCCGAGAGCGACGGGTTCTTCTTCGACGACTACACGCAGTTCCTCGACTCCGGAGGATTGGGCGGGGCTCGCATCGGGATCGCACGCGAGATGTGGGGATTCAGCCCCGAGGCCGATGCCGTTTGCGAGGCGACCATCGCCGCCATGGCGTCAGCAGGGGCAACCATCGTCGATCCGGTGCTCTATCCGTCCATCGAGGAGATCAACTCGGGTGACGCCGAGATCACCGTTCTCCTCTACGAATTCAAGGCCGACCTCAACGCGTACCTGGCTACACGGACCCCTGGTTCTCCACGGACCCTCGCAGAGTTGATCGCCTTCAACGAGGCGAACGCCGACATCGAGCTTCGGTACTTCGGCCAGGAGCTCTTCCACCTCTCCGAGGCGACCACCGGTCTCGACGACCCGACATACCTCGAGGCGCTGGCGACTGCCCGCCGCATCGGGCGGGAGGACGGCATCGATGCCGTCCTCGAAGAGCACGATCTCGACGCCTTCGTCGCCCCGACCGGTTCTCCGGCATGGCCGACCGATCTGGTCAACGGCGACCTCTTCCTAGGCGGCTCATCGTCGCCGGCGGCGGTCGCCGGATACCCCATCGTGTCCATGCCTGCTGGGTTCTCCTTTGGGCTCCCGGTGGGGATCTCGTTTGTCGGTGCCCGTTGGAGTGAGCCGACCCTGATCAGACTCGCCTCGGGATTCGAGGCAGCGGTAGGAGCAAGGCGGCCGCCCCGCTACCTGGAGCAACCCGAGCTCTGACGGGACGGCGCCCTATCGGATCAGCTGTCGGTCGATGATTCCTGGCGGACCTCGTCGACGCCCGCCTGGGCGGTGTCCCGCACCTGGGAGGCCGCCTGCTGAGCCAGGTCCTTGACGTCCTGGACAGCCTGCTCGGCGGGCTCCTTCAGTTCCTGCGCAACCGCCGATGCCGCCTGGCGAGCTTCGCCGACAAAATCAGAGACCATTGGCTGGATACCTTCGGCGAGCTTCTGCTCACGTTCTGTCTCGGGTATGAGGCTTGACACCAGCAGGCCGGCACCGAACGCGATCAACCCGGCGGCCAGCGGGTTTCCCTGGGTCTGGCGGCGCAACGCCTCTGGCGCCCCGGCCACCGACTCCTTGGCGTCGGAGAAACGGTCACCGAGATTACTGCCGGCTCCTTCGGTTCCATAAGAGGAACCGGGCCGAGAACTGGTCGAATAGTCGGGCTGATCGTTGCCCATGATTCGGTCCTTCCAGTCGGTTATGCGGTTGCGCATCCGATAATTTCCCCGGGCCCACACCCGCCCCGGGCTGACCCGGTTCTGGATCTCATCGACCGTGCGAGACATCTCGTCCCGCTGCTCGTCGAGTTCCCGCCTCAGCTCGCCTGTTGTTTCAGCCATTCCTTGTCCTCCTGAATCTCCGCCAGGGTCTGCTTTGGTGGCTCCACCCGGCGGAGCCGGGCGCGCCCGACCACGAACAGCACGGCAGCCACCACAACCCAGATAACTCCGACCACGAGAAACGCCAGCCAAATCGACATCACTTCGGCGAGACCCCAACCGGCGGCAATAGACAAAATGATGAGAGCAAGATGGGCTGCGACACCTCCGCCGGCGAGCATGCCAGCGCCAGCCGCAGCGTTCTTGATCTCCTCTTTCACTTCGGCTTTGGCCAACTCGATGTGAGTTCGGATCAGATTCCCCGCCTCATTGCTGAGACGGCCCACAAGATCGCCTAGTGAGACCTCCGGCTCGTTGAGCTCGAAGGGTTCACCATCCACTGTTGGTCTCCGGGTCGGTGGAGGTCCCCGAAGGGGCTCTCTGCGGGCCATTCCCCATATCCACCGTCCCTGGGGCGGCCGGAGTCGCCGATTGTCCTGAGGACAAGCCTGTCGGACCGTTTGGGCCATCGCTTGTGGGTCGGAACCCATCGCTGCCACTCGGCTGCTGGGACAAATCCACGTTGCGGAACAGACGACCGACAACCACCCCGGCCACGGCGGCTCCCGCCAGGAAGGCCGCGGGTCGCCGACGTGCCATCGTCTTCAAATCGTCCGCCACGGTGTCGAGGCCCCCCGCCTGGAGGTGGGTGGCGAAATCCTCGAGACGCCTGGCTCCGTCGCCGACGAGGTTGGCAACCGAGCTCGAGGGGTCTGGGGCGTTATCGGCCATGCCACGGAGCTCGTTCGCCAAGTCCGACAAGGTGGCCGAGATTCGATCGGTTTGTTCCTGCGCTTGACTCCGCAGTTGGGACCGAGTCTCGTCGAGAAGGCTGCGAGCTTGACGTCCTACTTCACCGGCGACCTGGCCCGCCTGCTCCTTGGCTGTCTCTCCGACCTTCTCCGCCTCCCGGCGTGCGGTATCAACCGCGCCTGTCAGCCCGCTGGAGTCGGACGATTCGCCGGACGCAACATCGGTGAGCGGACCTTCCTCGACTAATGCCGCAGCGGAGTCGCTGCGGCTTTGAGCGGAAGTCGGATCTATGTCCGGCTCGCTCGGATCCGGCTCCGATTCGCTCCACCTGTCTGACATGACAACTCCCTTGGTAGGCGGGGGGACGCTCTGTACCCACCACCAAGCGAGCCAAACCAGGAATCTTCCGGATTCTCGTGTCGCTTCGTTCTGTCATGTGCCACCACACCTTCGGCCGCAATGTCATCTGGTTTGACCTCGTTGACCCCAACCATTCTGTTTTTGGGTTCATCATTGGGTCGTCGGCCGAAGACGCCGGCGTTCGATTCAGGAACTACGCAATCTCCTCGGATGTGTCCGGAACAGGCGGTCAGCTTCGACGTCTCTGTTGATCGGTGCTGCAATGGCATCGGGAGAGGAAGGAGAGACGATGAAATACATGATCCTGCTCCAGGCTTCACAGCGGGACTACGACCGGATGGCGGGGAAGGCCGCCGACCAACAGGCGTGGAATGGCGACGATGTGGCGGCGATGCACGCCTTCATGGAGTCGTGGAACAACGACCTGGTCGAATCGGGTGAGTTCGTCGAAGCCCGCGGGCTGGCGGCACCTGTGCATACGCGGAGGATCCATGGATCGGAGAACGGGGTTCCCGTCGTGACCGATGGTCCGTACCCCGAGACCCAGGAAGTCCTCGCCGGCTACACCATCGTGGAGTGCGACAGCTTCGATCGGGCGACCGAGATCGCCTCGCAAATCACCAAGAGCCCGGGCCCTGGTGATATCGATGGGGCGTATGTCGAGGTGCGGCCGATCATCGAAGGATTAGCCGACCTGGTGGAGTGAACAGCACCCCGGCCGACGGTGTGACCGAGGACCTGCTGCGTGCTCTTGCGCCGCAGGTCCTCGGCGCGGTGGTGCGTCGCTATGGAAATTTCGACCTCGCCGAGGACGCGGTGCAAGAAGCACTCATCGCCGCCTCCTTGCAGTGGCCGGACCAGGCGATCCCCGACAGCCCACGCGCCTGGCTCATCAAGGTCGCCTCGCGCCGCCTCACCGACCTCCTTCGCAACAAACAGGCCCGCCAGCGCCGCGAGGACGACGTCGCCAGGTGGACGCTGCCGGACAGCTGGATGACACCGACAGCCGAGACCTCCGAGTCCGACGACACCCTCGTCCTGCTCTTCATGTGCTGTCATCCATCACTGTCGGAAGCGTCACAGATTGCGCTGACGTTGCGTGCGGTTGGCGGCCTCACCACCGTAGAGATCGCCCGGGCGTTCCTCGTTCCCGAAGCGACCATGACCCGGCGGATCACAAGGGCGAAACAACAGATAAGGGACAGCGGAATCCCCTTCAGTCTCCCGCCGGTACAGGATCGCGGGGAACGGCTGGGCGCGGTCCTCCATACGCTCTATCTGATCTTCAACGAAGGCTATGCCGCCACATCTGGGCCGGCCCTCTACCGAAAGGAACTCTCGACAGAAGCGATCCGGCTGACCCGAATGGTCCACGAGTTGCTGCCCACCAACGGGGAGGTGACGGGACTCCTTGCGCTCATGGTGCTCACCGACGCCAGGCGTCCGGCGCGCCTCAGAAGCGATGGTGCTCTGGTGCCCATGGCAGAGCAGGATCGCTCCAACTGGGACGCCGCTGCGATAGCCGAGGGCGTCGCCCTGGTCACCAACGCTCTCTCGACCGGGCCGACGGGTCCCTATCAACTCCAGGCAGCCATCGCCGCTGTCCACGACGAGGCACCAAGCGCCGAGGAAACCGATTGGCCGCAGATCCTGAAGCTGTACGAGGTGCTCATGGGACTGGTGAACAACCCGATGGTGGCACTGAATCACGCTGTCGCATTCGCCATGGTCAACGGACCGCAGCCGGGGCTGGCGTTGCTCGAGCAGTTGGGAAAGGACGAGCGCCTGGCCCGCGACCACCGCTTCCACGCGGTGCGCGCCCATCTTCTGGAGATGGCAGGTGAGCGGGACGCGGCACGCCTGTCCTTCGAAGAGGCCGCCGCCAGGACAATGAGCTTCCCGGTCCAGCGCTACTTGAACTCAAAGGCGGCCACTCTGAGTGCCGATGCCTGAGCCTTCATCGCCGTTTGGGGGAGCGAGCAGCGGGTAAGCCGAGGGAATGCGGCGAAGGAGGACCGTATGTCAGAGTTGAGCGAGGAGAAGCGGGCCAAGCTCCCGGCGAAGGAGTTCGGCCTGCCCGAACGAGCCCAATCCAAGGACGCCAAGAAGGAAACGGGCAATTACCCGATGCCGGACAAGTCGCACGCCGCCAACGCAAAGGCCCGTTCCACCCAGCAGTACGAAGCGGGAAATCTCACCAAGTCCCAAAAGGAGCGAATCGACCGCAAGGCCGACAAGATCCTTGACGCGGAGGACTAGGCGCCTCGGTTCAAAATGTCTTTCGGTGACGAACCCGCGGAGGCCGGTCACCGGGATACATCAACGAGCTCGCGTCGATGCCTAGATCAACCATGAGTTTGGCTTGTGCGATGGCCGTCGAGTAACCCTCCAAGACCGGAACATCCCAGCCGAGATCTAAGAGACCCTGTCGGACGAACGGCTTGAGCCAGAATGTGCCCGAGCAACCGAACGTGATGACCTCAGCGCCATCCTCCTCGACTGCAGCGGCTGCGGCCGCGATGGCGGCTTCCACGCCATCCGACTTCTCACCGGCCAGAGCCTTGGATTTTTCCGCGGCCAAAGAGCGGTCATCCGCCTGTCCCGGTCGGCCGAGCGGGTAGTCGATCGTGCGGATCGACGCGCAGCGATCTGCCATCCGATTCTCGATGATCAGGTCGTAGTAGTACATGCTGTGGCTGTCGGCGAGATCGATCACGCTGAATTTGTGTCCGAGCATCGAAGCAACATGCATCTGAGAAGTGGCGCACGAGGTGACCGGCACTCCGCTCTTTCGACCGATCTCACGGGCGGCATGGGCTCCCGGTTCACCGCCCCCTAGAAGGATCAAAGCCGACCAGTCCCCGCTCTCGGCTGCCTGGCGCACAATTGGAAGTCGGGCTGCAGCGACCAGCGCGAACTCCTCCCGGTTCTCGACAGGCCAATCGCCGTAGGGAGCATTTGGTCCTGGGTGGATTTCCCACTCGACGTCCTCGAGCAGCCGGCTCAAACCGAGGTTGTGATAGTTCATCAGCCGTTCCTCACGCGACCCTTCGACGGTCCAAGTGAGGTACTCGCTCTCGGTCGAGATTCGGAACGGTTGGATGAATAGGAAGCGGTAATTGGGGGTCGTCATGTTCTCCTCGATCTCAGCTTCGAGCCGTCCATCCGCCATCGACGTAGAGCGTCTGCCCGGTCACAAAGTCTGACTCCGGGCCGGCGAGGAACACGGCCGCTGGAACCAGGTCCTCAACCGTCCCGAGCCGGCCGAGAGGAATCCTCGAGACGAGTGCTGCCTCTCTCTCGGGTGTCATGCCAGCAATTCTGCTTGGGGTGAGGGTCGAGGCCGGAGCCAGCGCGTTGACCCGAACGCCGAATGGTGCCCACTCGGCCGCGAGACTCCTTGTGAGATAGCTGATCGCAGCCTTGGAGGCCCCGTACACGGATGCTCCCGGGACCACTCCACGACTGAGGGTCGACGACAGGTTGATGATCTTCCCATATCCGCGATCCCTCATGGACGAGCCCAGGATCTGGGAACAAAAGAAGACTCCCTTTGGGCCCGTGTCCATGATCATGTCCCAATCGCGCTCCGAAATCCGGACGGAGGGCGGTTGACAGAGACGGCTGCATTGTTCACCAAGACCTCGATGGGACCCAACACGTCCAGTGCTTCTCTTTCCGCTGCACGGATGCTCTCGATATCGGTCACGTCTATCGCCAAGGCGTACGCACGCCTCCCAAGGTCGACAATCTCCTTTCTGACCGCCTCGATCAGGTCCACTCGACGGCCGGCGACAATCAGGTCGCAACCGGCGCGAGCCAAGCCCAGAGCCAGTCCCCGGCCAATACCTTCGCCGGCACCGGTGACGAACGCGACACGGCCGTCCAGTATCACGCTTCCAACCTCAGGAACCTGCGGGCGTTGGCAGAGGTGAGCAGCGAGCGCTCGGTCTCCGTGAGCGCATCGTCGTCTTCCACGGACCCCACGGGATCGTCGGGTCCCATGTCGAATGGGTAGTCCGAGCCAATCATCACTTTGTCTGCTCCGACGAGATCGATGAGGAAGCGAAGAGAGCGCGAAGAATGTGTGATGTGGTCGAAGTAGAACAACTTGAGATACTCGCTCGGCCGTCGAGCAAGGCTCACCCGTCGGCCCAGTCGCTTGTCGAAGCCGCGGTCCCATCGGCCGACCAGACTCGAGGACGCCCCTCCACCATGTGCAAAACAGATTCGTAGATCTGGGAGTTCGTCGATGAGGCCCGAGAAGATGACGTCGGCCATGCAGCGCGACGTCTCAACCGGGTTTCCGATGATGTTGGCGAGGAAGTACGCCCCCAACCGATCAGCCCCGATCACGTTTATGGGTGGACAAACACAGCGACTCCAGCATCGGCGATCGCGTGCCACACGGGGCGGAACTTTGGATCTCCCAAGTAGATCCCGCCGACGTTGGTTCCGAGTTCGACACCGGACATACCCGTGCCCACAATCCACTCCAGTTCAGCAATAGCTGCGTTCGTATCCTGTAGCGGGAGTGTCCCCATGCCAAAGAGACGACGGGGATGCGCATCTACGGCTGTAGCGATGGCCTCGTTGGCGATTCGAGCAACGAGACACGCCGTGGCTACGTCCAGCTCGTAGCCAATCTGGAACGGAGCGATGTTGATCGCCATCAGGTCGATGCCCAACACATCGAGGTTGCGAACAATCTCGCCGGTGTCGGTCGGCTCGTAGAAGCAAGGGACTCGATCGTCCGCCACGGCGCAGTAGAACTCCGCCCTCTTCGTCGAACCCTCGCTCGTATCGCCAGGCGTCATTGGCGTCAGGACCCTTCAACAGCTGGTCGATGACGAAATGGCCGTGTATATCGACGCTTGATTGCGATTGCATTGGAGATCTCACTTGAGAGCACCGCTGGTGAGCCCGCTGATCACTTGGCGTTCGAACAGGAGGTAGATCAAGACGAGAGGGAGTGTCGTGAGGATTGCGAAAGCTGCTTCCACCGGATAGTTGGGAAGTCCCGTCACTTCGCTCAAGAGAAACAGCTCGTACGGAAGTGTTCGAGCGTCGGCGTTGGTGGTCAGTGCAAGCACCAGGTCGAACTCGATCCACGACTCTCTGAAGGCAAGAGCCCCGATCGTGATGAGAGCCGGCAGGGCAATCGGGAGTACCACTCTCCGGACTCTCTGCCAGGAATTGGCGCCGTCCACGGCGGCAGCTTCTTCGAGCTCAACCGGAATCTGCTCGAAGAACCCGGTCAGCAACCAAATCGAAAATGGAGCGATGGTTCCCGTAAACACGACGATAAGAGTGAGCGTTGAGTTGAGGGCGCCGGCCGCAACTGCGATCCGGTAAAGGGGAACCATCAGTCCCAAGGTGGGCACCAGGCGGGGAAGGAGGATCAACAGCAACAAGAGATGCCGGAGCGGAAGTCGGAAACGGGCGAAAACGTAAGCAGCCGGGATGGAGAGCGCCAGCGTCAGTGCCGTTGTACCGACTCCCACGACGACGCTGTTCAAGAAGGCCAACCGGAAGGCGGGACGGCTGAGGGTGGTGATGTATGCCTCAAGAGTGGGGGCCTCCGGAAGTAGCTGAGGCGAGGCGAAAACCTCGGCCCTACCCTTCAGAGATACCGACAATGCGATCAACAGGGGTGCGACGGTCCAGACCACCAACACCAGAAGTGGAATCCAGGTCCACCGTCGCCGAACTGCCCTATACAGCCTGCCACGCGAGGTTGGGGCCGACGATGGAACGAGAGCCGTAGCCTTACCGTCCATCATTGCTCGACCGCACCGAACCGCCGTGACAGACCGACATACCCCACCGTCAATAGTCCGTTGAACAGCAACACAATGACCATCAGGGCCAGCGAGGTCCCGTAGTCGAGCTGGCGGAACGCGATCTCGTAGAGCATGAGTGACAGGGTTTGAGTAGCCGTACCTGGCCCCCCGCCGGTGAGCCCGAGGATGATCCCAAGCGAGGTGAGAGCGTGATAGCTGAGCAGGACAGCGCTCAGCGCCACTGCCGGCGCCAGGTGGGGAAGCGCTACCAGCCTGAACCGCTGCCATCCTGAGGCACCGTCTACGAGCGCCGCATCCATCTGATTTGGGTCGAGCGCAAGAAAGCCGCCGAGAATCACCAGGATCGACAGCGGTAGGTCCCCCCAAACCTGGGCCAGGATCACCACCATCATCGCCAACACCGGCGTACCCAGCCAGGATGGTCCGTCGATGCCGAACAAGGCGAGGAACCGGTTCGGCAATCCGTAATCAGTGTTGAACAGCATTCGAAACAGGACCGCGGCACCGATACTCGAAAGCAACCATGGGACGATCGACAGACCTCGAAGAAACCGCAGCCCGCTCGTCGCCCGATAGAGGGCGGATGCGAAGAGCAACGCCAATGCCGTGCCAACCGCGACACACCCGACAACGAAGATCAGGGAGCGAAGGGTGGAACTCCAGAAGTCGCCGTCCTTGATGAGATCCAGATAGTTGCCAAGACCAACGAAGCCTTGGCGGCGACCACGCCTTGTTGCGAAAAGACTCTCGTACATCCCGAACAGCACTGGGAAGACGAGAACGCCGGTCACCAGGACTATCGCCGGAGCGAGAAGGCCATATCCCACTGCGGGACGCTGTCGCAGAGCTCTCGGCACTGTGGCCGACTGCGCTCCCCGAGAGTCGACGTCGGAGACGACCAACGAACCTCCCCGAACTCCTCACGCTACCTGCGGTCGCCGATACCTGCGTTTCCAGTGGCTGGAGGCCGTGAATGCGCCTCCAGTCACCAACCCGATCAGATGGAGAACGTTACGGCTATGACCTAAGGAGATACCGCGTTCAGTTCCTCTTGCCAGGTCGCCGCCAGTTCGGCGGCAGGTGTGTCCGGGTTCTGGATCACATCCTGCATGAACGCCTCGAGCACGTCCTCGACCTCAAA
Organism: uncultured Acidimicrobiia bacterium; assembly: GCA_963826825.1. Classification (GTDB taxonomy): domain Bacteria; phylum Actinomycetota; class Acidimicrobiia; order Spongiisociales; family DATADW01; genus DATADW01. The sequence continues at coordinate 217,024 of CAWGYV010000007.1, read as the reverse complement.
GAAATTGATGTCGGTCGGGAACCCTTCCGCACCAGCGAGGATCTCGATGTGCTCGGGCAAAAGCGCCGGGTACAACTCGGGGATCAGATCCGACTCGAACACCACCCGGTTGCGCACGATGTTGTCCCTTGACACCTCGAGCGCTATCTCGTCCTCCATCAGGTACCTCAGAATCAGGCTGGCTTCATATGGATGCTCGGTGCTGGTAGTGATCCCGAACGTCCAGGGGTTGGCGATCTGAGCTCCACCATTCTCGTAGGGAAGGGTCGCCAGTTGCCACTGGTCTGGGAATTCCATGTTCTCGACGCCCGCCAAGTCATTGGATAGACCAATGCTCTCGATGATCGTCGCTGCCTGGCCCCCCAAGAAGATTCCGACCGCATCATCGCCACCCATGGCCAGTACGTCGGGGGAAGTCAATCCCTCGCGGACCACCGTCTGATACCAATCGATCAAAGCAATCCCGGCTTCCGACTCCAACTGGGGCGTCGCACCTTCGAACGGCACGCCGGCGGCACGCATATGGGCGAAGAGGTAGTTCACCCCCTCGCCTTGGGCGCCGAACATCGACCACGGTATGGCATCGGGTCGCTGTTCCTTGACCAGCCGAAGGGTATCGAGCAACTCGGCGTTGGTTGCCGGCTGCCACGGGACCTCGATCCCTGCCTCCTCCCACCAGTCTGCTCGGTAATAGATCTGGTCCATGCTGGCGTCGTATGCCATCCCCATGATTTGTTCGTTCCACATCGTCGAGCCGAAGGTGGACTCAACAAGCTTCGCAAAGGACTCGGGGTCTTCCTCTTCCCAGGTCGCGACCAAGTCATCGATGGGTTGCAGGATGCCCGCATCGGTCATACCGGCTTTGAGGAATCCGTCGAAACGGATCACGTCGGGAAGCGGTTCCCCTGCGTCCTGCATCCGAAGCAACTGCTCGAATGTGTCATCGGAGGGGATGATGTCGACGTTGACGGTGATGTTGGGGTATTCGGCCTCAAAATCATCGAAGCTCGGTGTCCCCTCCTCTTGCGTGAACCACACGGTCAACTCGACAGGCTCGTCCGATGCACCAGCCGCCGTGGTGTCCGAAGAACCCGATGCTGCCGTGGTAGCCGCGGCTTCGGAATCCACGGTTGTGCCCGAACCGGAAACGGCGGTTGTCGCCGCAGCTCCGGAAGCCGCCGTGGTGTCCGTCCCGGCGCTTGGGCCACACGCCGCAAGGACCATCATTGCGCCGGCCAACGTCAAGATCAGTTTCCCTGTGGAGTTTGTGTGCCGTTTCATGGATTCACTCCTTTTGTAATGCCCCGGTCTTGACCAAACGCTCCGGTTCACCCACCAGGATCTGGTAGGGAGATGCCTTTGGCCGCGAGGAAATCGAGGAGGGCCTGAGGTGGGTCGATGAATCGCCCCTTGGCGGCCGACGCGGTGTTGACGCCGACATAGGCCATCAAGATCACGGCTGGTGCAGTTTCGCTGCGATTGACGATGCAGTGGAGCTCGCCGGGCGCGACATAGCCGGCGGAGTTCTGGTGGCACTCCTCGACGGAATAGTCGTCGTCCTCAGGATCCCCCATCACCCAATAGGTGTCGCCTTCGAGCATGAACCAGGCGATTTCGACATTGTCGTGCACATGGAGTCCCGTCTGAGCTGAAGGCTCGAGGACCCCGACTCCGTAGAACAGAAGTTCTGAGCCGCACTGTTCCTTCGAGGCGATGATCTCGACTTCCATGCCTTGTTCGACCGTGAGATCGCGGACAGTGGTCGTGCGGTCGATAACACCGGTGACACCCACGATGTCAGTCCGTCCTGCGGGTGAGGTCTAGGTCATCGAGCGTCAGCCCGCGTTCCGCCAAATGGGAGGTCACTACCTCCGGCGGATCCACCCAGACATTGCCCGCCTTGTCCTTGCTGTTCACGCCGGCGTAGCAGAAGACCACCTCGCCCACCTGGTCGTCGCTGAGATTGATCCCAACGTGAAGATCCCCCGGGTTCACGTAGCCGAACGTGCCGTCGTGGCACTCGGACTCCTTGTAGTGCCCTCCGCCGATCTTGTCGGAGAAATGGAGAGTGTGGCCTTTGACAAGGGTCCACACCACCTCGGCGTTGTTGTGCACGTGGGCCTGGTTTCGTGCGCTCGGCGGCATGATCGTATGGCCCATGACCACCCGTTCGGTCGCACAGGTCGACCCATCGACCAGAAACTCGATGCCGAAGCCCTTCTCATATTCCAAGTCCCAGACGCCATGGCCCCGGGCGACGACCTTGCTCCTCATGCCGGCCCGCATGGAACTGCGAATTGACCTTCGATCAACTGCATCTCTCCTCCTGGCGGCATAGCGAGATGACGATTCTGTAGTGCGATGTTGACGTACTCTACACACATGCGGCGGACGATTGCACAGAATTTCTGTAAACACGCCGCGCTCTGCCATACTGCTGCGTAATCTCTGTCGGGACGAGAGGAAGAGAATGGAGACCAACGGCAACCTGAAATTCGGTGTCGATCTGATCACGCTTTACGACCCAAGCTTCTGGGGCATCACCGACTTCAACTCGTTCTACGACAACACCGTCTTGTCCCCCGACGTCTTCTGGGATCGGGCATTGGACACGCTCGCCGCCGCCGGTGTCGACGGAGTCGAAATCACGTTCGGACCCGGACACTGGAGCAACGCTCTCGCCCGCTATGGGTCATCCGGTGCTTTTCGCGACGCAGTCGAGAGCCGCGGCCTGGTGGTTTGCAGCGGGTTCTACACGGGACTGGTTCTCGAGGGCGACCCACTGCCTGAACCCAGAAGGACCGCAATCCTCGGTGAGGTCGCCGAGTATGCCGACTTCCTCCGCGAATCGGGATGCGACATCATGGTGGCTGGGCTGCCGATGCGTCGGACCTGGGACGACGATCCGCCGTTGTTCGTGGACGCTGCCTATTCAACCGACCTCGCCGATCTGATCAATCAAATGGGTTACGAGACCCTGAAGCGAGGGGTCAGGTTGGCGATCCATCCGGAAACCCACGCTGTCTTCTGGCTCAAGCGTGACCTGGATTTGTTCATGCAGCTAACAGACCCGGTATACGTGTCCTTTTGCCCGGATACGGCCCACATCACTCTGGGCGGAACAGACCCCGTTGAGGTGCTGCGCGAGCACCACGGAAGGATCATCATCTCGCATTGGAAGGACGCCAAGGGCCGCCCACCGATTCGATTCCCGATCGACGCCGACATCTTTCGGAGTCACCATCCGTATTTCGCTCGAGTCGGCTCAGGCGAGGTCGACTGGGTGTCGTGGGTCAAGATGCTGCGTGATGTCCGGTTTCAGGGCTGGGCAATTCTCGAACTGGACGCGGCTCCGGACCCTCCTGCCCAACTCGCCGCAGCCAAGCACTTTGTCGAGACTGCATTGCTCCCCATCTACTCATGAGGGATGGAATTGAGGATCGACCGGTAGCGATCCAATCGTCATCGATCAAGGTGCCAAGCTTCGGCCCGGTGGTCAACCAAGGGTCGCCTGGGCATGTCCTCAACCTGGTGCGCTCGGGTCTTGCCAACACCCGTCCTGCGTTGGCGCGACTGACCGGTATCTCTAGATCAGCAGTGGCGATGAGGGTCGACTCTCTTGCCGAGGCCGGACTGGTCATCGAGGACGGCTCGGCCGTCTCGACTGGAGGAAGGCGTGCGACCTACCTCCGATTCGCTGAGAGCTCGGGAGTGGTACTCGTTGCGGATCTGGGCACGACGGTCGCTCGCCTCGCGGTGACGGATCTTGCAGGAGCGCCCCTAGCGACGCGGGTGGCCGAGCAGTCCATGTCTGTGGGGCCCACCGAGTACCTGGAGTGGATGGGCGACCACCTCGAGCACCTGCTCCAAGAGGCGGGTCGCCTCCCCACGACGTCCGAGGTGTAGGAGTGGGCCTGCCAGGGCCGGTCGAGCATGCGACGGGCCGCGTGATAGTGCCTCCGAGCATGCCCGGATGGGACGACTTTCCGGTGGCCGAAACTCTGCAGTCTCGATTTGGCGTCGAGGTCGTGGTCGACAACGACGTGAACATCATGGCCTGGGGTGAGTACACGGCGATGTGGCGCCATGAGGTTGCCAACATCCTCTTCATCAAGGTCGCCGACGCAGGTATCGGCTGCGGCATCGTCACATCGGGTCGGATCCACCATGGAGCCCAGGGATCGGCGGGCGCCATTGGTCACATACGCGTCCCCGGCTACGAGGACACCGTTTGCCGCTGCGGGAATACCGGTTGTCTCGGTACCGCGGTCGGCGGCGGGGCACTTGCTGTGCGGCTTCGCAGCCTCGGTCACCACGTCGTGGACGGCAAGGCGGTCGCCGAATTGGCTTTGGCAGGGGATCTCGACGCCGTCCAAGAGATCCGTGCCTGTGGTCGGGCACTCGGTGAGGTCCTCGCTGGGATCGTGAACTTCTTCAACCCCGACGTGATCGTCGTCGGCGGAGTGATCGTCAGGGCCCACGAACAACTGCTGGCGGGGCTACGAGAAATCGTCTACCAGCGATGCCTTCCTCTCGCTACCCGAGCCCTGCGGTTGGTGCCATCGGACCTAGGCGATGGCGCTGGTGTGCTGGGTGCAGCTGCCATGACGATCGATCGGGTCATGTCACCCGCCGCAGTGGATGAGCTCGTCAGCAGCGCCGAGTCGGCAAGCTGAGCGCGAGGGAGGGCTTGTCGGAACGACAGTGGCCTCACTCACCGACCTCAGGCTCGGGATCGTCGGCTGCGGCGACATCCTCGACGCCTATATGGTCGGACTTGCCAGGGCAAGGGATTCCGCCGTGGTAGCTCGTCTGGCGGACATCGACCTCGAGCGCGCCAGATCGGCCGCGGCCCGGTACAAGGTCCCCAACGCGGGAAGTGTCGAAGCGCTCTTGGCCGACGAAGACATCGACATTGTCGTCAGCCTCACTCCACCGATCATCCACCATGAGATCGTGACCGCCGCGGCCGACTCGGGAAAACACGTCTTCACCGAAAAACCCCTGGCCGCGTCCGTAACTCTGGCCAGGTCTGCCCTGGCTCGGGCTGACGAGGCCGGGATCATGGTCGGATCGGCGCCAGACACTTTCCTCGGATCGGCCGCACAGACCGCCCGGGCGGCGATCGACGCCGGCGAAATCGGAGAGGTGACTGCAGTCGTCGCCTTCGCCCCCTATAACCGAGCCGAGCGTCGTCACCCCAACCCGGAATTTCTATTCGCCCTTGGCGCCGGCCCGCTGCTCGACGTCGCCCCTTACCACGTCAGTTGGTTGATACACCTCCTCGGCCCGATTGAGATGGTGGCTGGGTCGGCACGACGGAGCGGCTCATCCCGCGCGATCACAACATTCGACGGTCGACATATCGAGATTCCGGTCACGGTTGACACACATGTCACATCGTTGTTGGCGTTTGCCAGCGGTGTCGTGGGGACCTTCATCGCCAGTTTCGACATATGGAGTAACCGGCTCCCGAGCATCGAGATCTATGGGTCGATAGGGACCATCAGTCTCCCCCACCCGAACTGGTACGACGGCAATGTGCAAATCCGTATGCACGACGATGATGACTGGCGGGTCCTACCTCCGAAGCTTCCCGTGTTTCAGCTCACTCCGCTAGAGAAGGTCAGGGGATTGGGTGTCATCGAGCTCGGGGACGCCGTTGATGGCGGATCTCATAGGAGCAGTAGCGCAATGGCGTTCCACGCGCTCGAGGTCCTCGAGATGATGCAGATTTCGAGCGGCCGGCGCGAGTTCCTACCGATCGAGAGTCGTTGTGAGCGACCGTCGGCTCTGACCACCGCCGACCTCGAGAGATGGCGACGTCGGCCATCTAGGCCGATTGCGGAAGCCTGGGCGCCGCCCGGTTGATTGCAGTGGTGCTTGATGTGGCTCGAGATTTGACTCAGCGCCGGCCGAATGGGTTGGGGTAGGGTCGCACAACTTCACGGAAGGGAAACATGTCCGGGTCGGAACAGGATGCTATCGGCGCGCTCAAGCGCTGGCAGCAGAGGGTCTCGATGTGTGTGCCTGACGACGCCAGTGTGCTGGTCGACTGCTACTCCGAGGACGCCGTGGTGTGGGGGACGCTATCTCCGACGCGGCGTGACACGCCGGATGTGCTACACGATTACTTCAAAGGTGTGTTCGACCATATGCCCGGGCTTGCTGTGGCGTTCGACCACGAACCTCAGGTACGGATATACGGTGACACTGCGATCAGCAGTGGCTCATATGTCTTCTCGTATATCCGGGACGGTGAAGAGCAGACCTTGCCGGCGCGTTACAGCTTCGCACTGGTGAACCGCGACGATGACTAGCTGATCGTGGACCATCACTCCTCGGCTATGCCGCAGCCGCCAGGCGACATCGAGTGACATAAGGTCTCACTAGGCAGGACCGGTCAGACTCCCGGGTACGCTCTCCCGCTGCCAGGCCGTGCCGGTGCCCGGAAGCATTACACGAAGGAGTCTGCGTGCCCCACATCCCTCTCTCTGAAGAGGTGCCCGGAATGGGTGGCCTGTTGCTCTACAAGCCATCAACTGGTCTGAAGTTCAGCGCGCTGGCCGAACAGATCCTGCGGGGACCATCACCGCTCAGCGAATCGGAGCGTGAGATGATCGCGGTCCTCGTTTCGTCACGCAACGAATGCTTCTACTGCACCCACTCGCACGCCGCGACCGCGGCACACCTTCTGGATGGGGACTACGGGACAGTTTGGAGTGTCGTCGCCGACCCGAACTCGTCGCCGGTGACCGACAAGATGCGGGCGTTGCTCAACATCGCCGCCAAGGTGCAGAGCTCCGGTCTCGAGGTGACCCCCGAAGATGTTGAGCAGGCTCGGGCAGCAGGCGCCGGCGATGAGGACATCCATGACGCGGTACTTGTAGCCGCCTTCTTCTCAATGGCTAATCGGTACGTTGACGGGCTTGGCGGCTATCACCCCAACCGACGACGAGGCCTACGACCAGATCGGAAGGCGGCTCGCCGAACAGGGCTACATGAGTCGTTTCAGGTCGCCCGCCGACTAACCCAACGGGGCTCAAGACCAGAAGGCGTCGTGGGCGGCTTGGTCGCCGGAATGGAACCAGATTTCGGTCGCCTTGCCATCACGGACGTGGTACACGACCACGTCGTGGGCGTCGAGCGTCCGATCACCTCTTGTTGCGGAGAGGTGCTGCAATGCGACGGCGTGCTCGTCGTTGGCGAGTACGTCGTGCAGCTCGAAGCGCATGTTCCCCTCGGTTCGTTGAAAGGCCTCGGCGATGAACGTCATAACCCCTTCGATCCCGTGGTACTCCCCTGCCGTGGGGTTGTTACCGGGAACGTGCCAGACGACGTCCGGAGCGAGCAATTCTTGAAATGGCGTCATGTCACCGCTAGCAAGAGCTTCATAGCCGCGTTGGACCAGTTCTTCGTAGGGGTGGCTCATCGTCTACCTCCATAGGTGTCTCGGGTCTCGTTCCGTACTGGAAGGTCGGCTTGGTTAGATCTCGGACGCCGATTTACGGGGCACCCCGGGGTGCGGCCGCGAAGCGCCAGTGCGTATGCCGCTTCCCGCTTTCGCAACCGGCATACTCCGATCATCGAATGGGCCACAGACGGGAAGCGAACCCGCGAACCTACACCTCGAGCGCTCGCCAAAGCCCGCCAATCGAGCGGGGGCACTTACCTATAAGCACCTCGCGTGGGCACGACCAACCGGACCGGTCGCCGACGGCCCGCCCCGAGCGACGGGCACCCACCGGCCGCCTCCCAACTTGTTGGAATTTTGCGCCACGCTGGCACCGCTGTCGCCCGACGGGGCGGTTCCGCCAAACGCCCTCTGAGCCAACGACCTAGTGTCAAGCCAACGCGGTTCACTGACGTTCAGTGAGCCGAGGCAAACGGTCGACGACGAGCCTCGTCGACCGAGGGAGAATGATTATGGCTGACGCTGGACTTTTGACCGGCTGCGGCTAGTGATCGGGGGGCCATGATGTCGGAGGGTCTCGGCGGCAGCTTGGTCGACGCGTCGGAGATCGAACGGCTGCGACGGGATCTCGTCGATGCTCGAGAGCAGATCGTGGCCACCAATGAGGTGCTCACCGCGATGGGCCGGTCCGCTTCTGACCTCGACCTGGTTCTCGGGACGATCGTCGACAGCGCCCGAAAGCTGTGCCGCGCCGACGGCGTGCAGCTCTATCTGGTCGACGGACCGGTGTACCGCCTCGCTCGTTCGTCTGGACTGTCAGCCAGCTTTCGTCGAGTACATGACGGATCACCCTCTCTTTCGCGACCACGACTCGCTGACCGGTCGTGTCGGTCTCGACCGGCGCACTACGCAGATCCCCGACGTGCTCGCCGACCCCAGCTATCGCCGCCAGGATGCCCAGCGGATTGCCGGCTATCGCACGATCATTGGGGCGCCGATGCTGTTCGGCGAGGACGTCGTCGGCGTTCTATCGGTTTTTCGTACCGAGGTCGAGCCCTTTGATGAGCGGGCAACCGCGCTTCTTACCTCGTTCGCCGCGGAAGCGGCCATCGCAGTCCGCAACCTGGAACTAATGCGCGCCCTCGAGGCCCGTCGCGCCGAGCTTGCCCGCAAGGTGGTTCAGTTGGAGGCTCTGAGCAAGGTCGGGGAGACGGTGAGCTCCAGCTTGGACCTCGACACGGTGCTCCAAACGATCGTGATGCACGCAGTGCAGCTGTCCGACACCGACGGCGGCTCGTTGATGGAGTTCGACGAGGCCCAGCAGAGCTTCTTCGTGCGGACGGCCTACGGGACCAGCGACGCCGTGCTCGAGCAGCTACGGAACGTGACCATCACGCTGCACGGCACCTTCGTCGGCCGCGCCGCGATCGAGGCGCGGCCGATTCAAGTCGCCGACATGCATGGGTTGGACCTGGACGTTCATCAGCAGGTGCTCTACGACGCCGGCTGGCGGTCGATGCTCGCCATACCGATGCTCCGCGAGGGACTCATCGTGGGTGTGTTCGTCGTGCGACGAAAGCGGGCCGGCGACTTTCCTGTAGAGACGGAAGAACTGCTCCAGACGTTCGCCGGCCAGTCGGCGTTGGCGATCCTCAACGCTCGGCTGTTTCGAGAGCTCGAGCGCAAGTCCAGCGAGTTGGAGGTGGTCAGCCGCCACAAGTCGGAGTTCCTCGCCAGCATGTCGCACGAGCTGCGGACACCCCTCAACGCCGTGATCGGGTTTTCGGAGGTGCTGCTCGACCGCATGTTCGGTGAGATCAACGATCGCCAAGAGGAGTACCTCCGCGACATCTGGAGCTCTGGAAAGCACCTCCTGCAACTTCTCAGCGAGATCCTTGACCTGTCCAAGGTCGAGGCCGGGCGCATGGAAATGGAGAACGCCACGTTCTCGGTACGCGAGGCGCTCGAGTACGGGCTCTCGATGATCCGCGAGCGCGCCGCTGCGCATGGCCTCGCCCTGATCCTCGATGTCGACCCCGCGGTCGGTGACATCGAGACCGATGAGCTGCGGTTCAAGCAGGTGGTGCTCAATCTGCTGAGCAACGCGGTGAAGTTCACGCCCTGACGGCGGCGAGATCGTCGTGACGGCGAAGGTCGAGGGAGACGATTTGGTGATCACCGTCGCCGACACAGGCGTCGGTGTTGCACCGGAGGACTGCGAGCGTATCTTCGAGTCGTTCCAGCAGGGGTCGCGCGGTGCTCTCGCCCAGGAGGGCACAGGCCTGGGACTCACGCTGTGCCGGCGCATCGTCGGGCTCATGGGTGGTCGGATGTGGCTCGACAGCGAGTTGGGCGTCGGCAGCACGTTCGGGTTCACCGTCCCGATAGGACTGCAGACACTGCCGGACGGTGACCTGTCGAGAGCACGCGACGAGTTGCGCATGCCGACGGTCGTCGTGATCGAGGACGATCGTCCATCCACCGACTTGCTGACCGTCTACCTCGAGAGTGCCGGCTTCGAGGTCTCGAGTGCCCAAGATGGACCGAGCGGGTTGGACGCCATACGCCGCATGAAGCCGGTGGCAGTTGTCCTCGACATCCTGCTGCCGCTCGTCAACGGCTGGGACGTCCTTGCCGCCCTCAAGCGTGACCCCGAGACCGCTGCAATCCCCGTGATCGTCGTGTCGATCGTCGACGAGCGAGCGAAGGGCCTCTCGTTCGGCGCCACCGACTATCTCGTCAAGCCAGTCAGTCGCGACCACCTGTTAGCGGCGCTGGCCCGGGCTCGGGTGATGCCGGAACCGCTCGGCACCGCGGCGCGGGCGCTCGAGTCGGAGGAGCGTCGATGAGCGACTGCCACCGCATCCTCGTCGTCGAGGACAACGAGCTGAACCTCAAGCTCGTCCGCGACGTCCTCGGCTACGCCGGCTACGAGGTGGTCGAGGCACGAACAGGCGAGCAGGGTGTCGAGCTCGCAGCGGAGTGCCATCCGGACCTCGTCCTCATGGACCTCCAACTGCCCGGCATCGATGGCATCGAGGCATTGCGGCAGTTGCGGGCCAGTCCCCTGACCCAGGAGGTTCCCGTGGTCGCGGTCACGGCGTTCGCCATGCGGGAGGATCGAGAGCGGGCGATGCGGGCCGGCTTCGACGGGTATCTGGAGAAGCCTTTCGGTGTCCGCGAGCTACCAGGACAGGTGCGCAGCTTCCTGCCTACAGGATCACCATGACTGACGAGAGTGACGAGACGACGATCCTCGTCGTAGACGACCAGCCGCAGAACGTCCGGTTGCTCGACGCGGTGCTGAGCCCGCGCGGCTATCGGGTGCTGACGTGCCTCATCTGGAGAGGAGGCGCTGGATCTGCTGCGTGCGGAGCAGCCACACCTTGTCCTGCTGGACATCCTGATGCCCGGCATGGACGGCTACGAGGTGTGCAGGCGGATCCGCGAGAACGCCGACACTGCCTTCCTGCCGGTGGTGATGGTCACCGCGAGCGAGGCCCAGCAGAAGGTTCGGGCGATCGAGGCCGGGGCCGACGACTTCATCACCAAACCCTTCGATCAGGCCGAGTTGCTTGCCAGGGTCAAGTCACTGGTTCGAGTCAAGAACTATCAAGACACGATTCGCCGTCAGTCCGAAGAGTTGGAGACATGGAATCGTCAGCTGGAAGAACGCGTCCAATCACAGGTCGCGGAGCTCGAGCGGGCCACGCGTCTGCGGCGTTTCCTCCCACCGCAGATGGCCGAGCTGATCCTGGACTCTGGAGATGAGTCGTTCCTGGAGAGTCACCGCCGCGAGATCGTCGTCGTCTTCTGCGACCTCCGGCATTTCACCCCGTTCGCCGAGTCCAGCGAGCCCGAAGAGATCATGGGTGTGCTGCGCCGACTACCACGCCGCGCTCGGCGACTTGGTCTTCCGATTCGAGGGCACCCTGGAACGGTTCACCGGTGACGGTCTGATGGTCGTCTTCAACGACCCGATACCGTGTGAAGACCCGGGCTTGCGAGCCATCCGCATGGCCGTCTCCATGCGGACCAGAGTGCGTGATCTCGCTGCCTCCTGGTCGCGTCACGGACACGATCTCGCCTTCGGCGTCGGCATCGCGCAGGGATACGCGACCCTGGGCCGAATCGGGTTCGAGGGCCGCTTCGACTACACCGCCATCGGCAGCGTCGTCAACCTCGCCGCTCGGCTGTGCGCCGTGGCGCAGCCGTGGCAGATCCTCGTCACCCAGCGAGTGCTCACCAGCGCAGAGGAATTCGTCGTCAGCACGCCGGCCGGCGATCTGGAGCTGGCCGGCTTCAGCAAGCCGGTGCGGGCGTTCGATGTGAAGGGCGTCGACACGGCCCGGATCACACCATGAGCACGATCGATACGGCCGCGGTCGGGAACCAGACGGTCAACCTGTCCGACCTCAACAACGAGCAGCGATACGAGATCTTCGATCGCCTCCAGCGCAACCTGCCGGCGGTGTGGGACGCGATGCGCCTGAACCTCGAGAACGAGTCGGTGGTCGTCATCCCGTCGGTGACACTCGATCGTCTCAGCAGCGGCAGCGGCAGCATGACACAGGCCTACGAGGAGCGGTTCCTCTTTCTGCTCCTGCTGCTGCGCGAGCCGCGGCTGCGCATGGTGTACGTCACATCGACACCGATCGCGCCGACCATCATCGAGTACTACCTGGCGCTGCTCCCTGGCGTGATTCCCAGCCATGCCCGCGCCCGGCTGACGCTCGTCTCCGTTGGCGACAGCACGCCCCGATCGCTCAGCGAAAAGCTGCTCGAGCGACCCCGGCTCCTCCGCCGGATCGCCGCCCTCATCCCGGACCCATCGCTCTCCCACCTCGTCCCGTACAACACCACCGAGCTCGAGCGTGACATCGCCGTCGCGCTCGGGATACCCATGTACGGTGCAGACCCCCGGTTGGTGCACCTCGGCACGAAGACCGGCTGCCGGCGCCTCTTCGCCGAAGAGGGGGTTCGTCATCCTCTCGGGCAAGAGGATGTGCACAATCTCGATGACGTCGCCGACGCCGTGGTCTCGATGAGGCGGCAACGGTCCGCCATCACCGACGTGATTGTCAAGCTCAACGAGGGTGTCTCCGGTAAGGGCAATGCGCAGGTGGACTTGCGCGGCCTTCCCGAGTCCGGCGGCCCGCAAGAGCGCGTCGAGATCATGGCGCGCCTGCGGCAGATGCGGTTCGAGAGCCCCGACATTCTGCTCGAGGCATACCTGGCCAAGCTCGCCGAGCGGGGCGGCATCGTCGAGGAACTGATCGCCGGCGTTGAGCTGCGCAGCCCGAGCGTGCAGCTCCGGGTGACGCCGACGGGCGAGGTCGAGTTGTTGTCGACCCACGACCAGGTGCTCGGCGGACCGAGCGGGCAGAGCTATCTCGGTTGCCGGTTCCCAGCCGATTTCGGCTACGCGGTCGCGATAAGTGACGAGGCGAAGGTCATCGGTGCGCGTCTTGCTCGCGAAGGGGTGATCGGGCGCTTCGCCATCGACTTCGTGTCAGTCCGCAACACCGCCGGCGAATGGAGTTCGTACGCCATCGAGCTGAACCTCCGCAAGGGCGGCACGACGCATCCCTTCCTGACGCTGCAGTTCCTCACCGACGGCCGGTACGACGGACCGAGCGGACTCTTCCTGACCCCAGGGGGTGATGAGAAGCACCTGGTCGCGACGGACCATCTGGAGGCGGAGAGCCTGCGGGCGCTGACCACCGACGACCTCTTCGACATCGTCGCCCGGAACCGCCTGCACTTCGACCAGGCGCGACAGGTGGGAGTCGTGTTCCACATGATGAGCTGCGTCACGGAGCACGGTCGGGTGGGAATGACGGCTGTGGGCAACACGCCCGCCGAGGCCGAGGCGACCTACCAGCGTGCAGAGAAAATCGCTGCTCGCCGAAGCCCGGGCCGCACTCGAGGAAGCTCCCGTCCACATCTAGGCCGGCGCCCACGAGTGAGGGGTCACGAACGGTCGTGGAGAACCCGTCGCCGCGCCGCCTGCCAGTGATTTGGTTTCTGTGCGGCGAAGGATCTCCGTCTCGTAGGCGTCCATCAAGGGTGTGGAGACACCATGTGCCTTGACATCCATGAGGTAGGAAATGCCATCGAGACCCTTCTCTGCCGACTGCGGCCACGCTCTCAATGGCAAGGTCCGCCAGCCGCTCCGCGGTTCGAGAGGCTGGCGGAATGTTGGCCTCGAGCTCGGTGTACAACACGTGCTCGATCCCCCTCAGGTCCTCGAGATCCCTGATGACAACGTCGTCGGAGCCAGGGCTCTTCCTTGGAGGGATAGCGCCTCTGCGGTGGAATCCTGGTGAGTCTCGCGTCTCCACAGCATGTCCTTGGCCTGCTCGAGCGAGACGTTCTCATCCAGTACCAAGAGCACGGCCTCGACGTTGGCTCCCCCACCATCGACGGGGACGGGTGTTGGAGCGCCGCCCCGTCTTCGGCTTCTTCTGGCGAACTCGACCTGGAACGGTGTCGTGACCCTCGGTATCCGTCTTGCCGTCACCGCATCGAGTAGCAGGACCTGGATGCCAGATGAGGGAGCCGTAAGCGAGGATTCCAAGGTGCGGCATGGCTGTGCCAGCCAACGTAGGGCGCCAGTCATCATCGTGCGAGTCGGCCATTCTTCGAGCCGGGTGCCGGAATCGAACCGGCGACATCGTCTTTACAAGAGACGTGCTCTACCAACTGAGCTAACCCGGCGCGACGCCATCGTATCGCCCGGGCGAAGTGGTCAGCGGACGATTGAACGCGCCCTGCGGATCTCGAAACAGGCCAGCGCAGCGGCGACCGATGCGTTGAGGCTCTCCACTCGGGGATCGATCGGGATCGAAGCCACCATGTCGCACCGCTCTGCGACGAGACGGCCAAGGCCCTTGCCTTCTCCGCCGACCACCACCGCCACCGGTTCGGTGAGCAGTTCGAGACCGAAGAGGCTGCGCTCGGCGTCGGCGTCGAGACCCAGGGTCCACACACCAAGCCGGCGGAGTCGTTCCAGGCCGTCGGCCACCGAGTTGACCGCGGCGACCGGGAGCGACTCCAGGGCACCGGCCGCCGCCTTCATGGCCGCCGGGCCGGGTGGGGCCGCTCGCCGCAGCGGGATGACCAGGCCGTCGATCCCAGCCGCCAGCGCCGAACGGGCGGCGGCGCCGAGGTTGTGGGGATCCTCGATGTGGTCGAGAACCAGCAGAGCTACGGGTGACGCTCTGGCGACCAAGTCGTCGAGAGAGCTGTACGGGATCGGCGATCCCACCCCGACCACTCCTTGGGGTGCCTCGGTTCCGGCGTGGGGCCGGACGTCGTCGACCAGTTCCACGGTGACTCCCGCTTGGTGCGCCTGTGCGATCAGCCCGGCAACCGGCTCCCGATCGGGCGCGGCCTCGCTCCGCGATGAGCCGGCTGAGCCTCCCCGAGGCGAGGGCGGCGGCGGTGGCGTGGAGCCCCTCGACCCTATCGCCGAACCCAGCGGGTGCCCTCACGCCCGTCCTCGAGCACGATGCCCAGACTGGGCGAGATCGTCTCTGATGGTGTCCGCCGTTGCGAAGTCGTTGTCCGACCGTGCCCGCTGCCGTTCTTCCAAGAGCGCCTCGATGGTGGAGGCGCCATCGCTCCCCGGGTGATACGCCGAGCCGTCTCGGCAAGCGCCGTCAGCCCGGAGAAGATGTCGTCCAAACCCACTCCGCCGGTGCCGGCGAGCAGCCCGAGGACACCGCCTATCTCGAGGAAGGCCGCCATCTGCGGGGATGCATCCGCGCCGTCATCGAGCAGACGGTTGCCCTGACGGACCAGATCGAAGAGCACCCCGACCGCCTCGGGAGTGGCGAAGTCGTCATCCATCGCCGCGGTGAACCTCGCCATCGCCTCCGGCATCTGGAGCCGTCTCGGGGCGATGTCGATTCGCTCCTCGAACCGCCGCAGCCGATCCAACGACGCGATCGGCATCGTCGAGCAGGTCGGCGGTGTACTCGAGTTGCGAGCGGTAATGGGCCCTCAGGAAGAGCAGCCGCAACGCAGCCGGGATCGACCTGGTCGAGCAGAGAACCGAGGTCGACCACCAGCCCGGTCGACTTCGCCATCTTCTCCCCGCCCAGGTTCACCATGCCGTTGTGGAGCCAATATCGAGCGAACTGGTTGCCCGATGCCCCCTCCGACTGGGCGATCTCGTTCTCGTGGTGGGGGAAGATGAGATCGGTCCCTCCCCCGTGGATGTCGAAGCCGTCACCGAGATATCGCGCCGCCATGGCGGAGCACTCGATGTGCCAGCCGGGCCGTCCCGGTCCCCAGGGCGAGTCCCAGGCGGGCTCGCCTGGCTTGGCCGCCTTCCAGAGGGCGAAGTCGAGTGGGTCCTCTTTCAACTCGGATGGCTCGACGCGAGCCCCGGCCAGCAACTCATCGAGGTTGCGGCCGGACAGGCGCCCATACGACTCGAGCGTCCTCACCGAGAAGTAGACGTCTCCCGACGACGGGTAGGCGAGGCCACGGTCGATGAGCGTGGCTGATCAGTTCGATCATCTCGGGAATGTGCTCGGTTGCCTTGGGTTCGATGTCGGGGGCGAGCGCACCCAGCGCCAGGTAGGCCTCCTGGAACCTCTTGGAGTTGGCCTCGGCGAGTTCGGCGACCGGAACCCCGGCCTCGGCGGCGGCCGCGATGATCTTGTCTTCGATGTCGGTGATGTTCCGGACGTAGAGCACGCGGAACCCGCGCCACTCGAGGTAGCGGCGGATGACGTCGAAGGCAACCGCCGACCGTCCATGCCCCACGTGCGGCTCGGACTGCACCGTCGGTCCGCACACATAGATGGCGACCTCCCCCTCGGTGCGAGGGACGAATTCCTCGTAGCGACGGCCCAAGCGTGTTGAAGACACGCATCGCCGGCGATGGTAACGATGCCCCGGCGGGCAACAGAAGGCTCTGCCGTCCGGTGCTCGACGACTCAGGTTGTCGGTGACCACCGTCAACACCGCAACCGCAGCCACACCTTCGTCGCGGCCGATCGAGCCCATGTGGTCGGTGGTGGTCGCCTTCACCGAGACGACCTCCTCGGCCACCCCGAGCACCTCGGCGAGGGAGCGCCTCATCGCCTCGCGATGTGGTGCCACCCGCACCGACTGGGCGATGACCGTCAGGTCCGCATGCGCCGGCGCCCAGCCCGCCTCCCGGGTCAGCCGCACAACCTCGGCGAGCAGCGCCATCGAGTCGGCACCCTCCCATTGGGGGTCGCTCGATGGGAACAACTCCCCCAGGTCGGCCAGTGCCGCCGCTCCCAACAGGGCGTCGGCGAGGGCGTGGGCGGCGACGTCGCCGTCGGAGGTTGCCAGCAGCCCACGGTCTGGATCGGCCACGATGCCGGCGAGAACGATTGGAGGGCTGCCCCCGAAACGGTGGGCGTCAAAACCCCAGCCGACCCGGAGAGAGGTCAGCTCTCCTCTTCCTTCTCCGCCTTGGGGAGCGCCCTATCGAGACGCCTGGTCGCTTCCTCCTCGTCCACCTCGAGGGCGAAGCGGAGCTCGCTGATCAGGGTGAGCCGAGCCCTGGAGAGCATCCTCTTCAGCGCCGGCGAGATCCCCTTGGTCTGCTGCGCCCAGCTCAGATCGCGGATCACCTCGGCCACCTGGTAGATGTCGCCGCTGGTCATCTTCTCGTTGAGGACCTTGTACCAGCGGCTCCAGTTGGACCCGGCGTCCTGGGGCTCCTCTTTGAAGATCTGGAAGACCTTGCGGGTCTGGTTCTTCGAGATGACCGAGCGGACCGCCTCCTCGATCGAGTCCACCGGGACGAACACGGTGAGCTGGTCGGTGGCGATCTCGAGCACGTAGTAGTCACGGCTCGAGCCGTCGATGGTCTTTGCTTCACCTTCTTGGTGATCACGGCAGCGCCATGCTGGGGATGGACCACCCTGTCGCCCACTCCGAAAGCGGGGCCCTTGCGGCGGGTGGTTGGCGGCTTGGGCGCCTCTACGGGCGCGTCGCTGTCTTTACGGGAGCGTTTTGTGGCAGGCATCGGCCTCAGGAGGTCGGGGAACGGAAGCGGAGTGTAGCCGCCCTCTGACTGCTCCCTTCCAGGCGATCAGGCGATCTCGGGCGCCCAGGCGCGGGTGGCGTCGAGCAGCCGGTCGAAGAAGCGGCGGAGTTGCACCGCCCGTGATGTCCCGATCCCCTCGACGTCATCGAGCTCGGCCACATCGGCGAGCAGCATCTTCTGGAAGTCCTTGAAGTGCCCGGTGAGGGCGTTGCGAACGTTCTCCGGAAGACGAGGCACCGAGGCGAGCAACCGGTACCCCAGCGGTCGCACGTGGTCGTCGAGATCGTCGAGCCCAACCGCGGTGGCGACGCGCGACGGGTCGTTGAGGTCGGTCACCACCACAGCTCCCAGCGCCTCGAGCGCGGTGCGGGCCGTGGCGGCACGGCTCGGCCTCACATAGTCCCGCAGAGTCAGGGACTGTTGTGTCTCCACACCCTGGATGAGGTCGGCGAGCTGGAGTCGGATGATCTCGCCGCTCGCCCCGAGGTTGACCGCGTCGCGGTCGATCTCGGCGCCGAGGCGGCGCACCAGCTCGGCTCGCTGGACCACGGTGACGACGGCGCGATTGCTCGAGACGTCGCTCACCTCCATCCGGGTCAGCCTCTCCAAGGCGTCGTCGAGTCGGCGGCGGAAACGCTCCAGAGTCTGTAGCGATTGGTTTGCCTTGGCGACGAGCTCGGTCGGGTTCTCCAACTCGTGGCTCGTCTGGCCGAAGAAGACCGTGGCTGCCCTGCGGTCCTCGCTCACCGCCACCACCGGCTTCTCGGTCTGCACCGCCACCCGCTCGGCGGTGCGGTGGCGAGAGCCGGTCTCGTCGGTGCGGATCGACGACGAGGGGACCAGGTGGACGTTGGCGCGGAGGATGCGCGAGCAGTCGTCGCTGAGGACGATGGCGCCATCCATCTTGGCCAGCTCGGCCAGCCGCGCCGGGGAGAAGTTGGAGTCGGCCAGTTCGAACCCCCCGGTGCATATGGCATCTACGGCCCCTCCCCCTCCAAGGACCACCAAAGCCCCGTTCCCCTGCTGGATGATCCTCTCCAAACCGGAGCGGAGCGGGGTTCCCGGGGCGAGACGCTCGAATACCGCTCTCTGCGTGAGCTGCTCAGGGCTCATCCGTTGGTCAGGGTATCAGCCGGTTGTCGCCGACGCAGGGCGTGGCCAGGGACTTGTCGCGGTCAGATCCGCCCGGCGAGGGCACGTGACCCGATCCAGAGACCGGCGGCTTCGAGCGCCTCGGGCAGCCGGAGTCGGGACCCGTTGGACGGGCGCCAACACCCGGGCACCGACCCGTTCCGCCTCCTCCATGCGACGTGCCGCCAATGGCACCTGACGGACTTCGCCGGTCAAACCGACCTCTCCCCATGCCGCCATCGGCCCGAGCGCGACGTCCTGCAGCGAGCTGACCAGTGCCAGCGCCACCGGGAGGTCGATCCCCGGGTCGGAAAGGGTCAGCCCTCCGACCACGCCGACGTAGACGTCCCTCTGAGGAAACCCGACCCCGGCGTGACGGTCGAGCACCGCCAGCAGTTGGTGGAGCCGGACGGGGTCGATGCCACGGGCGCTGCGCCGCGACGGGGTGAACTCGCCAGGGGAGACGAGCGCCTGCACCTCGACCAGCACGGGCCGTCTCCCGTCGATGGTGGGGAACACGACGGTGCCGGGGACCGACGACTCCCACTCGGCGAGGAAGGCGCGCGACGGGTCGGCCACCTCGACCAGTCCGTCCTGGCTCATCTCGAACAGCCCGGCGACGTGGGTCGGGCCGAAGCGATTCTTCCACCCCCGCAGAGCCCGCAGCCCGCGGTCGCCCTCGCCCTCCAGGTAGAGGACGACATCGACCATGTGCTCCAGCGTCTTGGGGCCGGCTATGGCGCCGTCCTTGGTGACGTGACCCACGAGCACCGCGGCGATCCCGCGCTCCTTGGCGAAGCGGATCACACGGGCGGCGCACTCCCGCACCTGGGTTGTTGAACCGGGGGCGCTCCCCACCTCGGCCGCCGAAACTGTCTGGACCGAGTCGATAACGATCAGGTCGGGGGACATTTCGGCGGCAGCGGCGAGGATGCGGTCGACGTCGTCCTCAGCCAAGAGGAAGAGCGGACCGCCCACCACCCCGAGCCGCTGCGCACGCAGGCCCACCTGGTCGATCGACTCCTCGGCGGATGCGATGAGCACCCGCCGGCCCGACTGCGGTCATCTCGGCAGCAACCTGGAGCACCAGCGTCGACTTTCCGACCCCCGGCTCGCCACCGAGGAGCAGCACCGCCCCTGGCACCAATCCGCCGCCGAGTACCCGGTCGACCTCGCCGATCCCGACCGGGACGCGGGTCGGGGCATCGCCCCCCGCATCGGCGAGCGGTATCGGCACTGGTGGCGGGCCGGTCGCCGCCTTCTTCGGCCTTGGAGCGTTCTTCGACAAGTGGTTCGTCGAGCCGGCACTGCGGACAGAAGCCCATCCACTTGGGAGCCACGTAGCCGCACCCGGAGCACGCGAAGGAGGTGGTCACGGTGCGGGATGCTATCGACGGACTGAGACACGGATCGCCCACACCAGCGCAACGATGACGCCGACCAGGAGCAGCCCACCGGCGATGAGGCTCAGGGGGGTCCACGGCTCAGCCTCGATGATCGCCCACACCATTGCGCCGTGGCACAATACCCACCCGAGATCAAGCAACCCCTCGCGGACTCTGATGGCTCGTCATACATGCACCAACTGCGGCGCCTCGTTCTCCAACGAGCGCTTTTGCCCGACGTGCGGAGCGTGGGTGGACCCGTTGGAGCCCGCCGCGAGCACGGCACCGACGAGGAGTTCGTGCTCGGAGAGGCACCGGCCGAAGACGCGGCATGGGAGCCGCCCATGGTCACGGCGGCCCAACAGACGACCACCTGTCCGTCGTGTGGTGCCGCCAACCCGGCCGCCAACCGTCACTGCGAAGAGTGCGGTGCCCGTCTCTCCCGTCAACAACTCCCGGTGGCGCCACAGCCTCCGGTGGGGACGTCGGCCGGGCTGAGGGCGGTCATCGCGGTCTCGGCGGTCCTCATCGTGGTGTTCGTCGGCGCGGCGATCTTCAATGCCCTCCAGGGAGGGCCTTCCACCGCGAGCGAGACCACTGTTGCCACCGATGCCAGCAGCACCACGGCCGGTCAGACGAGGCTGCGCCGGATCAACCCGATCGGAGTCGACTGCTCCAGCACCGCCGAGGGATTCAGTTGCGACAACCTCATCGCCAGGCGAAGCGACCAGGGCTGGAACAACGATCCCAGCAGCGACGAGCCAATCGAGTTCGTATTCACGTTCGCCCCCGAGGTTGCCCTGGAACAGGTCGTCCTCAAGAACGCCACCGACGAGGAGCGGTACACCCGCAACGCCAAGGTACAGGGGTTCGTCATCGAGACGGATGACATGGGCGGTGCTGTGGAGACCAATGTCATCCCCGATGCCAGCGGTCCCCACGTGATCAACGTGGCGA
Organism: uncultured Acidimicrobiia bacterium; assembly: GCA_963826825.1. Lineage (GTDB taxonomy): Bacteria > Actinomycetota > Acidimicrobiia > Spongiisociales > DATADW01 > DATADW01. The sequence goes on along the minus strand of CAWGYV010000007.1, from coordinate 196,098 downwards.
CGGTTGGGACCACCGAGCTCACCTTCAGGGTGACCAGCACCTACCCCGGTGAGGCGCTCGACGCCAACCGGGGGCCCTACGACACCCTCCTCATAATGGGCTTCGAGTTCTACGGCAGGCCGGCCGGCGAGTAGCCGGTCGATGCCGACCCATCTGGTGAGCCCGCCGTGACGCCTCAAGTGGTGGTGGTCGGGTCGGTCAACCTCGACCTGGTGGTGCACGTCGGCCATCTCCCCGCCGCAGGCGAGACAGTGATCGGAGGGCGGTTCGCCCGGTCGGGCGGCGGCAAGGGGGCCAACCAAGCGCTGGCGGCCAAGCGGAGCGGCGCCGACGTCTGGTTGATCGCCGAGGTGGGCGACGACGAGATGGCGTCGGAGGCGCTCGCCGATCTGGAGGAGGTCGGTGTCGACCTCGCCGGGGTTTCCCGCTCCACGACGGCCCCGACCGGCGTTGCCCTGATCGTTGTCGATCAGCAGGGTGAGAACATGATCGCCGTGGCTTCCGGGGCCAATGCGGAATTGAGTCCAGCCCGAGTCGAGGAGGCGATGCACCGCCCTCCCGACGGTGGCGTGGTCGTGGCCAACTTCGAGATACCCGACGATGCGTTGCTGGCGGCGGCTGCCGCCGCCGCCCGGACCGGGAGGACGCTGCTGGTCAACCCCGCTCCGGCTCGTCCGCTCCCCGACGGGTTGTCGGCGATGGGGCCGATGATCACGCCGAACCGAGACGAGGCCGCCGTGCTCTCCGGTGAGGACGACCCCGGGCGAGAGCGCTCAGGCACTCGGTGCGCTGACCGGGGCCGCGGTGGCGGTGACCCTGGGGCCCCGATGGTGCCATCGTGTTCGACCAGGGCACGACAACCGAGATCGCGGCGCCATCGGTGGAACCGGTCGACACCACCGGCGCCGGCGATGTCTTCACCGGGGCACTGGCCGCCCGCCTCGCCGCCGGCCAGCCTCCGGTGGCGGCGGTGAGATGGGCGGTGATCGCCGCCTCGCTGTCGACAACCCGGCCCGGTGCGCGGTCCGCTCCACATGCCGCCGAGGTCGAGCGGTGGATCGCGGCAGCGATGACCGCCTAGACGCGCCCTTCCTTCTCGTAGGGGACGCCGACCGAGGCGGGGGGAATGCTCCTCCCCACGACACCGGCGAGGATGATGATGGTGAGTACGTAGGGCAGGGCGGCGAAGAAGTTGTTGTAGATGCTGGGGTATGCCTGCTGGAACCCGCCAAGCGCCTCGCCCAACGAGCCGACCGGTGGGTTGGAGCGGATGGCTACACCGAGCGCCTGTGATCCCATGAAGAGAAGCGAGCCGAGAAATGCCCCGATCGGCGTCCAGCGCCCGAAGATCACGGCTGCCAGCGCGATGAAGCCCCGCCCGGCGGTCATCCCGTTCTGGAAGGAACCGGTCGCCTCCAGTGTGAGGTAGCCGCCCGCCAACCCGGCGAACACGCCGCCGACGATGACGTTGCGCCACCGCACCCGCAGCACGTCGATCCCCACCGTGTCGGCCGCTCGGGGGTGCTCGCCGACGGCCCGGGTGCGTAGTCCCCAGCGGGATCGGAACAGCAGTATCTGGAGGACGATCACGAACACGATCACCGACATTGCGATCGGGCCCTGATTGAGGAACATGTTGAAGATCCACCCCACCACCGGGATGTCCACCAGCCACTCGGGCGGATCGAACGAGCGGAAGGTCCCCGCACCACCGGTGGGGCTGATCAAGCCGGTTGAGATAACCGGTCAACCCGAGGGCGAGGATATTGATGATCGTGCCGCTGATGATCTGGTCTGCCCGGATCGAGATGCTGAGCCAGGCATGGAGCACCGATACCACGGCACCGGCCAGCATCGCCGCCAATACTCCGATCAGCAACGCCGGAGTGGCGGCGAACAACCCCTCGGAGGGCTCCCCGCCGATGGCGTTGTTGACCACCAGAGCCACCATGAACCCGGCGAAGGCGCTGATCAGCATCATCCCCTCGATGCCGATGTTGACCACGCCGCTTCGCTCGTTCATCACACCGCAGAGCGCACCGAGTGCGATCGGCACCGCCAGTCCGAGCACGATCGGGGCGATGTCGGGGATCACGGAGATCAGGTACGCGATGAACTGGATGACATACCCGAGTACCGGGATGTTGTAGAGGAAGTCGAGCACACCCTCCATCAGCCCACCGCCTGCTCACCGTAGGACCGGGTCACCGTCTGCACCTCGTCCACTCCCGCCCGGGCGACGCGCAGCCGGAGCAGCTTGCGGACGATGACATCGGCGGCCAGGAAGAACAGGATCACGGCTTGGATCACGTCGATGATCTCGATCGGGACGTCGGCCTGGATCTGCATCAGCCCGGAGCCGGCCCGCATCGCCCCGAAGAGGAGCGCCGAGAAGAGGATCCCGACGGGATGTGCCCGGCCGAGCAGGGCGACGGCGATCCCGTCGAACCCGATGGCGGTGCCGTAGGTGGCCGGGTAGAACCCGACGACGCCGAGGATCTGCAGCACCCCCGCCAGACCGGCGAAGAGACCGCACAGCGAGAGGGTGAGGACGATGAGCCGCCGCGGGCTCATCCCGGCGTAGCGGGCTGCGCTCGGGTTCGCTCCGACGGTGCGTATCTCGAAACCCAGCGTCGTCTTCCACAAGAGCCAGTAGGCAACGGGAACCAGGGCGAATGCGATGAGCACCCCGATGTTGAATGCCCCGCTCCCGATGTGCGGCAGGGCGGCATTCCCCACGTCTGCGGTGCGGGCGAAGCTGTAGCCGGGGGCACGCAGGATGTCGTTGACCAGCGCCGAAATGAGGAAGGCCGCGATCGAGTTGAGCATGATCGTGGTGACCACCTCGTGGGCGCCGGTGAAAGCCTTGAGGAAGCCGGGGATGAACCCGTAGAAGGCGCCCGCCAGACACCCGGCGATGACCGCCACCGGGCAGGCAACCCATGGGGACGCATCGGCCAGAGCGGCGCCGACCACTGCCGCGGTGAAACCGCCGATCAGCACCTGACCGGTGCCGCCGATATTGAAGAGACCCGCCTTGAACCCCACCCCGACCGCCAAGCCCGGTGAGAATCAACGGCGCGGTGGCGACCAGGGTGTTCGTGATCTCGGTCGGCCCTCCGAATGCGCCCTGGAGTAGGGCCCCATACGCGGTGAGCGGCAAAGTCCAGTCGATCGTGCCCTCGGCGGCAGGGCTGGACACGATGATGAGCACCGACCCGGCGAGAAGGCCAAGGACGATCGATGCGATCGGGATCGCCACAACCGCGACCAACCGCCGCCAACGGCCCTGTGGCAACGGCTCTGGCACCGCCGCATGCGGTGCCGGTCCCCGTTCGCCGAGATCGTCTTCGAGACTTGAGGGAGGCTCGGTCACGAGGCTTGCTCGTGTCGCGGTAGACGTGTCGCCCTTGCCCCCTGTCGCCATGAGCAGACCGATGTCCTCGCGGTTGGCGCTGGGACCGTCCACCAGGGCGACCACTTCTCCTCGGTACATCACCGCGATCCGGTCGGAGAGCTCGAGGACCTCGTCGAGCTCGGCGGATACGAGCAGAATCCCTATCCCCCGGTCGCGCATCTCGACGACCTGACGGTGGATGAACTCGATGCTCCCGACGTCGAGCCCCCGGGTTGGCTGATCGAGCACCAAGACCTTGAGGTCTTGACCGAACTCCCTGGCGACCACGGCCTTCTGCTGGTTGCCGCCGGACAAGTTGCCGCAGGGCACGTCCGTCGGACGGGGTGCGGATGTCGTAATCGTCTATTGCCTGCCGCGCCCAGCGGCTGATCTCGTCGCTATCCACCATCATCCCTCGGGAGAATGGCTTTCGGTGGTAGGTCGTGAGGACCAGGTTGTCCTCGACCGGGAAACTGAGGACCAGACCGAAACGGTGCCGGTCTCCGGGGACGAATCCGACCCCGGCCTCGCGCATCTCCCGAACGCCGGAGTGGGTGACGTCCTCGCCGTTGAGGATCACTGTTCCAGCCAGCGGTTTGCGCAGCCCGGTGATTGCCTCGACCAACTCGTCCTGTCCGTTGCCGGCCACACCGGCGATTCCCAGAATCTCACCGGCGCGCAGGTCGAAGTCCACGCCGCGGACGACTTCGTGGTGGCGGTCGTCGCGAACCCTGAGATCCTGCACGCTCAACACCGCATCGCCCGGGTGTGAGACACCTCGATCCACGGTGAGTTGAACCTCACGACCCACCATCAACTCGGCGAGATCGTCCTCGTCGGTCTCTTCCGGGCAGGCGCGATCCCACCACCTTGCCCCGGCGGATCACGGTGATCCTGTCGGCGATCTCCAGAACCTCGTAGAGCTTGTGGCTGATGAAGATGACGCTGTGACCCTCGTCGGCCAACCGGCGGAGCACGGCGAAGATCTCCGTGGTCTCCTGGGGGGTGAGCACCGCGGTCGGCTCGTCGAGCACCAGGATCCGAGCCTCCCGGTAGAGCGCCTTGAGGATCTCCACCCGCTGCTGCCACCCCACCGAGAGTGTCTCCACCTTCGCTTCGGGGTCGATTTCGAACCCAAAGCGCTGACCCAGTTCGACGATCCTCTTGTGCGCCTCGCGCCGATCCAAGAAGATCGGGTTGGCCATGGTCTCGTCGCCGAGGACGATGTTGTCAGCCACGGTGAGCACCGGAACCAGCATGAAGTGCTGGTGGACCATGCTTATCCCACGGGCGATGGCATCAGCCGGCGATGAGATGGTTATGGGCTCGCCATCGAGAAGGATCTCACCCTCGTCGGGCGAAGCCAGCCCGTAGAGGATGTTCATGAGCGTCGACTTGCCCGCACCGTTCTCGCCGAGAAGAGCATGGATCTCGCCGGGATGAACCTCGAGGTCGATCCCGTCGTTGGCAACCACCCCGGGATAACGCTTGGTGATGCCCCGCATCTCCAGGGCGGGAGCAATGACCTCGTCGCTCATCCCCTGCCTTGTCTCCTCGTCAGGCGCGCCCGGAACGGTTGCATCCCCCCCGGAGCGGGGCGGAGACTAACGGCTCGTCAACGGACGGAGGCGGCCGGTCTCGGCCGGCCGCCTCCAGTTGGATCGGTTTCCGAATCAGATCACGGACAGTCCGGTGTGGCTGCCGCAGGGCCGGGTGCGTTACAGGGAACGATCGACCCGTCGATCATTCCAGCCATTGCGTCATCGATGGCCGTCTGGATCTCGGGGGTGATCAGCGATCCCTCGAAGTCGTAGAAGGGGGCGAGACCGACGCCCGGGGGATCGGTGGTGAGCGAGTTGACGATGTTCCCCCCCTCGGCGGAGCCGTCGGCCACCCGGAGGATGGCGGCGGTCACCGAATCCTCCAGCGCCTTGGTGGCGCTGGTAACGATGCACCCCGCCAGGTCGGGCAACGTCTGCGTCTGGTCGACATCTACCCCGATCCCGTAGATCTCGGCGTCACATGCCGCCTGAAGGGCACCCTCGCCCGTCAGACCGGCGATCTGGAATATGACGTCAGAGCCTTGGGTTATCTGCTGCTCGGCAATCGACCGACCGGTTGCCGGATCGTTGAAGCCGACCGCCGGATCGGGACTGGTCTCCTGATAGAGGACGGTGGCGTTGGGAGTGACCGACTTGACCCCGGACTCATAGCCACGGGCGTACCGGATCACAGCCGGGACATTGGTCCCACCTATGGCGCTGACCGTGTTGTTCTCGGTGATGCTCCCCGCCACGATCCCGGCGAGGTATCCCGCCTGGTCCTCGGCGTAGACGAGACCCTGATAGTTGGGCAGCAGTACTGCCGGGTCGCCCTCACAGGCGAAGTCCGGGTCGGCTTCAGCCCCGGGAGTGATGCAGATGCCCTGGTCGACACCGATGAAGCTCACGTCCGGGTTGGCCAGTGCGGCCGCGGTGGTATCGGTGCCGATGAGGAACCCAACCGTGACGATCACATCGAAGTCCTGGTCGATGAACGTCTGGATGTTCTGGCCGTAATCCGAGATCTCCTCGGTGACGATGACGTCGTGCTCACCGCCCAGCTGTTCGGCGGCGGCGATAGCACCCTCGTTGGACGACTGGTTGAAGGACTTGTCCTCCAGCTGTCCGACATCGGTGACAACACCAACCCGGAGCGCCTCGCCTGCCACTGTGGTGTCGGCTGCAACCGTGGTGTCGGCAGCGACGGTCGTATCGGCCGCGACTGTGGTGTCGGCACCCACGGTGGTGTCGGCGCCCAGCCGTGGTGTCGGCGCCCGCTGCAGTGGTGTCAGCTGGCGCTCCCGTCGTGTCTGTAGTTCCCCCGCTACACGCAGCCACGAACAGCGCGAGCACCGCGGTGATCACCGCAATCTTGCTCGTGTTCTTCACGAATTGTCCTCCTGGTGTTCCTTACAACCGGCGTCGCCGGCGGCGGGAGTGTACCGGTCCCCGTGGGACCGGCCGCCGGTTAGAGCTGTCAGGCGATCTTGGAGTGCCGATCGGTCGGCGGTCGAGGATGCCGAACCAGCGATCGGTCCTCGAACAAACGGAATCGGGGCCTTTCGACCCCGATTCCGCTTCCTGCCTGCGCCCCACTCCTGGCGCCGTTGACCTCGATATCGGTACCTGAGGCGAGCCACTACATGGGTCGAGCGACCCATTGATCAGGTCAGCTCAGGCTCTTCGAGTACCGGTTGGCGCCGGTCGCGGATGCGGAACCAGCCCCAGAAGCCGACCGAGACCAGCCCGAACCCGGCGAACAACGCCGCCGCGGTGACGAACGGCACCGCCGACTCGGTCGGTCCGTAACCGGCACCGGGATGGGCGAGCAACTGGAGGAAGGCGAACACCCCAGCCCCGAACAGCAGCCCCCACACCAGCTTCGACCACTTCAACACCGCGGAGCCGGCGAGGAAGCGCATCGGCACCAGCCCGAACACCAGACCCTCCAGACCGGCGACGAACAGGGTGGCCAAAGCGGTGTTCACCACGGTCAGCCCGAACGACGGGTCCGACCCCAGCGAGGGCTGCAACCAGGACCATCCCAGCCACGCCGCCAGCGCCACCAGAGCGGTCACCCCAGAGGCCAGCGCCGCCTGCTTGCCCTCGTCCACCGCGGAGAGGGCACCACCGACCACCAGACCGGCCAACACCCCGTAGAGGTATCCCGGCTCGAACCCCACCACCCGGGACAACAGCACACAGGCCGCGGTCACCACCAAGCGCCCCGGGGAGCGCCCGCACCGACAACGACACGCCGCTCTCACGACGACGCACGAACCAGGCGGAAACCCCCAGGCCGACCGCCATCACCCCGATGAGACCCAGCCCCGCCCCCACCAGGAGCGCCCCCGTCGAGCGGTTCCACCCGAACCCGGGATCCAACAGGCCGGCCAGCAGCGTCCCCGCCACCAGCACCAACCCCAGCGTCCGCCACGAACCCCGCACCCGCGAGCGCCGCTCGCGAGGAGCGCTCCGAACGGCCCCCGGGCAACAGCCGGCGGAACCAGCCGGTCACCTCGTCGTAGTGCTCATCCAGCGTCCGGTTGAACAACTCTCCAGGGAAGGGCATCAACAACACCAACGCCAAGGCCAGCAGAGCGTTGGTCGCCACCACCGGAATCGCCCACGACACCGCATCGGGACCCCGCAACGAAGCAGCCAAAACCGGCACCCCGGCAGGGGCAGTCGGACGCGACCACCGCCACCAGACAGCGGGATCGACCGGGCCACCACGCCACCAGCGGGACGGACCACCGCGACCACTGTCGTAGACGTGGTCGCCGGCGCCACGGTCGACGTAGTCGTGGCTGGCTGCGTGGTCGTGGTCGGCGCTTCCGTGGTGTCGTCGTGGTCGGTGCCTGCGTGGTCGAGGTCGTACTCGTGGTCGTCGGAAGCGCTTTCGGCGGATCGAGACGCTTCGCGACCGCGGTCACATCGAGCGATCTGGGCGTAGGTGGCATTCTTGGTTGAGCCTTCGTCCATCCACCAGTACCAGACCCAATCGGCGATGGTGCCCTCCCCCTCCAGATTCGTGGCCACCAGACCGTCCGACGTCTCGATCGCGTTGCTGACACGGACATTCATCGAGGAGAACGACGAGATCGTTCGGTCGTAACCAGACTGATGGCAACCTCCGCAGATCACGCGACGGGAGCATGCCCGACCAGCGCTTCCCGCTCCGGGTCCAGGTGCAGTCGGGTGCCAGGGTGAGGGTGCATGCGTCACCCTCACAGGACATCGAGAAATCGTATGTGCGGCTTTCCTTGCTGCCGACCGCCTCCAGCGGCGGCGAGTCGGCCTCGGGCCTGATCGACGGCCCAGGAAGGGGCGTCGAACCACTGCTCCGATCACGGCTTGGCGGGTGAAAGTGAACTTCCACTCGCCCTCGATGATTGCTTCAGACTTGGGTGTCGCCGGTTCCTGGGCCACCGCCATGGTGGGAACCAGGGAACCAATGAGCGCACCGACCACGACCAGCACACGAAGCCAACGCATATGAACTCCTCAGAACAGGCGGAATCGCACCTCGGCCTCATTCCCGCCGAGGCACGATCCCGCCCCCTACCGCCGCACCCCCCCGGGTGCGCCTGAGAGAACTATCGGTCCGAGAACCGGCGGCTACATGAGTCGCTAGACCCATACCTGCCTGCGGGCCGATCGACCGCGGTGCGCCGGGTCAGGGCTCTCCGGTGCAGGAAGTCGGTCAGGCTCTTCGCCAGTGCTTCTGGGTTCTCCTCGGCGACGTGATGGCCCGACTCGATGGAGTGGCCACGCAGGTCCGGCGCCCAGCGGCGCCACACCGTCAATGGGTCGCCATAGAGCCGTTCCATGTCGTCCTGCGAACGACCACAACGACCAGGGTCGGGCGAGCCGATGTGGTGACCGGCGTCCCGGTCGACCCGTTCGTGGTGTTGGTCGACGCTGAGGCCGGCCCGGTAGTCCTCGAGCATCGCGAGCACTGTCTCGGGCCGGTTGATCGCCTCGAGGTACTCGGCGAAGTTCTCCTCGCCCATCGCCTCGGGATCACCGCCGTACCAACTCAATGGATCGATGTTGATGGCGCGCTCCGGCCTGTCGGGTTGCGCATAGAAGAACCAGTGGTACCAACGCTCGGCAAACCTGGCGTCGCAGCGGTCGAGCGCTTCGCAAATGGGCACCCCATCGATGACGACGAGGTGCTTCACCCGGTCGGGGCGGTCCAGCGCCAGCCGCAAAGCGACGTAGCTCCCCCGGTCGTGACCGACGACCGAGAACCGATCGTGGCCGAGGCGACCCATCACCTCCACCAGGTCGCCGGCGACGGCCCGCTTCGACTGCTGGGAGTGGTCGGGCAACGGGGTGGGAGCGCTCGACCCCCCGTACCCGCGCATGTCCGGGCAGACGACGGTGAATCCGGCATCTACCAACCTGGGAGCGACGCGGTGCCAGGTGGCGCCGGTGCGGGGATGACCGTGGATCAGGAGTACCGCAGGACCGGCACCGCCGTATCGCACCCGGATCGTGACGTCGTCGAGTACCAGCGACTCGTCGGTGAAGCCGTCGAACACCTAGTCGAGTTTGTCAGCCCTCGGCGCTGCCCGCCATCTCGACGATCGGCTGGTCGGGGGCCTCGATCGCCTCGAAGGTCAACTCGCCCGCCTCCTCGTCCAGCCCGACCACGATGGTCGAACCGGCCTTGAACTCGCCAAGCAGCACACGCTCGGAGAGTTGGTCCTCGAGCAGCCGCTGGATGGCCCTGCGCAATGGCCGGGCGCCGAGCTCGGGGTCGTAACCCTTGGTGCCGAGGAAACCCTTGGCGTCGTCGGTGAGCACCAGGTCGAGACCCTGCGATGTGAGCTGGTTGCGAACCCTGGCAAGCATCAGGTCGACGATCCGCTTGACCTCGTCGAGCGACAGCTCGTGGAAGACGATGACCTCGTCGATCCGGTTGAGGAACTCGGGGCGGAAATGCCGCTTCAGCTCCTCGTTGACCTTGGCCCGCATCTTCTCGTATGTGACCTCGTCGGAGTCGGCGTGGAAACCGATGCTCTTCTTGCGCAGGTCCCGGGTACCCAGGTTGGAGGTCATGATGATCACCGTGTTCTTGAAGTCCACGGCGCGCCCCTGGGCATCGGTGAGCCGCCCGTCCTCCAGGATCTGGAGCAGCGTGTTGAACACGTCCGGATGGGCCTTCTCGATCTCGTCGAAGAGCACAACGGAGAAGGGCTTGCGGCGCACCGCCTCGGTGAGCTGACCGCCCTCGTCGTACCCGACGTACCCGGGTGGCGATCCCACCAGCCGGGAAACGGTGTGCTTCTCCATGTACTCCGACATGTCGAGCTGGATGAGGGCGTCTTCGTTCCCGAAGAGGAATTCGGCGAGCGCTTTGGCGGTCTCCGTCTTCCCCACCCCCGATGGGCCGAGGAAGATGAACGAACCTGACGGCCGCTTGGGGTCCTTGAGCCCGGCGCGGGTACGCCGGATGGCCCGCGACACGGCGACGATGGCGTCTTCCTGACCGATGATCCGCTTGTGGAGCTCGCCCTCCATGGCCACCAGCCGGGCCGTCTCCTCCTCGGTGAGTCGGTGGACCGGGATGCCGGTCCACAGGGCCAGGACCTCGGCGATCTCCTCCTCGTCGATGAGCCAGCCGACTTCCTCGCCGGAGGCGCGCAGCTCGCCTTCCTTTTGGGCCCGTTCGGAGATCAGGGTCCGCTCCTGGTCGCGCAGCTGCGCCGCCCGCTCGAACTGCTGGGCCTGCACCGCCTCGGACTTGTCACGGCGCAACTGACCGAGCCGCTCGTCGATCTCTTTGAATTCGGGGAGGTTGGACGAGCGGTTGATCCGCATGCGTGATCCCGCCTCGTCGATCAGGTCGATCGCCTTGTCAGGAAGGTGACGGTCGGAGATGTAGCGGTCGGCCAGGTTGGCCGCGCTCACCAGGGCGGCCTCGGTGAACCGCACCTTGTGGTGCATCTCGTAGCGGTCCTTGAGCCCGTGGAGGATCTGGATCGTCTCGCTGACGGTGGGCTCCTCGACCCGCACCGGTTGGAAGCGGCGCTCCAGCGCCGAGTCCTTCTCCAGGTACTTGCGGTACTCCTCCAGCGTGGTGGCGCCGATGGTCTGCAGCTCTCCCCTGGCCAGCATCGGCTTGAGGATCGAGGCGGCGTCGATGGCGCCCTCGGCGGCGCCGGCACCGACCAGGGTGTGGATCTCGTCGATGAACAGCAGGATGTCGCCGCGGGTGCGGATCTCCTTGAGGACCTTCTTGAGCCGCTCCTCGAAGTCGCCCCGGTAGCGCGACCCGGCCACCAGCGCCCCCAGGTCGAGCGTGTAGAGCTGCTTGCCGTGGAGCGTCTCGGGCACCTCGGAGGCGACGATGCGCTGCGCCAGCCCTTCGACGATGGCGGTCTTGCCGACGCCGGGCTCGCCGATGAGCACCGGGTTGTTCTTGGTGCGTCGGGAGAGGATCTGCATCACGCGCTCGATCTCGCGCTGACGACCGATCACCGGGTCGAGCTTGCGCTCCCTGGCCAACTGGGTGTAGTTGCGCCCGAACTGGTCGAGGACGGCGGACCCCGACGAGCTGCTCTCCCGCGAACCGGAGCCGGCGGAGGCACCCGAGGGCTGCTCCTCTGAGCCTTGGACACCGGAGAGCAGTTGGATGACCGTCTGCCGCACCTTGGGGAGGTCGGCTCCCAGCTTCTGGAGCACCTGGGCGGCGACACCTTCGCCCTCGCGGATCAGCCCGAGAAGGATGTGCTCGGTGCCGATGTAGTTGTGACCGAGCTGCAGCGCCTCGCGCAGGGACAGCTCGAGAACCTTCTTGGCGCGGGGGGTGAAGGGGATGTGCCCGCTGGGCGCCTGCTGGCCCTGGCCGATGATCTCGACGACCTCGTGACGAACGCCGTCGAGGTTGATGCCCAAGGCTCTCGAGGGCGCGGGCGGCGACGCCTTCCCCCTCGTGGATGAGCCCGAGAAGGATGTGCTCGGTGCCGATGTAATTGTGGTTGAGGAGGCGTGCCTCTTCCTGGGCGAGGACCACGACCCTTCGTGCTCTGTCGGTGAAGCGTTCGAACAAGTCTGGATCTCCTCCGATCGAGCCCCTACTGGGGTGGCCCCGAGTATACCGCTCGACCCTGTCTAGCTCGGGGGGCTCCCGAGCGCCTTACATGGTTATCGGCACCGAGGGCGCTGCGGATGAAGCGATCTTGCTTCGCTCCCGCCCGAATCGATCCGGGTTAGTAGATCCCGGGGTTCGCCAGCCTCACTCCCTTCACGTCCCGTTCAGAACCAATCTGATGAGCGGATCTCCTGTCAGGAAGCCGGTTCATCGGCTGGGCAGGTCTCCGGGTCGAGGTAGCGACGGCACTCATCGGGGGTGAGCTCGCGGGTGACCCGGCTCTCAGCCAACTCGATGAGCCGTTCGGGGTCGAGATAGAACCGGCGGATCACACCGGCATCGGGGTAGAGCAGGAAGCTCCCGTCGGGTGCGAAGGTCGCCTGGGCAATCCGTTCCGCGAGATCGCTCCTGAACTCGAGGATCAGCTCGTCGGTGTTGATGTCCCAGAGCCGGATCATGGAGTCGGCACCGGAGGTGGCCAGGATGCCATCGCTGGTGATCGAGGGTCCGGGCACGATGCCGGTGTGCGCCAACTCGTTGAACACAATGGCGTCGACCGCGCTGGCACCGGAGACCACCTCGGCGAGATCGAGCACCCACACCCAGCCGTCGAGGCTCCCGCCTGCGAGATACCTTCCCGCCGGGTCGAAGGAGATGCCGAGGTGACAGTACTGAATGCCGACATCCCTGGCTGAAAGGGAACCGATCATCTCAGAGGTCTCCACGTCGTATATCTCGACATCACAGTCGCCCTCATCAGTCCGTTTCTCGATATTGGTCGCCAAATAGCGGCCGCCTTCGAATTCGCCGGGCGGGTTGAAGGCGGCGCTCACCACGAGCCGATCACCAAGATCCAGCAGCACGCCTCCCGAATCGACTTCCAGCACCCGAGTGGTCTCCTCGGAGTCGGGGCAGACGCGCGCTCCTTCAAAATGGTTGCCGACCGACACGAAAACAAGGGAGCCGTCGTAATTGATGGCGTTTGGGATAGTGCATCGTGGGAGTTCGGACACCAACTCGCCCGACGCCAGGTCCCGGACACTCGCCTCGTTCCCGTCCTCTGGGTTGTCGGCAGGCTCCAACCAGGTGACCCTTTGCCAGTCATCGCTGATGTGATCGGCGAGGCCTATGCCTACCGCAGGTCGAGTTGCCAGGGTCTCCCCGGTCTCGGCGTCGAACAGTTCCAGGGCCCCGGCGTAGGTGAAGTTCGCCACCTGCGACCCGTCGGGTGAGACGTCGGAAAGACCTGGGGCCTCAGTGCTGGTTGCAAGAGCTCCGAGTTCTGGCGCACCGTCGGGGCTGACGTCCCATACCCGCAGCTCCCCGTCGATCCCATGGCTGGCGAGGCGCTCGCCGTCTCCTAAGAACCCGAGATTGAATGTGTTCGACGGGTGCCCGGCGAGCACCAACTCTTCATCGAGCGTCTCGGCGTCGAGCAGGTGGACGCTCCCCTGCTGCCCGGAGACGGCGAGTAGTTGACCGTCAGGACTCCATTCCACCGCAGCAGCATCGGCCAGGAGCTTGTCGTCTATGAGTTGGTGGGATTTCAAATCCCACACTTGCACCTCTCGGGATGCCTGGGACCCGATCGCCAACCGATCGCCGCTACCGTCGATCGCAATCATGGACACCTGGACTCCGGGGATATCCAGCGAATCGATCTCGCGCCCATCCACCGTTGAGTAGAAACCGATCCGTTCCGCGCCGGGCTCGTACTCGGGGACCAACAGCGTGCCGCCGTCAGGGAGGAACTCGGGGCCGGACAGGGTTCCGCCTTCCGGCTCGATCGTGAACAGCTCCCTTCCAGATCGCACCTCCCACGCTTTCACCCGCGTGCCGTCATCAGCGTCGGCGTGAACTGCGACGATGACCTCCCCGTCCGGGCTGAAACTTGGCACGAAGTAATCCCCCGGTGCGGCCGTGACCCGGGACACGATTTCGCCGCTGTCCGGGTCAAAGAGAATGACGGCGACTTGGTCACCTGTCGCTGGCCCGGCACCTTCGTCACCGGCCGCGGGGCCGTAGCTGACCGCCACCAATCGGGCGTCGGGACTGACTGCCACGTCCCACGGCTGGAACTTTCCGGGCCTGACCAGCCTCGACAGCTCCTCTCCCGTTGACGCATCCCATACGGCTGCCTCCAACTCCGAGCCGAGGACGGTGGTGGTCACCACCCAACGACCGTCGGGGCTCACCGCCATCTGCTCTCCTCCCACGTCGACCGCCAGCTCGAGCCGGGAGGTCTGAACCGCTTGGTGCAGGGCCGACATGGCTTCAGGAAGCACCGGTTCACCGACTGACTGGGTGACCTCTGCGGCTTCGAGGCCGACCAGGATGGCCAATTCGGGGTCCTCTTCGAGGGCGAGGATCGACTCGCCGGCGAGCTCCCGGCCGGTGGCCTCCCTCGCCTCGCGGTCGGCGCGGGCCGCCTCCCCCTCGGCGCGGGCTGCTTCCTCTTCGGCGCGGGCCGCTTCCTGCTCGGCGCGGGCTTGTTCCTGGGTGGCCCTGTCCGCCTCGTCGGTGGCCCGCTGCTGGTTGGTGAAGGCGACACCGGCGGCGGCGAGGGAGACCAGGGCGGCGGCCCCGAACCCGGCGAGGATGCCCTGGCGGCGGCGGCGGCGTTTGCTCCGTTGCTCGTCGTCGGCGATGCGGCTGGTCTCGATGAGGTCGCGTTCGTCGCCGCTGAGGGCGAGGTCGGAGGAGGCGGCGAGGGTCTCGAACTGTTCGAGACGTCCCCCGCCGAGCAGATAGCTGGGCTCCTTGCCCGATCCTTCCCACTCGGTGGCGGCCTCGGCGAGGCGGCGGTGCAACAGCAGGTCCTCGCGTCGCTCGTCGATCCAGCCCCGCAGCCGGTCCCAGTGGGTGAGCAGCGCCTCGTGGGCCACCTCGACGGTGGGGGCGCGGGTGCTGGGATGGCGGTCGAAGGTCAACAGCCGGTGCTCGCCGTAGCGGTCCAACACCTGGTCGACGGCGGCGGTTTCGATGGGGAGACCCCGCAGCTCACGGCGGGCCACCCGGCGCCGGGTGTCCTGGGCGGTCTCGTCGACGGTGACCAACCGGAGGAACACCTGGCGGGCCGCCTCCTGCCCGGCGTGGTCGAGCCCTTGGTAGATGTCGTCGGCCCGCCGCCCCAGCGCCCCCACCACCCCACCGGAGCGCAGGTAGTCGGCTTCGGAGAGCCGGTCGCTGCTGCGCCGCTCGAACAGCTCGGTGAGCGAATACTGCAGCAAGGGGAGAGCACCGGGCTGGTCGGCGACGTCCCCGGCGATCCGCTCCGCCAGACCCGGCTCCAAGCCGACCGAGACGTTCTCCGCCGGTCGGGTGATCGCCTCGGCCAGCTGCTCGGGCCCGGGGGCGGCCACCATCACGGTGGAGGCGCCCAACAGGTCACCGAACTCGGGGTAGCGGAGATGGCCGGTCCAAGAAGTCGGCCCGCAGGGTGACCACCACCGTCACCGGGGAACGTTCGTCGCGGGACAAGGTGACCAGGTTGTCGAGGAAGCGGCGGCGGGTGTCCTCGTCGGGGGTGAGGGTGAACAGCTCCTCGAACTGGTCGATCACCAACAGCAACCGGGACCCCGGGGGGAGGATCTCCCGGACGGAACGCAACAGCCCCCGCTCGTCGGCGGCGAGGTCGTCGACCAGGCTGGGGGGGCGGCGCACCGCCACCCGCAACAATGCGGCGGCCAACTCGTCGAAGGGGAAGCTCCCCGGGTAGAGGTCGGTGACCAGCCAGTCCCCCCCGAGGGCACCGCCCCGCAGCGCCGGGACCAGCCCGGCCCGCACCACCGACGACTTGCCGATCCCCGAGGGGCCCACCACCGCCACCAGCCGATGCGATGAGACCGCCGCCAACAGCTCGTCGACCACATCGGCCCGGCCGTAGAAGTCGGCGGCGTCGCTCTCCTGGAAGGCCTGGAGACCCTTGTATGGGTTGCGGGCCGCGGTGAGCGCCGCCTCCGCCACCTCCTCCGCTGCGGCGGGCCGGCCCAGCGCCGCCGAGAGCGCCTCCAAGAACCCCTCGGCGGTGTCGAAGCGATCGGCGGGGTCGTCCGCTCCGGCCCGGGCGATCACCTCGTCGACCGCGGCCGGGACCCCGGGGCGGAGGCTGCTCACCGCGGGGAGCTCGCCGTCCATCGGCGGCCGGGTCCCCGAGAGCAGCTCGAAGGTGAGCAGACCCAGGCTGTAGATGTCGGAGCGGGGAGAGAGCGGCTCGCCCCGCAGCTCCTCGGGGGCCAGGTAGGCGGGGGACGAGCTCACCGGGGTCCGCTCGTTGTCCTCGGTGAGACGGGAGGCGATCCCGAAGTCGCCCAGATAGCCGTTGCCGTCCTCGTCCAACAGCACGTTGGCCGGCTTGACGTCACGGTGCACCACCCCGCGGCGATGGGCGTAGGACAAGGCGGCACCCACCTGTCCGATCAGCCTGCCGGCGGGCTCGGGGTTCCAGGGTCCCCGGTCCAGCGCCTCGCGCAGCGACCCGCCCCGCAGCCAGCGGGTGACCAGATAGGCCCCGTCGGGGTCGCGCCAATAGTCGTAGAGCGGGACGATGTGGGGGTGCTCCAACAGGGCCACCAGGTGGGCCTCCGCCTCGAAACGGCGCACGAACTCGGCGCGGTTGACGAACTCGGGGCGGATCACCTTGACCGCCACCTCCCGGCCCACCGAGGGCTGATAGGCCCGATAGACGATCCCGAAGTCGCCCGCCCCCACCCGCTCCCGCAGCTCATAACCCCGCACCGAGCGGACGCCACCGGGCAGTGAGGCCGGCTGCCGATCGATGCGGAGAGGCCCGAAGCTGGCGGGCAGTCCCTCTGAGACCAGCTGGAAGACGTGCTCGGGGCGGCCCAACCCCTTGAAGCGGTGCTCGCCCAGAGACCGCACCTGGAAACCACCCGACACGTCGCCGGCCAGGGCCAGGTTCGCTTCCTCGGAGAGCAACACCTGACCACCGTGACCCGCCGCCATGATCCGGGAGCAGCGGTTCAACGGGGGACCGAAGAAGTCGGCGCCTCGGCTCTCCACCTCACCGGTGTCGACCGCCATCCGCACCGAGAGACCGGTCTCTCCCCAATCCGCCGCCGCCAAAGCCTCCTGGGCGCTGCGGGCCGCGGTCACCGCCTCCCCCACCGTGGCGAAAGCGGCGCACACCCCATCCCCCGCCTGGTTGAACACCCGGCCCCCGGCCTGCTCCACCGCCTCGGTGAGCAGCCGGTCGTGGCGGGCGAGCACCTCGGGCATCTCGGCGGGGTGGAGCTCCCAGAGCAGCGTCGAGTCGACGATGTCGGTCATCAGGAACGACATCGTCTGCACCCGGGAGGCGCTCTCCGCCTCCAACCCCGGGTCGTGCTCCAAGATGCGCTGCTCCAACCCCTGCAGCTCGGTCGAGGGGTCGATCCCCATCTCCTCGGCCAGGAACAGCCGGGTCTTCTGATAGGCCCGCAACGCCTCGGTCTGGCGCCCCGCCCGATACAACGCCACCATCTGCTGGGCCCGGAAACGCTCCGAGAGCGGGAACTCGTCGGTCAACACCTCCAGCTCGGGCAGCAACTCGGCATGGCGCCCCAGGGCCAGCTCGGCCTCCACCCGATCCTCCACCGCCCCCAACCGCAGCTGCTCCAAGCGGCGCGCCTCGGCCTCGAGCCGCGCCGACCCGGGAACGTCCGCATAGGGATGTCCCCGCCACAGCGCCAGGGCATCGCCCAGCAGCTCGGCCGCCTCGGCCGGGCGGGACTCGAGGAGAGACCGGGCCGCGGCCACCGCATCCTCGAAGCGGAAGGCGTCCACCTCGTCGCGGGCGCACTTCGAGGCGGTAACCGCCCGCCTCGGTGACCAGCCGATCACCCAGACTGGGCGCGCAGGCTGGAGATATGGGTCTGGAGGGTGCTCCGGGACCCGGCGGTCGCCTCCTCCCCCCACACCTCCTCCACCAGGGCGTCGGCCATCACCGTCCGCCCCGCCTCGGCAATGAGCACGGCGAGCACGGTGCGTGGTCTCGGACCCCCCAGACGGACCGTCTCATCCCCCATAGAGGCCCGGATCGGGCCTAGGACCGCGAAGTCCACCCCGGAACCGTACTCCAGTGCGGTACCGGCCTGCCGGCCCGAATCCTGCTCCCAGTCCGAGGGCTCCATCCAGCGAACGTATCGGGCGGCGCTCCAGAAGCGCTCCAGATCCGCTGCGGCGTGCAGGCCCGGCGGCACCCAGTGATATCAGGTCTCCGGCGACGGACGACGCGATCCGGGGTGGGCCGACCGCCGTGGTCGCTCCACCCCGGATGCGCGTCAGGGTCTCGGGATTGAAACCCCTATTTCACGGGGCGCAGAACGTGGCGTCACGGTCCAATTGGCGATCTTCTCGCCATGACGGTTCCCCGTCACCACCGCGTCCCGGAAGTGGAAGCCCACGTAGATTCGGGACACCGCGTTCTCGTTCTCCGCTTGCGAGAACCGGGTGAAGTGACGGAGTGTTGGGGTCGGATCGCTGCATTTCTCCCCCTCCGGCAGGGTGAAGCTGCATGCCGAGAACCGCATCTGGTCGGTATGGAAGAACCGCCTCAGGACCTGTGCCCCGGCTCCTCCTTCGACGGCGTGCCCCGAGTCGTAGTCCGGAATGGCCGGGGTCGGCAACAAGGGCGTCCACGTCGGGTCGGCGATGGTCGCTGGATTGCCGTCGATGTCGGCGAGACGAATCGCCGTCACCGGTCGCCAGAAGCGGTAGTGGTACTTCGTTTCGAACGTGCCGATGTAGCCGTCGGTCAAGGCCATGTTCAACAGCCCGAACAGTCGGGCGTTCTCCCAGAGATCGAGGCCTTCGGCGGTCGAGACCGTCCGGGCGATCCGGTTCCACTGCAGAGGCGAGCTCTCGACCCAGAACAGGGCGATCTCGGTCTGGTCGTCGGTACGAGCGCTCGGAGTCGTGACGTCGTCACCGCCGAGGCGCTGAACTTCGTTGACGTCGGCGGCGTACCCGCGGCTGGTCAGCGGGAGCGGCGGACCCGGGCGGAACTGCGATCCGTCACGCAAGGCGAAGGGGATGAGGTCCTCTCCCAGATGCGGGGCGAAGGCGAATGGGGTGCCCGGTGTGTAGCGGTACTCGCCGGGGGCAGTCCCTTCCTCGATAGTCCGGGTCGATCGTCTGCGTGTCGTAGCCGTCGGAGGCGCGCAACTCCAGAATCGCCTCCGCAGCGCGCTGTCCCAGGTCGATGCCTCTCGCCTTGCGGCGCGCCGTTGGGGATGGCGTCGAGCGCCGCGGTGTAGTCCGCTTCCACGCTCGCCACTCCGGCGTCGATGCAGTCCGCGGGGAGGAAGAAGGAGAAGGAGCTGAGGACCGGGACGAGCACATCGTGCGCCGCCGCCGCCACCGCGGCGTCGGCCGAGGTCCGGCGTGCTGCCCGAAGGTCCGCGGCATACGGGCGAGAGCGACGGTCTATGCCGTTGAGCGCATCGTGGATGGCCACGTGCATCATGGCGTACATGCGCGCTTCCTGCGGCCCGTAGCCGCCGATGAAGCACGCCGCAACCGATGCCTCTCCCGCATTCTCGCTCCAGGCGACGACCGCGTCCGGATCATGGGAATCTCGACCGGTCGCCGGGGCGTACCCGGCGGCACCGGCGGCCGAGCCGGTCGCGAGCACCAAGCTCACGACCACGATTGAAAACAGCAACCGTTGTCTCATGGGGACCCCTTTCGGGACACGCCGTGCCCCTCGTTTCTCGGCGCACCGAGAAGGTGTTCTCCTCCTCGATGTGGTGGCGGAGGTCAATCACACCTCCCCGCTGCCCGGGTCCAATGCCCGGCATGTTGGGCAACGTATCGAGGGGCGCTCCAGATCGGCTCCAACCCCGCGGAGGCCGGTGATCGGGCGTCGTAGGAGGGCATCGCCGCGCCGGCGGTCGAGCCGCCCCCCATCACTACCATCCCCCGCCGTGACGACCACCGAGCCATCTCTCCAGGACCTGGTCCCCATTGACGGTGTTTGGGATCAACTGGAACGCGTTGAGGAGCGGCTGTTCGAAGCGTCCTTGTCCGACGACGGCTTCCTCACCAAGGTTGCCCAGCATCTGCTCCAGGCTGGCGGGAAGCGCTTCCGACCGCTGCTAGCTCTGCTGGCAGCCGAATTCGGGCCCGCTGACGACGACCGTCCCGTGGAGGCCGGGGTCGCCGTCGAGCTGATCCACGTCGGGAGCCTCTACCACGACGACGTGATCGACGAGGCGGACACCCGCCGCGGGGCGGCATCGGTCAACTCCAACTGGACGAACACGGTGGCGATCCTGGCGGGCGACTTCCTCATGGCGCGCGCCTCGGAGGTGGCGGCGACACGGCTCGGCCAGGAGTCGGTCCGATTGCTCGCCCGCACATACGCCGAGTTGGTGGAGGGCCAGACCAGAGAGCTGCAGCTGGTCGGCGATCTGGAACACACCGTCGAGGAGTACTACCGGGTGATCGGGGGCAAGACCGCCAGCCTGATCCGGACCTCGGCCCGCCTGGGGGCGATGGCCTCCGACGCCACGCCATCGGCCGTCGAGGCGGTGAGCACATGGGCCTGGGAGCTCGGGCTCGTTTTCCAGATGACCGACGACGCCCTCGACCTGGTGGGGACCGAGGAGTCCATCGGGAAGCCGGCGGGGTCCGACATCAGGGAGGGCACCTTCACCCTCCCCGTCCTCCTCGCCCGCGACGCTCCGGACGGCGCCAGGGTGCGCCAGCTTCTATCGCAACCGCCGGCCCTATCCCGACGCGGTGGTCGAGGAGGTGATCTCCCTGGTGCGAGGTGCCGGCTCGGTCGACCGGGTGCTCGACGAGGCGCTGCGTCGCTCGACGATGGCCACCGAGGCGACGGCGTCTCTCCCCGCCGGGATGGCTCGCGATGTCCTCACCACCATGGGGACCTACCTGGTGGAGCGGGTCGAGGCGGTCAGGGAGTCAGCGGCCTAGACGACCGACCGGTTGGGAGAGATCCGTCTCTCTGGGCGGGACCGAATCACCGCAACGAGGGCTCGGGTTGCACACCCTCGGTCGATTCGAGATTGCTTCCCCGCTCCGCCCAATAGACCAAGCCCATGGCCACGACCCCGCACGCCAGGAAGCCGATCGAGATCGGGATGATCGTCCCGTCGAAGGACCGGTCGATCAACCAGCCGATGGTGGCGCCACCGGCAGTGGACAGTGTCCCTATCACCGCCGAAGCGGTCCCGGCCACCGCCGCCATCGGGTCCATGGCCAAGGTGTTGAGGTTCGGTATCAGGAGCGAGTGCCCGGCGAGGAGAAGGGCGAGTACCGGCGCGAATGCCCAGAAGGGGGGATGGCCGCCGCTGGCCACTGCCATCACCACGATCAGGGCGGCCACGGCGACGTATACGGGCAAGACCATCCTCACCAGCCGACCCACCCCCACCCGGCCGACCACGTGGGCGTTGGCCAGCATCGCCGCCCCCAGCACGATGGCGAAGCCCCCGAAAACGAGCGGGAACTGCTCCCCCATGCCGAACACGTCGGCGACGATGATCTCGCTGCTCGCCAGGTACGAGGTGAACACGCCGAACAGGGCGGTGATGGCGAGGGTGGCGGCGAGGGTCTGCCGATTGCCCAACACGGCGCGGGCACCCTGGAGCAGGGATGAAAGACGCAGGTCACGCCGGAACTCCGGCCGGAGCGTCTCGGGGAGGCGGAGCGACCACGTGGCGACGGCCAGTGCAGCAACCACGCAGAAACCGAACACCCAGCGCCAATCGGCCACCGTCACGATCAGCGCCCCGAGGCTGGGCGCCACCACAGGGACGACGATGAAAACGGTCATGATCAAGGACATCGCCCTCGCCATCCGGGCGCCGGAGAACGTGTCGCGCACCACCGCCAAGGTGATGACCCGAGGGCCGGCGGTCCCGATCCCCCAAACGAACCGGGCGGCGTAAAGGGCGCCGAGGCTGGGGGCGAGTGCAGAGGCTGCCGCACCGAGGATGTAGATGGCGAAGCCGACGTAGAGGACCGGTTTGCGCCCAAAACGGTCCGCCAACGGCCCGTAGAACAACTGCGCCACCGCCAACCCGAGCAGGTAAGCGGTGACGATCCCCGCCACCGCGGTGGAGTCGGGCTGCAGCCCGAAGTCGCCCCTGATCGCCCCGAAGGCAGGCAGCATGAGGTCGATGCCGAGTGCTGCCAGAGCCATGGTCATGGCCAGCAGCGAGGTGAACTCGACCCGCCCCAGGGCTCTCAGAGCGGGCGGTGACTGCTCCGACTGGGTCACCGTTGGCATCGTAGGGGCTGGTCGAGTCGGGTCGTCCGGACCCGACGTCGGGTCATCGGCGCGTGGTTGCGCCCCGTCGTCGCCCGGCGGCGGTTGTGGTGGGGGCCTCTGCCGCGGACGTCACCGACCGTCTCCGGCCGGGTCCTGACCTGGAGCGAGGCGCCAACTCGGAGCCCACCCGATCCCAGCTCGGCGGCGACCGGATGATGCAACGGGCCCACCAGCCCCAGTTCACTTCTGGATGCGGCCAACCGCTCGAGCCTGGTCGCCGGAAACCATCGATACGACGACACCCGACGCTCCGGCTCGGGCGGTGCGGCCCGATCGGTGGAGATATGTCTTGGCGTCGACCGGCGGGTCGAAATGGATCACGCAGGCGACACCCTCGACGTGGATCCCGCGGGCGGCGACATCGGTGGCGACCAGCACCTGGCTCCGCCCCGTGGAGAACGCGTTCAGAGCACGGTTGCGCTGGCTCTGCGATCGTCCGCCGTGGATGGCAACAGCGTCGACACCGAGCCTGGCGAGCTGCTTGGCCACCTTGTCCGCACCATGGCGGGTCCTGGTGAAGACGATGGCAGACCCGGTGGCGGCCACCGCAGCTGCGGTGTGCTCCAGGCGTGCCTCTGGCGCCGCTCGCCAAAAGAAGTGCCTGACGTCGACACCTTCGGGCTCGGCATCACCAGCCTCGTGGCGGACCGGTTCCCGCTGGTAGCGACGGGTCAATTGGGCAACCTCACCATCGAGAGTCGCCGAGAACAGCATCGTCTGGCGGTCGGACGGCGTCTGGTCGAGCAATCGTCTCACCTCGGGGAGGAAGCCCATGTCCGCCATCCGGTCGGCCTCGTCCACCACCACCGTCTCGACCTGGTCGAGCCGGACCCAGCCCCGGTCGATCAGATCTGCCAAACGTCCCGGGCAGGCGACGAGAACGTCCACTCCCCTGTTCAACTCCTTGCGCTGCCTCTCGTAGGAGACACCGCCGTAAACGGTGCCCACCCAGCGCTGTCTTGCCTTCGCAAAAGGCGCCAGATCGTTGCGAATCTGCTCGGCAAGCTCACGGGTGGGAGCCAGCACCAACGCCCGTGGACGGCCGGGTCTGGCTTTGGCCACGGTGGCCATGATCGGAAGCCCAAAGGCGAGGGTCTTGCCCGAACCGGTGGGAGCGCGGCCGCAGACATCCCGGCCGGCGATGGCGTCGGGGATGGTGGCCGCCTGGATTGGGAACGGGTCGGTGATCCCGGCCCGGTTGAGTATGCCGACAAGGTCGGCGGGCACGCCGAGTTCGGCGAAAGTTGACATGGAAATCGTTTGCTCCTGGACAGTGGGTTGCTCGCTCGAGCGTCGCCACAGCAGTGCAACGAAATCGAGAGATCGGTCGAGGCGACCGTTCTGAATCCGCCACGGGAGCGCGTAAAGGCGCTGCCTCGAACCGCTGGCGGTGAGGAGAGCTTACCAGACGGGAGATCGTGCTCAGGCGCGGTTCGCCGGGCGGCCCTCCTCGCGGAGCCGGACGGGGCCGGCACCCTCGGGTCGCAAGCCCCGTTTGTCGGCATAGAAGGCGCGAATGAGATCCATGTCGGACGAGAGGTCACCGCTCGGCTGGATGGCGGGACCGACGCCGGCGCGACGCGACGGGTAGTCGGCAAAGCCGAGCACCATCGGGACGTCGGCTGCCTCGGCGATCCGATAGAAGCCCGACTTCCAGTAGGGAACAGCCGCCCTGGTCCCTTCGGGCGTGATGAGCAGCGTCATCGGGCCGGGTGCCTCCCGGATCTGAGCAGCGACCTGCTCGACCACTCGGAAACTGGCGTCGCGCCGAACCGGGATGCCGCCCAGGCGCCGCATCAGCCATCCGAGCGGCCAGCGAAAGAGGCCGTGCTTGGCGATGAAGCGTGGCCTGATCCCCAGGGTATGGGCCGCGCCAAGGAAGACTATGAAGTCCCAGTTGGAGGTGTGAGGGGCCGCCGGGATCACCACCTTGGGGTCGGGGGGCATGGTGCCCTCGAAGGTCCACCCCCGGAAGCGGAGCAGGGCGCTGAGAAGCCGTCTCATCGCCGCCAATGGTGCCAGGTCTTGCTTTGGGGCACACCTCGGCGGCAACGCCCTCAAGAATGTCGCACCCCCGTCGTACCCTCCATTTCGGAGGTGAGTGACGGAATGGATGCGGCAATCAAATTGGATCACTCTGTCTTGGCGGTGGAGTCGGAGCACACGCTCCACGCCATGGTGGAGCTTCGGGCGCCCGAGGCCCCGGCGGGGGACCGCCCACCGCTGCGGCTCGCTCTCGTGATCGACCGCTCGGGGTCGATGGCGGGCGAGAAGCTGGACACGGTGAAGCGGAGTGCGACGTTCCTCCACGACCGTATGGGGAGCGACGACTCGCTCGCCGTGGTCGCTTTCGACGACGAGGTGCGGCTGGTGGCATCGCTCGGGCCCGCCCGCCCAGAGGTGCGCGAGGCGCTGCAGAGGATCGACGCCGGTGGTTCGACCAACCTCTCGGGCGGCTGGTTCAAGGGGCTCGAGGAGCTCCAGCGGGTCTCGGACGGGGTACGAAGGGTGGTGCTGCTCACCGACGGGATGGCCAACGTCGGGATCAGCGATCCCGAGCGGTTGGCGGCCACGGCGCGCAGCGCCGCCGAGCTCGGGGTCACCACCACGACCATCGGGTACGGCGACGGGTTCCAGGAAGACCTGCTCACCGCCATGGCCGATGCCGGCCGGGGGCGCGCCTACTACGCCGGCGGGCCCGACGAGGCGCCCGGGATCTTCGCCGAGGAATTCGAGGGGCTTGCCTCGATCCAGGCGCAGAACCTGTCTGTCGAGATCCGTCCCGCCCCCGAAGTCGAGGGAGTCTCGGTGATCAGCGACCTGCCACCGATCGTGGTCGAGGGTGGGATCCAGGTCGCGTTGGGTGACATCTACGGCGGAGAACTGCGTCGTCTCGTATTCCGACTCCACGTGCCCGGCATCGCCGAGCTCGGTCCCAAGGTGCTGGGTGAGGTGGTGATCCGTTGGACCGCCCTCGGCGCCGAGACCGTCGAGATGGTCCAGAAAACCGTCCCCATCGGGGTGAATGTCGTCACCGCCGCAGAGGCCGGGGAGGCGAACCCTGACCTGGAGGTCATCGAGGAGGTGACGGTGCTCTCGGCGGTCCGGGCACGGCGCATGGCGCGTGATCGGGCCGACAGTGGCGATATCCAGGGGGCGTCGGCCATCCTCCGGGAGAGCGCCGAAGACTTGCGGGCTATGGCCCCGGGCTCGGCGCGCGCCGTCGAGCTTCGAGACGATGCCGCCGATCTCGAGAGGAGCGCCACCGCCATGGCGGTCTCATATGATTCCGCAGCCAGCAAGCACCTCCACTACCGAGCGCGGGAACGGGAGCGGTCGATGCCAACCTCACAGTAGCCGCCGGGGCGAAACCCGATGGGGGCGTGTGGCGCCAAGCGCCGCCGAGTCACCCACCAGCCGCTCCTATTGGGTGGTCGAAGACCGGCTGCTGGCCGGGGCGTACCCCTCCCATGTCGACGCCGACGCCGGCGTCCTGCTGCTTCAGCAACTCATCGATGCCGGAGTCGATGCTGTCGTCGACCTGACCCAGAGGCACGACCCGGCCTCGACCGACGCCCACCTACGGCCCTACGAGGACGACCTGGAGCGGCTCGCACCGAGTTCGGTGGTGGTTACGGCACCCGATCCTCGACCTGAACATCCCAACAGAGGACGAAATGGTGGCAGCTCTCGACACGATCGACCGGCTGCTCGACGAGGGGCGGACGGTCTACGTCCACTGCTGGGGCGGGATCGGGCGCACCGGGACGGTCGTCGGAAGCTGGCTGGTCCGCCACCAGGTGACGGCGCCGGAGCAGGCGCTCGACCTGCTCACCGAGCTGCGAGCGTCCGACCGCGGCGCCGGCCATCGGCGCTCACCGGAGACGCAGCCGAACAACGTGCCTTCGTGCGCCGGTGGCGACCGGGCGAGATAGCAGCACGCCCATGCCACCGACCGAAGAAGTCCACGACAGCCCGACCGGCTGGGTCAACCAGCACATCAAGAGCTACGTGGAGAGCGACGGGAAGCAGGGCCACCGGTGGCACGGCGTGGACACCCTCCTGCTGACCACACGCGGCAGGAAGACGGGCAAACTGCGGCGGAGCGCACTGATCTATGGGCAGGATGGCGACAGCTACGTGATCGTCGCCTCGAAAGGCGGTTCGAAGACCCACCCCGCCTGGTACCTCAACCTGGTCGCTGATCCGGATGTCGAGGTCCAGGTCGACGCCGAGACATTTGCCGCCCGGGCGTCCACGGCCGAAGGTCCTCGGCGTGAGCGGCTCTGGACGATGATGGCCGAGATCTGGCCCGACTACGAGAAGTACCAGCGGCGCACCGAGCGGCAGATCCCGGTGATGATCCTGGAAAGGGTCTGACGACCGGGTTGGCTCCGCTGCGGGTCAGAGGCCAGCAGCAAACTCGGCGACCTGCTGCGAGGCATTGGTCTCGATGGGATCGCCGTGCCCTACCACCAACACTCCGAACTGGAATCCGGCGAGTTTGCGAACCGACTCGTGAGCCTGAGTCGAGATCCTCTGTGAACGAGGCGTTTGGGCCGGCGACCACTCCCCCCTCGACCGTAAGGGCATCGCCCGCCACCAGCAACCCGATCGTGCTGTCGAGCACGCAGACGTGCCCGGGTGTATGTCCGGGGGTGGCGATGATCTCGAGGTCGAAGACGCGGTCTCCGTCGCCGACCGGTGTGAGCGGCCGGGGAGCAGTGATCGACCCGATGTCGTCGGCGCCGGCGTACCCGGTGGCGGCATCGGCCAACTCGAGCACCTCGGTGACGCTCCCCGCGTGGTCGTCGTGCTTGTGGGTCAGGATGACATGACCGACGGCGTCCCAGCCAAGCCCGATCTCACCGAGGGCCGCCTCGATGTCAGGGGCGCTGCCGGTCGAGCCGGTATCGACAACCGCCGCCTCGCCCTGGCGCACCAGCACATAGGCAGAGACAAAACCGAACGACACCCGGTGCCACTCGAGATCGGCCGACGCGCCGGCCGGTGGTGTGGTTTCCGGTGCGCTCGTCCCCGGAGACAGCGGAGTAGTCGGGTCTGCTGTGGTGGGAGAACCGTCACCGGTGGTGATGTCGCCGCCTCCAGTCGCATCGGAGCAGGCGACCAAACTCAGAACCAGGACCGCCGCACCGCCCTTGCCCAGGTCCGCCAGGAAGAGCCTCCGGCTCATCGGGACGCTGCATGATCACCTCGCTGGGTCGACCCGATTCAAGGCTAACGGCGGTGCCCGAACCCAGGGTTCGAACAGTCGTACCGCAACGATTCGAGCCCACGGAACGCGACGCGGACGAGGCGCCCCGAAGGGCGCCTCGTCCATCTCCAACTCGGTTTCCCCTTACGGGATGCTGCTGATCGACTCGCAGCCACCGTTGTTGGTGTCGGTGCCGGCACCGCCGCTGCAGGCGTCGGGAGCACCCGATCCGCCGGCGATGCCATCGTTGCCGTCGCCTCCGACGACACTGTCTGCGCCGGACCCGCCCGTCAGGGTGTCGTTACCGGTAGCACCGTTGACGGTGTCATTGCCCGATCCGCCCAGGCCGGTGTCGTTGCCCTCGCCGCCGTAGACCGCGTCGTTGCCCGTGGCACCGTTCAGCGTGTCCCCTCCGCTGTTGCCATTCAGGTAGTCGTTCCCGGGCCCTCCGGTGAGGCTGTCATCCGCCTCGTTTCCGTAGAGCGTGTCCGCTCCGCCAGCGCCGAGGACCGTGTCGGAACCTCCCGAACCGCAGATGACGTCGTTCCCGGTCAGCCCGTAGATGGTGTCGCCACCAGCCAGGCCGTGGATCACGTCGGCACCGCTCGTCCCGGTGATCACATCGGATGACGTCGTCCCGAACTGGGTGACGGTGAAGCCACCGCAGCCCGGTGCCGCGAACCCGTAGTCGATCGTGTTCTGGAAGTTCGACCCGTTGGCGCCGTTGTTGGCCGTGTTGTGGCCCAGTGCGGCGCGGTCGCCCCAGTACTCGAGATAGGTGCCAGGACGGGCCCCGGTCAGGGCGTAGTTCTGGAAGTCCCCGTACTGGACCGAGTCACCCTCGGACCAGAAGTCGTAGAAGTCCAGCGTCGCCTTGGCAAAGTCCTGGACGTCGATCATCGCACCGGCAACCCGGCCCTCGACGTCGTCACCGTCGGACCAACCAAACGAGTTGGCGTCCACGTTCTCCAGGTCGAGGAACTGCCCGGCTGGCCAGCGGAAGAACGGGTCGTTGAGCACCGCAGCCGGCACCCACTCGGCGAACCCCTCTGTCCATGCGCACCCGGTGGAGCTGTCGCCGTTCACGAAGTGAGGGCTGCAGTTGGGGAACGCCGGGTAGTTGTCGTTGTAGACGTCGTCCATGGCGGCGTGGGTCGCCTCATGGATGACCACATGCTCGGCGTCCGGATCGGCCGCCGCCAGGTGGATGTCGTTGCTCGCCAGTGAGTAGTAGGTCCCGTCGGTGGACGTCGCAGTCCAGTTGACGATCATCTGCCGGCAGGGCGACTCGCCCCAGTCGAAGCAGAGACCGCTTGGGTCGTGGCCCCACAGCCAGAACTTGTTGACGGCATCGAAGGCGTGGATCCCACGGTGGATGTCGTTGCTCGGCTGTAGGTTGCCGAAGCTGAAGTCAGCGCCTTCGTTGACGTTGACCACACCCGTGGTGTTGACATAGTTGGTGTTCGAGGCGGCGGTGTCGCGCACCCGCCACACGGAGTTCTACGAGATGAAGCGGACGTAGACCTCCATGGTCCCGGCGCCCTCTTCGTCGTCGGTGGTGAAGCACCCCGAGTAGCTACCGCCGGAGGTCACAACTGTCGCCATGAGATCGTCGGTTCCGCTGTCGTCGTCCCAGATCTGCACCTGGTAGTTGCCTACGCCGGTGTAACCCAATGTCGGGTGCTGGTAGCCCCAGACACCAGTGATGCATGAACCGCCTGGGATCCCCGGGTCGGAGCCGATGCCCGCCACGTCGGCGGGAAGCGGAGCAGAGACATGGGGCAGATCAGACGAAGGCGTCGAAGGTGCCGACGGCGCCTGCGCCGTGCCGCCTGAGGTCTCGGTGGCCACCGACAACTGCGACTTGCCGGAGGTGACCGTCAGCGGAACCACCGCCATCGCCCCATCGCCGACCCCATCTGCCAGTTGCGCAGTGGCGCGCACCTCGATCGAGGCGCTTCCCTCGTCGACGGCACGTACTTCGAAGCCGACGCGTCTGGGTTCCCGCTCCTGGCGATAGGACCGCCACTCGCGGGACGACGTCACCGGCACCATTGGGGGCGGCGGAAGCCGGACCGTTGCTGCCCGGTCCCGATGCCACTTCGAGGGCGGTGGGGACGCTGATCTCGACCTCTACCGGGCCGAGGTCGACCTGGCTCTCCACGTCGACGGTGAGCGTTGCCGTCTCACCGACCGAAGGAGCCCGGTCGAGAGTTGCCGTGACCCGCAGACACGAGGCGAACTCGGTCTTCGAGCCCTGCGGTACCAATGAACAGT
The DNA here is from genome assembly GCA_963826825.1 of uncultured Acidimicrobiia bacterium. Classification (GTDB taxonomy): domain Bacteria; phylum Actinomycetota; class Acidimicrobiia; order Spongiisociales; family DATADW01; genus DATADW01. The sequence goes on along the minus strand of CAWGYV010000007.1, from coordinate 166,266 downwards.
CGGGTGCACCCGACTCTGTGCCGGCGGCAACTCCCCCCGGCAATGCCAACGAGCCGACCAAGCCGGCTGTGGCAACGAAACGAACCCATCGAGCGCGCATGTTCCCTCCCTGGGTGACGCACACATCCCCGCCCGGTTGGCGGGGTGGACGTTCGACTGAGCCGAGCATCAAGCGGCGGCGATACGCGTCTTCTCGACCGTCGTAGCCTTATCTGTCGTACTCTCAGATGGCGACAGGAGGGGTCCCGCCGTTGATCCGACCAAGGCAAGCCGGTCCTATGCGTGCCGCGCTGATCACGGCGTACGGAGAGCCACTGGAGGTCACCGAGGTGGCCGACCCGGTGGTCCCCGAGCATGGGGTGATTCTCCGTGTCGAGGCGACCGGAGTGTGCCGCAGCGACTGGCACGCCTGGATGGGGCACGAGCGGCTGCCCGACCTCCCTCACGTACCCGGGCACGAGATGGCGGGGACGGTGGTCGAGGTTGGACCGGGAGTCGAGCGCTGGCGAGTCGGCGACCGGGTGACCGTTCCCTTCTCGATGGGTTGCGGCCGCTGCCCTTCGTGCCTCGCCGGACATCTCAACACATGCGACGAAGGCTTCACGCCCGGGTTCACCACTTGGGGCTCGTTCGCCGAGCTGATCGCCCTCGACCACGCCGATACCAACCTCATCGCCTTGCCCGATGGTTTCGACGCGGTCGATGCCGCCGCCCTCGGGTGCCGATTCGTGACCGCGTTCCGGGCGGTCGCCGACCGTGGCCGGGTCGAGAGGGGCCAATGGCTTGCGGTGCACGGGTGCGGTGGTCTCGGTCTCTCGGCGGTGATGGTTGGAGCGGCGCTTGGGGCGAAGGTGGTGGCGGTGGACATCAACAGGGCCGCCCTCGACCTCGCCGCCGAGCTCGGGGCGGAGGCGACGGTGGATGCCACCTCCGTCAAGAGTGTCAGCTCTGCGATCCGTGAGCTCACCGGGGGCGGTGCCGACGTCTCGTTGGATGCACTGGGCAACACCACCACCGCGCTCAACTCTGTCCGATCGCTTCGCAAGCACGGCCGCCATGTCCAGGTGGGGTTACTCCACGGTGAGGACGCCCGGCTGGTGCTGCCCTGGGAGCGTGTGGTGATGTGGGAGCTCGAGGTGGTTGGCAGCCGGGGGATGCCGGCGACCGACTATCAGCGCATCTTTGACCTGATAGGCGATGGTGGCGTCGATCCTGCTCGTCTGGTGACCAGGCGCATCGCCATCGGGGATGCCTCCGACGCCCTCGAGGGGATGAGCCGCTTCGATGGCACGGGCGTGACTGTGATCGATCGCTTCTGACTTCGGCTCAGAATCGCGGTGGCAGGGTATCGTCAGGCCATGGCGGACCAGCCCGATGTCGTCGCCACCGGTTTCGTAATCGACCGCGGCTGTGCCTCTGACTCGACCAAAGAGGAGCTTCTCGAGCGTGCCCGCTCGCACAACGTGGGGCACGCAATCGAACAGTCCGAGTCGGGTCTGGTCCTTGTCGGCGTCGACGGAACGATCAATGAGTTGGAGGGCGACGAGTCCGAAGCCGTCGCCGAGCTGCTCCCTTCCCACCGCCGGGTCAACGGCCTCTGGGTGAGGGTGCGCCGCGACGACGACGGTGTGAAAGCCGAGCCTGCGCCTCCCCCTAACCGCGTCGACGAAGCGGCGATCGAATCGTTCCCCGCCTCCGATCCGCCTTCGTGGACGCTGGGGCAAGAGGGCTGACGGCGTTCAGTCCTCCGGCCGCAGCGCCGGGAAGAGAAGCACTTCTCGGATCGACGCTTGGTCGGCCAGCAGCATGACCAGCCGGTCCACCCCGATGCCGAGCCCACCGGTCGGCGGCAGCCCGTACTCCAACGCCAGCAGGTAGTCCTCGTCGAGCGGGTGGGTTTCCGCCTCTCCGGCGGCTCTCGCCTCCGCCTGCGCCTCGAACCGGGCACGCTGCTCGATGGGGTCGTTCAACTCCGAGAAGGCGTTCACCAGTTCGGCGCCGGCGACAATCAACTCGAATCGCTCCACCACCGACCCGCCTTGGCGGTGGGCCCTCGCCAGCGGCGATGTCTCCTCGGGGTGATCGAGCACAAAGGTCGGCTCCCAGAGGTAGGGCTCGACGTGCTGCTCGAACAACTCGGCGATGAGCCGCCCCGGCCCCCAAGCCGGGTGCACCTCCGTCCCTGCGGCCTCGACGAGCGCACTCAACTCGTGGAGCGGTGTCTCGAAGCCGATGCTCTCGTTGACGGCTTCCTGGACCAGGTCGAGGTAGCGGACCCGTCGGTAGGGCGGGGTCAAGTCGAGCGGGCGTCCTTGGTAGTTGAGCTCGGTGCCTCCCATTGTGGCTGCGGTGACCTCGGCGATCACGCTCTCGACGAGATCGAGCACGTCCTCATAGTCGGCCAACGCCTGGTAGGCCTCGAGCATCGTGAACTCTGGGTTGTGGGTCGAGTCGATGCCCTCATTGCGGAAGACCCGGCCCAGTTCGAACACCCGCTCCAACCCGCCGACCACCAACCGTTTGAGCGGCAGTTCGAGTGCTATCCGGAGATACATGTCGACATCGAGTGCGTTGTGATGGGTGACGAAGGGACGGGCCAGCCCGCCCCCTGCCTGCAGCTGCAGGGTCGGCGTCTCCACCTCGAGGAACCCCCGGTCGTCGAACGCCTTGCGCAGAGCGCGCAGCACCGATACTCGGCGCAGGGCAACCTCCCGTGCCTCCTCGTTGACGATCAGATCGAGATACCGTCGTCGGCTCCGTAGCTCGACATCGGACAGGCCGTGCCACTTCTCGGGCAGCGGCCGAAGCGCCTTGGCCAGCAACTCGAAGCGCTCGATGCGGACCGTGAGTTCGCCCTTCCGAGTGGTCACCATCCGGCCCTCGGCTCCCACCCAGTCGCCCACGTCGAGGTCGGAGAAGGCGTCCAATTGCTCGGCGGGTAGCTCGGACCGATCCGCCATCAGCTGGATGCGCCCTGTGCCGTCCTGGAGCGTGGCAAAGACCAGCCGTCCGAAGCTTCTCTGCAGCATCAACCGCCCGGCGACGGCCGCCCGCTCACCGCTGTCGGTGTCCGGCTCCAAAGCCTCGAAGCGTCGGTGGAGGTCGGCGGCGGTCGTCGTGCGCTGGAATCGATAGGGGTAACCACCCGACTCGAGCATTGCCTGATGCTTGGCCAGGCGGACCTGGCGCTCGTCGGGGGGTATTTGGCTCATGGCGTGGCGGAGGGTACCGAGCGGACATTGCGGTTCACGGCGCACCTTGGAGCCGGAAGATGATCCGCAACCCGTCCAGGGTGAGCGAGTCATCGACGATGATCTCGGTGCGGCAGAGCGGTGCCACCACCGGCGCCAGCCCTCCGGTGGCCACCACTGCCGGCTGAGCATCTATCTCGGTGATGATCATTTCGATTGCCCGGTCGATCATCCCGGCGTGCCCATAGAGCAGCCCAGACTGGATGGCGGTGACCGTGTTGCGCCCGATCGCTTGTGGAGGCGCCACCAACTCCACCCGGCGGAGTGCCGCGGTGTGACCGACGAGCCCATCCATCGACACCTCGAGACCCGGTGCGATCATCCCCCCGAGATAGTCACCGGCAGGCGCCCACGACGTCCACTGTCGTAGCCGTGCCAAAGTCGACCACCACCACGGGGGCGCCGTATCGCTCGACGGCCGCCACCGCGTTGACCACCCTGTCGGCACCGACTTCGCGTGGATTGTCGGTGTGTATGGCGACACCGGTGCGCACCCCCGGGCCAACCACGACCACCGGGCCATCGACCAGATCCCGTGCAGCGACCTGGACCGCCGCGGTTGCAGCCGGGACGACGCTCGAGACCGCCGCTCCTTCCAGGGGCAACTCGCTCGACGCCAGAAGTCCTTGGAAGAGGAGGCGGTACTCGTCGGCGGTGCGCTCGGCGATGGTGGACAACCGCCAGCGCTGCGCCACCCGGTCGTCGGTGACAACACCCACCGCGGTGGTCGAGTTGCCCACGTCAACCACGAGCAGCACCTTCAGGCCTCCCCGATGCGTCGAGCGAGTAGGTGGCCACGGTCGACCTTGGGACGACCGTCTGCCCAATCGACATGGATGTTGTCGATGAGACGGGTGCCACCGACCCGGGCGGCAACTGCCAGGAAGGCGGGACGATCGAGCACATCCAGCCGAGCGACCTCATCCTGGGACCGCAGTTCGGCGTAGTCGAGGTCGAGCCCGGACTCGCCGGCTGCCAAGGCCTCGAGCGCCGGCCCTGAAGCCGCGCCGGCCTCGATGGCATCCGCCGCCGCCATCAGACCACGGCTCAAACCGAGGGCCTCCTCACGCTCCATTTCCGATAGGTAGCTGTTGCGACTCGACAGAGCGAGCCCATCGGGGTCGCGCACCGTGGGGCAGCCGATCACATCGAGAGGGAAGGAAAGATCACGGGCCAGTCGCCGGACCACGGCCAACTGTTGGGCATCCTTGCGACCGAAGAACGCCATGTCCGGTCGAAGCCCGGCAAAGAGCTTGGTAACCACGGTTGCCACACCGGTGAAATGGCCCGGCCGGTGAGCGCCCTCCATGCTCTCGGTGAGGTCCGCCACATGCACCGCCGCCTTGGGCTCGGACGGATACATCTCGGCGAGCGAAGGAGCGAAGAGGATGTGTGCCCCGGTGGCGACGATCAGCCCGCGGTCACGAACGGGGTTCCGCGGGTAGCTCTCCAGGTCCTCGGCGGGGCCGAATTGGAGCGGGTTGACGAATGACGAGACGATCACGGTGTCGGCCGATGCCATTGCCACCTCGATCAACGAGAGGTGACCCTCGTGGAGGAACCCCATGGTCGGGACGAGCCCGACTACACCGGAAGCCTCCTTGCGGGCCTCGGCGAAGGTGGCCGCATCGATCAAGGGATCACCCCAGCGATCTCCTCGCTCCGTCCGGCCGCTCCGGCGATGAGCCGCAGCGCGGCGAGAAACTCATCGAGCACCTCCGGGTCGGCGGAACGAACCGCATCGATCTGCGCGGTCACGGTGGCCATGTCACCCCTCGCCACCGGGCCGGTGAGAGCGTCGGCCGCTCCACCACCGACACTGTGGGAAACAACCCTCTCCACCAGCGGCCGGGCCAACTCGGGATCGACCCTGGCGCCTTCGAAGAGCCGATCGGCCAGCCAGAGCGCAGCCACCACCGCATTCGAAGCCACCGACGCCGCCGCGTGGTAGAGCGCCCGATGATCGTCACCGAGGTCGAAGGCGGTCATTCCTAGGTCGGAAGCCAAGCCCCTGAGCAGTTCGTGCAGGCCCGGGTCCGTTGTGGTTATCGCTACAGCCGAACCGGCGAGCGCTCGGGCTCCCCGATCGGGGTCGGGAAGACTCTGCAGGGGATGGAATGCACCGACCTTTATCCCCTGCGAGGCAAAGGGATGCAGCGCCGAGACCGGGACCGCGCCACTGAGATGGACCGCACCGCCCACCTCGGTGACCCGCCGAGCCACGCTCGCCGCCACCTCGGCGATGGCCTCATCGCCCACCGCCACCACCACCAGGTCCGCCGGCGGAAGCGGGCTGTCCGGTCCGAGCGCTTGTGCTCCGAGACGCTCGGCAGATCGAGTGACGTCGCTGCGTCCCACTACCCCCACGATCCGGTGTCCGGCTTCGGTCAACGCAATACCGAGCGACATCCCGGCGCGCCCCGGGCCGACGAGGATGACCTTCATCGCGCCGGACGCTAACGCAGGGCTTGGCTTCCCTCGGGCGCCGAATGTCCCGTCCTACGCTCCCCCGAGGATGCGAGGCGAAGCCGCTCTCTTGCTCATTGTGCTCATGGCCGGGTGTTCGGCTGCTCCGGGCGACACCACGCAGGCGGGAGCGACGGCCACCGTTACCCCACCGAGCAGCACTACGGCGGCGGCGGCGGCGACCTCTCAGCGCCCGACGACCACTACCTCACCGGAGGCAACCTCAACGACACGGACCGCACCGACCCGGCCGGATCCGCCCCCTCGGCTGCGGAGGGAGGTCGAGGTGCGTCGTGGCCCCCGGACGGCGCTCTACACCCTCCCCGCCGATCTCCTCTTCGACAGCGGTGAAACCGAGCTCCGCCCCGGTTCGGCCGTGATCATCGGAGAGGTGGCCCGGGACATTTCCGAACGTTTCCCCGGAAGACCGATCATCGTCCGCGGCCACACCGACTCGGTCGGAGGGTCCCGGGCAAACCGTGAGCTCTCGAGACGCCGAGCTGAGACGGTCGCCGACATCCTCGACCAACAGGGCGGCATCGAGTCGATAACCATCGAGGCGTTCGGCGAGCTAGACCCACGCGCCTCCAACGACACCGCCGCCGGCCGCGCCCAGAACCGCCGCGTAGAGATCCTCGTCCGCACTAGGCGCTGACCGCGGGTCGAGCACCGTTGGGAGCTTGGGGTCCCCCAAACCGCTACTCAGCGGCCCTTCGCCCGTGCGGGGGGTCGGAGCAAACAATCTCCTCCCGGCGGGGGGTACCCGACGCCGCGTCGGGGGAGGGGGGAAGGGTTCACTCCCAAAGGTGCAATGGGCGGCTTGATCACGGTGGGGAGGTTGGTGCTCCCCCCTACCCACTGCTCCGCAGCGGGGCCCTTCCCCGCCGTCCGGGCGGTCCGCCGTCGTCGCGTCTCAGCGTGGCGCCATGCGCTCGGGCGCCAATTCGGTGAGGAGATCGATCATCGTGTCGGCATCCCTGATGGCGGCGGCACCGGGGTCGTTGTTGAAGTAGACGAAGACGTCCTCGGCGTCGCTTCCGGCGATGCGTTGCGCCCAAGGGCGGAGTCGGTCGCGCCCGTACTCCCATGAACCGTCGAAGGTGGCTCGGTGGAATCGGAGGTAGAGCCAGCCACCGGTGATCCTTTGGCGTGCGATCGGGCCGGGGTCGGCCCACACCAGTGCAGCCTTGGAACGGTCGAGCATCTCGTGGACCTCGGGCACGTCCCACGAGGCGTCGCGGAACTCGAGGGCGGGACGCATGGAAGAGGGGAGAACTTCGAGCAGGCCGGCGAGACGGTCGATGTCGAGCTTGTAGTTGGGAGGGAGTTGGAAGAGCACCGGTCCGAGCCTGGGTCCGAGCCCCAAGGCGCGCTCCCAGAGGCGTTGGACCGGCTCCTCAGGGTCGGCGAGCCGTCTCACATGGGTGAGGTATCGGCTCGCCTTGACCGTGAAACAGAATCCCTCCGGGGTCTCTTCACGCCACCGCTCGAAGGTCCCTCGCTGGGGAAGGCGGTAGAAGGTGTTGTTGACCTCGATGGTGGGGAACCGCCTCGAGCACATCTCCAGCCACCGCCGTTTTGGCAGATCCTCGGGGTAGAACGTTCCCCGCCAGTCGTCGTATTGCCAGCCGCTGGTCCCGACCCGGATCACCCGGGTGATTCTGGCGTCAGATCAAGCGGACTTGAAGGCTCTCCCTATCGCCCGGAACGGTGTGCCCATCGTGTAGAGCACCGAGCGGATGGCGGCGTTGTGCTTGATGTAGCCGGCGTAGCGCCACTGGCGGCGCTTGTCGAGGATCGTCGCCGCAAGCTCGGGCTCGGCCGTCGAACCGAAGTGGGCCGCCAGCGAGCGGAGGGTATGCAGCCAGATCTTGTCCTCCATCCGGCCCGCACCCATCATGAAAGCAAGCTCGTAGAGAGGGTCGCTGGGCCGGATGAGCACCTGCACCTGGGCGATCGTGCCATCTTCGGCCTCGAACGAACTGAAGGTCACCCACCCGGCGAACAGATGTCCCTCGGGGGTCATGAAGGTGAAGGAGACGTCGTCGGCGTAGAGCACCATCACCCCGGTGGAGAGAGTCATCGGGCCCTGGACGGTGTTGATCGTCCCCACCTCGCCCGGTTTGATCCCGGCGATCGGGGCGTAGAACCGGTTGTACGAGGGCCAGAAGTCCCCGTAGTTCTCCTTCCAGACCGAGATCACTCCGCTTGGAGTGACCTCGCCCACGTTCACCTTGTAGGTCTTCTGCCAGAGCCGGCCGAAGCCCTGCAGGGGACCGGTGAGGCGCCGTCCTGCGACGTTGAGCGAGAGCGCTCCGGGCGATGCAGGTCCCACCACGAGGCGATCGACTGGCTGCGCCCAGTTCTCCGTGTCGCTCCCGTTGGGCGACTGGTCATTGACGGTCATCGTTCCTCCAAGTGGATCGACCTTCGGTCGTTGTACCGCGGGGTCGTCCGGACATCGTTACGGACGCGGCACCGCCGGTCGGGAGACCGGCGGCGACGTCGTCGGACTGCTCAGCGGGCGGCCGCCACTGCCGACTTCTCGTCGGGGTGGATGCCGATCGCCTCGTCGAGGCGGGTCAGCGACAGAATCTGCCGGTAGTGCTCATTGAGGCCGAAGGCGAGCAACTGCTGACCGGCTCGGTTGGCGCGGATCAGCACGGTCACCAGCAGACCGATCCCGCCACTGTTCATGTACTGCAGTCCCTCGAAGTTGAGGATGACGGCGCGCACTCCCTCGCCGCTGGCCTCGGCGAAGGCGTCCATGAGGACACCCTCGGAGAACGCCGTGACCTCACCATCGATATCGATGACCCGGACCCCAGGAGCCGCGTCTCTCACTTCCATTGCAACTTCTGCCTGTGGCATGTTCCCCACTCCCTACCTAGGACGCCGCGTTTGCCGCCAGCGCCGCTTCCTCGTTCGGATAGATGTGCACGAAGTCGGCCAGCCGGGTGATCTGGAAGATCTCCCGGTAGTGGTCGGTGAGCCCGAAGGCCGACATGTCGCGCTGCTCGGCACGGGCCCGGGCGAGCACTCCCACAATCGCCGCGATCCCTGTGCTGTTGATGTACCCGACCCCACTGAAGTCGAGCACGACAGAACTGGGCTGAAGGACCGCCGCTTCTTCGTAGGCGGCGGCGAGGCGCTCCCGCGCGTTCCCGTCGAGGTCCCCTTCGAGACGGATCAATGCCCGTCTCTCCTCGTCGTGCACGGTCGCCTCAAAGGCGCTCGCCTGCATCGCTTTCTCCTTCCAGGCTCATCTCGAGTTCGAGAGTGTGATGGCGATCTGTGGTGTGGACCCGCAGGTCGTCGACCATGCTGCGGATCAGGAACAAGTCCCCAACCACGGGGCGTCTGCAATCCCTCCAGCTTTGCCTCGAGGTCGGGGGTCTCCGGGTCGGGCACTTCCCGACCCCCGCCCTGGTCGACGATGCGGACCTTCACCGCCCCGACGTTGGCGCACACCTCGATGTCGACCGGCTTGTCCGGCTCGTTGCCGTTGCCGTGCTCGATGGCATTCATGGTCGCCTCGGCTACCGCCGTCTTGAGTCGCTCCATCCGACCGGGCTCCATTCCGAGCGGGGCTCACCCACTCGGCGACCCGGTCCATTGCGACCCTCTCATTCCCGGCGATACTCGGCAAGCGTGAACTCGCCGAGTGACTGCCAGTCCCCGCCGTCGATAAAGGCGCGGGCGCTCTGCTCGGCCGACGAGCAGCGGCTGACCAAGACGAGCGTCACGTCGTCCTCCTGCTCCCAATCTGGTCCGGTCCAGGTGTCGAGCTCGGAGAGCACGACCCCGATGAGGCTCTCGCCCTCGGGACCCGATCCGATGGTGTCGATGACGCGCGACACTCCGAGCATCTCGCGATCCGGCGAGTGGGCTTCGGTGAGACCATCGCTGGAGAGCAGCATCACGTCTCCCGTTCCCAGGGTGGCCTTTTTCTCCTCATAGGTCATCCCGGGCATCAGGCCAAGGGGCATCCCGGTCGCCCTGAGCTCGACCACGCCGGTGTCACTCCGCACATAGGGGAGGACGTGGCCCGCATTGGCAAAGTCCAACTCGCCGGTGGCAGGGTCGAGGATGGCGAAGAGACAGGTCACGAACATCCCCTCTGGGATGTCGGCCACAAGGATCTCGTTGGCGCGGGCGAGGATTTCGCCTGGAGTCGCACCGGACGTGGCGTTGGCGCGGAGCACCGAACGACAGGTTGCCATTACCAGCGCCGCAGGTACCCCCTTGTCGGTGACGTCGCCCACGACAACGCCGAACCTGCCCCCGTCGAGCGGGATGAAGTCATAGAAGTCGCCTCCGACCTCGCGGGCCGGTCGGTAGTAGGCCTCGATCTCCCACCCGGGCAACGTGGGGAGCTGGCGGGGCAGCAGCGTCTGCTGGATCAGCGAGGCAACCCGCAGCTCGTGCTCGATCCGCTCCCTCTCCTTGGCCTCGGCCTGCTGGCGGCGAACGAGTTGGGCAACCCTGATCGCCGGCGCCACCTGGGAAGCGAGTCCCTCGAGAAGCTTGCGGTCGTCGGAGGAGTACGGCTGGTCGGAGAGACGGCGGCCCAGGTTGAGCATCCCGATGAGCTCGCCCTGGCTGATTAGCGGGACCACCAATTCGACCCCGGCTTCGCGCAGCTCCGCCACCGCCGGGGAGTCGAGGTTGAGCCGCTCCAACTCGACAGGTGCACCCGCCGTCTGCAGATAGGGCAGCAACGGATCATTGGGAGCGATATCGACCTGGATCGACGCCGCCGGCGCCGTCTCCATTTCCTGCGGCTCGGACTCGGCCGCGGAACGACCCTTGCGGATGCGTGACAGGACCACCATGTTGCCTTTCTTCTACCGCGCCCTCGTGACGGCATCGTTACGGATGACCCGTCCAATGCCCCTGGGGACGCGAAACATCAAACCTGGAAAACCGCTTGGTCCTGTATCGGCAGATCGTGCCGCCGTCCTAAACGGTCGCCTGAGAGCGAGATCGCCGAATTTTCGAAGTGAGGGTGCGGTCGAAACGGCAGTCAAACGGTATTGAAACGGCACTTCGGCGACTCTCTGACAACTCGCACCGAGGCGAGATCGCCTACGACCAAGGGGAGGCATGAGCATTCGATACCCGCTAGTGGCCTGTCCGCAACCAGGCTGCATGCAAATTGCAGAGATCGACCAGACGGTGGAGATCGCATCGACCGCGGGGCCGGTCGAGCATGGTTCGCTCCGTTGCGCTGAGGGGCACTGGTTCTTCATGCCATTGGAAGGTCTGGTGGAGGCGAGACGTGGAGGCAGGGTGGCCTGATCAGCCACCCTCCCCGCGCACCCAAAGACTGAGGGTCGCCGGGCGAAGCGTCTGGCCGACGACGCTGGACAGATCCTCAGTGAGGCCGTCGAGGTCAACCTCGCTACGCAGCCGAGAGGCGAACTCGTCGACGACGCGACCTGCGTCGTACCGGGACCGATCGAAGCGACGGTCGATGAAGCCTTGGACCTTGCGGCGAACCGGGGTGAACAAGGCTGCCGCCGCCAGCGTGGCACCAGCCACCGCCAACGGATTCTCTTGACCGACAACCGCACCCAGGGCCACGGCGAACCCGGCGTAGACCGCCACCAAGACCGCGGCCACGATCGCATATGAGACGGTGCGGCTGATGAGCCGGTCGATGTCATAGAGGCGGTAACGGAGGATCGCGATGGCGACCGCTATCGGGAAGCCGAGCCCAGCAACCAGCCAAGGCACCAGCCCCACCAGGTCGCCTTCGAAACCCAACAATTCGGAGACAAGCATGAAGACCAAACCGAGCAGCGCCGCCACCAGGGCCAGGGCAACCCACTTCAGCTGACCGCGTTCCACGCCGGACGACTTTCGGTACCGCCCGATGAGCGACAGAGCACCGAGGACGATCACCAGGACGAGGATCACCACGGCGACGGGGACGACCGACTCCAGCCACTCCGCTCCATCTATGCCCATTGGGTTTTCGCCCACACCCGAAGGGGTCACGATGGTGGGTTTGAACAACGAGGCCAGGGCGAAGACAACGAGAGCGGCGTAGCCGAGGTAGATCACCGGTCTCCATCTCGGCCCGGGCAGGTGACCATCTGGGAAGTAGAACGTCGCCGGGAAGGCGATGAGGCCGAATGCGGGAGGCACCAGGATCGCACCGACGAGGGCCACCCACCCTGCCCACGATGCGGTCTGCACCGGGAACCAGACCGATTCGGCGATGCTCTGCAGGTTGACCCCGAGCCCGAGCGCGGTGACCCCCGCCAGCCAGCACCACCCCAAGGGGTGATCGGGCCGGCGAGCAGCCAGCAGTAACCCGACGATTGGGAACCCCATGAAGGCTGCCGCCCAAATCACCTCATCGACCACCATGTCCGCGCCGGAGCGGAAAAAGAAACCAAGAGACCACGATGCGATCGCGACGACGAACATCAAACCGGCCGCCCACGGCGCCCACCTTTTCATGCGCTCTACATCGGTCACCGTGCGGTTCCCTTGAGCCAGAGAGTGACCGCCGCGGGCCGCAACGTCTTGTTGACCACTGCGGTGAGGTCGGTCGAAAGCCCTTCGAGATTGATGTCGTCCCTGAGCCGGGCGGAGAACGCCGCCGCCACCACGGATGCGTCGTATCCGGCGCGGTCGAACCTCCTGTCCACCCACGCCTGCACCCTTCGGCGCACCGGGTTGAACAAGGCGGCCGCCGCCAGCGTCGCACCGGCCACAGCGAGCGAGTTGGCCTCCCCGATCAGGGCACCGAGTGCCGCAGCACCGGCGAAATAGACGGCGGTCAGAACCACGGCGACGAAGGCGTAGGTCACGGTCCGGGAGACGATCCGGTCGATCTCGAAGAGCCGGTAACGGGTGATGGCGACCCCGATCGCAACCGGGATGGCGAGAAGCGAAGCCGACGAGAGCACCGAACGCACCGACTCGAGATCGAGGAACTGGTCGAGGACGATGACCACCAAGCTGAGTGCAGCCGCCCACAGCAGCCAGATGACCTGGGCCCGGACCGCAGCGGTCGCCCGACGGAGCCTGAGGAGGAGCGAGGCCGAACACGCCAGGAGCGCCGGGACCACGATGAGCGCCATCCCGTCGAGGAGCTCGTACTCGGGCGCTGAGTCGAGCCCAGTCACCAGGACCTGCGAGGAGAGTGGCCACAGCCGTGGGACCCCCACCACGAGGGCCAGTGCGAACCAGGCGACCACGAACCATGCCACCCAGCGCCACCCCCGACCGGCCGGTTCGCCGGTCGGGAAGATCAGCAGCAACAAGAGCAACGCACAGATGCTGACCACCCACCCCCAAGAGCCATACCAGGCGATCAGATGCTCCAACGGCCATGCGGTGGCAGACGCCAGCGATGAGAGGACATAGACCTGCCCCATCGACGTCAGGGTCTGCGCCACACCGGCCACGATGCAGAGCACACCGATACGGTTCCCCGGGCGGTGGGCGAGGATGATCGCCCCCACCACGGCGAACGCCGGCCAGGGAAGAGCATCGCCCAGCGGCCGGAGATCGGTGAGGGTGGCCGACCGGTCGACCATGAAAGCGACGATGGCGATCCAGGCCACCGCAAAGCCGGCGGCCACTCCCAACCACACTCGCCGTCTCATGGCGCTTCCTCACGCAGCCACAGCGAGACGCTCGCCGGCCGCAGCGTGCTGTCCGACAACTGCTGTGAGATCGGTGGTGAGACCGTCGAGATCAACCTCGTCCCGCAGGCGGGTTCCAAAGTTGTCGACGACCCTTCCTGCGTCATACCGCTGTCCGATCGAAGCGGCGGTCGACGAAGCCCTGCACTCGGCGCCTCACCGGTTGGAACAAGGCGGCTGCCGCCAAGGTGGAGGCGGCAACAGCGAGCGGGTCGTTTGAGCCGAGAAGCGCCTGGAGTCCGAGTACGCAGCCGACGTACACGCCGGCGAGAAACACGGTCACCACTCCGTAGGTGAGGGTACGTCGAATCACCCGGTCGAAGTCGTAGAGGCGGTAGCGCAGCACGGCAACGGCGATCGAGGCGACCAACATCAACACAAATACCGTGAAGACCACGTTGGCGACCTCGAAGTAGCCGAGTTCGTAGAGCACCAGGTTGAGGACCATCACGGTCACCGAAGCAGCCAGGGCACCGGCGAACACCTTGATCTGCTGGTGCTCGATCCCCGTTGACCGGCGGTATCGCTGCACCGCCCCGAACAGTGCCGCGCCCACCGTCACCAACACCATCACCATGCCCAGCACCGCGGCCGGCTCGAAGAGCGGTGACAGCTCGGAAGCGCTGATCGGAAGGTCGATGGTGGTGGGCGGGGTGACGGTGTCCACCGTCACCGACGGTACGAAGGCGTTTCCGAAGACGACCAGTCCCAGCCCGGTCAGCGTCACCGGCGGCACCCACCGATAGCGAGCGGAAGGCAGTCTGCCATCGGGAAAGACGAGCGGAAGGAATACGAGCAACAGGACCAGTGAGGCCGCCCACTGCCAGGTCCCGAGCCATGCACCCCATCCCGCCAATGGTCCTCCGGCTGCGGCGACGCCCTCACCAATCACGCCGAGCGTGAAGGTGAGGCCGAAACCGGCGAGTATCAAGCCCACCGGGTTCTCGGGGAGCCGCCAGACCAGATAGGCGCCGATCGACGGTGGGAGAGGCGATCGCCAACAGCGCCATGACGTCGACGAGCCATCCGTCACTCTGGACCGCCTGTGTCTGTCCATAGACGATGACGGTGAGGCTCACCAGCGCAATGAGAACGCCGAGCCAACGGCGGATCATGATCTTCGTCCCCCTCAACCAAAGCGACACCGTGACCGGCCGGAAGAGTCTGCGTGACCACCGAAGTCGAGGTCGGTGGCCGAGCCCGTCGAGATCCACTTCTTGGCGCAGCCTCGACGAGAAGTCGTCCACCACTCGGCTCGCGTCATACCTGGACCGGTCGAAACGACGATCGACGAAATGCTGGACCCGGCGCCGCACCGGGGTGAAGAGTGCCGCCGAGGCGAGCGTGGCTCCCGCAACGGCCAGGGGGTTGCCGCGCCCAACCAGGGACCCGAGGGCCAGGATCGAACCCGCATACACCGCGACCAGCACCGCCGCCACGAGCGCGTATGAGACGGTGCGGCTGATGAGCTTGTCGATGTCGTAGAGCCGGTAGCGGAGGATGGCGACGCCGATGGCGGCTGGTATGGCGTTCAGGGCGACTGAAGACGAGCGACACATCGAGGATGACGCTCTCGGAGACCAACTGGGTGGTTACCAGGATCACGATCACGAAACCGATCGCCGTCATCAGCCATGGGTACTGGAGTCGCTCCACTCCGCTGCTGGTGCGCCACCTCCGTACCAGGCTGCCCAAGGCGACGAGGAGGAGCAGCGGGATCAGGAAGAACCCCTGGTCGAGCATGAAGGAGGAGAAGCCGGAGAGCCCGGCCGTTGGGCCAGCGGGCTCACCAGACCGGTGATCTCCTTGGGAGCGGGGCTGATGAGCTCGGCGAGAACAACCGCGCCCCAGACGACCAGTAGGGCACGGCTCAGGAACCGATCGAAGCCGGTGGCTGGGTGAGCCATGAGGAAACCACACCGGGATGAGGGCGAGAGCCACGAACGCCGAGTAGCCGAGAAACGAGCTGAGCATCTCGACCCAAACGCTGACGATGCCGGTCATCTCTCCGGCCAACAGCCCGTCGAGGAAGAAGATGAGGCTCCAGGCCAATCCGATGAACAGCAAGAGCCGCCCCATGCGGTTCCCTGGCCTCTTCCACAAGATGAACGCACCAACAGCTGGGAACCCCACCCAGCTGAGCATCCACCAACTATCGGACGAGATCAGAGCCCCGTCATCAGGCCGGCGAGCGAGAGCACCAACAGAAGCGTGAGTCCCAGCCGGTGAGTCATTTGCTGAATCCGCGAGGCGGTTGCTGGCTTCATCTGTCCTCCCGGAGCCACACCGACAGGGTCCTCGGGTGCAGGGTCTGACCGACCAGCCCGGTCAGGTCCGTGGTGAGACCCTGAAGGTCGACCTCTTCACGCAGTCTCGATGCAAAGCCATCGACCACTCGGACGGCGTCGTACCGAGAGCGGTTGAAGCGTCGATCGATGAAGGACTGAACCCGACGTCGCACCGGGTTGAACAACGCCGCCGCCGCCAGAGTGGCACCCGCTACCGCCAGCGGATTGTCCGCGCCCGACCAGCGATCCGAGAGCGAGGATGGAACCGGCGTACACCGCTACCAGGACGGCAGCGATGACCGCGTAAGAAACGGTCCTGCTGATGAGCCGGTCAATTTCGTAGAGGCGGTAGCGGAAGATGGCCACGCCGATGGCGATGGGCAAGAGGCTGATGGCCACGGCGAAGGGGACGTCCGTTTCTACCGAGAGACCTGCCACTGACTGGAGGAGGTCCTCAGTGAGCGGTATCAGCGCGGTGATGACTGCGGCAGTCGTGAACCACTTCAGCTGCTGCCGTTCGTCACCTCGGGAACGCCTGTAACGCACGACCACCGATGCCGCCGCAGCGAGGATCAGACGCACCGAGCAGGATGAAGAGCACGTTGCCGATGACGCTCGCCTCCACATCGGGCATGCCCGCAACCCCGATGGGATTGGGTAGCGAGAAATCGGGCTCGCCAAGCGTCGGTGAGAGGGCGGCCATTGCGGTAGTCACACCCGTGATGGCGATTCCCAGCCAGAGCACAGGACGCCAGCGATGGCTCACCGGCCTGCCGTCAGGGAAGAGAAGCGGCGTGAAGAAGAGCACCAGGGCGAGCGTCGGGTACCAGTACCACTCGTTCAACCAAGAGGCCGGTATCAATGCGGGGGCATCCCCCATCCCCGCTTCCAACGCATAGGTGACGTACTCGCCTGCGAGTGCACCGATCATCGCCAGCAGAGCGATGGAAGAAAGTATCCAACCCATCGCATTGCCGGGGCGCCGAAGGAGGATCAACACACCGACGGTCATGTAGGCGGTGAATGCCAGGAGCAGGGCGATGCTTCCTACAGGGTCGTCTTCGAGCTGACCGCTCCGAGCCTGGAGCACCTCGATCAGGACGGCGCTGGCCAGATAGACGATGACCATGGCTGCGACGATGAGGCGTGGCCCGAGGCGTCTCATCCAGCCCTGCCTTCCTCGGCTCCTACGCCGTGGCGCACCCAGAGCGACACGGTCGCCGGATGCAGGGTGTTGTCCACCACTCCGGTGAGATCGCTCGTGAGGCCAGCCAGGTCGACCTGGTGGCGGAGACGAGTCGAGAAAGCCTCCACCACCCGTGCCGCGTCGTAGCGGGAACGGTTGAAACGGCGGTCCACGAAGCCCTGCACCCAGCGCCGCACCGGGTTGAAGAGAGCGGCCACTGCCAGTGTGGAGCCCGCCACGACCAGCTCGCTCTCTGACCCGATCAGTGCCGGTAGCCCGAGCACACCGGTCAAATAGACCACCGCAAGGAGAGCCGTTACCACCGCGTAGGTGACGGTGCGGCGGACGATCACGTCGATGTCCCACAAACGGTATCGCAGGATCGCCAGACCCATCGAGAGAGGGATGATGGCCAGCGAGCCCGCGATCAGGGTCTCGCCGACAATGGTTGCGAATACGGACCCGTCTTCGATCACGGGAGCCAGCTCCACAGCGAGAACCAGCAGAATGAACAGAGCCAGGCCGGTCGTTACCGAGAGCACCACCCACTTTGTCTGCTGACGTTGCACCCGGTCCGACGTGCTGCGATATCGGTATACCTGGGCGACGATGGCCGTGACGACCATGAGGGTGAACAGGTTGTCGTTGATGACCGTTGGAAGGACGTTGACTTCAGGAAGCAGGCTCTCGTCGAACTGGTACAAGACCCATATCGGCGCCAGCCACACCGTCCAGCGCGGTACGAAGCGGCCGGTGGGGAACATCCAGAGCACGAGCAACAGCCCAGCCCCGCCCAGCCACTGAAGAGTTCGGGTCACCAACTCGAGCCAAATCGGCACCCCGGACGCGATCAGCTGGAACGTCGCCGACCCGAACGCGGTCAGCCCGAATGCGACCAGCACCCCTGCGGTGAAGCTGGCGAACCAGTCGTCCTTGCGACGCGTCAGCAGCACCAGTCCCACCACGAGATATGGGAGTGCAACGACGACGTCGCGTCCTGTTGCAAGGGCGGCGTAGGCCTCGGGGGAGGCACCCGTCGCCGTCCACTCCTCGAACTGAGCCTCGGTGAAGCCCCAGTTCTCGCACTCCTCGGTGCCTTCCACCGTGGTGAGATCTGGGTCCACGGTGCACGGCTCGGTGTAGGCCCGGTAGGCGTAAGGCAGCGAGACGACGAACAGGGCGACACTCGCCACGACCACCGCCACGGCGATGGGGTAGACGAACCGTCTCACGTCCCCGCCTCCCGGACCCAGAGCGACATGGTGGCCGGGCGGAGCGTCTCCTCGACGACACCGGTCAGGTCGGCTGCGCAAGCCGTCGAAGTCAGTCTCGGCTCGCAGGCGAGAGGAGAACTGCTCCACCACCTGTTGGGCGTTGTAGCGGGATCGGTCAAAGCGGCGGTCCACCCAGCCTTGAACCCGCCGACGCACCGGGGTGAAGAGCGCTGCTGCCGCCAGCGTGGCGCCTGCCACAGCCAAGGGATTGTCGCGACCGATGATGGCGCCCAAGGCAGAAATGCTCCCCAGGTAGACGAGCGCCAACAACGCAGCCACGGCTGTATAGCTGAACGTGCGGCGGACGATTCGATCTATCTCATAGAGGCGATAGCGGATCACGGCCAAGGCGATGGCCACCGGGACGGCGGCGATCGAGGTGACAAAGAGGACATCCAGCCACGCCGGCGATTCATCGCCACCGGAGAAGGCGAGCATGGAGGAGTAGACGACCGCGAACAGGCCAATGGCGTAGGCGAGCCACTTGATCTGCTGGCGCTCTTCAGCCCGGGCGCGGCGATAGCGGACGATGAGTGCCGACGCGCTCCCCAGTGCCAGGAGCGCCAGCCCCACGCCCCACGCAGTTGAGAAGCCCCCCTCCCAGAACTCGTCGGTGACGAACCCGATCGGATTGGGCACCGACCAGATTGTCGTTTCCCCATCTACTCGCTCGAGCTCTGCGGTGAAGACGGTGAGGAACGTGAAGACCAGGAGCATCCCCGCCTCCAACGCCACCAGCCACCGCCAGCGTGGAGAGGGAATCGTGCCGGTTGGGAACACCAGGGTCAGATGGAAGATCGGGAAGATGAACAGGACCCAGGACCAGCCCTGGAACCAGGTCAAGAGCCAGACTCCGAGGTCAACTGTCGGCGGGGTGGTCGTGAACGACAATGGGATATCGGCCAGACCCGACAACGAGGTCTCCCAGGGCCCAGACCAGGAGCAGCCAACCGATCGGGTTCCGGGGCCGGGAGGCGAGGATGAGCATCGCCGCCGCCGCGGTGATGAACGGGATCAGCACCAAGATCGGATCCCCACCCGATGCATCGAGTCCACCAATCCGCAGCCATATCACCACGTAGGCAATCGTGGTGGCGAGCACCGTGGTGGCAATCCCCCAGGCCAGTACGCTGCGCCAGCCGCCATTTCCGACCTCGCTATTGGCCGAGGGCGCCCGCTCCGCACCAGCCGGCCATCAGACGTCCTTCCTCGTCGTCGCCAGCCACACCGATGCCACCGATGGACGAAGAGTGACTGACACCACGCCACGAAGGCCGTCGGTGAGCCCGTCGAGGTCGGTTTCGGCTCGCAGACGCGATGAGAACTGCTCAACCACATGTTGGGCGTCGTATTTGGCGCGGTCGAAGCGGCGGTCTACCAAGCTTTGGACACGCCGCCGAACCGGGCTGAACAGCGCCGCGGCCGCCAGGGTGGCTCCCGCCACAGCTAGCGGGTTGTCTCGACCAACGATGGCGCCGAGCGCAGCTATCCCGCCGATATATACCGCGGCGAGCACCACGGCCACGATGGCGTAGGCCAGAGTCCGAGAGATGAGCCGGTCGATCTCATACAGACCGAGGCGCGTCACAGCCACGAACAGCGTGCCGCCGATCAGGACGACGAAGCCGATGTTGATCAGGGAAGAAAGCAGCAGGGGTATGTCGCCGGGAATGGTCACGGTGAAGAAGATGACCGCGACGACACCGACCCAGGCAAGCCACTTGATCTGTTGGCGCTGCACCGTACCGGCACGACGAAAGCGAGAGACGAGCGAGACGACACCGGCCAGTGCGGCCACGGGTATGGCGTTGAAGACGATCGGTGCGAGGCCTTCTGCGATCGGCGTGAAGGCGGCGATTCCCAGCGGGTTGTTCAAACCAGGCAATAGCTCTTCGTCCACCGGACCCGGGGCAAAGGCGCTGATGAGGAAGGTGAGCGCTACCAGTGTCCAGAGCAGCCACAGGAATGGACGCCATCGGGGCGAAGCGGGCTGACCATCGGGATAGAGCGCCAGGAGAAAGGGGATGGAGTAAGGCCCCGGGAATCCACACCCAGAGGGCGCACCATCCCGCCACCAAAGCCACCCAGTGATCAGGTCCCCAATTGGTGAGGGCGAAGTAGGCGACGTCAGAGAGCAGGGCTTCCAGCGGGAAGACCAAGCCGGGGATCAGGGCAAGCCATGCCACTGCGTTGGTCGGCTGACGGCGCACTATGAGATACCCGAACGTGCCCAAGATGACGAATGCGAACAGCTCGACCGCCTCGAGTACCGGACCGACCCCAACTGATGGCGCATATGCGCCGAGCACCGCGGATGCCGCCCAAAAGACGATGCTCGCCAGCCAAACGACGAGGGCTGCCCGTCTCATCGGGCTTCCTCTCCGACAAGCACGAGCGACATCGTGGCGGGACGCAGCGTGGCCCCCACGACGGTGGAGAGGTCGATGTTGAGCCCCTCGAGGTCGATCTCGTCACGCAGCCGTTCCGAGAAGGCGGAAACCACCTGGGTGGTGTCGTAACGGGTTCGATCGAATCGCCGGTCTACCCATCCCTGGACCCGTCTGCGCACGGGAGCGAAAAGCGCCGCCGCTGCCAATGTGGCGCCCGCCACGGCCAATGGGTTGTCGCTGCCCACGACGGCCCCAAGAGCCGCCACTCCGCTCAGATAGACCGCGGCGAGGACCGCAGCAACCAGTCCGTAGCTCACCGTCCGGCTGATCAAACGGTCGATGTCGTAGAGCCGGTAGCGGAAGATGGCGACCGCCATCGCCGCAGGGAGCAACACGCCCGCAACGGCCTCGTTTATCTGGTCGAGCGCGCCAGGAAGGTCGATGGCCCACGCTGGGAGGCTGAACACGGCTGCCAAGGCGAGCCACTTGATCTGTCGTCGCCCGATCCCGGAGGCACCTCGGTAACGGAGCAGCACAGCGAGAACCCCGAGCGGCACGCCGGCAAAGAGCACTAGAAGGAGAACGCTCCCCACGGTTTCGACCGCTTGGGCGGTTGTCTCGCTCACCACGCCGGTCCACGTGGCCGGAAGGGTCCCGCTCTCACCCGGGAGCATCCATGTACCTGCCGCCATCAACCCCACCGCAACGGAAGTCGTCCAGCCAACCATTCGCCAGAACTTCGAGGAAAGTCCGCCGTCGGGGAACAGCAGCAAGACGAGACCTATCAGCCATAGCGAGAGCATGAAGCCGTAGTCGCCGATCAGACCGAGCAGCCCAATCGACAGCGGTCCGCTCTCCCCCGAGGCGAGGAGCAACACGCCCCAATCGCGAGATGCCATCTGCATGATCTGAGCGAAGCCCAGCCCGAGCCAGGCCCAGCCGTATCCCTTGGTCGGGAAACGTGTCACCAGCAACCATCCCACGGCAGCGATGGCGAGCCCGCTCGGATACGAGGACAGTCGGCTGGCCCACGGGGCGACGTCGGCCACTGCAGGGAAGTCCCGACTAGCCAAGGCCGACCAGACACCAAATGCCGCCATGGCCACAATCGAAAGGGTCAGGATCGTCGCGCTACCTGCGATCAGCCGACTTCTCACGCCGGCTCTCCCACCAGCACCAAAGAGACGGCGGCAGGTCGCAGCGTTTCGCCGACGAGGCGCGTGAGGTCGCCGGTGAGACCATCGAGATCCACCTCATCGCGCAGCCTCGCCGAGAATTGCTCCACGACCGAGTGTGCGTCGTACCTGGTCCGGTCGAACCGGCGGTCGACCCAGAGTTGGACCCGGCGCCGCACCGGGTTGAAGAGCGCCGCCGCGGCCAGCGTTGCGCCCGCGACCGCCAGCGAGTTGGTGCTACCCACGACTGCGCCCACCGCGGCGACAGCGGCCAGGTAGACCCCGGCGAGCACGACTGCCACCAGCGTGTAACCGGCCGTCCGCCTGATCAACCGGTCGATGTCGTACAGGCGGTAGCGAAAGACGGCCACCGCGATCGAGACCGGGAGGAGGACGAGACCGAGAAAGAGGAACTCGGCGACCACGCTTCCCTGGGCGGTGAACTCGGCCACGATTCCCGCCGCCACCACGGCGACGGCGAGGAGAAACCACTTGACTTGGGCACGCTCGATCCCGTGCGAGCGGCGGAACCTCAGTACGAGCGAAACGAGCGCCGCAACGGCCCCGAAAAGCATCAGCGGCACCCCCAATGTGTTCAACACGGCGAGGATCGGGTTTGTCGGCTGGAGCTCGTCGCCGGTGAAGAGTTGGACCGGTGACAGCTTCAGCGCGGCAGGCAACCCGGCAACCGTGAGGCACACGAACCCGGTGACACCGATCCATGCGATCCAGCGCCAGCGCGGTGTCGGAGGTCGGCCGTCGGGGAACAAGAGCGGCAGCAGACAGGTCAGAACGGTGACCCAGCCGAAGAATCCGACGCCGCCGAGCCAATAGAAGATCTGCGGCCAAGGCGTGGCAACACCGGCAGTGACCAATGCCTCCATCACTTCGTCAGCCAAGACGTTGAGCGAGGCCAGAAACCCGACAAGCGCAACCAGCCACCCAACCGGCTCCTCGGGGCGGCGGGCGACGAGAGCGGCTCCGGTCAGCGTGAACGAGACCAGCAGCCAGCAAAAGACCAGCACCTCGGAGGAGAAACCCTCATCCCCGGTTGCGAAGAGGACAAGAGCCGAGACGCCGCTGACGACCGAGATCCCCGCCATCACAAGGCCCCAGCGGCGGAGCACGATCGGGCTCATCGTCCCGACTCCCCTATCAGCACAACGGCGGCGGAAACCGGGCGGAGCGTCACCGTCACCACGCCGGTCAGGTCGGTGGTCAGCCCGTCGAGGTCGACTTCGTCGCGCAGTCGAGCCGAGAAGCCCTCCACCACTTGCTCGGTGTCGTACCGTGTCCGGTCGAAGCGATGATCTACCCAATCCTGGACGCGGCGCCTCACCGGGCTGAAGAGAGCCGCGGCGGCCAGGGTGGCGCCGGCCACGGCAAGGGGGCTTGTTCGCCCCACCAAAGCCCCGATGGCGGCGATGCCACCGAGATACATCGCCGCAAGGAGCACGGCAACAAGTGTGTAGGTCACAGTCCGTCGGACCAACTGGCCAATGTCGTACAAGCGGTAGCGGAGCACGGCTATCCCGATCGCCACTGGGAAGACGGACACTGCGAACACGAAAGAGGAATTCCCAATCCAATCCGGTACCTCGAGACCCAGGGTGGCCGCAAGCTCCTCGGCGACGAGCGTGACCGCGATCATTGCCACCGCATACGTCAGCCAGGCGACCTGCTTGCGCTCGACGCCTGAAGAGCGCCGGAACCTGACGACGAGACTCGCCCCGGCCAGGACCATGCACACCAGAAGGACGACGATCACGGCGGTCCCGATGGTTGAGTCCTCGGCTCCCGGGGCTCCGGTGACACCGAGTGGGTTGGGGACCCCGCCTGCCACGGTGGGCTGGACCATTACGAGCACCGCGTTCACCACTACGGCGCCCACGGCCACCCACGCAACCCAACCCCAGCGGGGAGTCGGGGGGCGCCCATTGGGAAAGAGGAGGGGGAGGAGCACGAAGGTTCCGGCGAGGGAGGCGAAGAACATCGAGTCGGAAAACAGCGAGCCGAGCACCAACGACCACTCGGGCACATTGCTCCGATCGGCGAGGATTCCAGTCAACGCGCTCGACACCGCGATCAACCCGATGCCAACCATGACCCATCCCACGCGGTTACCTCCGGTACGCGAAACGATCACCGCCCCAACGAGCGCCATGGCCAGGTACGGGATGGAGAGCGAGTCGAAGGTGTGCTGAGCGATTTGGTTGACTACGACGCCGGCCAAGATCAAGACGAAGAGCGACCACGCCATTACTGACTGGGTGCGAGGGCTCATCGTCCCTCCACAAGCCACAGCGACGCCGTCGTCGGACGGAGCGTGACGTTGACCACGCGGGTCAACTCGGAGTTGAGCCCGAGCAGATCGACCTCGTCGCGTAGCTTGGCGGTGAACCCCTCTACCACCTTCTGGGCGTCGTACTTCGACCGGGAGAAACGGCGGTCAACCCAGCCCTGAACCGACCGCCGCACCGGCGTGAAGACCGCGGCAGCGGCAAGCGTGGCCGCCGCAACCGCGAGTGGGTTCTCGCTTCCCACCAGAGCTCCCAAAGCGGCGACGCCACCCAGGTACACCGCCGCCAGCGCCACCACGACTACGGCGTAGGTGACGGTGCGGTTGACGATCCGGTCTATCTCGTACAGCCGATAGCGAAAGACTGCGATCCCAATGGCGATGGGGAGCAGCAGGTACGACGCGCCGTAGAGGATGCTCTCGAGTGAATCGTTGAGCTCGAGCAGGTCGAGTGCCGCCACCACCGTGATGAACACGGCCGCCGCATAGAGCAGCCACCCGATCTGCCGGCGCTCGAGTCCACCAGATCGGACAAACCGCACGACGAGGGAGATCACCGAGACCACCCCGACGACGAGGAATCCGGTGAGGAGAGCAGGGCCGATCGCCAAACCGATATCGACCAGCAGTGGTATGGCGATCGGGTTGGTGAAGTCGGGCTCCACCTGACCGAAGGCGCTCAAGATCACCAAGAGTCCGCCGACCGCCGCGCTGCCCGTCATCACCCAGCGCCAGCCAGGACTCGGCGGTCGGCCCGTTGGGTAGAGCAGGAACACAATCGGGATCAGGGCCAAACCGGCGTTCCAGCCCCATAGGGAGAACCATTGAGCAATCAAGGCCCCCGGGCGACCGCCCATCGCCCACGTCAATCCTGCGGCACTGAGCCAGATGAAGAGCCCATCCAGTAGAAGTAGCCAACCCACCGGATTGCCTCGCCGCAGCACGATCAGTGTTCCGACCGTGCTGAGGGCGAGAAAGGCGATCCCGACGGTCAGCCCCTCGAGGTCTGGACCGAGTCCCGCCAGTTGCATGACGGTAACAAGGGCAAAACAGCCGACGACCAGGGCAAGGATCGCCATCGCGAGCAGTCGGAGCGGGCGCGACGGAGTAGCCCACTCTCTCTCCGCCATCTCTTCACCGCGCCGTACCACTCGATCTCCTGGCTGCGGTCAGCGTCAGGGTCCCCTACTCCCGTGACGGTGCCGTTACGACAATCGGGCCCAAGACCGACCGGCCAGGGCCCGTAATCGTTGAAATGTCGTTCTGCGAGCGCCCGACTCTTGTGTTGGTGCTCGAGCTGAGGCGCCCCCAAGGCATCATCGGCACCGGGGACGAGGCAAATGAAGCGTCTAGTTGCCAGCACCGCCAGGGATCAACCGAGGTCGACCCTCCTGGGCGGTGATCACGCCCCGAATTATTGGGCCATCGTTACGATCTCGGCTCGGGATGGGAGATCGTCACGCCGCTGGTCAAGACTCCGTGGCCCTGCAGGTGCATCTGCTCGGACCGCCCGAGATCCTGATCGATGGCCACGCAATGAGGGTCGATACGCGGAAGGCGGTGGCTCTGCTCGCCTACCTCGCCGTCACCGGCACCCCGCACAGCCGCGATGTCGTTGCGACCCTGCTCTGGCCGGGGGACGATCCTGACCGGGCGAGGGGCAGCCTGCGCCGCACCCTTTCTACGTTGCGGTCGGCGCTAGCCGACCGATGGGTCCGCGCCGACCGGGAGTGGATCGCATTCGAGCCGAACGACGAGGTGTTCGTAGACATCGAATCCGTCCGGGATCGCCTCGCTGATATCGGGGAGCACGGCCACCCCCAGCGCGAGGTCTGCACCCTTTGCGTTCCGATCTTGACCTATGCGGCCAATCAACACCGAGGCGACTTCCTCGCCGGGTTCGCCCTGCGAGACAGCCCGGACTGGGACGACTGGCAGTCTGCCCAGGCGGAGATGCGCCGTCGAACTTTCGCCGACATACTCGAACGGCTCGCCATCGGGCAGGCCGCAGCCGGGATGTACCGGCAGGCGATCGACTCTGCGGAGCGCTGGCTCTCGCTCGACCCTCTCGACGAGGCGGCACACCGTCAATTGATGTTGCTCTATGCCTGGGCGGGGGACCGCGCCTCTGCCTTGGAGCAATATCTCAAGGCGGTCCGCATCCTCGACGAAGAGCTGGGGGTCGCCCCGCTGCCCGAGACCACCGAGCTCAACGACGCCATCCTCGAAGACGACATCCCCCCGGCGCCATCAGCGGGGCGACGGGTGATAGCGGCTCCCGAAAGACCTCGCTCGCCGGTCGAGCCACCGGTGATCCCGTTGGTGGGGAGAGAATCGGATCTAGCCGTCCTCACCGCATCCATGCGTTCTGGTGCGGTTCTCGCCATCGAGGGTGAGGCCGGCATTGGCAAAACCAGGCTCCTCGAAGAGCTTGTCAACACGATCGACGAGCCCGTCGTCGTCCAGGCATACGAGGGTGAATCGGGGCTGGCATATGGCTTGGTCCATGAGGCGATCGACCACGCCCTCCGCACAATGGGCGAAGAGCGACTCGCCGCGGTCTCGCCCGATGCCATCGGCCAAGCGGCGCATCTCTTTCCCGATCTCGCGCCAGGGCCACTGCCCCCGCTCGACACCGACGCCGCCGCCGCCCGCACCCGGCTGTTCGATGGTGTGTGCCGGACCCTCGCCGCCCTATGCGAGGCGAGTGTGCTGGTGATCGACGACGTGCATTGGGGGGATGAAGCCTCGCTCGAACTTCTCTCTTATCTCACAAGGCGGCTTGGCAGGCTTGGGATGACATTGGTGGTCACGTGGCGAACCGAGGAGTTCCCCCCCGGCCACGGGCTTCGGAGAGTCGTGAGTGCCGCCCACCGCCAGGGCGATGGTGTGCTGATCAAGCTCGACCGGCTCGACGCGGCAGCTGTTGGGGACCTCGCATCAGCGGTGCTCGGTGAAGACGCCGATCCCGCGGTTGTGGATGTCGTTTTCGCCGAGACCGAGGGACTCCCGTTCTTCGTCGTCGAGTACCTCACCTCGATCAAGGAGGGTCGGCCGGAGTCTGCTGAGGTGCCCGACCTCCTCGAGGCGAGGCTGGCCGGGCTGAGCGATATCGCGCGACAGGTTGCCTCGGCTGCGGCGGTGATCGGTCGGTCCTTCGACGTCGAATCACTTCGGTCGGTGTGCGGGCGGAGTGACGACGAGGTGGTAGCAGCACTCGAGGAGTTGCTGCAGCACGGTGTGGTCAGGGAGCCGAGCGGTGGTGTCACCGGTTACGACTTTTCGCACGAATTGCTCAGGCGACATGTGATCGGTTCGACCTCGCTGGCGAGACGACGCCTGCTCCACCAACGGACCGCTGCCGTGCTGGCGGGACGACATCGCCGCGACCCGGGGGCGATGGCGGCGCAGATTGGCTTCCATCTCGAGGCGGCAGGCAACGATCTGGAGGCGGCGGATCAATACGCCCTGGCGGCGGGGCGTGCCGCCGCGCTGTACGCCAACCGCGAAGCCCTCGATCTCTACCAGCGGTCGCTGGCGCTCGGCCATCAAGACCCAACGGCGCTCCACATCGCCATCGGCGATCTCGAAGCACTCGCCGGGTGCATATGGCTCGGCAGTGGGCTCGTACCAGACGGCGCTCGCCTTGGGGGGTCCGTCGCCACAGGTCGAGCGGAGGCTCGCTCAGGTCTACTCCTACCTCGGCGCCTGGGAGGTGGCGGAAGCTCACATCCTGGAGGCACAGCGCCAAATGGCCCCGGACGACCCCGAACGGATGACGGTGGCCGTGGATCATGCGCTGATCGCCCATCGGAGCGGCGATGACGAGCGGGCTGCGCAACTAGCCGGCGCCGCTTTGGAGGCGGCTGACGCCACCACCGATCCCGGCGGCCGTGCACGGGTCAACAACCTGCTCGGGATCCTCCGCCGGTCGGAGGACCCGGAGGCCGCACTCGATCACCTCGACACCGCCCGGAGACTGGCGGCAGAGACGGATGACCCCAGGCTGCTGGCGGGCGTCCTCAACAACCTGGCGCTCGCCTATCTCGCCGATGGTGAATTCGAGAAGGGCATCGCTGCGGCGGAGGAGGCGCTCGATGTCTACCAACGGACGGGCGACCGTCACCGGGCGGCGGCGGTCCACAACAACCTCGCCGACCTGCTCCACAGAGCGGGGAGGGGCGAGGAAGCGATGGCCCACCTCAAGGAGGCGGTTGCCATCTTCGCCGAAGTCGGGACCGAGCCGGGAGCCTTCGAACCGGCGGTGTGGAAGCTCGCCGAGCTCTAAAACCCCGTTTTGGCGTCACTCAACGCGGTCCTGGCCCCAGGAATGACGCCAAAACGGATTATTTGCCTTTGCGGAGCGCGCTCATCAGTTCCTTCTTGTTCATCGAGGAACGTCCCGGGACCCCTACCTTCTTGGCCCGCGGCGTAGAGCTCGTCCTTGGTCATGTCGTCGTAGTTCTTGGCCTTCCCGCCGCGCTTGCCGGCCACTGATGCCGGTGTGTTAGCGATCCGCGCGGCCTTCTTCTTGCTCATCCCCTGCTCGCGCAGAGCCTCGTACCGCCGGTCGTCTTGGATAGTCGGCCCGTGGTTCTTGGCCTTGCCCTTGCCTTTGCCCTTGGGCATGCGGTCACCTCCGTTGGTGTCCAGGCCAGATACCCCCCACCGGTCCGAGTCAACCCTCGGATGGGCTCAGCAGATCGAGGGCTTTGGAAGCGGCTACCCCGGGCGCCACCTCGGCGTCGGGCCACACTTCGACGAGCGGCACCAGCACGAAGCGACGCTCGATGGCGCGGGGGTGGGGAAGGGTCAGCTCAGCGGTGATCGCGCCGCATCCCCTCCATGACGACCAGATCCAGATCGAGGCGTGCGTGGACCCCATCTCTCGGCCCTCACCCTGCCGTGGTCGTCCTCGATGCGATGCAGCCCCGCAAGAAGCTCGTCGGGTCCCAGTGCGGTATCGATCAAGACCACACCGTTGAGGAAGTCGTCTTGGTCGGGGCCGCCCACGGGGGCTGTCTCGTGGAATCCGGAGACCGCCAACACGTCACCCAGTTCCGCTATCGCGGCTATTGCCGAAAGGAGTGTCGCGGTCCGGTCACCCAGATTCGACCCGAGAGCCACTGCAGCGCGTGTCAGCGCCACCGCCTGACCGTCACCGAGACGTCGTCGAACAGCACCGCAAGCGGCGCCTGCGGCTTGTGGACCGTCACTTCCACTGCGCGCACTCGCTCGTCTTCCAACACCAGCCTCGCCACCCGCTCTGCGACCCGTTCCAGCAGGTTCCACCGTTCGGTGGCGACCAGGTCGTGGACCCTCTGAGCCAATGCCCCGTAGTCGACGGTGTCTTCCAATCGGTCGCTCTCCCCCGCCGCAGACAGGTCGATCTGAGCGACGACATCGACCACGAACTGCTGACCCTTCTCTTGCTCTTCCGGGTACACCCCGTGGTGGGCACGCACGCTGATCCCGGTGAGACGGACCTCGTCCTTGGAACTCGTCGCCATCGCGGCGACGGTTGCAGCGCCGGCACGCTGCGTGCGGGTGGCTGCCTCCGGTGGACGGCTCTCCGACCAACGCGAACACTTTCTCACGGACTGTCGCCAGATCGGCCCCCGACGCAACCAGAATCTGGGCCCCGACGCCTTCGCCCTCGCGGAGCATCCCGAGGAGGATGTGCTCGGGCCCGATGTGCTTTTGCTTCAACTGCATCGCTTCCCGCAGCGACAGCTCCAGCACCTTCTTGGTTCGCGGCGTCATCTTGACCAGGACATGGCCCTCTGTCCCGCCGAGCCCTTGACCTCTGCCAATGATCTCGACCACCTGCTGGCGAGCGTTTTCCTGCTCGATCCCCAGATCACGAAGCACTCTCCCGGCGACGCCCTCCTGGTCGGCGATCAACCCGAGCATCAGGTGCTCGGTCCCGATGTAGTTGTGGTCGAGCAGGCGCGCTTCCTCTTGGGCGAGGACAACAACTCGTCTGGCTTGCTGAGTAAAGCGCTCGAACATCAGGTGGGCTCGGGAGACGGGATCAGAGCCCGACCCTCCGGCCCGAGCGGCCGGCCGATGATCTCCTGGATCACCGCAGCCGCCATCACCTGATCGTCGAGCAGGTCTGAGTGCACCAGATAGCCGCCGAGGATCCCGGCCACCGTGTCGTCGATGCCGTCACGATGGACCAAAACGACCTCGCTCGATTCGGAAAGCACACCGTCGAGGACCTCGAAGACATCCTCCGTGTCCTTGGGCAGCGCGATCCCGATCACCGGGACCTCGTGGACCTGAAACCCCGCTTGTTGGTAGGCGGCGACGTTCTGACCGCCAGAAAGAAGCGAGACGATCGTCGTGACGCCGGCCTCTTTGGCCAGCCACACCAGTTCCTCTTCGCGCCGCACCCGACGGTGCTGCACACCGGTGCCGCCGATCCTCTCACAGGTAGCGAGACGGCCTGAGATGACCCAGACGAAACCCCTAGGTTTGAGCCCAGTCACCTTCACCCGCCGTCCTCGCCGTGCGGCACCATAGCGAACACCAGCGCCGCGGCTTGGCGTGCGGAGGGGACATCATGCACCCTCACGACTGCCGCACCCCGCTCCGCCGCCAGCGCAACGGTGACCGCGGTGGCGACATCCCGTCTTTCTGGATCGGGTAGGTCGAGCAGCCGACCTAGGAACGACTTTCGTGATGTCCCCACCATCACCGGGAAGCCGCACGATGCGAGTTCACCGAGACGCGCCAAGAGCTCGAGGTTGTGGTCGCCGGTCTTCCCGAAGCCGATGCCCGGGTCGATACAGATCCTCTCGGCGTCGACACCGGCTGCGATGGCGGCGTTTGCCCGCGTCAGGAGATGGCGCCGCACCTCTCCGACCACATCCGTGTAGTTGGCAGCGAGATGCATGGTCCGGGGATCACCCGGCATGTGCATGACCACCAGCGACGAACCGCTCTCCGCGACGGTTGCGGCCATGTCGGGGTCGGACAACCCGGTGACGTCGTTCACCGCCAGCGCACCAGCATCGAGCGCCACCCTGGCCACCGATGCTTTCCCGGTGTCGATCGAGACGGCAACCCCGGCCTCGGCCAGCCGCGCCACCACCGGCTCGACTCGCCTCAGCTCTTCGGCCGGATCGACTGGATCGGCGCCGGGGCGGGTCGATTCGCCCCCCACGTCCACCAGGTCGGCGCCCTCACGCCACAGCTCGAGACCGCGGCGCACCGCCGAGTCGGGATCGGCATAACGGCCGCCGTCAGAGAACGAGTCGGGGGTGACGTTGAGTATCCCCATGACGGCCACCCGCCCGGCATCGCCGAGCAACCGTTCCCCGACACGCCATGGCTCGTGAGTCGTACCAATTTGGGCTACGGCTGGACTCCGGTCATCACCGGATGAGCCGCCCGCGGACACTCACCGCCCGCCGTTGAGCAGCGCGAAGGCCTCGGCGCGGGTGGAAGAGCTGTCGGCGAAGATGCCCCGCACCGCCGAGGTGACCGTCATGGCCCCTGGCTTGCGCACCCCGCGCATGCTCATGCACAGATGCTCGGCCTCGACCACGACCAACACCCCATGAGGCTCGAGAACGTCCATCAATGTGTCCGCTACCTGGGCGGTGAGCCGCTCCTGCATCTGTGGACGACGGGCATAGACGTCGACGAGCCGTGCGAGCTTCGACAGCCCGGTGACCCGGCCCTTGGGCAGATAGGCGACATGCGCCCGACCGTGAAACGGCACGAGGTGGTGCTCGCAGCATGAATAGAACGGGATGTCGCGGACCATCACGATCTCTTCGTGGTGTTCCTCGCCAAAGAAGGCGTCGACCACCTCGTAGGGCTCCTCCCGGAGGCCGGAGAAGATCTCGGAGTAGAGCCGAGCCACCCGCTCGGGCGTTTCCACAAGGCCCTCGCGCCCGGGGTCCTCGCCTATCGCCTTGAGGATCTGCCGCACCGCATCGGCGATGGCGGTCTGATCGACCTGCCCGGGCTCTCCCCGGTCCATGGTCAGGAGGTCGGTCGGGCCTCGTGGGTGGCGGTGGTGGCTGCCGCCACCCCGTTTACCGCGGCCCTCCCGTTGGGGTGCTGGATGCGGATGGCGCCGTTGGGGGCGTGCTCCCACTTGGGGACGTCGGCGAAGATCTTCCCCACCTCCTTGGCGTCCACCGTCTCCTTCTCGAGCAGCACCTTCACCATTCGCTCCATTGCTTCATGGTGGGTCTCGATGATCTCGCGCGCTTCCTCGTGGGCCTGCCCGATGAGACGGCGCACCTCCTCGTCGATGTGGGCCGCCACCTCGTCGGAGTAATCCGGCTGACGGGCGTAGTCACGCCCCAGGAAGACCTCGCCCGAGGGACGCCCGTACTGCATCGGTCCGAGGCGGTCGCTCATCCCGTACTCCATCACCATGCGCCTGGCGATCTCGGTCGCCTTCTCGATGTCGTTGGCGGCACCGGTGGTGGGGTCGGTGAAGATCCGCTCCTCGGCGGTCCGGCCACCGAGCAGCATGGCGAGCTGATCAACCAGCTCGCTCCGCCGCATCAGGTACTTGTCCTGGGTGGGGAGCGCCAGCGTGTGCCCCAGCGAACGGCCACGGGAGACGATGGTGACCTTGTGGAGCGGATCGGCATTGGGCAGCGCCCATCCCACCAGTGCGTGACCGGTCTCGTGGTAGGCGATGACCAGCTTCTCCTCGTCCGAGATGATCCTGCTCTTGCGCTCCGGGCCGGCGATCACCCGGTCGATAGCCTCTTCCATCTCGGGCATCCCGATCTGCTGCTTGTTGCGCCTGGCGGCTAGCAGGGCGGACTCGTTGATGAGATTGGCCAGGTCGGCACCGGTGAAGCCGGGGGTCTGGCGGGCCAACACCTCGAGTTCGACGCCATCCTCGAGCGGCTTTCCCCGGGCGTGGACACCAAGGATGGCGACCCTTCCAACGAGGTCGGGGCGATCGACGACGATCTGACGGTCGAACCGCCCCGGACGGAGAAGTGCCGGGTCGAGGATGTCGGGCCGGTTGGTGCCGGCGATGACGATCACTCCGGTCTGCGCCTCGAAGCCGTCCAACTCGACCAGCAACTGGTTGAGGGTCTGCTCCCGCTCGTCGTGGCCGCCACCAAGACCGGCGCCGCGATGCCGGCCGACGGCGTCGATCTCATCGATGAAGACGATCGCCGGGGCGTTGTTCTTGGCCTGCTCGAAGAGGTCACGGACGCGGGCAGCGCCCACGCCGACGAACATCTCGACGAAGTCCGACCCCGAGATGGAGAAGAAGGGGACTCCCGCCTCGCCTGCCACCGCCCTGGCGAGCAGCGTCTTCCCGGTCCCGGGTGGGCCGAAGAGGAGGACTCCCTTGGGGATCTTGGCCCCCATGGCGCGGAACTTGTCCGGGTGCTGGAGGAATTCCTTGATCTCCTGCGAGCTCCTCGATCGCCTCTTCCAGTCCGGCCACGTCCTTGAAGGTGACCTTTGGGGTGTCCTTAGTGATCTGGCGGGCCTTCGCCTTGCCGAACTGCATCACCCGGTTCCCCGAGCCCTGCATCTGCATGAAGATGAAGATCATGAACCCGATGAGGAACAGCCAGGGGAGGAAGTTGATCAGGATGTCGAGCAGACCCGGCGGTTCGGCGTCGGTCTCAAACTCCACGCCGCCGGCCAGAAGCTGGTCGACCAACGGTTCCTGGTAACCGTCCGGGTAACGGACCATGAAGTCGTAGTCGTCTCCGGGGGTGTCCTCGTACTGACCCTTCACCACCTGGGACCGCTCGAAGATGGTCGCCGAGACGACGTCGCCCTCCTCGACCGAGGTGAAGAACTCGTCGAGCCCGACCTCGTCCGGCTCGACGGCATTGCTGAACCACTGCTGGCCGACCACGGCGATCATGAGGATGGCCAGCCCGTAAATGAGGATGGTGCGAAGCGTCCGGTTCACCGTTCTCCCTTTGGGACCAGGACACGAGCGTGCGTCGAAAAGCTATCACGCCACGTCCGGCAAGTTTCGTTGCCAATCATCGTATGGCAAGCCCGGAGCTATGCAGCGGCAGCGGCTTCGCCGCTGCGTACTTAGTACTCAGTACTTAGTACTCAGTACCCGGAGAGAGAGAGCGAGACAGACGGCAGCCATGATCTCAATGGGGGTGCCCGAGGGGGTGGCTCCTGCCAGCCCCCTCGGGCTGGTCGGGCTGGCGTGTACAGCCCGACCAGCAGTAGTGAGCGCGGCCGAAGGCCGCTCGTTTGAACTACCCGGCGGCCTGCCGCCGGGTTAGTGCTACTCGTCCATGACCGCAACGTAGGGCAGGTTGCGATAGCGGCCGGCGTAGTCGAGGCCGTAGCCGATGACGAACTGTGGGCCGATGCTGAAGCCCACGTAACGGACGTCGAGCGGCACACGCTGAATGCCTTCCTTGACCAGAAGCGCGGCTACCTCCAGTGACGCCGGACGGCGGACCCGAAGGCTCTTGAGCAGGTAGTTGAGCGTCAACCCCGAGTCGATGATGTCTTCGACGACCAGCACATCACGCCCGGCGATCTCCTGGTCGAGGTCCTTGAGAATGCGGACGACACCCGAGGTCTGGGTTGCAGCCCCATACGACGACACCGCCATGAAGTCGAACTGGACGGGGAGCTCGATGGCCCGGGCCAGGTCGGCCATGACGATGAATGCGCCCTTGAGGACTGCAACGACCAGCAGATCCCGTCCTTCATAGTCCTCGGTGATCTGCCGCCCCATCTCGGTGATCTTCGCCTCGATCTCGGCGGCCGAGATGAGGACCTTGCCTACCTCCATGCTTCCCCTCGTTGAACCGCCAGCCAAAGGTAGCGGGTCGTCGTCTGCCCCACGCCGGGCCCCATCACCCGAACACGCGGGACCCACAGCAGGTCGCCCCCCGACTCCACCACCGGCCATGACCGCCGTTGCAGGCGGTCGACACCGGAGGCAGCCAGCACTTCGGAGAGTGGGGAGTGGCCGTCGGGCACCACGACCAGGTCACCCTTGCCGGGTGACCGGACCGTAAGAGTCTCGCCGATCCGGTCAGCGTCGAGCACCGCCCATCCCGCTCCGAGTGGGAAGGCGACGGGCGGGGCGGTCTCCACCCACGAATCCAGTTCCCAAGACCCGAAACGAACCGATCCCGGGACTACCCAATCGACCGGCGGAGGCGCCACGGCCTCCTTAGGCGCCTCGATCACCAACAGGGCACCACGCCTCGAGGCAACAAGTCCCCCGGAAAGGGTCGCCCCCTTTCTGGATCCACGCGCCACCTCCAGTACCGAGAGCACCTCCCGGTGACTTCCGGCATGTGGCCCCCGCACCAACCGGATCGCCCGGCGCACCACTTCACGAGCGACCGCTTCGGGACGAGTTGTGAGGTCGGCTGCGGCGACTGCGACTTTGGCGTCACCACGTCCGATGGGAACGCGATCCACCAGGTCGTCCATCACGTCCGCCTCCAGACCGACGGCGTCGGCCATCCGATTGAGCGCAGGGCGGAGTCCGCGGTTGTACCGACTCTCCAGTTCGGGGATGAGGAAACGGCGGATGTCGGTCCTCCTACCGGCCAACACCACATCGGAGGGATCGTCTCGCCATGGAAGTCCCAGCACCGTTGCGAGACGGCGCGTCTCAGAGCGGCTGATGCCGAGAAGCGGCCGGATTATCCGTTGGCGACGCACCGGGATGCCGGCCAGGCCGCGAGGGCCGGCCCCTCGCAGCACCGCCATCAGCACGGTCTCGGCCTGATCGTCCGAAGTGTGGCCTGTGAGCAACCAGGCCGAACCGGCCAACTCGTCCAATGCCTGGTACCTGGCACTACGAGCGGTGTTCTCCCAGGACCCGAACGGGTCGACGGTGACTCTCCGTGTCAGCAGGTCGATCCCCAGTTGCCGCGCAACGGCGGTGGCGGCGGCTTCCATCTCATCTGACGTGGGCAGCCCGTGATGGACGTGGGCGGCAACCACATCAGGCGTTCGCTGACAGGCAGCCCAGGCCGCAACCGCGCTGTCCGCCCCTCCGCTCAATGCAACGACCAGACGTCCATCAGGGAGACCGGCCGCTGCGCCGAGCACCCGGCGCCGAATGGGGTCCATCAGCGCAAGGTCAGGCGACCCGAGCCAACCACCGTCCCGGCTGCTCGATCTCGTCGAGCGAGGGGAGGCTCGCCGGGTCCTCCCAGACGGCGTCGAGGGCGTCCCACCCCGCCGCTGCTTCCACCCCGTTGACGAAACGCTCGCCCAACTCGTACTGCTTCATCTTGAGGTCGAGCCCGGTGAGCCGGAACAAGGCGGCCATGCGCGGATCGGCGCGGCGGGCCTTGAGGAGGCGCGACATCCTTTCCTGGGTCTGCAGAACACGCTCCCCCACCCGATCCATGACCACGTGGCCATGACCTTCGAGCAGCGACATCAGCGCTTGCACCCGCCGCAAGACGGCCCGCTGCTCCGGCGAGGCGAAGAGCCCGATGAGACCGGTGTCGTCCACCACGGGCCGCCTGGTACGCAGTGCCCTGGCGACCTCTGCTGCCACCCTGGTGAGACGGCCCGGTTCGGGTTGGGCGCTCTCCACCAGCTCGTTGACCAGACCGCGGAAGTAGTCGCGCAGCCATGGAACGGCGGTGAATTGAAGGCGGTGGGTGCATTCGTGGAGGGCGAGCCAGGTGCGGAACTCGGTGGGGTCGAGTTGGTGGGTCCGCTCCAGGGCGAGGATGTTGGCGCCAACCAGGGTCACGATATCGGCCTCCGACCCAGTGGGCAGCACCAGCTCGTACTGGCCGAGCACCCGCCTTGCCAGCAAACCGAGAAGCGCCCCGGTCTCGGCGGCGAGCACCCGCCGGCTCAGGCCGCTGCTCGATTCTCCGGCGGCGGCAGCAAGGCGCTCCTCGGCCGGTGCCAACAGCACGGCGAACGAGGCGACATTGCGCTCCGCCCACTCCGACCGGGTGACCACCACGACCTCGGGCATTCCTCGGCTCCGCAGCCCCGTCTCCTCCTCGACGAGCAACGCAGCTCTTTCGACCAGACCTGGTGCCTGTTCGGTTAGGTGATGAAAGTGGTACGAGCCCTCGAGTGGGTAGCTGCCGGCCAGACGAGCGGCGACCCGCGAGGCGCTCGACCAGGGAATGGTCGAGGTCACCGCACCGGCCGATACCTGGCCCGAACCACCCGGACGAAGTATTGGATGATCGTCACCACGACGGCCAGGCCACCGATGACAAGCGCCGTCGGGATCAGGTAGCGGTAGGTCCAGGGAACGTCCTCGGGGAGCACGGCGGGCTCCTCGACGGGGGCTGCCGGGACGATCGTGGGCCCCGGAGCAGTGGTCTCTGCACCACCGCCCTCGCCGGCGACGGTCGTTCCCGTCCCCTCCTCGCCGGCGACGGTGGTCGGCGTCTCGGCAGGTACGGTCGTTTCCTGAGCCAGAGCCGAACCGCCACCGGCCAGCAAGGGAATAGCCAGCGCAACGGCGAGCACCGTGATTGTGACGAACCCGAGAAACCGGGTGGGGCGATCCCGCATCCCGGCCGAGGATACCGATGCCGGGATCAGGGGTCGAGCCAGGTCAGGCCTCGCTCCCGGCCCCGGCCTCACGGAGCATTCGATGCAGCTTCTCCAACAGCTCGGCCGGGCACTCGTCCTGGCTGCGCTCTCTGACCACCTCGCGGAGCCTGGTCTCGAAGACGAAGGCGACCTCGCACGGCGGGCACCGTCGCAGGTGGTAGCGGATTCTGACCTTGCGATACCAGGTCATCTCATCGTCGAGGTAGTCGTAGACCTTGGCGATCGCCTGGTCGCACTTGTGGTCAGCCATCTGCCGTCTCCGGGCTCACGAGTCCGCGTTGTGTCGCGAACTCCCACAACGCCCGTTGGAGCGCTCTTCTTCCGCGATGGAGACGAGACATGACGGTTCCGATCGGAATATCCATGATCTCGGCGATCTCCTTGTAGGAGAAACCCTCCACATCGGCCAGGATCACGGGTAGCCGGAAATGCTCAGGCAGGCTCTCGAGCGCCCCCTTGACATCGGCATCCACCAAACCGTTGAGCACCTGCTCCTCGGCGCTCTTCGCCGCCTCACCCGCTTCACCGGCACCTATGCGTCGGTAGAGATACAGGTCCTCCACCTCACCCAGGTCAACCTCTGATGGCTGCCGGATCTGTTTGCGGTAGCGGTTGATGTAGGTGTTGGTGAGGATGCGGTACAGCCACGCCTTGAGGTTGGTGCCCTCTTCGAAGCTGTGATACGCCCGGTACGCCTTGAGGAAGGTCTCCTGAACGAGGTCCTCGGCGTCGGCCGGGTTGCGGGTCATCCGGAGCGCCGCCGAGTAGAGCTGGGGAGCGAACCCCATGGCATCGTCTTCGAAGTTCGCTTGATCAGCCACCGCCCCCCGGTCCCGACTCGTACAGCAGGGCGACCCTAGCCAGCGCCTCCCCCACCCCAGCAATCATCCCTCAGACGAGGAACTCTCCTCCAGGACAACCAGTCCCCGAGCGGCGAGAGCATCGATGAACTCGACCACGTCGTCACCGGTCTCGGGGGGAGCATCTTCGAATGTCTCGGTGACCTCGGCCACGAGGTGGGACACCGTCGCGTCGCCAGACTGAATTGCAATCCAGATGATCCGGCCCGTCTCGTTCATCGCGAAATGGTGCCCCGAGACGGTGTCGAACAGCACCGGCCCGTGCTCATCGAGGACGCGGTACACCACGTTTGGATTTCTCACCACCCTGCTATCGGCGGCTGCGCTCATCACGTCTCCAGGGAGCGTCGCCGAACCCGACGATAACCCTGATGACAATCCCCGAAGAAACGATCGGCGCCGATGGTCGAGTTGATTGTCTCCGTAGCGACCACGTAGAGTGGTGGCAAGGTGATCGTGCGTGGGCGTGGTAGGAGTGGGAATTGCGATACGTCAAGCCGGTTCTGATCGACCTAGGGGTACTCGAGGACGTCGTGGTGATAGCCGCGGAATCAGGCGATCTGTCCGAGCAACCAACTCTGGATTCAGACGCCGAGGCAGGTCCTTTCAACCGTCTGGCCAGCGCAGGCTGAGTCGCTAGACCCATTGTCGGCGACCCACCCCGGTCGTATGATCGATCGCGGTCAGGTTTCGGGGGATTCCTGGCCAGCGTTTGGGGGAGTGACGCAGATGTGGGGAGGCTCAAATGGTGGCTCGACACGAACGGGCGAGCGGCATCACAGCGGGGGTTGGGGGTGAAGTTGCCGCGTTGACTCAGATTGCAGGGGCGCTCGACGGCGTTTCGCTTTCTGCTGTGCCAACCACTCCACAATCGTTGCCGGTCGAGACTCTTCGGTTACAGCCCAGGACGGGCTTGCTCGTTGCGGCTAGCTGGCAGCTCGCCATCAAACGGACCATCGACATCATCGGCGCCTCGCTGGCGCTGGTGCTTCTCTCTCCAGTGCTGTTGGCCGCCGCCATCGCGGTCAAGCTGTCGTCGCCGGGACCGGTGTTCTACGTGTCCGACCGGGTCGGCAAGGACGGGCAGGTGTTCCGCTTCGCCAAGTTCCGGTCTATGCGAAGCAACGCCGAGTACGAAAAGCCCCGACTGGTCGAGTTGAACGAGGCAACGGGTCCCATCTTCAAGGTGCGAGACGACCCGAGGATGACCAAGGTGGGGCATGTATTGCGCAAGCTGAGCATCGACGAGATGCCCCAGTTGATTCATGTGTTGTCGGGCAAGATGTCGCTAGTCGGGCCACGCCCACCGCTCCCGGAGGAAGTGGCCACGTACAGCGAGTTCGAGTGGCAGCGGCTGTCTGTCAAGCCAGGCATGACTTGCATCTGGCAGGTGAGCGGCCGTTCCGACCTCGATTTCGATACGTGGGTGCGGATGGACATCCAGTACATCGAGGAGTGGACCGTGTTCGACGACCTGTCCTTGCTCGTCCGCACGGTTCCCGCCGTGCTCACCGGCCGCGGCGCCTACTGAACCGCGGCGATCGCCGCCATAAATGCGAGGGCTATGGTCGCTGTTCCGTCTTCGCCGATGCCATGTGAGGCTGACGGATGAGGAGAAGATTGACTCTCGATCTGCGGCGCTTCAGGGCGTCGCTCACATTGATGGTGACCGTGGGGGCGATCACCTCTTTGCTGCTTCCGGTTCCAGTGGCTGCCTCTGATGAGGGCGTTGCGCCGATCGACGGAGTTGAGTTGCTCGACCCTCCGGCGCGTGTCTGCGGCAACAAGAGCGCACCTCGACGGCCCGTCGAGTCCGCCCGACGGGGCGGTGGTGATCCAACCGGGGACCAACGTCTCCGATGTCACCAACAATCACGGTGCCGGCACCGTCTTCTGGCTGGCGCCTGGTACCCACACCACCGGCCCGAACCAGTACGACAACATCACTCCGAAGCAGGGGAACAAATACATCGGAGCGCCCGGCGCCGTTCTCGACGGCAAAGGAGTGAACGCCTATGCCTTCACAGGTCAGGAGACCGGGGTCCGTATCGCCTACCTGACCATCGAGAATTTCGTCGCCCCCAACCAAGAAGGCGTGGTCAACCACGACCAAGCAAACGGCTGGCTCATCGAACACAACACCATCGCAAACAACTCGGGTGCCGCTTTGATGGGGGGGGCTCGCCAAGTCCTCCGTTACAACTGCATCGCCCACAACGGCCAGTACGGGCTCAACTATTACCAGACCGGTGACGGGATCAAGGATGTCGTCGTCGACCACAACGAGATCGTCCGCAACAACACCGACCGGGTCGACCCCGATTGCGGCTGTTCCGGCGGAGCCAAGTTCTGGGCCGTCAACGGCGCCGAGATCACCAACAACTGGGTCCACGACAACTACGGCGTCGGCCTGTGGGCCGACACCAACAACCGGGACTTCCGGTTCGAGGGAAACCTGATCCAGGACAACGACGACGTCGGGCTGTTTTACGAGATCAGCTACAACGCCATCATCCGCAACAACACCTTCAGGGAGAATGCCCACGAGGTCGGTCGCGGCAACGGCTTCCCCACTGGCGCCATATACCTATCGGAGTCGGGGGGCGACGGCCGCGTCGCCGGGCCGGCCAGCATCGAGATCGTGGGCAACTGGTTCAAGGACGACTACAACGGAATCACGCTGTGGGAGAACGCCGATCGGTTCTGCAACTCCCCCAACAACTCGAGCAGCGACTACTGCACCCTCGTCGCCGATCTCGATCAGTGCCAGCAAGGGACGATTTCGCAATCGCCCAACTATGACGACTGCCGGTGGAAGACACAGAACGTCGACATCCACGGCAACGTTTTCCAGATCGACCGCACCTTGATAGCTGGGTGCGACCAGAACTGCGGTAAGAACGCCTTGTTCTCCAATTACGGCACCAGTCCCGATTGGTCGCCGTACATGGGAGATGTCATCGAGCAGGCCATCACCTTCGACCAGGACAACGTATTCCGCAACAACACCTACATCGGCTCCTGGAAATTCGTCGCCTTCGACATCGGCAACGTGATGGGATGGAGCGATTGGCGGTCGGGTCCGTACCGCCAGGACGCGGGGAGCGAACAGGTCGCCTTCGCCGACGTCCTTCCGGAACACACCTTCTTCGATGACATCGAGTGGCTCAAGCGGGAGGGGATCACTCTCGGGTGCAACCCGCCCGACAACACCCGCTTCTGCCCCGAGGAGGACGTCTCCCGCGGTCAGATTGCTTCCTTCCTGGCTCGCGCCATGGATCTGCCCGCCGGCGCCGACGCCTTTGACGACGACGAGGGCTCGACCCATGAGGACAACATCAACCGTCTCGCAGCCTCTGGGATCACACTCGGCTGCACCACGGACGGCCGTAGCTTCTGTCCAAACGACCCGGTTACCCGGGCACAGATGGCCTCGTTCCTGGCACGGGCCTTCGATCTGCCCGCTGCTTCCGGGGACGCCTTCGCCGACGATGGCGGGTCCACCCACGAGGACAACATCAACCGTCTCGCCGCCTCCGGGATCACCCACGGGTGCACCTCGGATGGCGTCAGCTACTGCCCGGCTACTGCGGTGACCCGTGGCCAGATGGCGGGTTTTCTCCACCGCTCCGAGTCGTACCTGCCCGACTGAAGCTAACGACAGGACTCAAGTCGTTCGGCTCCGGTGCCGATTCGACAACTGAGAACTTATCCGGTGCGGGGCACCAGTGGTTCTCGGTCCTTGACGGTTCGACATAGAGCAGCACCAGGAGTGGGATGCCAACGGGTGAAGAAACCGGCCTTTTCGAGCCGACGATCGTGGGTTCCTTCAGGCGCTACTGGCGTGTCGTCGTCGTCGTCTTCGCATTGTTCCTCATGCTTGGACTCATCGGCACTCGTCTCCAGCCGTTGCCCGACATCTGGACGTCAGAGGCCAGCCTCGTAGTCGAGGATCCCAAGACTGGAGCGCTGTTCGATCAGAACAACGCCCAGCCGGGGAGATACGTCGAAAACCAGGTGGCGTTTATCGAGTCCACTCCTGTTGCCCAGCGCGCCGCCCAGATCGCCAGCCGGAAGCCGGGCGTCGACCTAACCACCGAAGAAGTCGCCGCAGGTCTCACCGTGCTCGCCAGCGCGCAGAATGACGTCATCAAGCTCACCTTCTCCGCAGATGGGGACCGCAATGCGATCGAGGGCGTGAACGCGGTGATCGCCGCCTACAAGCAGGTGGTGGTCGAGGAAGCGGAGCAGAGCCTGGAGGACGTTGTTGCTCAGCTCGAAGAACTGATCGCCAACAGCGATGAGCGAATCGCCGAACTCGATCGCCAAATCGAAGAGCAGGGAGGATCGGTGGAGACGGGCTCCGGCCAGGGTGTTTCCGACCTCCTCGCCCGCCAGGCGGAGCTGCAGGAGGCTCGCCGTGGAGCCAGCGAGGCCGAGAAGGTGCAGATCGACGCCGACTTGGCATCCATAGGCCAGCAGCTCATCAACCTGCAGACGGCCGGAGCCATCGAGACTCAAGACCCCGTCGTCGGCGAATTGGTCCAGAGGCGTCAGACAGAGGTCGCCAACCGTGACCTTCTCCGCCAACAGGCGACCCAGGCCAAGGTCGACACGCAGGTTGCGGGGAGCGGTGTGATCCTCGCATC
This sequence comes from uncultured Acidimicrobiia bacterium, assembly GCA_963826825.1. Taxonomy (GTDB): domain Bacteria; phylum Actinomycetota; class Acidimicrobiia; order Spongiisociales; family DATADW01; genus DATADW01. The sequence continues at coordinate 123,219 of CAWGYV010000007.1, read as the reverse complement.
GGAGGCGGTCGACGCAACGCCACCGCCACAACGTGAGTTCATCCGAAACATCGGCCTGGCTGGTGCACTCGGGCTGATGATGGGTATCGGCAGCGCCTACTACTTCGCGCTGCGGAAGCGGTCCTTCACCATCAAGACCCAGCCCGAGGTCGTGCTGCGCGCTCCCCTCCTCGCCGAAGTCCCCGATTTCCGTGACGAGAAGATCCGCTCGGTGCTGCCGGTCATGACCGATCCAACATCGGCGTCGGCCGAGGCGTTTCGGTTCGCCGCTTCGGCACTGATGAGCAGACGACATGAGGCGGTGCGTCCTGAGAACGACAGCGCCGACTCCCTTGTCGTACTGATCGTCTCGGCGACCGACGGTGCCGGGAAGTCGGTGATGGTGGCCAACACCGCGTTGACCGCTGCCGCCGAGGGAGCGAGGGTGCTCGCGCTCGATGCCGACCTGGGACATCAGGGCCTGAGCGCACTGTTCGAAGGCGGCGACACCAAGACCGTCGGCACCGCGGCGGGGATCACCGCCAATCGCCTCGCCCTGGTCGATGGCGGGCGGCTCGATCTGGTCGGTGCGGCGGATCTTCCCGACGGCGGGCTCGAGATGCTCGGCTCGGAGCAGGGCGAGGGATTGCTCGAGAAACTGCGCGCCGACTACGACCTCGTTCTCATAGATGCACCACCCCTGTTGACGGTGGCATACACGAGCACTCTCCTAGGACACGTCGACGGGGTCATCGCGGTGGTGCCGCACGGCAGCCCGGTTGTCCGCTACGAAGAGGTCCGCGACCGAATCGAGCTGAACCGCGCTCCGCTGCTTGGGTACCTCTACAACCTCGCACCGCTGAGCCGCAAGATGGCCTCGGTGTCGGTCCGGGCGAGCACCGTGTTCCATCGGGAGCGCCTCCGCAGCTCGGACACGCCTTTGGGCGCCGCCCCGCAACCGAGCAACGGAAGCAGCCCGGTCCGACCTGCCAGGAAGTCGTGGCGAACTGCACTTCGTCGGCCCGAGACTCCCGAGACGACGGAGCCGGCCCCCGACGTCGCCGCAGCGGCAACTGCCCCACCCGAGCCAGCCGGCCAAGTTTCGGGAAACGGGAGCCTCATCGCCGTGCCGCAGCAGGCACCGGTCCTTTCCGAGTTGGTGCTCGGCACCGGCACCTCCTCCGAGCTCGAGGACTACCTGTACACCACGGTCCTCGAATCCGTCCTTGGGGGAGTCGGCCAAGCGGGGCGGCTGATCGGGCCGGCGCCCGAGGTGAAGACCCAGCCCTTCACCCCTCTGCTCAGGATCAAGGATTGGCCCACGCTGGGCACCATCGTCCTACGTCGTCTCCAAGAAGGTCTTGACGCACCGAGCGCAAGGACGTTGGAGAAGGAACTGGTGGTGGCGCTCGACTACCCGGCGGCCGACGCTGCAGCCGCAATCGACAATTGGGCGAGAGACAATTTCTTCGCCCGGCACGTCGAGACGACCGACCGGAACCCCGAGGTATGGCACATCAGGAGCAGCCAGGGCACCTTCCAGGCACTTGTCGACTCCACAGCATGCACCCGCGCCAGCATCGAACAGCTGCGGCTTGGGATGCTGAGCGACCTGATCGAGGTGTTCAACCGCAGGCTGAGGACGGCGGTGGAGGCGGGCAGGGAGATGGAGATCTCCGAGATCGACGCCCGGCTCAAGGAACTGCGCACCTTCCACATCGTCCTCGGATGGCTCGACGAAGGCACCACCCCGGATGCCCGCATCTTCTATCCATGGCGTGACTCCAAGGCGCAGCCGGCCGGATGGCATCCGCAGTTCAGCGAGGGGATACGCCCGAACATCGCGCCAATCCAGCGCCTCGGATTGCTCTCCTCTCCGGTGCTCTCCGGGGAAGAACTGCAGACCTTCGCCCCGGCATGAGATTGCTCCGCCGGCTCGAGCGCCCGACACCGGCACTGCTGGGCATCATCCTCGTCATTTTGGCGCTGAGCCCGGAACTCAAGATGAGGATCCGCGACGCGGCATCTGCCTTCGGCGGCTCGGTCGACCTTCAGATCCTGGTGGAACTGGCCCTGTGGATCGCGATCGGCGCCTGGGTCGGCAGGATCCTCGCCAAGGGGCTGGCAGCGCGCACCTACTCGTTCGCCACCCTGGGCGGACCCCTCCGCTTGGTCTTGATCTTTGTAGTACCTGGTCTTGATCACCGCGGCCGTCTCCTTCTCGGTCCGGTCGGTGATCCGCAGCATCCAGTTCCTCGTCCTCGCCATGACGTTGCTATTGATCTTCGGAGAGACCCGGCGCGACCCCGAGTTCTTTCCGGCGATGTGGATATGGGTGCGACGTTGCTTCGTGGCGACGATCGTCATCTCGATGGTCGTCTCGGCTGTGCTCCCAATCTGGGAGCCGCACATCGATGTCGACGGCTACGCCCGCTACCGCTGGTTTGCCGTACATCCCATCCCGGTCGGCGGGATGACAGGTGTGGCGATTCTCATGTTGATGGGGACAAAGCTCGGCTTGCCCGACCGCACCGTGGGCCGGGTCTGGAGGCTTCTGGCGATATTGGCCGTCCCGGCACTTGCGGTGGCGCTCGTGGCCACACGCACCAGGGGCGGGCTGTTGGCTTTTGTCTTTGGAGCGTTGGTGCTGCTTGCGCTAGCACCGCGGGGGCCGGCCAAACGCCTCGGCACGATGGCGCTCGGCGTCATCGTCCTTGGCGTTGACCATGGCGTTGGCCACACCGGCCGGGCAAGACGTCGCCGAGCGAGTGCTCACCCGAGGTCAGACCACCGAACAGATCACGTCGCTTTCACAGCGCACCGAGTTGATGGCAATTGCTGGAGATCTTTTTGCCGAGAGACCGCTCTTCGGCCACGGCTACATCATGGCAGGCCCAATTTTCACCACCTACTTCCCATGGGCGGGTGATGGGCACAACGTGCTTGTCGAGATCGGAGTCGACATGGGGATCGCCGGCTTGGTCGTCTTCCTCACGTTGCTTGCGGTGTCGGTGGTCGCCTTTGTCCGCGCTTGGAGGTCACGCCGCAGTTCGGCCCTGCGTTCGGTGGCTCCGGAGATCGCTGCCATGTTCGTTCTCATAATTCTCATGGGGGTGATCTCGCCGGGGATCGGTGGTCACGTCGGATACGAGGCTGTCGGATTTCTCCTGTTCGTCACCTTCGCTGATGCATACCGCAGCAGCACGCGTCTCGAAGCAAGCGCCGCGTCAAGAGCCGGGCTTGCCTCAGCGGCCAGCAGATGACCTTGGCTCAACGTCCACTCCGCTCGAGAGCCTCGGCGTAGGTCCGCTCGAGAGCCGCCAAGCCGACCGTCGGTGTGTAAAGCGCCAGGTAGCGCTCTCGGTTCGCCTCACCGACCGCGTCCAAATCGATTCCGGCGTAGGCCAACATCGACAGCGTCTCCGACCAGGCTGCTACGTCGCCCCGACCGGGAAGAAGGGCGGGATGCGCGTCGCCGATGACCTCTGGTATCCCTCCGGCACCTGAAGCGACGACCGGCATTCCCGCTGCCATTCCCTCGATGAGTACGAGACCGAACGGTTCGTAAGAAACCGAGGGAAACAGCAGTGCCCGCGCCGACCGCAACTCCTTGGCCAACTCGTCCGGGGACATCCACCCGGCCAACTCGACGCGAGCAAGGCCGCGCTGCTCCACATCGGCGCGGAGCGGCCCATCCCCGATAATCCGAAGTGTTAGGTCGGCAGTGTCGCTGATCGACCATGCATCCAACAGCATCCCGATCCCCTTCTCGGCGCTCAGCCGGCCCACGAAGAGAACCGTGCTTGATGAGCTGGGGGGAGATGTGCGGGCGCCGGCGTCGGGGACGAAATGGGGCTTCACCCGTATCCGTTCAGGCGGGAGCGCGGTGTCGAGCAGCAGCAGGCGGGAGAAGTCGCTCATCACCACGAACAGGTCTACCGCTTCTTCCCACAAATCGAGCACCCGCTGGAGCCCGATGGCGCCGGCGACCGCAACCGACTGCGGAAGAGACCCTCGATAGCAGCGATACCTGATACCCGGGAGTGGAGCCCGGCCCACGCAGAGCCGGCATATCTCACCGTCGCGTAAGAGCTGGCCGTTGAGACATGCAACCCGGTAATTGTGAAGTGTCATCACCGTCGGAATCCGCCGGCGGCGCAGCGTCGAAAGCACCGAGGAGGAAAGCGAGTACCAAGTGTTGTGGACGTGTGCCAGGTCGGGTCGGTGCGAATCGATCACCCGACTCAACGCCGCGGCGGAGAAAGGGTTCCACGGTGAGAGCGCCAGCGCAGTTGCCGAGGCCAGAGGACCTGATGGATTCTGTACCTCATGCAACTCGACCCGATGACCGGCGCCGGTGAGTACCTCGCGCTCGGCGACAACTACGGCGTCCTCGCCCCCCGGGTTGAGGTATCGGTTGTGGACTTGGAGAAGATCAAAACGGCGGCTCGAGGCCTGTCCTGGCGGGCCCGAGGGCTCACTTCCGGTCGTCGTCATGTGGCGGATCTGAGAACCACCGGTGTTATCCGCCATCTCCACTCAAATCCGAGGCCGATACAGCCGAATATCTTATGACGCCACGACAGCATCGTCGTTGGCGCCAACTGCCGAGGAGTGGGGACTCTGTGGCCGACCCGGAGCGGCTTACCGCGACTTGCGAACAACCGGACACGTCACCAGTGTGCGGCGGATTCGGCGTGCCCGCGTTGCCGTGCATCGGGACCGGGAGGATCAGTTGAGATCGCTCAAGGTCCGCATCTCGGCGGGAATCGTCGATGCCGGCCTCTCGTCGCTCCAGGGTTTCGCGGTCGGGCTTGCCGCCGACCGCGATGCTCGACCCGGCGAGTCTGGGCGTCTACGCCGTCTTCTACGCCGCTTGCCAGCTCGCTATGGCTCTTCCCACCGAATTGGTGTTGGTCCCCGCCGAACTCGCCGCGGTATCGCTCCCTGAACAGAAACGGCTCGTCGTGCTTCCCCGCTCGCTCCGAGTGGGTGTCCTTCCCGCTCTTCTGGCCGGCCTGCTGACTCTCATCGCGGTCCCGGTGACTTCCGGTGTGACGAGCACATCCACCATCCTGGCATTGGCAATCCCCACCGTCATCGCCGCCACGCTCGGACCACACGAGGAGCACATCAGGCGGATGCTCCACCTTGACGGTCGGTCTCTAGCCGCGGTGACTGCTGCTACGGCGATGCTCGTCGCGTCCGGGCTGGTGATCGTCGGCCTCGCCCTCACCTCGATCGACCGGGTCTGGATACCCCAGACGGCGCTCGCTGCCGGGAACCTTGCCTCGCTCGTCACCGGGTTGTTGCTTGCCCGCTCGGGGTTTGTCGGGCGTGTGGCCGGAATCGACATTCGACTCCGCAGCCTGATCCGCACCGGTCGTTGGATGCTCGTCCAGGGGGCAACCCCGATGGTCTCGCTTTTTGTCGCCTCGGCCCTGGTCACCAGGCTCGCCGGACCACAGTTCCTTGGCTACGCCGAAGCAGCCCGCACGGTGAGCCAACCGGTCATCGTGCTCGGGCTCGGCCTGTTGCGGGTACTGGGGCCCCGATCGGTCGAAGCGGGGCTTTCGCACAACGCCGAATGGGGTCGAAGCAACGCACGCATGTACCGGTGGCTGTTGTTCGGGGGAACCGCCATCTACATGGCGTTGGTTGGTTGGGATTGGTCGCTCAACCCCTTCGCCTCCTTGGTCCCGTCCGCCTACGTGATGCCGGGACTCGTCCTGCTGACTGCGGCCGGCAACGCCCTCAACAGCTCGGTCTTTCCTGAGCGGGGCGAACTTTGGGGCGGGGGCAGGACACCGGTAGTGGCTGCGATCGAATCCATTACGTCGCTTCTCACTATCGCCGGGGCGGCAACCGCGGGCTGGACACTGGCTTACGCCCGGCCACTTGGTCGCCTCCTCCAGGGCATCGGGCAACGTCGTCGCCTACCGGCGTCAGTTGGGCACGGATGTATCGGCAGGACGGCGGACGGCGGACGGCGGACGGCAGCCAGGAGGACGTGCGGAAAGCACTAGAAGTCGGAGGAGAAGGCGGAAGTCAACGATCCGTGATCTGAGCGCCCGAACGCCGACCAGGGACTTGTTTACGAAGGGCCGGCGCGCTCCAAAAGCAACTCCCTCTCGGGGATGTTCCGGACCAACTGGGCTGCCCGTGCGAACTCGGCGCGAGCCTCATGGGTCCGTCCGAGACGGCTGAGGAGATCCCCTCTGACACTGAAGAGCAGGTGGTATCCGCCCATGGCTGGGTCTTTGGTGAGCGAGTCCACCAACTCGAGACCCGCTTCGGGGCCGATGGCCATGCCCACCGCAACCGCCCGGTTCAATTGCACGACTGGTGAGGGCACGAGGCGAGCCAACTCGTCGTAGAGACCGGCGATCCGTACCCAGTCGGTCTCGTCCGGCGTCATGGCACGGGCGTGACAGGCAGCGATCGAAGCTTGGATGGTGTAGGGCCCCGGGCTAGTGCTCAGCGTTTCGGACCTCTCCAGGGCGACGAGACCCCGGTTGATGAGGAGGCGGTCCCAGCGGGCACGGTCCTGGTCGAACAACAGGACCGGCCTCCCGTCAGGTCCCGAACGGGCACGGAGTCGCGACGCCTGTATCTCCATAAGCGCCACCAGTCCGTGCACCTCTGGCTCGGAGGGCATCAGCGTGGCGAGGATTCGGCCAAGCCGGAGAGCCTCCTCGCACAACGTTGGCCGGGTCCAGTGCTCGCCTGTGGTTGCGGTGTAGCCCTCGTTGAAGATGGCGTAGATCACCTCGAGCACAGAGCCGAGCCGGTTGGGGAGCTCGTCTCCCGACGGGACCTCGTAGGGGATCTCCTCCCGTGCCAACGTCTGCTTGGCGCGGACGATCCGCTGTGCGATGGTCGCCGGTGGGACCAGATAGGCGTGCGCGATCTCTTCGGTGGTCAGCCCGCCGACGAGGCGGAGGGTGAGAGCGACCCGAGACTCCGGCGATAGCGCCGGGTGACAGGCGGTGAACACCAAACGCAGCAGGTCGTCGCCTATGTCGTCATCGATTTCTTCGACGATCTCGGCTTCGAACCCCTGGTCCGGTTGGAGCCCACCACCGAGCACGGCGACCTTGTGGGCCAGCCGCTCATCCCTTCGGTAGCGGTCGATGGCGCGCCGCTTGGCCACCGCAACGAGCCAGGCACCGGGTTTGTCGGGCATTCCCGACCCCGGCCACTGCTCCAGGGCGGCGACCAGAGCATCGTGGGCGAGATCCTCGGCCAGCCCGACATCTCCTGTTGTCCTTGCCAGCGATGCAATGACGCGGGCCGACTCGATCCGCCAGACCGCTTCGATTTCACGGGTGGTGCGTTCCACGGGGTGCCATCAGAGCACATACCCCGTGGAACGCAACACCGGTGCTCTACGTTCAGCCCTCCTGGCCCTCGACGATGGCGCGGGTGCGCTGCTCCTGCTCGGCGACCTCCGGTGTGTAGGCCTCGCCGAAGTCCTCGGCTTCGAACACCTGTCGGAGCTCGATCACACTGTCCTCGCCGGTCGGGTTGGGGCAGCGCCGCGCCCACTCGATCGCCTCATCCATCGACTTCACCTGCCACACCCAGTACCCCGCCACGAGTTCCTTGGCTTCGGTGAAGGGGCCGTCGACCACCGTTATCTCGCCGCCGCTTCCAGACGACCCGAGCCCCCTTGGAACTGGGATGCAACCCTTCACCGGCCAGCATCACGCCGGCCTTGGCCAGCTCCTCGTTGTACTGGCCCATCTCGATGAGCATCTGCGGATCGGGGTCTGTTGCTCCCGCCTCGATCTCGGGGGTTGACTTGACGAGCGCTACGACTCGCATCTTCGCCTCTCCTCTCCGTGGCCCGTTTTGGGCCCTCTTCATATGACCGTCGATCGGGGATGACCCAGATCGACAGCCACTTGGAGATTCTTCCCCCGAGTCGCATCGGGTATGCCTGCCACCGCTACGTTGGAACGTTGATGGCGACCGACTTTTCTTGGCGGGGCGAGTTCGACAATGGAGAGCTGAACCGGTTACACGCCGAGGCGTTCGGGCACCGGGTCTTCGACGTGGAGGAGTGGGACTGGCTCCGTCAGGTGTCCGAGCACAGCCTCGGCTGGGTCGTGGCCAGAGAAGACGGGGACCTGGTCGGCTTTCTCAACGTCCCATGGGACGGCCTGGTCCATGCCTGGCTCCAGGACGTGATGGTGGCGGCAACGGGGCGACATCGGGGTGTCGGAGGGGCCATGGTGAGCTTGGCGCGTGAACGCACCGCCGCGGCTGGGTGCGAATGGCTCCACGTCGATTTCGACTCCGACCTCGCACCGTTCTACATCGCGGCTTGTGGGTTCAGCCCGACCGGAGCCGGGCTGATCAACCTCACCGACGATTCCTGAGCGGATCGGGAATGAAACAGGGCGCCGGTTGGCGTCGCTTTCAGCGGTCGAAGGCGGCGTCGTAGGCGGCGAGGAGGTGCGGCGCCGACCGATCCCAGGAAAGGTCGTCGTGGAAGTGACGCACGGCAGCCTCCGACATCTGGGAACGCCGCTGCGGGTCGTCGAGCAGATCGTTGATACAGGCTGCCAGGGCCTTGTCGGTGTCGCCCTCGGCAAATGCACCGGCCTCCCCCGCCGAGACCCGCGCCTCGGTGAGGTCGAAGGCCACGACGGGCAGCCCGAAGTACTGGTACTCGATCACCTTGTTCATCGTGCTCCGCTCCGACCAGGCGCTCCTGGGGACGGGATCGACCCCGATGTCGGCAGATGACAGGATCCGGCAGAGATCGTCGTCGCTCACCACCCCGGTGAAGGTCGTCCGGTCCTCCAACCCGAGGTCGGCTGCAAGTCGGATCACTTCCTCCCGGTAGGTCCCCCCACCGATGAACACGCCCTGAACGTCTTCCCTCCCGAACTCGTCGCGCAACACGGCCAATGCCCTCACCAGGGCGTCGACTCCGTCTTGATGCCCGATCTCGCCGAGGTAGGCGACAAGGAACCGGTGGCCCTGGCGCCACGAATCGTCGGCGGGGTAGCGGTGAAACCTCTCCGGGGAAGGTCCGGAACGGACCACGAACACCCTGTCAGGATCCATCGCGCCCCGTTCGATAGCCACTCCCTTGTGGCTCTCGTTGGTGGCGATGGCCACGGTCGAGGTGCGGAAGGTTTGTCTCTCCATGAAGCGGAGGAACCGGTACATCAGGTCTTGGCGACCGGGGAACTTGACCTCATATAGCTCGGGGGAAAGATCGTGGTGATCGAAGATGAACCGCTTGCCGAAGAGCTTCCAGAAGCGACCGATGATCCACGACGTCTCCGGCGGGTTGCAGGCATGGATCACGTCGAATCTTCGGCCGGCCAGGGCGACCCGGGCACTGAGGAGGAAAGTTCGGAGGAAGGCGTATACGTACTCGCCCACAAACCCCAGTTTCGTCTTCGGGTCGAACGGCATCCCGTATCGATAGATCTCGACTCCCTCGAGCTTCTCCCGCGGCGCAACCTGGCCCTTCATCTTGGGACAGATGACACTGACCCGATAGCCGGCGCGCTGCAGGGTGGTGGCCTCCATCCATACCCGACGGTCGAATGGGACCGGCAGGTTCTGGACGAGGATCAGGACTCGTCTACCAGCAGATTCCGACATAATTCTCCAACTCCCCTGGGTCCTCGATCAACCGGACGAAATCGATCACTAGCTGGCCGGGTCGACGCAGTGCGAGGGCGTCCTTGAAGGTCTCGTGCGCCGTACCGAGCACGAGCACCTCCGTGTCCTCGACCAGGTCCTCGAGCCGGTCGACCATCAGGCCCGAGATGTGCGGAATCTGGTTGAGCAGGTACTCACGGTTTGCCCCCACCAGCGAGCTCAGGCTGACGACCGGGTCGTGGATCCGCACCCGGTATCCCTTCCCGATGAGCCGCTCGACGATGGTCACCATCGGGCTCTCCCGCAGATCGTCGGTCTCCGGCTTGAAGCTCAAACCGAGCACGCCGACGGTTTTCGCCCCGCTCTGTTGTATGAGGTCGAACGCCCAATCGGTGTGAACCTGGTTGCTGGGGAGGATCGACCGCATGATCGGGAGATCGATGTCGAGGTGCCGCGACTTGTACTCCAGGGCGCGCAGGTCCTTGGGAAGACATGAGCCGCCAAAGGCAAACCCGGGCCGCAAGTACTTGTCTGAGATGTTGAGCTTGACGTCGAGCGTGAATGCCTCCATCAGGGGCCCCGAGTCCATTCCCAGCCGCTTCGAGAGTCTGCCCACCTCGTTGGCGAAGCCCACCTTGAGGGCGTGCCAGGCGTTGTCGAGGTACTTGAGCATCTCTGCGCTGCGGAGGTCGCTGAGCACCTCGGGGGCATCGAGATGGCGGTAAAGCCCGGCAACCAGATCGCGCGCCCTCGGGTCGGATCCACCCACGACGACCCTGGGAGGCGAGACATAGTCGAGAAGGGCGCTTCCCTCGCGGAGGAACTCTGGGTTGAAGCAGACCCCGATATCGGTGCCGACGCGTCTCCCAGCACCCTCTTCGATGAGCGGGATCACCTCTTGTTCGGTCGTCCCTGGGAACGAGGTGGAGCGGACACACACTGTGTAGGTGCTCGACCGGTCCGACAGAGCCTCGCCAATCTGTCGGGCGACGGCGCGCAGGTGGCTGAGGTCTGTTTCCCCGGTGTCACGGCTCGGTGTACCCACGCAGATGAGAGCCACCTCGCTTCCCGCCACCGCCTCGTGGTAGTCCTCCGTGGCCCGCAGCCGGCCGATAGCGACCATGTCTGCAATGAGCTCGGTGAGCCCGGGCTCCACGACAGGAGATGCACCTTGATTGATCATCTCGACCTTGAGGGGGTTCGGGTCGACGCCGATCACGGTGTGGCCGTCGCGGGCCAGACAAGCGGCTGATACGGCTCCGACGTATCCCAACCCGAACACAGCTATTGATATCGGATTCGCCGCCATCGGATTCGCCGCCATCGGATTCGCCGCCATCGGATTCGGCGCCCCGCTCATGGTTCCAGATGCCTTTGTGCGTCCGCGGCCGATTCGCCGTTCCCGCGGGACCCGTTGACCGACCGGTTGATCGAGACAGGTGTGGGAGCGGCCTCCACCCGGCGCAGCCAGATCTCCCGCCAGTACGGGAAACCGCTGCGGGGGCACAACTCGTGGTAGTCGCCTTCGCAGATGAAGCCGTCGATGATGAGGCAGTCCGAACCGAGGTGGTTCATCCGACCTGTCGCCTCATCGATGATCCGGTCGACCCGGCGCAACACCCGCGCCTGGCGGCCGACGTAGCGGATCGACTCCCGGTCGAAGCTGAGCCCGCGATTCTTGTTGTCGTGGTTGAGCGTCGCCTCGATCTCTGCCAGCGGCCGCACCTCGACCAGTTCACCCGGTTGGAGGTTCAGCGTCTCCTTGGGTGTCTTGGTCAGCGTCCCTTGGACGAAGGGATACTTCACCGCCCCCTTGATCCGGAGGAAACCGGGCAGGTAGCGGCGACTGAACCCCTGCAGCTTGTTGAACGCAAAAATGGAGTAGCCGCGCACCGCCGTTGCGCCGGTCACGTTCCCCGATCGAACGTCCCGCCACCACGGGCGTGGATCCCACCACCGGAGCCGGATCGGCGCCGCCTCCAACATCTGGGTGGCCTGGCAGCGGTAGGCCTCGGGATCGAGCTGTTGGCGGGTGCTCTCCATCAACAAAGGCGGCACGTCTTCCGCCGGAGCAAGGTCGGCCGGATCGATCGACGGCTCGTGATGGTCTACCCGCTCGAGCCACGCCTCCCGCCAGTGGAACATGCACCCCGCCTGGCAGCCTCCATGTGCGGCACCGTCACAGCGCGCCTCGGCGAGGTGCACGGTGTCGAACATCCGCCGCATGTAGGGGCCGACGATGGTGTCGCACACCTTGTCGGCTCGTCGCCACACGGTGAAGGTCTTGCCGCAATAGGGCGTCATCTCGGGCATGAACGGCAACCCGTCGAGGGCGCCGTTCCCATCCAAGGTCGCCATGATCTCGTCGAGGGGACGGACCCGAACCCTCTCTCCGGGTCGCAGGTTCAATTGGGGGCGCGGCGGTGCCAGCGCCACTTGGGTACTCGATGTGGTCAACGCCATTTTGTTCTCCCTTCCAGTGATCGTCATGGCGCAGCGGCCTCGCCGGTTCCCCCAGCCGCCACCACCGCGAGCGCGGTGGGTGTGAAATCCATCTCGGTCCGCAGACGCGTCTTTGCCGGCACGGTTCCGCTCCCCGACAGAGAAGTGGATGGCAGGCGCTCGCCGAATCGCGGTGAATACCAGCCGTCGATCGGTTCGGTGCCTCCCCGCGTGCTCGACCAGACCAGTGCGTCGGGAAGGGTCATCACCGCCGAACCACCCGGCCAGGTCAGTTCGGCAATATTGCCGCTCAGACGGGCATCTACCTCAGGGCCGAGGTGGAAGGAGAGGCGGACTGTCGCCTGGCCACCGCCCATCTCGTCCTCGATCACCAGCCGTCCCTGCTCGGTCAGTTCCACGGTGCGGCGATGAATTCGGCCGGGCTCGAGCCGGCTGTAACCGTCGTGGCTGGCGGTGACCGCCCTCGGCTGCGTGGTGCTGGTGCTCTCCAAACGTGTCCGGGCTTGCCTGGTCCAGAGGAATGGTCCACCCGACACCGACTGGTCCAGGCCGTCGAGCTCCAAGGTGTTGTGCGCCCGGGTGGAGCGGAAGTACGCCCGCAGTTCGGGCTCGGCGTGGTAGGTGTAGGTCCCGGGGTCGGCCAGCACCTCGACACCGTCGTGTCGCACCTCCACCGAGAGGGCGTCGGCGTGGGCATGAGCAGCGATCGACAGGAAGCCGTGCGGGCCGGCGTCCAGACGACACCAGATCTCCGGACTCTCATCCTGAGGTGTCCGGAGCAGGACCATCCCGGCATCTGCAAGAACGTCGGGTCGACTGGTGGGGCGACCGGCCGGCATTGGTGGCGGTTTCGCCAGTCCGGTGATCAGCCAGGTCCTGAGGTCGGATTCTGCGAGCTTCGGCCACCAGTCGAGTTCCCCGAAGAGAGCTGCGCCGGTTGCCAACAACGATGCCCAGCGGTCCTGAGCCGGATCGACCACGAGCGCGGTCCCGTCGTCGGAGTCCCCCTGGCGGGGTGGATGGAGACGGATGTCCACGATGGCGGCAAGGGCGTCGGTCATACCGCGCAGGGTCTCCCAGAAATCCTGGCTGAGGGGCTCGCTCGCAGCATCGGCCTCGGCCGCGGCAAGAAGGCACAACTCCATGGCCAGCCCGTGGTAGTCGGTAGCCAACTCGCGGTTGAGCCCGCTGGGGAATGTCTGGGCGACCGTCTCCCGCTCCAAGACCTCACGCGCCCCAGCGGCCCAACCGGCCGATTGCCGGAACCATGGGAAGGCGGTGGCGGCGATCAGTTGACCGGCCGCCTCGGCGAGGAGATGGTTGTTGGCCGATGACCCACGGCTGGGGAATCGGGCCAGATACCACTGGTGCCAGGCGAGCTGACGGTGGAAGTTGGGGTTGAGGTCGAAGAGATCCTCCACACCGCCCCAACCGGCGAGCAGCCGGCGTGTCCAAACCCACGACGTCATCCGGATCCCCAACTCGATCCCGCTGATCCAGTGCGGGCCCCTGCCCAGTGGGTTTCGCTGCCACCAATCGCGCAGATGCGCGGCTGCCATCTCGGCATATGCGGCCCGGCCTGTGATGGCGAACGCGGCAGCCAGCACGGTCAGGTGGTGGTGTCGCGACAGTTCCCAGATCTGCTTGATCGATCCGACACGACCCGGATCGCGGTGCTCGATGTCGAAGGAGAACATGTCATGAGGCGCCCGGATCCCGCTGACCGGGTCGAGGAACCAGTCGGGCACTGGGACCATGTCGTCACGGATCACCCCAAGAGCCGCCCACCTGCCCGCGAGCAGACGGTCGGCGGCTGCGATCACCCCGGGGGACTCATGACCATGCACCTGTTTGATCGGAGAGGGGAAGAGCGTGATACGCACCACCGGCGGCTGGCGGCTCTCGGCATCGATCCGCAGCATCGTCTGGTGAAAGCGGTCGGCTACACGCCCCGCCACTTCTGTCGGGGTCATCCGTCGCAAGCGACGCAGGTACCAGTCCAGGTCCATGCCGCTCAGGTCCCTGCCGGCTCGTCGAGGGCAACGGCCCGTCCCGATGCCGCCGCCGGGGCGATCGCAAACGTCGCCTCGGACGTACGGAGAAGCGATTCGAACCGAATAGGCATCGGCCCACCGCTCCGCACCGATTCGATGAACGAGTCGAGCTGCCGGCGCTGCCCCTTGTCGACGCCGCCACGGATCCCGGAACCGACGCGCCGCTTTCGTCCTCCCCGATAGATCCCGGCCCGTCGGAAATTGGACATCCGGGCGACACGTCCCTCACCGACAACGGTGATGGTCTCTTTCGGGTAGGCGGTGTCCCCTTCGGTGAGGTAGGAGATGATCCCCAAGGATCCGTCGGGGTAGACCAGCCGGCAGACGATGTTGTCCGGGTCGTCCCCGACCACGGTGGCCGAAACCTCAACCGGGTCGACACCGAGCCACCAGGAAATGGTGTCGACAAAATGGCCGCCCTCTCCCACGAAGCGGGATCCCTGGACCTCGGCGTCGCCGTACCAGCTACCGGCCTCGAGTCGTCCGGCGTTAACCGTGTACTCCACGACCACCGGGTGATGGAGCGGCCCGAACCGAGCGCGTAGGTCCTCGAGCATCGGGGCGAACCGCCGGTTGTACCCCACCATGAGCCGGTCGTTGCCGGTGGCAGCGACTGCTTCGGCAATCGAGTCCAACTGGGTGCGGTCCACGGCCAACGGCTTCTCCACGAAGACCGCCTTGCCCGCCTGGAGGGCGCGGACGACGAGGGCAGAGTGGCTCTCGTGACGGGTGGCTATCAGCACCGCTGGGACCCGTTCGTCGGAGAGCAGACCGTCGAGATCCGTGGCAGTGGTGGTGAAGCCGAACTTCCGAGCAGCCGTGGCGGCGGAGAGAGAGCCGCGGGTGACCACTGTGGCCAGTTCGACGTCGGCGCGCCCGGTTAGGTGGGGCAACAGCATCGTGCTGGCGTAGTTGCCGGCTCCGATGACCCCGATCCGCACCACATCGCCGGCGGGGACCGCGGTACGCCGAGGAGGGCCGACCGGGGACCTCAGTTCTCGCATCGGGACATCTGGGCCGGCGTAACGGAAGATGTTGCCGATCCCACCAAGTGACCCGTCATGGAGCCGGGCGTAGACCTCCACGGCCCGGTCGAAGTCGAACACCTCGGATATGAGCGGGACGAGGTCGATCCTGCCCTCGGCCACCAGGTCGAGGAAGGCGCTCAGGTTGCGCCGTTGGGTCCAGCGGACGTACCCAATCGGGTAATCCACTCCGTCTTCCTCATAGCTCGGGTCGTAGCGACCCGGCCCGTACGAGCGGGACAACCTGACCTCGAGCTCTTTGTCGTAGTAGCTATTCCAGGGCAGATCGAGGTTTGTCTTGCCGATGTCGACGACTGTGGCCCGGTCGCGGGCAAGTTCGGCTGCCAGCACGATCGGATCGCGCTCTTTTGTCCCTGCGGCCAAGAAAACGTGGTCGGCCCCGGCCCCATCGGTGAGGCTGTCGAGCGACTGGCGGAGGGCCTCGAATTCGGCCGACCCCGGGGCGGCGGCAGCCGTGGCTCCCATCTTGACCGACAGGTCGCACCTCTCCGCCGAGACATCCACACCAACGACCCGCACACCCGCCGAGCGGAGTATCTGGACCAGCAATTGGCCGACAAGTCCGAGCCCGATCACGACAGCGGTCTCACCCAGGACCGCACCGGAGCGTCGGAACCCGTGGAGAGCGATTGACCCGACGGTGGCGAAGGCCGCCGCCTCGGGGGCGACGCCGTCGGGGACGGCGACGCAGAGATTGGTCGGGACCCAGTTGAACTCGGCGTGGTGGGCGTATTGATCCCCGGCGCAAGCCACCCGCTGGCCCACGCGGAACTCATCGGCACCATCCCCCACCTCGACCACCACCCCGGCCAATGAGTAGCCCAGTGGCGTGTAGCTGTCGAGACGGTTCATCGCCTTGCGATAGGTGGCGACAACGCCCTGTTGGGCGGCGCTCTCGAGCACCTTGCGTACCTGATCAGGCCGGGCTTTCGCCTTCCCGGCCAGCGACAGCTTGCTCTCGGCGACCTTCATCCGCTCGGTCCCAGCCGAGATCAGGGAGCAATCGGTCCTGACCACGACGCCGCCTGGGCGCGCCGCTGGCGCCGGCACCTCGAGCAGCGATAGCTCCCCGTTCCGATAATTCTGCGCGACCTGTCTCATCGTCTCCCTGCCGTCATTCCCGCTCCAAGTGGTTTCCCTAGAGCCGAACCCACCTCGTCCAGCCAGACCTCCATGGTCAGCAACTGCCACAGCTCCTTCGATCTGTCGGCCACACCGGCGCGGTCCTCGGCGACCAGCCGCTCCAACGCGGGTCGTTGCAAGAACCCGGATCGGACCAGCGTCCCGTCGAGCACGCGCTCATCAACCATCGGCTTGAGCTCGTGCCTGATCCAGGCGCGCAGCGGAGCGCTGAAGAGTCCCTTGGGGCGCTCGATGATCTCTTCGGGGAGCCAGCGGCGGGCGGCATCGCGCAGCACCGCCTTGCGGCGACGTCCCACAATCTTGCGGTCGCCCGGGATGGCGAAGGCCGCCCGCCGCGACCTCGAGGTCCACGTAAGGAACGCGTACCTCGGTCGAAGCCGCCATCGAGGCCCGGTCGGTGTAGGCAAGGTTGAGACCGACCAGGAACATCTGTACGTCGGTCAGGCACATGCGGTTGACCGGGTCGAGGGCGACCGGGCGTTCGTAGACGGCGGCGTGCTCCTCGAGCAGCCGGTCCACTGCAGGCAACAGCTCGGGGTTGAGCAGCTCGGCGAACTCCGGACGGCCGAAGAGGGCGTAGCTCCGTTGGAAGGCCTCGGACTCGGGAAGCGACGCGAACCCGATAAAGCGCTTGGCCCAACGGGAGTAGCGGAACCCGCGATTCTTCCCGGCGACCGGCACCCGATCGACCAGCGGCTCGATCAGCCCGTTGCGCAGAGACGCCGGCAGCCGGCGGTAGCGAGAGGCGAGGAGTGCCGCCTGATGCTTGCGGTATCCCCCGAACAGCTCGTCTGCGCCCATACCCGAGAGGAGGACCTTGATCCCTGCCTGGCGTGCCCCCTCGCAGATGAGCACGGTGTTGATCGCTGCGGCATCTCCGATGGGCTCGTCGAGGGTGCGGACAATGCGGGGCAGCAGGTCGACGATGTCGGGGGCGATCTCGATCTCGTGGAGCGGCAGCCCGAATTGCTTGGCGACGACCCTGGCGTATCGAGCATCGTCCGGCATCGCCTCGAAGGAGGCGTCCTCGCTACGGAACTTGATCGTGTAGCAATTGAGGGCGGCGTCTTCTCGGGCCGCAAGGGCGGTGATTATCGAGGAGTCGAGGCCGCCACTGAGGAAGGCGCCAACCGGGACGTCGGCGACGAGGTGGGCAAGGACCGACTCCTCGATGACATCCGCCAGCTCGTTGGCACTCAGCTCGGGTGCGGGATTCACCAGCTCGATTGGATCCCAGTAGCGGTGGATTCGGATCCCCGCTCCTGGCCTGATCTCGGCCCAATGCCCGGGAGGGAGCTTCTCCACCCCCTGGTAGGCCGAGTGCTCTTCGGGGAGCCAGTAGTACATGAGCGAGGCGACCAGCCCGGCAGAGTCGACGCCGAGGTCCTGACCTGCCGCCGTCACCAACGCCTTTGCCTCGGAAGCGAAGGCGAGGCCGTTGTCGCTGCGGTGGATGAAGAGCGGCTTGATCCCGAATGGGTCGCGGGCGAGGACGAGCCGACCGGTTCTCTCCTCGAAGAGCGCGAAGGCGAACATTCCCCGCACCATCCGAAGCGCATCCGGTCCCCATCGCCGCCAGGCCTCGAGGAGGACCTCCGTGTCCGACGAAGTTCTGAAGCGGATCCCGTCGCTCTCGAGCCGGGTCCGCAGCTCGCGGTAGTTGTAAATCTCACCGTTGAAGACGATGACCAGCCCATCGGAGACGAATGGCTGATTGGCCTCTTCTGACAGATCGATGATGGAGAGGCGGCGGTGACCGAGCCACACCTGGGGCGATTGGTGGTGGTACTCGCCGGCCGCGTCCGGACCTCGGTGGGCGATGGCGTCGAGCATGGCCGGGGCGCGCTGCACCAATCCCCCCAGCTCGTAGATGCCGGCGATGCCGCACATCGCTACTGACCCTCCCCGCCGGCCAATGGCACCGACTGCCGCCGTTCCCCTTCGAACCGTCCCACTCCAGAGGAGTAGATACCGGTATCGGCTCGGCGGGTCTCCATCTACAGCACCTCTGATCGGGCGGGACTGGAGGGACGACCACCGCGCTGGATGAGCGTGGTGGCGGCGTCACCCAACTCCCTGACGAGGGTCGGGACCCAGTGACCGGCCCGCTTGGCACCGTATCGGGCGTATTCCCCCAGGCAGGCCATCCGCTCTCGCCTGGTGAGAGGTGCTGTGTCCAGGATGGCGGTGGCATGACCGAGGCGCTTCCAGTAGCCCATCTCGGGAACGGCGCCAAGCTCCGGCGCCCACCACTGTCCCTTGTTCTCCTTGTAGTCGGACCGGCCGTGATGCTCCCGGTGGAAGGCAAGAGGCTCATCGATCCGCTCGAAGCCCCCGTGGAGCGCCAACTCGAGGAAAAGCGCCCGCTCGGCAGCGAACCAGTCGCCCATCAGGTGGGTCTTGGCGAGGGTGGAGCGACGGATCAGCCCGTACATCGTCTGGTGGACCGATGGCTGGCGCCAGAAGGAGCGCAGACGGAGATGAGGGAGGCTCTCCCTGATCAGCGGTGGCGGATCGGTTTCACCGACGATTGTTCCGTCGTCGTCGATGACGAGGATCCGGGTGGTGGCGATGACCGCATCGCGATGGTCGTCGAGCGCCTCGACGCACCGCTCCAGAAAGGTGGGAGCGATCAGGTCGTCATGGGCAAACCATTTGAAGTACTCGCCACGCGTCAGATCGATGGCGCGCAGATGATTGAGATGAGGTCCGACGTTGTTTCGACTGGGCTCGAACCAGACACGGCGGTCATCCGAGGCGTATTGCCTGGCGATCTCCTCGGTGGCGTCGGTGGACGCGTTGTCGCAGATCACCACCTCGAAGTCGGTGAACGTTTGCGACAAGATGGAGTCGAGCGCGGCGGCCAGATACTCGGCTCCGTTGTAGACGGGCAGGCCAATCCCCACCCGCGGCGAGAAAGAATGCATGATCCCCACCCCCCAGTGGATACTCCCTTGTGATGATCGTACCGGGAGGTGATCAACCTCACACTGGGCCGGGAGACCCATTCTGCGAGAGTCGCTTGGGTGGGTGGGGCTACCATCTCGGCTCCGCCGGAGTAGCTCAGTCGGAAGAGCAACGCACTCGTAATGCGTAGGTCAGGGGTTCGATTCCCCTCTCCGGCTCCGGTCATCAACCAGGGGAAATGGCTCCGACCAGGGATTACGCGTCACGGCCGAGCCTCCTAGGCCCGGCCAAGTTTCACGATTTCTGCCCCTCACCTCGCCGTCGTCGTGTCACGGGCGTGTCACAAGCCCGTAGGGTGGGCGAGATGGCTGGAGGTCGAGTAGATGAGAACGAGTAGATGAAACCGAGAGTCTTCGTTGTTCAACCGATCCCGCGGGAGCCGCTGGCCGTTCTGGAAGAGGTCGCGGATGTCGAGGTGTTCTCCAACATGCGCCGCCAGATCAGTCTGGAGGAAACAATCGAGGGAGCGAAGCGGGCGGACTACCTCGTTGCGTTACACGGCAACTTCATCCCAGCGGAAGTGATCAACGCCAATCCTGACCTGAAGGGAGTCTCCATTCTGGGCGGAACGACCGTGTACGTCGACTTCGATGCGGCGCTCGCAGCACGGGTACCGATCGTCTCAAGCATCATGTCACTGCAGAAATACGCGGTCGGGGGCGGGGTAATGGTTGCCACGGCGGACCTGACCATCGCAATGTTGCTTGCTTTCGCTTACCGGCTTCTCGATGCCGACCGCTACACGCGGGCTGACGCCACGTTTCAGGAGCAAACGATGGCATTGATGGGCCTGGGCTGCTCCACCAAGACGGTCGGTCTTATCGGGCTTGGCCAGGTTGGGATGCACATGGTGCCGCGCCTGCGAGGCTTCAACATGAATCTTCTCTATCTAAAGCGTGCCAGGCTGACACCCTACGAGGAAGAATATCTCGGGCTGGAGTATGCCTCGCTCGAAGATCTGCTAGCGCGGAGTGACTATGTCTGTGTCCTGGTGGACTACAACCCCACCACGCACAAGATGATCGGTGCTCGTGAGTTCGCTCTGATGAAGCCTACCGCCTACTTCATCAACCCGGCGCGGGGGCGGATCGTCGACGAAGAGGCCCTGATCAAGGCGCTCCAAGACGGAACAATCGCAGGGGCCGGCATCGAGGTGTTCTACAACGAGCCTCCCCGAGTCTGGGACCCCATCGTCCCAGCCGAGCTGCGCAAGATGGAAAACGTGATCTTGGCCCCGCACAATGGAGGAGCCACCTATCTCTCCCGGAGTCAGCAGATAATGCCCTTGGCCGAGGCGGTCAAGATGCTGATCCAAGGAGAGCGCCCGCCTGGATTACTCAACCCAGAGATCTACGGCGAGGACGTGTTGCACCCGCAACTATACGGGCGCGGACCGATTCGTCCGGAGATTGACGGCGGAGTCGGTGATTACACTAAGTTCTGAGTCCTGAATCGTCCCCAATCTATTCTCTTTTTGGGAACTATCGCCTGACACTTTGCCTTTGTTGTAGTCGTCAAGACCTTTCTGGGCGTGGACTGGGAAAGGGCATTCCCTCACTGAGTCGGGGAGAGAAGGCCACGATCCTCTCCATGAATCTCCATCAACCTCTCGGCATCGCAAACCGATGAGACCGATCACGGTTGACCGAAGCCGGACAGGACTCTCGACCTAAAACCTGTTCTTCGCCCTCCATCGCCACACATGGACGACGAGGGCAGCCGCCACTAGTGCGGTTGCGGAGCCAAGCAGGCTGACCGTATAAGCGCCTGTCAGGTCCGCTGCCAACCCGAACAGGGGTGGGCCAATGGTGATTCCTGCGCTGAATCCAAGGTTGACTAGACCGGTGTCTCTACCTGTAGTGGCATCACTCGACGCCGCCATCGCGGCGAGCATCCCCAGTGCCGCAAACGAAAGTCCTGTTGCCCCGAAGCCGACCGCGCCCAGCCATATGAACCCTTTCCAGAGCACGCTGGCGCTCCACAGCACCACGACCGAAAACGCTGCCAGCAAGGACATGACTTGGAAGGAGCGTCGATACGCGCTGGCGCGCTCGGTCAGGAAGCTCCAGAGAATGCGAAAGACGATGGCGACAAGAGCCCCAGTGAGGACTACAAGGCCTGATGTCGTGACGCTGAGCCCCACGCCTTCATGCGAGTACAAAGCGAGATAGGCGACGATCGATCCACAGCCCATTCCCATCAGAAGGCTGTATCCGGACAGCCACCAGACGTCCTTCTGCACCCTTGGTCTCGGCAGACTGTGATGCTGCTCGGAGTGGGAACCGGTTGCATCGCGCGTAAGTGTGATCGAGGCCCATATGATCGACAGGAGCGGCCACAACGCCACCAAACCGAAGGCAGGGCGCCAGCCCACCAGCAGCGCGGCTGCTGGCAGTAAGGCCCCGCTCAACACGAAGGCGACCATCTCACCGGACTGTTTCACTCCGGTGATGACGCCCCGCCTCCCAGCGGGGATATGATCGGTGAGGAGGCGATTGGTAGCAGGACTGGCCCAGGCGACTCCGAAGCCCGTGACGAGCGCCACCAACAACACGATTGCGAAGTCGGGTGCAAGGGCGATGCCGCAGATCCCAAGCGTTGACAGTACGAAGACCCCTATCAGGGACCGCTTTCCTCCAATGCGATCTGTGAATGGTCCCATCAGAGGCGAAGCGACTACCGATACCGCCGAGGTTGCTGCAGACATGAGGCCAAACTGACCGCGACTGATCCCGAAGTCATCGATCACGAAGGTGGCCAGCACGCCTAGACCGGCTGGCGGGAGGACAGCGACGGCGGTGCCCGAGGAAAGCAATCCCGTGAAGGACGCAATCCTTCTCCTGTTGGAGCCTTTCCCCGAAAGGAATGTCCAGTTTGAGGCTTTCAAGCGACGGTCACCAAAGGGCAGACGCTTGGCTCATCCACGTAGGCCGGTTTGAGCGATGCCCTGGATGAACGCCTTCTGGAATATCAGGAATAGAAGCGCCAGCGGGATGAAGGCTAGCGTGGAGATCGCCATGATCTGACCGAAGTTCGACAGTTCCGCAGACTCAAACACGCGAATCGCCAGAGGGATGGTCCTCATCTCGCCTGACTGCACCACCAACAGTGGCCACAGAAAGTCATCCCATGTCTCCCTGAATATGAAAATGGCGACCACCGCTATCGCCGGCCATGACAAAGGAACGGCGATTCGGAAAAAGATGCGTAGATGCCCCGCACCGTCCACCAAAGCCGCATCGATCAGCTCGTTGGGAAGAGACAGAAAATACTGCCGCATCACAAACACGCCAAATGCGTCTGCTATCACCGGAACGATCAACCCTTGATAGGAGTCGAGCCAACCTAAATCCCGTACAGTGAGGAACAGCGGGATCACAATCACCTCGAGGGGCAACATCAGCGTAGCCAGGATCGCCACAACGAGCAGCCGCCTTCCCAGAAAGCGGTACTTGGCCAAACCGAACCCGGCGAGCGACGCAAGCAGTACATGGACCGCCGTCACTGCGCCGGCCACGATGATGCTGTTGATCGTAAAGCGGGTAAATGTAGTGGCGCCTTCGGGATTCGCCCAAGCCTCGGAGTAGTTGGACCACAGCCACTCGTTGGGAATCCATTGAATCGGAATGTCAAACACCTCTCCGGGGCTCTTGAACGAGGTCGACAACATCCAAAGGATCGGCAGCAACAAAACGAAGGTGACCGCGGCGAAACTCACGTACAGGACCGCAGTTCGAGTACTGGTCTTGAGGCGGTAGGGGCTGAACATCACTGCTCTCGAAGTAGTCTGAAGTTGACTAGTGTCACAACGACAATTATCAGTAGGAGCACCATTGAGGCCGCAGTGGCATAACCGAGTCGTTGATAGCGGAATCCCTGCTCGAACACGAATAGTGAAAGCACCTTGCTTGCGCCACTCGGCCCGCCGCCCGTCATTACCAGGGCGAGCACAAGACTCTTGGCAGTGAGCGTCAATGCGATCACCAGCACAACGAGAGTCGTCGGTCTCAGCAAAGGCGCCGTGACATATCGGAAGCGCTGCAAGGCCGAGGCGCCGTCTACCTCCGCCGCTTGATGCAGCTGTTCTGGTATCGATTGCAGGCCGGACAAGTAGATGATTGCGAAAAGGGGAACGAACCTCCATTCCGACGCAATGATGAAGCCGGGTATCACCGCGTCCCCGTTGGTGAGCCATCCAATCGGATCCATTCCCAGCGAAGTGACGACTTGGTTCACGAGACCGTAGGGGTGGAAGAGGAACCGCCAAAGGATCGGAACGACGATCACGGGCACCAACGCGGGCAGGAGGATGGCAGCTCGGAAGATACCTCTCCCCTTAATTGGCTGGTTCAGCAGTAGAGCCAGCCCCAAGGAGAGAAGGACAAGCGGCACTACCGTGCCGATCACATAGTATGCCGTTATTCGGAGCGAGCTGATGAATTGCGAGTCCTGGAAGAGCGCGGTGTAATTGTCGAACCCAATGAAGTCTTGCGAGTCAGCAAGCGGGCTGGCGTTTGTAAAGCTGACCCCGATCGCCCGCACTATTGGATAGAACTTGAATACGAGAAATAGCAGCATGATCGGGACGACAAACAGAAAGCCTTTGTAATGTGCATGTGGTCCCGATCGTCTGAACCATCCTCTGAATGTCAAACCACTGGTCTTTCGTCGCATCCGTCCGGATGTCCGGGTAACCGCGGATTGATCAGAGCTCAACGCACGTCTCCTGCCTAGGGCACTCTGCTTTCAAGACCGAGCGGGAGCGCATCGCGCCGCACCGCGCCCAGGCACCGAGTCGGGAGGCGACTGCTCGACGACCTTCGGCGCCTCATCCTTCTGCACTCAGGCCCGAAATAGAGTGCGTCCCTGCATCGTATAGACTATAGTCTTGGGCTGCGCCCGGCGTCGGGTTGCGACGAGGTCGCAGGAGAACGCCTAGGGAGGTATCGAGATCATGAGACCGACATCCCTCGCGCTGGGGTCACTCATCTGCTGTCTTGTGTTGGTAACCGCTGCCTGTGCCGGCGGGCAGAGTGGCAGCGGCACCACATCGGCCGATGTGACCTCCGGGACCACTGCCGGGAGCGAAGGCGAGACGGGCGACACGACCGGATCCGGTGAACTCGCCTTCGGCGGAGCGACCGATCCGTTGCTGACCGACGATCCAATCACGATCACCTACTGGCGTGGCTGCGAGGGCGAGGGTTGCACCCTCGAGGGAGAAAAGGCCGCAGCGTACGAGGAGATGTTCCCCTGGGTCACCATCAGTTGGGAAGAGGTCGCGATGTTCGACGCATTCGACCAGATGTCAGTTGCCTTACCAGCGGGCGAAGCGGTGCCGACGATGGGGATTCAGTTCCAGTCATGGCATCCGATCTTCGTGAGCCAGGGTCTTTTTGCACCCGTGATGCCGACCTGCACCCAATACGGGACCATGGAGGGAGTGGTAGACGCCTATCTACCCAACGCGTTGAGTGCCGCCACTTTCGATGGGGATGTCTATACCCTGCCCATGCAGCAGAACTCCTACAGCTTGTTCATCAACAACCGCCTGTTCGAAGAGGCTGGATTGGACCCGGTGGCTGATGCGCCGACCACCTGGGAGGAGCTGATCGCTCTCCAGGACGTGCTGTATCAAGAGGAGAACGGTCAGGTCACCCAGAAGGGCTTTGAATTCAGGCATACGGCCGGTCCCCATTGGATGGCCCAGGTCTTCACCGGAATGCTTTATCAGGCCGGGGGTGCCCCGTTCGATGAAGAAGACAATCCCACGTTCAACTCACCTGAGGGGGCCCGGGTTCTGGAAACGTGGGCCGATATCTCCGTCGCCCCGGAGATTTCCAACAATGTGCAGACCTCTCCGTATCAGGACTTCGCCGATGAGCTCGACGTGATGTCGTTTGGCGGCCCTAACGCTCTGGAATTCGTCTACCAGCTGAACCCTGAACTCGAGGGGAATGTGACCGTTACACACTTGCCAACCTTCGAGGACGGCGAGAACACGTTCATGAGTTATGGGTTCAATATGTGGGTCAATGCGAACGCCACCGAAGCTGAGCAGTGTCGCGCCTGGAATTACATCGACTTCCTCTTGGATGAACCCAACGACTTTTTCGAGGCTATTGGAATGGTGCAGCCGAAGAAGGAGTTCGCCGAGTCGCCCGCAGCACAGGAGTTCGAAGGTCTGGATATCGCGCTTGAAGACATCGAGAACTCGACACCACTCCCAGTCACTGAGTACTGGTCCCCATTCCAAACAGCGATGGCGGACGCTGTCCAGCGAGTCGTCTTCGAAGACCAAGACCCAGCGGAGGCGTTGGAGCAGGCTGAATCACAGTTCCTCGAGTCCATAGGTGGCTGAGTGTTTCGTCGGGGATCCGGCCCGCCGGTGGATCCCCGACTTCCTCACACCACTACATCAAATGCGGGGTCCCGGTTCGACGTAGTGCTATCTCGGATCGCGGACCACACCCGATCGGGTCGGAGAGGCACATCCAGGCGCTCGATTCCCATCGGTGACAAGGCATCGATGACGGCATTCACGATCGCCGGCGGGGCGCCGATAGTGCCCAGCTCCCCTACCCCTTTTGCTCCGAGGAGGTTGGACTGCGCTGGATGCGTGACTTGGATGACACGAACGGACGGCGTATCGATGGCTGACGGCAGCGGATAGTCCATGAACGAGGAAGTAACCGGCTGGCCATCCGTCGAGTACGAGAATTCCTCGATCATCGCTTCGCCGAATCCCTGAGCGACTGCTCCGTTGGTCTGATCACGAACACCAGGTGCATCGAGCACGGTTCCACAGTCGGCGACGATCACCAGGTCGAGAAGGCGAATCTGTCCCGTCACAGGGTCCACCTCAACCACGACACCGCATACGCCATACGGATAGGTCATGGCGCCGGGCACATACATCTCGCTGGCCTCTACCGGCACTCCGGCACGAAGGCCGGCCGAGGCGGCCTCTGCGAACGTGATTGCAATGTCTTCCGATCCTCGCACCAGGATCCGGCCACCCGCCACCGATAGGTCTGCGGGATTCGCCTCCAGAATGTCGGCGGCCAGGTCGATCAAGATCTGCCTCACTGTTCGGGCGGCGGACATCACTGCAGCGCCTCCGAACTGGGCGGATCGGCTGCCAAACGTCCCTACCCCCGCCTCCACCTGCGCGGTATCTCCCGACAAGACCCGCACTTGTGTGGGGTCGATTCCCAGTTCAGCTCCGGCGAGACGAGCCCAGAGCCGAGAGTGGGGTTGGCCGGTCGATGTCGCGCCAGACCGCACGATCACGTCACCGTCGGCGCTGACCTCGACCTTGCCGTACTCGCCGTTGGTGATACCGCCACCGGAACGATCGACAAAACAGCAGAGTCCGACGCCGAGGGGATTTCCACCATTGGTGCGCCTCCATTCTTGGAGTCGACGGACGTCCGTGTATTCCAACTCGTCGAGCAGGCGAGACAGGGCGGCGGGGTAGTCGCCGCTGTCGTATCTAGCCCCGCTCGCGGACAAGAAGGGGAGAAGGTCGGGGGGAATGAGGTTTCTCCGTCTCACATCGGCGGGATCCATCTGGATCTTCCGTGCGAAGGCATCGATCGCTCGTTCCAGCGCGGCAGCAGCCTCAGGACGGCCCGCACCGCGGTATGGGCCCACCGGGGCTTTGTTCGTCACGACGACCCGCACCTCGCTGTCGAAATTCCGGAACTCATATGGACCGGGAAACACAAACCGCGTGTTGAACGGGAGGCCGGCTCCAGCCTGGGGGTAGGCACCGATGTCGGCGAGAACCTCCAAGCGGACTGCGACGAAGCGGCCCGATTCCTCCCCCCAGAGGGTGACACGATTCTCCTGTGAGCGGCCGTGAGTTCCCGACACGAAGAGTTCCCTCCGAGTGGCAACCCAGGCCACAGAGCGACCCAGCTGGCGGGCTGCTGCGGCCACCACCACGTACTCCGGAATCAGCCCACCCTTCAGACCGAAGGAACCTCCGACAGCGGGCACCCTCACGTCAATGTCCGAGTCGTCCATCCCGAGCACGGCCGCAAGCCCGGCCCGGAAGCTATGTGGCTCTTGATGGCCACACACGATGGATAGTCGGCCTCCCCCCGTCGGACTAGCGACAATCCCCGGCGGCTCGATTGGCGAAGGCGCCAACCTCGGATTGCCCACTTCCACGGTCACCTCAACAAGTCCGTGTCGATCCTCCGTCACCTCGATGGGGGATACCTCTCTAATGAACGTGTTGGTCCCCGCATCGGGGAAGAGAAGCGTGATGTCATCTACCGCCTCCCTCGGGTCGACAACCGCGGGGAACAGGTCGAAGTCGACCGATGCCCTCTCGGCCGCATCAAGGGCCTGCTGTTCGGTGTTCGCCAGGACCACGGCCACCGGCTCGCCCACGAACCTCACCACCGCGTCGGCGAGGAGGGGACGGGCGAAGAGATCGTCGACTGGAGTCTCTATCTCGCCAACTGCGATCGGGGGAAGTTGAAGGTCGGCTCCTGTTAGCACCGCCTCCACTCCGGGTGACGACATGCAGCCTTCCAGATCCAACTCCAGGATCCTCCCATGAGGGACCTCACTTCGTATGAAGCGGGCATGCAGTTCGGCAGACATGGCAAAATCGCTGACGAACGAAAGGGTTCCGTTCAGAACGGGATGCTGCGCCGCGATCATCGGCTCAGTTGTTGCTGACCGCATCGAACGTCAGAAATTGCATTTGGCGCCGATCGGCGATCACGAGCGCGATGGACCCGGCGCGAGGCAACAAATGACCTTCAGCTTCGATCGGAGACCGCCGCATACAGCTTTGGGTACATCTCGGGTCTCTGCCATTGGGTTAGAACGCCGGTCTTGGCCCCATACTCCTCGGAGGAAGTACGGCCATCCAATTCGTTGCGCATCTCGCGAACCCGATCCAGGTTGATATCGACGAGGAACGAGCCCGATCCGTGGTTCTCGAAGATGATCTCCTCGGGCTGGGCCACCATCGCCAGCCCCTTCTCCGAAGGGTCAAAGAGGTTCTGCGTTGTGGCAACAACACACAGGTTCTCCGAGGCACGAGCCCATATCAGGTTTCGCCACACGGTCCACAGCTTCTTCTTGTCCGTTCCGGCGGGAAGGAAGATCACCTCGGCTCCTCGTAGGGCGAGCGCCCTGGCGACCTCGGGCATGAACGCTTCGCTGCACATGGCAAGACCGAAAGTCCCGTAACCGGTCTCAAAGACCGGGTAGTCGTCACCCACTTGGTAGTCGAAGTCCCAGATGCCGCCCGAGTAGATCCACGGACCCGGAGGATGGGTGCGCCGGTAGGTGCCGACAAGCGTTCCTTCCGGGTCGACGAGCTTGAGGACGTTGAACGCCTCCCGCGATCCTTCGGAGAGAGGCTCGAGGGTGCCGAACTGTACCGTCACTCCGTACTCCCTGGCAGCGGCGGACATGGCATCGGACGGATCGAACATCATCGGTGTCCGCCATGGACCTGGGTAGGTTTCTGGAAAGGCAACGACCTCGGCGCCGTTCCGCGCCGCAGCGGCGATGTGTTCGATGGCATCGGCCACGTTGCGTTCGTCATCCGGCGGCTTGTGTGCCATCGGTTGGATCAACGCCAAGCGGAATGTCACGGATTCTCCTCCTTGGTGGGCACCGACATGGTCACAACTCGTGCTAGCTCGCAATTGCAGCACCTGCCACGCCCAAACGAAAGCCTGCCAGAGAGTCGCTCATGATTTCTTGGAACTCCGCCCTTCAGTCCAAGCCTCCAGAAGGCATGTGACAAACCTACGGCACGAACATCAGGGAAAGCCGTAGACGACTAGAAGGCGGCGATGTACTTCACGACGGCGTGGGCCACGTAGCAGCCACTCAACCACGTCCCCGCCGACGAGTTCACCCGCGCAACCCCCGCAGGATCCCGATCAGCTGGAAGCCGATCGGCGGAGAGACACCATTGGGTCGGCCGTATCCGCTTGAGCCAATGGCGCAAGCGGCTTCGTATCGAGCCAACAGACCTGGCCGATAGTGTCGTTGGAATCACAGTCCGTTGTCGGGAGGTGCGAGGGTGAGCAACGACAACAGCCACGGCGAGAGCATCGAGCACCAGCGAGCCGCTTTGTCCGGCATGCGTGCTCGGCGCCGGCTGAAAGACGTTCCCCAAGTCAGGCGTGAGGAGGTGATCGAGCGATCCCTCGACCTCGGTTTGGAAGCGGCGCCGTCGATCAACGACCGCAACATCTCGCTGTTCTCCCGAGGGCTCGACCCGCAGTTTGCGGGGATCAACACCTTCCTCAAGTCGCCATTCGTGGAGGACATCCGGCAGATCGGCAACTACGACGTGGCATTCGTCGGCGCCCCGTTCGATATGGGAACCACCTATCGGAGCGGTGCCCGCTTCGGTCCCGAGGCGGTACGGCGAATCTCGGGTGTCTACGACTCGTATAGCCCAGACATCGGAATGGACCTGCTCGAGGAGCTCACCATCGGAGACGCGGGAGACATCTTCGTGATCCCCTCCAACATCGAGAAGACCTTCGACCAGATCGATCTGGGCATCTCGCACATCATCGAAGCGGGCGCCTTTCCGGTGATCATGGGTGGTGACCACAGCATCGGCTATCCCGACGCCAAGGCGCTAGCCAGGCACATCGACGGCAAACTCGGCATCGTCCACTTCGATCGCCACATCGACACGGCGGAGACCACGATGGACGAGCGCATGCACACCACCCACTGGTCGCACGCCACCAAGATCGCGAATATCCCTCCAACCAACTTGGTGCAGATCGGCATTGGCGGCTGGATAGGTAACCACGCTGGCGTCAAGGTCTCCGAGGAGATCGACACCACCGTGATCACGATGTTTGACGTCGACGAACTCGGCATCGACCGTGCGATCGAGATTGCTCTCGAGATCGCCTGGAAGGGCGTCGATGCGGTGTACCTCTCGTTCGACATCGACGTGATCGACCCCGGTTACGCGCCGGGCACCGGGACACCCGAACCCGGAGGACTAACTCCCCGTGAGGCACTGCGTGCAGTGCGGACGGTGGCCCGCGAGGGTCTGGTCGGTATCGACATCGTCGAGATCTCTCCTCCGTACGACCATGCCGACACCACGGCGCAACTCGGAGCCCGGGTGGCTTTGGATACTTTGGCCACACTCGTGGAGAGCGGGCATCTCGGCTCGCGCCTGTCCAGGTCACAGCGCCAACAGGAAGAGACCGAACGCAATACGGCGGCGGGGATCGATTGAATTGATGGATGCTGGTAACGACGTCGCGGGAACGGGCTGCCCTGGCGAACTATCTGCCTACCTCGACGGCTTGACTCGGGTAAGCCGGGGAGAGACCCCCGGCCTCAGCCGTCGTTGATGGAGAACCCGGTGAAGTCGAAGCGCTGGGTGGTCCCGTTGGTGTCCACCGTCTCCACCCCGTAGTCCACCTGCCAGGTGGTGGTCGGGGTCCACCCCCGCTCCGCGACGTCGGCGAAGAACGCCGCCAGGGGCATGGTGCCCGAGGTCTGGGTGGTGGTGGAGAGGTAGGTGATGATCCCCCCGTTGTTGTCCCCCGAGCGCCACACCTCGTAGTGTGACCCCCGGCGGTGAAGGTGTCTATCTCGGACCCGGCGGGGCGCTGGCCGAAGTTCTCGGTCCAGATCATCAACTCGTGGCTGAGACCATCGCCGATCCAGATGTCGAAGGCGATGTTCCAGATGCAGCCCGAGCAGTGCGGGCCCTGGGCGGCGAAGGTGGCCGAGGTGATGTTGGAGAGCGGCTCGTCGTCGTAGTCCTTGTGGACGTTCATGTACGCCTCCACGGCGTTGTCGTCGTGGTTGGGCACGTTCACCAGGGCGTACCAGTTGTCGGCGTCGCAGGCGACGATGGTGTGGTCCCCCCCGTAGTTGTCGTTCCAGTTGTTGTTGTGCACGAAGTACTCACCAAAGGTGCGACCGTCACCCTCGGGGATGGTGACCCCGTCCTCGCAGTCGGACGGCTGAGTCGTGGTCGTCGGTCCCTGGGGTGGTGGTGGTCGTGCCGGGACGGGTCGTGGTCGTGCTGGCGGGACGGCTGGTTGTCGTGCTGTCGCGACGGGTGGTGGTCGTCGTGTCGTCACGTGTGGTTGTCGTAGTGCCGTCACCTGTGGTAGTCGTGGTGCCGTCACCCGTGGTAGTCGTGGTGCCGTCAATGGTGGTGGTCGTGGTGCCGGGTGGGGGGTCGATCGGCTCGAGCCCGAGTGCCCGTCCGATGAACGATGCCATCTGATCCCGGCGCACCGGGTCACTGGGGCAGTAGAGGTTGCCCGCCTCGTTGCAGCCCTCGGTGACCCCCGCGGCGGCGATGGCGTTGATGTTGGCCTCGTGGACCCCGCTCACGTCGTCGAAGCGGTCACCCCCGATGGGGTCGAGTCCCATCGCCCTTGCCAGGAAAGAGCCCATCTGCGCCCGGGTGACCACACCGGCGGGGTCGTATGTGCCGTCCTCCAACCCCTCGGTGATACGAGCGGCGGCGAGCCGGTTGATGTTGTCCTCGTGGGTGTTGCCCTCATCGTCTGGGAAGAAGTCCTGGGTGGTGCCCGGCAGCTCGAAGCCGCGGGCGATGAACGACGCCATCTGGTCGCGACGCACCGGGTCGGCCGGGCAGTACAGCGTCCCCTCCTGGTTGCACCCCAAGGTGATCCCCTCGGCGGCGATCGCCTCGATCATCCCCTCGTGGGTGTTCCCGTCGTCGTCGGTGAACGTCCCACCGGGAGGCAGCTGACCTGCTGCCACCGGCGGGGATGCCAGCAGGAGAGTGCTTGCAGCGACCAGGATCAGGATCAGAACCGCGCTCGAGGCCGCCGCGGACCGCCCGCGTTGATGTGTGAGTGCTCATCGTCGATCCCTTCCCTCGAACGGTTGAGCGGGCCGCACGGTAGCCCCCCGATCAGGTCGACGACGGATCGAGTCCGGCGGAGCATGATGCCTCAACCTGGATCGGCTGCCGATGGTCGGAAACAGCGGCTCGCCTCAGCTGCGAGTCCTGCGCATTACGCCGTAGTAGGTCGTCCGAACCAGGTGGTCAGCGCCTCAGGAAGCTCTGGGTCCGTGAGGTCTCCCGCCCAGGCGACATGCCCGTCGGGTCGGATCAACACGGCCGAGGGTGCCGCGATCTCGCCGAGGAGCGGTAGCTCCCAGGCGCCATCGTGTCTGGCGTCTACCAACCGGACTCGATTCGCCCAAGGAGAAATGTCGAAGCCGCCGGGCTCACCGAGGTTGAGGAGGACGGGCAGCGCGTCGTGCAGCAGGGTGAAGACGCGCCCGGGACCGTGGGCGGTGTGCAGGTCCAGGTCGGGCATGCGCCGTCCGAGCACCGCGTGTCCCTCGCCGAGGTCGTAGTGGATGTCGAGGCCGGAGATCATCGCGGCGATTCGCCTGCGCGGCTCGTCCATGTTGAGCATGTCCAGCACGGTGTCGCGGAGGGCCCTGCTGCGCTCGTCGATGCGGGCGAGCGCGACCTGCGCCATGGTGTTCTGCAACACCCGGGCACCGACCGGATGCCGTTCGGCGTGATAGGTGTCCAGAAGGCCCTCGGGTGACGTCTTGTGGACCACCTGGGCCAGCTTCCATCCCAGGTTCACCGCGTCCTGCACGCCCGTGTTTAGGCCCTGCCCACCTTGCGGGCCGTGCACGTGTGCGGCGTCGCCGGCGAGCAGCACACGTCCCTCGCGGTAGGACGCCGCCTGCCGGGTCATGTCGGTGAACCGGGAGATCCACGTTGGGCTGTGCACGCCGTAGTCCGTCCCGTAGGCCGCGACGAGCGCCTCGCTGAGCTCCTGCGGGGTGGGCTCACTGGTGTGCTCGACGTGCTTCTCGAGCAGCACGACCCCGTACGGCCCTCCGCCCTCCTCCCGGTTGACGGGACCGATGCCACCACCCTCGGGGCGCATGCCGACCTCCGGCTCCTCGTCCATCTCGACCTCGGCGATCAGGAAGCTGCTCGTCGGATCCCACCCGGGAAAGTCGATGCCGGCCGCCTTGCGGATCAGGCTGCGCCCTCCGTCGCACCCGACGAGGTACTCGGCTCGGATGGTCGTGTCGTCGGACACCTCGACGTCGACGCCGGTGTCGTCCTGCGTGAAGCCCACCACCTCGCGCTCGCGGAGGATCGGGACTCCGAGCTCGCCGACCCAGCCGGCGAGGATGGGCTCGATCCGGTTCTGCCAGAGCGCAAGGATGTAGTTGTGGCGCGTGGGGAAGTCGCTGATGTCCAAGAAGGTCCCGGCGTAGCCAACGAACGGATGAGTTTGGCCCTCGGAGAGGAAGCGCTCCGCGACGCCACGCTGATCGAGCACCTCGATGGTGCGCGAGTGAAGGCCCCCGGCTCGCTTGCCTTCGAGATCCTGGCTGGTGCGTCGTTCGACGATGACGACGTCGATCCCCGCCAACGCCAACTCTGCCGCCAACATCAGCCCGGTCGGGCCGCCTCCTGCGATAACCACCGCATGTTCGGTCAGCGCCGTATCCCCGGCAGCACGCCGGTCACCACTGTCGTCCGAAGCGTTGATCGGCTCCATGAAATCTCTCCCCGGCGTCTTGATGCATGGCCCAAGCCGCTACGTCGCGGATGACTCCTGCTCTCGATTGCGAAGCCATGGTCAAGTGAAGCGAGATGGCCGATTTCTGCAAGCCACCGACTGACTGAACCAACCCCGCAATCGGTGCGTTTCGAAGCGATCATCGCCGTGCCCCCGCGCCGAAGAGGTCGATTTTCACAACCAGTTCTTCGGCCGGGGGAACGGCTGGGGGACCCGAACTACCTCTCGATGTCCACCCGGATGAACGGGGCTGGCCTGGTCGGGTGATTCGCCGGACCATCGGCGATGACCGCGCCGTCGAAGGTCACCACGCCAACCGCGGTGGCGGCCCGGATCTTTGTGATGCTCCCCGGCGCGTTGACCGTTGTCTCCAAGCGACCGCGACCAGTCCATGTCACATCGAATGTCACTTCGTGGACAACGCCGAAGATGTCGGTGGCGACTCCAGAGCCGACCGCGGTGATCCTCCTCAGAGGTCTGACGCTTGTGATGGTCGCCGGAACCGTTGGTGCTCCCCAGGTGAACGAAGTGCCGTCAGGGCAAACCGCGAGGAATTGGACTCGCACCGTCGGATCCGGGTCCTCGGTGTCAGGTGACTCGAAGAACCGCGTGGGTTTCACCAACAGCGTCCCCTCGGCGACCGAGCCGTCGGCGCACTCGTGCGGCACCGCCCAGAACGCCTCGGCTGTCTCCTCGAAGAAGGACGACCTCTGTGCGGCTGCTGCAGTGGAGAGCGTCAGAACGCCTACCAGCGCCAGCGGTAGGACGATCCATCTCCGCCACCTGTGACTTGTCGAGAACATGTCCGAACCTCCACTACGACAGCACTGTTGGGTGACGGACCCCGGAACCCCCGTGCACACCTTGTCACGACCATTACGGACGGCCGCCCCGTGCGGTTCGCCCCGGACGACGCCGATCATCTTGCAGGGGACTTCCGTCCACGGCTCGACGCGGTCACATGATCAACGGAAAGTCCGCGCTGCTTTCAGCAGCAGAGTCCTGTTGGCGCCGTCGGAGTGGTGCCAGGCGGCTGCATCTCGAACGAGTTTCTCGATGCCTGCTTCCTTCATGAAGCCCCACCCTCCATGCAACTCCAACGCAGTAGTGACAACTTCCCAGGTGATTTCCGAAGCGAACACCTTCGGCAAGGAGGCCATCGTCGGGACCCAAGCTTCCTCTCCGGCGTCAGCGGCGCTGGCCGCCTCCCGGATGTAGGCGCGTGCCGCGCCGATCAGCATGACCATGCGGGCTAGGTCCTTGGCGATCACGTCGTGATCTATCAAAGGTGAGCCGCCCTGGACACGGGTCCGTGTCCACTCGAGAGTTGCGTCGTACGCAGCCTGCGCGATCCCCGAGCGCGCTGGCGGCCGCGTACGCATTGCTCGCAGGGAAGAAGGTGGTCAGCACGTCAAAACCTCTGCCCGGATCCCCAACGACATTCTCCTCAGGTAGCACGCAGTCGTCGAACAGCAGCTCCGCATTGTTGACCAACCGCTCGCCCATCTTGTCGTGAACGATGCCTGTCGTGAAGCCGGGAGTCGAGCGCGGGACGAGAAAGCAGGTGGAGCCAGCGACAAGATTCTTGGTTGGATCGGTTTGGGCGAACACGAGGTACAAAGAGGCCCGATTTCCCAACGAGATGAAGTGCTTCCTTCCATTGAGGATCCATCCGTCTTCGGTCTTCCTGGCGTTGGTCGAGAAGCGCATGTCGGGATCGTCGCGGGGAAGGAAGTAGTCCGATGAGCGCCCAGGCTCCGTGATTCCGATTGCGAGGAGGTACCTTGGGTCCTCGCGGAAGGCCGGTAAGAACCGGGCACGCTGGTCTGCGGTGCACACGGCCTGGATGGTCTGAACGATCTTCAGAGTCTGCGCCAGGATCACCGCGATTCCCACGTCTCCCCGCGCGACCTCCTCGATCACGATTGCCGTCGACAGGCAGTCGATTCCCTCGCCCCCGAAGTCCGGATCCAAGGTGAGTGTGCGAAGACCGCGGGCATCGGCCTCCTCGACTATCTCCCATGAGAAGCAGTCAGCGGGGTCCGGCCTGCTGTCGAGCTCGGCGGATCTCGGCCTCACCGCCTCGTCGACGAATGCTCGGGCTCGGGAAACGAGTTCCCTCTGATGGTCCGTCAACATTCCCATCTCACCCGCTCTTTGAGCGACCGATCAGGCATGGCCGATTTCCCCACCGGGCGAGCCCGGATAGCGGTGCTGGGCCGAAACCCCGGTGAACGACGCAAAGACCACACATCCCTCCGGGTACTCGAACGGCCCATGGATCACCTCTCGGCCGGCGAAGCAGTAGTCGCCGGCCCGGAGGGGAACACCACCAACTACTTGCACCCCCTCGAGGACCACGATCGAATGCTCGCTGTCATGGGCGTGCGCCGGCTCGACATACCCGGGCGGGAATTTCACGAGCAGGTCCAACCGTCCTTTGGCTGCATCCTGGCGGTACACCTTTACGAGTACGCCGCTTCCAAGAGTGAGGAGATCGGTGTCCTCCTCCCATTGCACATCCCAGCGTTTGCCGGTAACGAAGTTTTCGGTCATCGAGCCTCCCTGGTCGGGTGCCGGCGCTCTATCGAGAAACGTCGACGATGATCGGAACGACCTCGCGCTTCCACACGTCTACGAGGCCCTCGGGACAGATCTTGAGGTTGCCGATGTCCACCGGTAGTCCGACGAACCCCAGCGTGGGGAAAGGAGACGGCATGTCACAGCCGAGGCTGCGGACGGTCTCGTTGAGCGATCGGATCTGGGCCGCCACCTCCTTGTAAGGCAGCTCGGATAGAAGGCCGAACAACGGAAGCTCCAACAGTCCCCTGACTTCGCCTCGCTGAACACAGACAAAACCGCCTCCGGAATCAGCCAGGACGTTGGCGGCCATCGCCATGTCGTCGTTGTTGGTGCCAACGACAACGATGTTCTCCTGCTGTGCGTTGAATGTTGTGGCGAGCGCGCCATCCTGCAACGTGAAGCCCCGAACGATCCCGACGCCGATCATTCGGCTTCCGGTGACGCGTTCAATCGCTGCGATCTTCAATAGGTCCCGGTCGACGTCGTTTTCGATCGTCCCTCCTGTCACCTGCACTTCCTCTATGGATTCCAATGTGGTGACGGTGTCTCCGGAGGCCTCGATAACACGGATCTCGACCGTCCCCTCGTCGCGGCCAGCGTCGATGGTGAAGTCGTCGGGGACAATCGGTCTGGGAAGCATCACCGTCCCGTATGCGTACTCCGAGAACTTCGTCGGCGGCAGGGGCTCGATGAGCTCACCGTCGACCGCCACAACGCGCCCGTCGGCGATGACGGTTCGCACGCCCATGGTCTCGAGATCGTCGACGAGAAGCACATCCGCGACCTTCCCAGGACCCAGGCTGCCGTGATCGCGATCCACCCCCAGGCACTCCGCAGCGTTGAGTGTGGCCATCTGGATGGCGGCTATGGGCTTCACCCCGGCTGAGATGGCACGCCGCATCAGGTAGTCGATGTGGCCATCCTCGACGATGGAGAGCGTCGACGGAACGTCGGTGTTGAAGCAAAATCGCCGGTGGTCGACGCCGTGTTCGGTGATGGCACGGATCACCTGGTCGAGGTTGTAGCACCCCGCACCTTCTCGAACGGAGACGTAGATCCCCAAGCGAGCGCGGAGCAAAGCGTCCTCGGCGCTCACCGACTCGTGATCGTCCGTGGCGCGCAGGTATGCCATCCATGCGTTGGCCCGCCCTCCGGTCATCTCAGCTCCGTGGCTGCACACCCACTTGCCGGACCGGATCACGGCATCGACCAACGAAATCATCTTCTCCTCGTTGTCGACGATGCGTGCCGCAAACGCCTCATTGAGACCGACACACTCCTCCCAGGCGAGCATCTCGAGCATGTCGTCGAGGGTCGGCACTCCCGAATGCCCGAACGGGTGGTTCTGGTAGTACCCGGGGCCACCGAGAAGGAAGAAGACTTTGAGCGGCAAGCTCTTTGCGGTGTCCAGGCTCTCTCGCACCGCCTTGATACCCCCGACCGACATCTCGCCGTAGTGGTCGGTGGCGACGCCAGTCGTTCCTCGGGGAATCACCGCCGATGCGAACTCGCTGATCGTTAGCTGCGATTCGTGGACGTGGCAGTGGTGATCGATGAGTCCAGGCACGAGATAGCGATCAGCGGCGTCCACGATCTCGGTTTCCGGTCCGATCGTGTGTTGGACATCGCCTACCGCCGCGATGCGCTCTCCCGCGATGGCGAGGGCTGTCTCATAGATCTCGGCCGTATAGACATTGACCAGACGTCCGCCCGTGATGACGAGGTCAGCCTTTCGTCGGCCGAGCGCGACCGACACGAGGTTCGCGAGCCACCGACGTGTCAAAGGGCCGCACGGTCACACGGAGTCCTCATTCCTTGCTCCTCACACCGGATCGATTGAGATGTCATAGGCCGAGCGGCTCCCGCGGAAACGAGGTGAGCGATGTGCCTCCGTCAGGCGTCACCAACACCATGTCCTCGTTCGCCATGAGGAACCTGCTGTCGAAAACGACGCGAGGCTCGACCGTGATCACCATGTTCTCTTGGAGAACCATCTCCTCAACACCCATGTCGGGACGCTCGTGGCAGTCCAGTCCGATCCCATGTCCGAGGAAATCCAGCCACAGACTCGCCCCGTGCTCTGAAGCAACGTCCTTGGCAAGCGTGACAAGGTCGTTCGTCATGGCGCCGGGCTTGGCGGCGTCCCGTACCGCTTGCGCCATCTCCAACGCGATCGAGTACGCAGCGTCTTGGTCGGGACTCACCTCGCCCAAGACCCTCGTCCGTGATGTGTCGACGGCATATCCCTGGTACCTGCTGCATATGTCCCAGTTGACGACGTCTCCATCGCTCACGTACTTGTCTGGAAGCGGCGCATGGAGGAGCAAACCATGCACCTCGTCGCCGGATGAGATCAGGGATGGAGAGGAGGGCACCGTGTCCTCATATACAGGGTCCATCTCGCGCATGGCTCCCTCGGCGATGCGTATCAGCTGGAGTTCCGTTTTGGCAGGACCGCTACGCAGTGCGTCTACGAAGGCTTGGTGTCCGACATCGCCAACTCCCCCCGCCTCTTTGAGCCGCTCGATTTCGTAGTCGGTTTTGACCAGCCGCGCTGTCTCGACCACGGTCGACCGTTCGAGACCTGTGTGCGGCATCTGCTCACGGAGCCCGAGGTACAACGGTGCCGGGAACCTGTCCCATGTCTCGACGCCTACCCGGCCGGCAGCGCCAAGCTCGTTCAGCGCGTTGGCCACGCCCTTCGGGGTCAAGCCGTCTTCACCACCACCTGTGAGCCCGCCACCACGGACCTCTCTCGTAATCGCGGTAGACGTAATCATGTGCCCCGGCTCGATCAACAGGATGGGCTCGCCAGCCGCCGGGACTACCAAAGCTGCCCCGTCGAAAATGAAGAGATCATCGCTCGAGGGCCCGAGCGACACCCAGCCGGTTCGATCGATGAAGAAGCCGGAGAGGTAACGGAGGCTCCCACCCATCTTCGTATTTCCATACACGATGAGGGCGTCGAAGCCGTCCGCTCGCATCGTCTCCTGGACCCGTCTGAGCCGGGTCTCAATGTCGGCTTCGAGCTCCGTATCCAAGCTCGTCACCCCACCGCTAACTGGTCAGGTGAGCGATGAACTCGTATCCGGCTTCGTCCAAGCTGCCGACTCCCGTATAGCCACCGATCAACTCGACCGGTTCGAATGAGTCAACGTTGCGCAGCCAGTGTTTCTTGCCGGCCGGAATGAACTGGAGAGTCCCCGGACCCGCCTCGTGCTCCTCGTCTTCGCCCGCGCCGACGATGCATCGGCCGCGAATGACGTATAGGAATTCATCGGCGCCGGGATGCGTGTGGATCTCGTGTG
The DNA here is from genome assembly GCA_963826825.1 of uncultured Acidimicrobiia bacterium. Taxonomy (GTDB): domain Bacteria; phylum Actinomycetota; class Acidimicrobiia; order Spongiisociales; family DATADW01; genus DATADW01. The sequence continues at coordinate 83,476 of CAWGYV010000007.1, read as the reverse complement.
CGGCTCCTGGCTCGAACAGAGTTCGAAATACGCAAACGCTCCCATGTCCGGAAGATTCGCGGTTCAAGATGAAGCGTATGTCCATCTTCCGCCAGCCCTGATCCGCCGTCACGGGAGCCGGTGAGAAATCTGATACGTGTGTCACGTAGTTGTTGTCAGACCGAACGATCATCGTCCCTCGCTTCATCGAACTCTGTTTAGTGCATCCTATAACATATTGGACGGGTGTCAACGGACGGAATAGCCAGTCCTACCAGCGGATAGCACCCCGTCCTATGAGAGCGCCCGATATCAAATCGCTGTGGAGGCTCAGCGCTTCCTGGGCCATGACTTGCCGTCCGACGACGGCACGCACGCGCCCGCTCGCGACGAGTTCCGTCGCCGCCATCACCTCCGCCCTCGAGGCGTACTTCGATCCCAAGATCGTGAGTTCTTGCAGAACCAGGTGCCTGGGAGAAATCGCAGTGCTGATGCCGGGAAATGTGGTGAGCACCGCCAGGCGGCCGCCCGAACCGAGCGATTCCAATGCCCATCGCACCGAGGCCTCGGTCCCAACGAGATCGATGATGGCGTCTGGCGGCGAGCCCGACCACGAGCGACCCAGGGCCTCGAAGTCGCCCGAGTCGACCGCATCGAAACCCAGCTCGCTCAGAGCCGCGAGCTTGCGATCGCCGACCTCGAGGCCGACGACGTCACCACCGCACAGGCGGGCCACCTGCATCACGTGGATCCCGACACCACCCGCTGCGCCGATCACGGCGACCCGATCGCCGGGACCGATCTCGCAACGCCGCCGGCAAACGTGCACCGCCGTGGCCACGGCATCTGGAATGACAGTGGCCGCAATCGGATCGAGGGACTCGGGGATCTCGAGGACGTTGTGACTGGGCAGAACCGTGAAAGGCGCATAGCCGCCGTCGCGGTGCACGCCGACCCAACCGGCGAGATTGAGGCAGCGCGGCTCTGCGCCGGCGAGGCATCGGTGACACGAACCGCAGACGAGATAGAAGTAGGCGACGACTCGGCGCCCGATGAGCTTGCCACCACGGCCAGGCCCAGCATCGACGACCCGGCCTACCAACTCGTGGCCGGGAACGCGCGGCAAGAGGTTCTCCGAGTTGGCCAGGTCCCCCCTGATGCAATTCAAGACGGTCAGCCCAACGCCACACGCCTCAACCTGGATCAGGACCTCGTTCTCAGCGGGCGAGGGACGCGCGAATTCCTCCCAAACGGGGTCGGTACCCCAGCGGTGCACCCGGAAGCCGCGCTGGCTCACCTGGTGATCAGAGCGGGGCGTGCTCGCTCCCGACGTGGGTCGGGATGCTGGGGATTGGGGCATCGTCTCTTGATCGAAACCCGGAGACACTATCCCGGGCCAACCTCGGCGGACTCCAGCGGCAGATTGACATGCTCGAACTGGACTTGATGGGCACGCCTCAGATCGCGCGCCTCAAACGCATCGAGCAGCGCGTAATGGTCGACGATCGCCCTTCTCCGGAGCTCAGGGTGCAGACGCTGAGCTTGTGCGACAAAGACCCCACCGGCAGCTTCCAAGGCAGCCAGCATCGTGCCCAGGCGTTTGGTCCGGGTCGCCCGATGGAAGACGATGTGGAAACGGCTGTTGAGCTGAACCCAGCTGCCCAGATCCTCTTCTCTCGACAGTTGATCTGCGAGGTGGCGCGCCGCCGTCAACTCCTCGTCCTTGATGTTGGCCATGGCCCGTTTCAGTGCAACCTTCTCGATGGCGCGCCTGACCTCGACTATCTCGACCATCTCTTCCCATTCCAGTCCACGGACCGTCCCAATCCGGTGACTGTCAAGGGTGATGAGACCTTCACCTGCCAGATCGCGCATCGCCTCTCTCACCGGAGTCGTGCTGACATCGAGCTGCGTTGCGATCTCGGTTTGGACGAGACTCGAGCCAGCCGGGAGATCACCCCTGATGATCGAGGACCTGAGGGCGTCTCGCACCAGGTCGACGATCGTTCCAGGTCTCGATCCAGTCAGATCGAGCCGGAGACCCTCCTCCGACTTGAGGGTCAGCGGTCCGGCTGGCTGTGTCGAACGAACCAATGTCCAGTCCTGGTCAGAGGGTGCTGATCTGGGCCCTCGGCCGAGGCTTCGACCTCGACCTCTCATGTATCATATCAACTATAGATCTCACTCTTCTGCACCATGTCTGATCGCAATCTGCTTCTGAAGGGCGGACGGGTCGTATCTCTCGACCCCGAAATCGGCCATCTCCCGCTTGGGGACGTGCTGATCGCAGGTACTGAGGTCGTCCGGGTTTCCCAAAGCATCGACGAACCCGATGCGGAGGTGTTTGACGCCTCGAACATGATCGCCATCCCCGGCTTCATCGATACCCACCGCCACACTTGGCAGACGGCAATCAAGAGCATGTCCTCGGACTGGTCGCTACCCGAGTACTTGGCCGGAATCCGGGGCCGACTCGGGCCCCGATTCAGTCCCGAGGATGTCTATGCCGCAACGCTGCTCGGAGCGACGGAAGCGCTCAATGCCGGCGTTACCACGCTCGTCGATTGGGCGCACATCATGAACTCACCGGAACACGCTGACGGCTCAGTAGCTGCGCTCAAGGAGTTCGGCGGGCGCGCAGTGTTCGCCCACGGGACGCCGAACGACGAGCAAATCGCCGAGTGGTACATCGATAGCACCATCCCTCACTCCGACGACATACGGCGGGTTCGGGCGGAGCACTTTGCCAACGACGACGGCTTGGTGACCCTGATGATGGCGGCCCGCGGACCACAGCACACCACGCCCGAAACCAGCGCCGGCGACTGGCGCCTCGCTCGTGAAATCGGAGTGCGGATCACGACTCACGCCGGCGAGGGCGCGTGGTCGCTGCGTCACCAACCGGTGTTGAGACTCCATGAACAGGGAGTGCTCGGCCCCGACACAACCTTTGTTCACGGCAACCAGTTCTCGGACAACGATCTTCGGCTCATCGCCGATAGCGGCGGCTCCATCTCGATCTCTCCAGAGGTCGAGATGCACATGGGTTTGGGTTTTCCCATAACCGGTCGGTCGCTCCAGCACGGAATCGTCACCAGCCTTTCAGTGGACGTCCCGGTCACCGTCGGAGGCGACATGTTCTCGGTCATGCGGTGCGCCCTGGCCACCGAGCGGGCCCTGGTGAATGAGGAGTCGATCCGGAGGGTGGAGATGGTGGAACGGCTGACCATCACGACAGACACCATCCTGCGAATGGCGACCATCGACGGTGCCAGATCCTGTGGGCTCGACGACCGCGTCGGGAGCATCTCCCCCGGCAAAGAGGCGGACATCGTCCTGATCAGAGCCGACGACCTCAACTTGGCCCCGCTCAACCAGCCCGTGGCCTCGATCGTGGTCATGGCGCACCCGGGGAACGTCGACTCGGTACTCGTGGCTGGACGCTTCGTGAAGAAGCATGGGGCGATGATCTCGGTAGATCCTCGTGCGGTTCTCCAACGGGCTACCCGATCCCGCGACTCGCTGCTGGAGCGGGCAGGTGTCGGTACCGACTACCGCCCAGACGACATCGAGGCTTGGAGCAAGCTGTAGAGGCTCGTCAGCTGACCGTCCGCTTACGTGACGAATAGAGAGCTACGCCGACGATCACCACCACGCCCTTGACGATCAGGTGGGCGAACCTGCTCACGCCCATCAGATTGAAGACGTTGAAGAGCACGGTGAGGATGAGCACGCCGGCGATGGTTCCCTCGACGCGGCCCTTTCCTCCGCCGAATGCCGTGCCCCCGATCAACACGGCAGCGATTGAGTCGAGTTCCATCCCCTCGCCGGCGGCTGTGTCTCCGGTGCCGATTCTGGCCAACAGGGCGAGGCCGGCGACAACCGCCAACACGCTGCACGCGATGTAGGCGCGGCCTTCTACCCCCTTTGACCTAATGCCGGCGAGGCGGGAAGCCTCGCGGTTGCTGCCTACGGCGTACACCCTCCGGCCATAGGTCGACCTCCTCAGTCCGAATGCGAGAATTGCCGCCAGCACCAGCGCGACGATCACGATGATCGGGATTCCCACCAGACGACCGTCGGAGAGCTGACGAAAGAGGTCGGTCACATTGCTACGTGGCGCGCCACCGGTGTAGATCAGGTTGAGACCGCCGAGAATCAGCAACGTCCCCAGCGTCGTCACCAAGGCATCGGTCCCCACCCGCACTATGAGCAGATAGTGCACCAATCCGATCACGAGACCCACCCCGATTACCACAAGGATGGTGGGGATGATCATGGCGTTGCTGTCCCGCATCAGACTGCCCCCGATGACCGTCGTCGTTGCAATCACTGCGCCGACGGACACGTCGATCCCGCCCACCAGGATGACCAGAGTCTGGCCAAGCGCCACGATCATGAGTGGGGCGGCCTGCCGCAGGATGTTCACGAGGTTCGTCGTGCTGAGGAAGTCCGACGAGATCAACGTCGAAATGACGACGAGGGCAATGAGGATCACCCACGGCCCATAAATCGGCCACCGGCCTCGGAGAGTGCCGAAGCGCCGGGCGGGCGGGAGTACGGCTTCACCTTTGGACGTGGCCATCAGGCCGCCTCCTCGGCGCGTCGCCGGAATCTCTCGCTTACGAAGACCCGAGCTTCTCCAGCCAGACGGCGCGTCGTGGCGGCAGCGAGCACAACTGCGATCAAAACGATCACGCCCTTGAAGACGATCTGGGTGAACGAGGAGACGCCCGACAGGTTCATCACATTGTTGAGGATCGCGATGATTGCGACACCGCCGATGGTGCCCCCGACTCCGCCCCGGCCACCGGTGAGCACGGTGCCCCCGAGGACCACGGCTGCGATCGAGTCCCAGTCGAAGCCAACGCCGGAGAGTGGCTCGCCTGCGCCCATGCGGGTGGACATTGCGATCCCGGCCACCGCGGCGAGAAAACCACAGGCGAGGTATGCGATGAGCCTCACCCTGTCGACGCGAACGCCGGAGCTGCGTGCCACATGCTCGGAGCCACCCACCGCATAGAGATGCAGGCCGAACACGGTGCGATTCTGGATGATCAAGGCGATCGCGGCAATGAAGGCGTAGAGAAAGAAGAGGATCGGTATCGGCCCGATCGAACCGAACCCGATGTCGTTCATGATCTCCGCAGGCTTGCCGAAGTTGGATTGGTCGGTGTACAGAAAGGTGATGCCGGTAACGATGCTTGCCGAGCCAAGTGTCACTATCAACGCCGGCACCCTCGTGAGGATGATCACCACCCCGTTGAACAAGCCGATGAGGAGGCCGGCGGCGAGGACGACAGCCATGGCCAGCGGGACGTTGGCGGCTTCTCCAGCCACGATGCCCATCAGGGCCGTATTTGACAGACTTATGGTCGCCGCCACCGCAAGGTCGACCCCGGCGATGAGGATCACCAAGGTCTGGCCGACCGCCACTATCCCAAGCGGGATCATCTGGCGGAGGACGTTGGTCAGATTGCGTGCTGTCAAGAAGGGCTCTGCGATGAGCGAAGCCGCGAGCACGATCGCAGCCAGCAACAGCCAGAGCCAACCTGGGCCAGTCCAGCGTGTGATCGACCGCCGATGCCGCTCCACGATGGGGTCCGGGTTGCCGGGGGGTGCCGTCACGCTGGTGGTCAAGAGGCGCCCTCATCACTCTTGACGCCGAGAATGAGTGTGATCAGGTCTTCCTCGCTCGCCATGTCGGACTCGGTCAAGGAATTGTTCTCGAGGGTTGCGACGATCCGACCTTTGGACATCACCACGATCCGATCGCTGAGGTGGAGGATCTCGGGGAGCTCCGATGAGATGAGCATCACCGCCGTGCCGTGCTCGGCCAGTTGGCGAATCGTCTTGTAGATCTCCGCTTTGGCGCCGATGTCGACCCCTCGCGTCGGCTCGTCCAAGATCAAGACCCGAGATCCCTTCGCCAGCCACCTGCCGAGCACCACTTTCTGCTGGTTCCCCCCGCTGAGGTTGGTGACCACGGTTCCGTTGTTTGGCGTCCGAATATTCAGCGAGTCGATCTGCACATTGGCCAGCGCGCTCTCCGACTTCCTATCGATGATCCCGTACCTGCTCAACCCGGCAAGCTGGGGCAGTCCGATGTTCTGCTTGACGCCGAGATCCATAACCAAACCCTCGGCCAGTCGGTCCTCGGGTACGAGAGCGATGCCGCGTGCCACGGCGTCAGCCGGCTCGCGTACTTTGCTCACCTCGCCGTCGATGAGGACCTCGCCGGACCGGCTCCTGATGGCACCCACCAACGCCTTGGCAACATCGGTCCGCCCGGCGCCGATCAGACCGACGAAGCCAAGGACCTCGGATTCCCGCAACTCGAAGCTGATGTCCTCAGCTCGACCCGGAACCGTCAGGCCCCGCACCTCGATGACCGTCCGATGCTCGGCGCCATCGGGAACCCTCGAAGGGAACATGTGGGCGAGATCACGCCCGATCATCGCCCGGATAACTTCGCTTGCCGTGACCTCGGCAACGGCGGCCTTGAGCGATACCTTGCCGTCCTTGAGAACGGTCACCTCGTCGGCAAGCGCGAACACCTCGTCGAGGTTGTGCGTGATCAGGACCACGCTGACCCCGCGATCCTTGAGGTCGCGTACGACGACATGCAGCCGTTCGATCTCGGTGATTGACAGCGACGAGGTTGGCTCGTCGAGCAGGATCATCCGTGCATCCAGACTCAGAGCCTTGGCAATCTCCACCAATTGACGCTGAGCGATGCTGAGCCTCTCAACCTGCGTGGTCGGGTCGATGGCTGCCCCCACCACCGGTAGCCAGGTATCGGCCACTTTCCGCACGCTGCCGTTGGCGACGAGTCCCCAACCGGTTGGCTCGCGGCCGAGAACCAAATTCTCCTCCACGGTGAGCATCGGTACCAGCGTGGGTTCTTGGTAGACCACGGCGATGCTGGCGTTCATCGCATCGCGAGGCGTGGCAAAGGAGATCTCGCTGCCGTCGAGGTAGAGGGTTCCCTGATCCGGGGCATGGACCCCCGCGATGATCTTGACGAGTGTGGACTTACCCGCGCCGTTCTCCCCGACCACGGCGTGGATCCGACCAGCGCTGAATTCGGCATCAACCGCCGACAGGGCATGGACGCCGTCGAACTGCTTGGAGACCTGTTCTACCTTGAACAAGGTTCGTTCATGCTCCCCGTGAGGCGAGGCCTCCACGATTGAAGCATGGCGGAGGTGCCCACCTCCGCCATGCTTCCAACCGAATCACGAGAATCGTGTGTCGATCTGCTCGCTACTCGGGCAGCCACTCCTCGGGCAGGTCCCACCAGTTCCACCACTCGTCGGAGCCAGGGGTATCCGGAGCTATGTATTGCTCGAGGTTTTCCACGTCAAGCGCCTCGACCGGGTCGTACCAGTTCTTGGGTACCGGAATTCCGGAGAGCGTCGCCGCACAGGCATCGACCGCCAGGGCTCCGAACGTCAAGGGCCGATTCACGATCACGCCCGGGATCGACTCGTCGTGCACTTGGCGGATCCACGCCTGGAGGCTGTCACCCGTCCAGACCTTCACCTCGTCCAGTCGTCCTGCCTCCGCCACGGCCTCATAGGCGCCCTGCTGTTGGATGCCACTGTCGGCGATGACAGCATCGATCTGGTCGTAGGCCTGGAGCCAGTTCTCCATGATCGTTTTGCCCTCGTCCCACGACCACCCGGTGTACTCGACAGCGAGAACCTCGATATCCGGGTAGTTGGCAAGGATCTCCTCGTGGCCGCGCCGAGCCTCCTCGGCGGGACCGGTGCCGGCGGCGCCCTCGAGCAGTACGACCTGACCCTCACCACCCAGCATCTCCGCAGCGGCCTCCGCCTGGATCGTGCCTATGTCGTATGTTCGGATGTTGATGTGGCTGACGAAGTCCTCTGTCGTGACATCGCGCTCTTGGATGATGACCGGCACCCCGTCCGCCATGGCTTGCTCGATTGCCGGGTTAACCGCCTCCTCAGAAGTGGCCGCCACGATCAGGCAATTCACTCCCCGAACCAGCAGATCCTCGATGTCCGATACCTGCTTGTCCGGGCTGTCATTGGCATCGGTGCGCGCCACCTCCGAGATCTCGGAGTACTCCGACGCGGCCCACTCGGTGAAGTTGTTGACGAAGACGCGGGCCGAGTTCGAGAGAGAAGCATCCGAGTAACCGATTACCCAAGGCGGCTCGGTCACGTACTGAGCCGTGTCCTGCATCTCGTCAGTTTCCGGTACTTCTACGCGCATTTCGAACGCAGATCCGCCCGCAGTCGTGTCGCTGGCGCCCCCCGCCGCCGTCGTGTCACTCGTGCCCCCCGCCGCGTGGTGTCGCTGGCGCCCCCCGCCGCCGTGGTGTCGCTGGTGCCCCCCGCCACGGTCGTGTCACCGGCGCCACCGCCACAAGCCACCACGACGAACGCCATCACCACCGACAACAGCACCGCTGTCCTTCGCTTGTTTCCCATTGATCCTCCTCCGCTGATCCGCTATTTCCGCAGCACTTTCTATAGAGTGCAGTCTATAGCTTTCTACGCTCCAGACCAGGAAAACCTCGGAGCCACACCGAATCCTGCATCCATAGAGTGAATTCGACGTGCCCACATTCGATTCCAGCGACGGGGTTCTACTGCACTACTCCGAGTCGGGACGCGGGCGACCTGTGGTCTTCGCCGCCGGATGGGCGATGGACGCCACCTGGTGGAGGCACCAAGTCGAGCTGAGCGCTACTCACCACATAATCATGTTCGACCCCCGAGCGCAGGGTGAGTCGGAAAAGGTGGAGCGGGGTCTCCGACTCGGTCGAGGCGCTCAAGACCTGCGGCAACTACTCGACATCCTGGACCTGGAGGACGTGACGTTGGTCGCTTGGTCACGGTCGAGCAGCGTTGCTCTCGCCTATTGGGAGCAATTCGGTCCTCACCGTCTTGGCCGCTTCGTCCTCATCGGGATCACCCCGAGCATGCAGAGGCGACCCGACTGGGAGTGGGGTTTCACCCTCGATCCCGCCGAGTTTCAACGACAGATCATGGCCGATCACGAGGGGGTGGTTCGGGGAGTCATCGAGAGACTGCTCCTCGTCTCTCCGACCGGAGAGGAGGCAGAGGAGATGGTGCGCTCCGCGATGTTGACCCCACCGATCGCCGGAGCCAGGATGCTCGACGACCACGGCGTTGTCGATTGGCGCGACATGCTCGACACCATCTCACTTCCGACCTTGGTCTGCGTCGGTCGCCACGACCGAAATGCCCCGCTGGCCGCCGCCGAGTACGTCGCCCATGCGATCCCCGGTGCCCAGTTGGTGGTGTTCGAGAAGAGTGCGCACGCCCCGTTCTTCGAGGAGCCCGACCGTTTCAACCAAGTCTTGATCGACTTCATCAACGAGTACCCGCCAGCCGCCGAAGCCACATGAGACTCCTTGCCGTACAACGGATCCCGGCCATGTCTTGTCAATGTGCCGGCGAAGGGCTCGTCGCCGTCACTTGGTCGACGGCGGACAACTGTGAGCGCCGGTGAGCAAGCCCTCACCCGACTCCGTTGCGGTCATAGGACTGGGGATCATGGGGGGGCGTCTCGCGGTTCGCCTACTTGACGCAGGGTTCGGTGTTCGTGGCTTCGACATCGACGCAGAGCGTGCCGCGGCCTTCGAGGAAGCTGGTGGCCACCACACCGGATCACCGGCGGAAGCAGTCGAGGGTTGCCAGACGGCGGTTCTTTCCCTGCTCACATCCGACATCTCCAGGCAGGTATGCCTCGGCGGCGACGGCATCATCGCCTCGGGAAACCACGATGTCCTGGTGCTCGACTCGACCACCGGTCCACCCGAGGACGCCGCCGAGATCGCCGCGGGCCTGGCGCTCGGTGGCATCGAGTACGCCGACATGACACTGAGCGGCAACGCCGCAGTCGCCGCCCGCGGTGAGCTGGTGGTGATGTTTGGGGGCACCGCAGATGCATATAGGAAGGCCGCCCCGGTAATGGAGTCGATCGGCCGCTCACATCACCACGTGGGCACCGTCGGGGCGGGAGCGAGGATGAAGCTGGTCGTCAACCACGTACTGGCGGTCCACCGCTTTGCGCTCGCCGAAGGGCTGGTAGCTGCGGAGCGCGCCGGGCTCGACTTGGAGAAGACACTCGAGATCTTGCGCGACGGGGCTGCATATTCGAAGGCGATGGACCTATGGGGCAGCCGGATGGTGACCGGTGACCATGGCCATCCCGACTCCCGGCTCAGCCAGAGCCACAAGGACTTCCGGCTCATCGTCGAACACGGCGCCGCGCTGGGTGTCCCAATGGATTTCGCCAGGCTCGCCCGTCTACTAATGGCTGAGGGTGAAGAGAGTGGGCTCGGCGACCTCGACAACTCTGCAGTGATCGAGGTGATCCGTCGAAGGGCCGGGATCGGCCGGGTTCCGGATCGGGCCAAATAGCTCTGTGAAGCGGCGCGCCAAGATGCGGCGCTCTACCCCGATCGAAGCTGACGACTGATAGGTCAGCTCTCAGCGATTGATCGATCCGCACCGATGTTGAGGCTCACTCCGATGAAGATGAGAGCCATCGCAGCGACCACCGTGGCTGTGATCACTTCTCCCAGCAGCAGCGCCGAAGCCAGCACTCCGACAACTGGGACCATCATCATCGACAAGTTGGTGGACACTGCGGGAAGACTTCTCAGCACCGATACCTGTGCCCACAGGGCGAGCCCGGTCGCCAGCACGCCTTCGTAGACGATCACGCCCACCAGCGAAGACGTCCAGTGGATCTGAGGCGTTCCCTCTACCGCGAAGGCAACCGTCAACGTGAGCACCATTGCGATCAATAGTTGCCATGGCATGACACGTAGTGGGGTCGACACCCAGGCGTGGTGTCTGATGTGCACCGCGGTCGCCGCGTTGAGGATGGCGCTGAGCAACAACATTCCGATACCGAGGATCACCCTCGGCTCGTCCCACGCGAGCCGCCAAGGCTCGATCAGGACGACGACCCCGGCGATTCCGAGCGCCAAGCCGGCCCAGCGCAGCCGGGTCATGCGCTCGCCGAGGGCGATCACTGCCATCGGGACAACCCACAGGCTCGCCGTCCAGACCAGGACCGAGGAACGCCCCGCCGGCACGATGGTGAGGGCAGTGAAGACCAGGAAGAAGACGAGCCCGAGACGCAGTATCGCCACCGAGAGCACAACCGGAAGATCACCCCTCGGTGGGAGGCGGAGGCGTCCCGTCACAGCCGCCACCGCCACCACGGTGACCGCTCCACTGCAAACTCTGAGCGCTGTCATCCAGACCGGACTGACGTCGCGCAGTCCGATGGCCAAGATCGGCCAGTTGAAGCCGAGGATCAGCACCACCACGACCATCAGGAGGTAGGCGCCTGCCCGTCGGAGCGTCGCCGGTTGGTCGGGATCGAGGCGACTCGTCTCCCATAGGAAGTCCCTCAGTGCTGAGGTCTTCGGTGAACCCACCCGGGGCACCCTATATCAGACACGATGTAGGACCGAACCCGGGGCAGATATCAGCCGAGAGCGATGGCGAACAGGTCCTCTCCGAGCCTGCGTCGGGCAACCTCGATCGCGGGCGAGGAGGCCCGAACGAACTGTGCCCTCTCTTCGTCGGTCAAGTCTTCGAAGGCCAGACCGGCCTGCTCCAGATCCCGGCGAAGGCTCTGCTCCTTGGCCTCAGCTGCGACACGCTGGTACGCGATTGCGGCGCCGACGGCGCTCCTCACCACGTCCTCGACATCGGTCGGCAGCGCCTCGACTGCTGCACGGTTGGCGAACAGACCACGCGCCCCGTACAGGTGTGCGGTCATCGTGATGAATGGATGAACCCGCTCCACGCCGTAGGCAACGGTGTTGGCAAGTGGATTCTCCTGGGCATCCACCTCGAGCGAGCCGATCAACTCGATGCCTCGGCTCAGCTCTACCGCAACCGGTTCCGCCCCCCAGGAGCGGATGAGCTCTTCGTGTATGGGATTTGGTTGAAGCCGAACCCTCATCCCCCGGGTGTCGGCGGGTTGGCGCACAGGTCGCAGCCGGTTGGTGAAGTGTCGGAAGCCGTTGTCCCAGAAACCGAGCAATTCGAACCCGGTGCGCCGCCTGGTGGCTTCGACCAGCACCTCCCCGAGCGCGCCGTCGAGCGCCCGGTGTGCCTGCTCGAGGTCAGAGAAGAGGTAGGGCGTCTCCAAAATGTCCAGCTCAGGCACCCTGTGGCCCAGATAGCTGGTCGAGAAGTAGCACATGAACAATTCACCGCTCTCAACCATCTCGAAGAGGTCGGTGTTGGCACGGCCCGAGTCCATGATGTTCCAGATCACCTCGACCGCAACTCGGCCCTCCGTGCCATCCAAGACCGAACTCCGGAAGCGGTCCAGGGCATCGGAATGAACGCTCCCAACCGGGGCGTACCCACCGACGCGCAAGGTCAGAATTTGGCTCATGTTCGGTTAGCTCTCCGAGTAGTGGTCGAGCGCTCTTCGTCATCCCTCATCATGCACGCAGCGTCACCTCCGACGCGGTACAGCGATTTGGCATGCATCATTGAGGCATGCGTGCCTCGGAGGGGACCGAGTTGGGATCGGTGCCGAAACCGCACCTGGACTCGTCTCAGGGACGCGATGCCAACGGGAGCCTACGGATTGGGATGATCGCCCCGATCAGCCATCACTTCCCACCCTCGGGTTACGGCCCATGGGAGCGTGTCTGCCACGACCTCACCGAGGGCCTCGTCGAGCTGGGTCACCGGGTCCTTGTCTTCGCCCCTGTCGGTTCGACGACATCTGGCGACCTCCATCCCACCGTCCCCACATCGCTCGAAGAGGCCGCGGCTCTCGGGTTGTCGCACGATGCCCGTGTCTGGGAGACGCATCACATCGGGACCGCCATCGCTGAGTCGGTCCGGCAACAGGTCGATGTGATCCACTCCCATCTACACGTGCACGCGCTCGGGTATGCGCCATATGTCCCCATGCCGTTGGTTACCACCCTGCACGGCTGCCGCCTGGAACGCGAATCACCATCTCCTTTTGAGCGCCCACAGTCAACAGCCGTTTGTCTCGCTGTCCGATGCCGAGCGCGCCTTCATGCCTTCGCTCAACTACGTGTCGACCGTGCACAACGGCATCCAAGTAGACGAGTATCCGTTTGGCCGCCACCCCGATGCGCGACTGGCGTTCGTCGGTCGGATGGCCCCGGAGAAGGCTCCCCACCTGGCGATCGCCGTAGCGGAGGGCGCCGGTCTCCCGTTGACGCTCATTGGGCCCATGGAGGCGCGCCACCAAGGCTATTTCGAGACGGAGATAGAGCCCCACCTAGGACCGACGGTGACCTACTTGGGACCGTTGCCCAAAGACGAGACATGGCATCTGGTTGCCCACTGCCGGGCGCTGATCATGCCTCTGTCGTGGGAGGAGCCGTTCGGTCTGGTGGTGATAGAGAGCCTCGCGGTCGGCACCCCCGTTGTGGGCTGGCGGCGGGGTGCGTTACCCGAGTTGATCGATGATGGGATCACCGGCTTCCTCGTCGATGGGATACCGGCAGCGATCGAGGCACTTGCCCGTATAGCTGACATCGATCGCACCCGGTGCCGGGCGGTCGTGGAGGAACGGTTCAGTCACATCGCCATGGCCCACGGTTACGTCGAGGCGTACCGATCGGCGATGACTCAGTTCATCGCCGCCAACACATCAGAGACCGGCGCCGTCGCCACCGAGATCCGAGAGTCCGAGATGCCGTAGGGCACGACGAGCAGGTCGTGGTGGATGAGTCCCCCGCAGGAGTACACGACATTGGGCACGTACCCATCCCGCTCCCAGGACTCGGGCTCGAGAAGCGGTTCGGGGAGTCGTCCGATGACTTTCGTCGGCTCGTCCAGGTCGAGGAGGACCGCCGACAAGACGTAGCGGCGCATCGGGCCGACGCCGTGCATGAGTACCAGCCAACCGTCCGCCGTCTCCATCGGGGACCCACAGTTCCCCCCCTGCACTATCTCCCATGGCTCGGTGGGAGCGAGCACCAATTCGGCGACGTCCCAGCGGAGCACGCTGTCGGACCTGAGCAGGAAGGTGCTCTCGTTGTCGGTCCGAGCCAGCGCCACGAAATCTCCCCCGATCCGGCGAGGGAACAGGGCCATGCCCTTGCCCCGAGCACAGGCCCCGGAGAGAGTCGAGATGTTGAAAGTCGTGAAGTCGGCCGTTTCGATGAGTTGTGGTAGCACCTCGAACCCGTCGAAGGCCGTATAGGTGGCGTAGTAGTCGGTGGTGCCGTCCTCTTCGGAGAAGCGCACAAACCGAGCGTCCTCCATCCCTCTGCTCTCTGCCGGGCCGGCAGGAGAAAGGACCCGCTCCCCCAATGGCGCCCCATCGAATGAGACCTCGTAGTTCGATGTCGCCAGCCAATGGACGGCGCGTTCAGTCTCGAACCGGATCGCCGCCATGTCGTCACCGTCGGCCCGCCGGGACAGGGCCTCCTCCAGTTCCGAGAGCTTGAAGCTCTGCCCAAGGTCGTCGAGCACGCGCTCCGAGAGGTGGTTCTTGACGCCCAACTCGCTCAAACGTGCGCGGAATTTCTCCCGATCGAACGGCCCGATGCTCCGTTCACCGTTGTCGGCCCACGGGCTGGGGCGATCGAATCGCACATTGCCCTCGGGGGATACGTGGCCGCCGCGGAAGGTGATCGAGGAGATATGGCCCTCGCCGATTGCGCGGGCGCTCATCACGATCTGTTGATCCCCTTGCGGTGTCAAGTCCCCGAGTGCGACCATCGAAGGATTGGTCAATGCGGCGGCCTCGAAGGCGTACTCCAGGGTAAAAGCCATCCCCAAGAGCAGGAGCCTCGCTCGATCGAGACCCGAGCAAGAGTCGATGCTCATGTCGCATGCCAGTCGGCCATTGGCTATCCAGGTGGATTCGATGTCGCGGTGGCGTCTCTTGGCCCGGCGCCGGCCGTCGTCGATCGCGGTGGAGACCTCGGCATCGTCCAGAAGCCGGAGTCGGTCGATGATGCGGTCCACTCGCGTCGTGGGACCGCCGAAAGTCGAATGTCCGGGAATGAACGGCTTCGCCACGACTCTGGCCGGATCGGGACCGATCCTCACCGCCGTTCTATCCATCACGACCATTGTCCTACACCGCGCCCCGAGAACGCGGGATCACGCCACGGCATCACCTCGGTGAGCCGAACGGAGCAGGTCGATGTACGTCTCGGCGACTGACTCCCAGGAGAGACGTTGGGACGCACACAGCGCATGGCCGGCGGCTGAGGCGTATGCGTCGTCGTCCTCGAGAAGCCGGCAGATGGCCGCGGCCAGCGCCTTGTCCGAGTGCGGCACGACCAGACCGGCACCATCCGCCAAGTAGCTCGCGGGCGTGCGGGAAGTCGGTAGCGACCACCGGTCGTCCCGCGGCAATGGCGTCGGTGAGAACGCCGGAAGACACCTGCACATCGCTGTCATATGGGATCACCACAACATCGGCCCGAGCAATCAAGTGCTGAAGTTCTCCCTCGGCGAGATAGCGGTCCACGAACCGGACTCTCGAGGCGAGCCCCAGGTCCGAAGAGAGCCGCTGCAGTTCGTTTCGATACGACTGCCCGGACCGCGCCAAGACCTTCGGATGGGTCTGCCCGACGATGTCCAGTGTCACGGCTGGGGCAGTCCCGATCATCGCCATCGATCGGAGGAGTCGTTCGATTCCCTTGCCCGGACCCAGCAGACCCCAGACGATGAGGTGGCTCCGGGGCCCGCCCGACGGCGGGGGCAAAGGCCGCCATGACGACCCATGCGGGATGACTTGGATTCCGGACTCGGCGAGCCCATACCTGTCTTGAAGCCACGTGCGTGCCGTCTCCGTCGACGCGACGATGGGTCCGGCATCCGCTAGTCCGGAGGCGATCCGGCGTTGGGTGGCCGTCGGTGACGGGAGCACGGTGTGGAGGACCGTTGTCACCGGGACGCGGATCTGATCGACCAGATCGAGGATGGCCGCGCCCTCGTCGGGTCCATACACCCCGTATTCGTGCTGGATCAGCGCAACGTCGCTCCGGTTGATCTGACCGGCGGCGGTCCGCACGGCGATGCTGGATGCGGGATCGAACTGGATGGCGACTCCCGGGATGGGGTGGCCGGGATCGTCGGTGCCCGCCACCCGGGCCACCTTCACTACTACCTCGGGCGAGGTGTCGGCCCACGCATTCACCAGCGATTGGGCGAACCTGGCGACGCCACAGCGGGTGGGTGGGTACGTCGAGACGAGCGAGATCGACAAGCCGCCGGGTACGGGCAACCCACGGCGACGCATGGTCGCGACTGAACTAACCAAGTACTTCGGCATCGGCTTCGAGTACCCGCGCGGTCGCCAATTGAAACGCACCCGGCTTCCCTCAAGCACTGGGGCCCCGATTGCAACCACCCTCTCTACCCTGCGTGCCCGATGGACACGGAGATCGAGATCGTCGCCGATCGATATGTTCCGGAGGCTCCGATCGGGAGCGGTGGAATGGCGACGGTTTGGCGAGCGCACGACCGAGCGCTTGACCGCCCCGTTGCCCTGAAGCGGCTCCACCCACATCTGGCGGCGCAGCCCGAGGCAAGCGCCAGATTCCGCAGGGAGGCGTTGGCTGCGGCGGCACTTGACCATTCCGGGGTCGTGACGGTTCACGACGCCGGGGTCGACGCCAGCGGTCCCTACCTCGTGATGGAGTTCGTCGATGGCGAGAGTCTCTCGTCGCGACTCGGCAAGCTCGGAGCGCTACCTTCAGCCGAGGCAGCCCGCATTGCCCTGGCTGTGGCAGAGGCGCTCGATCACGCCCACCGTCGTGACGTGGTCCATCGCGACATCAAGCCCGCCAACATCCTTCTCGGTCCGGGGGACCGGGTGCGGGTTGCGGATTTCGGGATCGCCCGCCATCTCGTGGCTGACGACCGACTCACCGACAGCGGCGTCGTTCTCGGAACGACGCCGTACCTGGCGCCCGAGGTGATGATGGGCGCCGAACCCGGGCCGAGTGCCGACTTGTACGCGCTCGGTGTCGTCCTCTACGAGTTGCTCACAGGTCGGTTGCCGTTTTCCGGCGAGAACGCATTGACCGTGGCAGTTGCCAAGAGAGAAAATCGGCCGACGCCACCATCTGTCCTGGTCGATCTCCCACCAGGTTTGGAGCGGGTCGCCCTGAGCGCCATCGAGGCGGATCCGGGCGACCGCCCGCCCGATGCCGCGTCAGTCGCCGCAGCACTGCGACCGTTTGCGGAGGCCGTAACACCGACATACCAGACCCCACCCGTCGATGAGGTCGGGCCTCAGGCGACGGCGGTCACCACCGTGGTCAGGACGCCACGACACACTGGTCGCCAATCCCGCCGACCCTTGGGCTGGCTGCTGGCCGGGCTGGCCATTGCGGCTGGATTGGCGGCGATCGCAGTGACACTCCTCGACGGACGGAACGACCCTGAGGGGAGCGCGTCCGCCTCATCGATTGCGATCACAGCGGAAAGCACCGCGGAGTCGACTTCGACGACCGCAATCGCGTCGGCACCTACGCCGACGACAGCCCGGCCGGCTACCGCCAACACAACGCCGTCGTCAGGTAGCCCGGCGAGTGCCGCCCAAGGCCTTCACTCTGTCATCGTCGGGCTGCTCGCCACCGACTCGATCGACAAGCGACTGGCCGACCATGTCGACCGAGACGCTCAAAAGGCGCTCCGATACTGGGAGCGGGGCGACGAGGAGCGGGCCGAGAAGGAGCTCCGCGGCGTTCTCGACGAGCTCGACCGAACCCAAGACGATATGGCCGAGTCTGCAATCGGCGAGCTCCACGACCGGATCGTCCGAATGGCGCGAACAATGGGCTTCGACGAGCTCAGCCAGGACGATGACAATGGCCCGGACGAGTGAAGGATTTGGTCACAACCGGGGCGATCTCTTCGGAATTGAGGGCGCGTTTGTGGCGATCGTGTGGGGTAATGCCTCTCCAATTGAAGAGGGAGAATTCGTGCCAGTCCATCGTGGCCCAGTCCCTCGTGGCCCAGTCCATCGTGGCCCAGTCCATCGTGGCCCAGTCCATCGTGGCCCAGTCCATCGTGGCCCAGTCCATCGTGGCCCAGTCCATCGTGGCCCAGTCCATCGTGGCAAGGACTCCAAAGGCCCGTTCTACCAATGGGGCGGCGAGGGCAAGAAGTACCACTACACGAGCGGCGACAAGTCCAGCCGCCAGGGAGCAAAGAGGAAGGCCGAGAAACAGGGTCAAGCCGCCAGGGCAAACGGTTACAAGGGCTGAGTTCGCCCGACCTCAGTGGGGTCGCTGCACCGGTATGACATCGGCCTTGTTGAAACCGCCCGAGATGCGGTAGACGGCGTGCTCGACCAATCGACGCCGCGGGACCCGCCAGCATCGGAGCGAATGGTGGCCCTCGTGCATGAGACAAAGGTTGCAGGAGGTGCAGGCCACCAGTCCTTCCCGCCCCGATTCGATCTGGCGCACGATGTCCGGTTCCCGGATCAGAGGTCGGGCCATCGCCACGAAGTCGGCGTCACCCGAGGTCAGGACATCACGCATCGTCGCCGTGGTGCGCAAGCCACCGACCAGGATCACCGTCGTCTCGACCTCTGCACGAAGCGCCCGTGCCCAATCGCGGAAATAGGCCTCGGGGGTCGGCTTGGCCATGATCCGGTGGAACAGGAGATCTCCGAGGGCCCGTCGCCGATTGACGGCGACATATGTCTTGGCCGAGTCCGTCGGGGCTTGCATGAGACCGGAGGACACTTCGATCCCGTCGATGCCGGCGGCAACCAGTAGCCGCGCCCGACGGACCGACTCGGTTAGGACGACACCCCCGGGGACCGCGTCGACCATTCCAACCTTGATGGTTACCGGAAAACCCGGTGGTACAGCCGACCGCACCGCCTCGACAACGACGAGTGGGAGTCGATCTCGCCGCTCCGGTGAGCCACCCCAACCGTCCTTTCTGCGGTTGGTCACCGGGGAGGCAAATTCGCTGATCAGATAGCCGTTGGCGCCATGGATGTGTATCCCGTCGAAGCCTGCTCGGACGGCGCGGCGGGCCGCCGAGGCAAATGCGTCAACCGCCTCGGCGATATCGCTCTCCCCGGCTTCCTCGACCTCCGCGCCTGTCAGTGGGTTGGGCACCGGCGATGGAGCCAGTGTGCTATTCCCGGGTACCCGGGACTGGCTTCCGGCATGGGCGAGCTGCGCCAGAATCGGGGCGCCCTCGGCATGCACGGCTTCGGTCAGCCGACGCAGCCCTCCGACCTGTTCGTCCCGGTGGATTCCGGTCTGTCCCCGGGCGTACCTGCCACGAGGATGGGTGAACATGTGACCGGTGACGATGGCGCCAACGGAGTTCGCCGCCAGCCGCCGATAGAGCTCGATGAGCCCGTCGGTCACCTCTCCTTCATCCACCGTCGCCATCGACTCGGACGTGCCGGCCCTGAGAATGCGGTTTCTCACCTTCAATGAGCCAATCGTCCCGGGCTGGAAGAGAACGTCAGTCATCGATTTCGGCTAGGGCCGACCACATCGCCTCCGGTGTGACAGGAAGCCGGGTGACGGTGCCGG
This sequence comes from uncultured Acidimicrobiia bacterium, assembly GCA_963826825.1. GTDB lineage: Bacteria > Actinomycetota > Acidimicrobiia > Spongiisociales > DATADW01 > DATADW01. Next base: position 63,939 of record CAWGYV010000007.1, on the reverse strand, counting down.
GGCGGCCGAGAGCATCGTCGACCGCGGCAGCGACGGCGGCGCCTGCGGCGGTGATGCCCCCTTCGCCGGCGCCCTTCACACCAAGGGGATTCAGCGGGCTTGGAGCCTCCTCGAGGATGACGGTCTCCACCGCCGGCATCTCTGCAACGGTGGGCAGCAGATAGTCGAGGAAGCTCGTGGCCAGCGGTTGGCCGTGCTCGTCATATCTGAACTCCTCGAGGATCGCCCCTCCGACGCCTTGAGCCACACCACCGACCAACTGGCCATCGACAAGGGCGGGGTTCACTGCCCTCCCCAGGTCGTACACGACGACGAATCTCTCAACAGACAACTTGCCGGTCGCCGGATCGATCACGACGAGGGCGACATGCGCTCCGTACGGGTATGTCATGTGGTCGCTGGCGAACCACTCCGTTGCCGATAGGCCCGGTCGCTTGCCCATGGGTACCGAGAACTTCGCCGAAGCGCGTCTGGCCAGCTCCCCGATTCCGAGTCGAGGACCGCCCGGCGAGCCGCGAACCGAAACGACTCCGGATTCGATAACGATGTCCTCGGGTGCTGCCTCCAACACCTCGGCGGCCATCTCCGCCGCTTGGCGTCGGACAGCGCCTGCGGCCAGGTGGGTGGCTGATCCGGTCATCACCGTGGCCCGGCTGGCAAAGGCGCCCATGCCATCTTCGATGCGGTCGGTCTGGCCATGGACGACGGTCACCGAATCGACATCGACTCCCAGCGCTTCGGCGCAAACCTGGGCGACAACCGTCTCGACACCCTGCCCCATCGAGGCGGCACCCGTAACCACCTCGACCGACCCGGTCTCGTCAACCGCCACCCTGACACCGTCGAACGGCCCGAGACCGCTTTTCTCGACGAACACCGCCAGTCCGCATCCCGCCATCTCCCCGAGTGCCCCGCCGCCTGGCTGCGTCGCCGGCCAGATCGGCCACCGCTTCGCCGGCGCGTTCCAACATCGCCGGGTAGTCCCCCGAGTCATAGACCACCTCGGTCCCAAGGGCGAGCACCCCGCGTGTGAAGGGCATGGATTCGTGTGCGATCAGGTTGCGCCGTCGCACCTCGATCGGGTCGAGTTCGAGCCGATGGGCGATCGCGTCGATCAGGCGTTCCCTGGCGAAGCTCCCCTCGTACCTTCCCGGCCCCCGGTAGGTCCCCGCCGGTGTCTTGTTGGTGACGACAATGTGACCCGTAGACCTGTATGCGGGCACCCGGTACGGCCCGGGGAGCATGGCGGCGGTCAAATCGGCGACAGTGGCGGCGTGGGTACGCACGTAGGCACCCTGGTCCTGCCAGAACTCATCATCGATTGCCAGGATCTCGCCACGTGAGTCGATCGCGGCCCGCAGCCGGTGCAGCTGGTCTCGAGAGTGATTGGCGGCGACGAGGTGCTCACGGCGATCCTCGATCCACCTGACGGCCCTCTCCAGCCGCAGCGCGGCGAGGGACACGAGGACATCTTCCGGGTAGAGCTCGCCCCGAACGCCGAAGCCCCCACCGACGTGACCCTCGTGCAGATGCACCTTCGAGGACGGGAGACCGAGCATCGACGCGATGGCGTCCCGGTTGTAATGGGGGATCTTGGCGGCGCCGAGGACATGGAGCACCCCTGTGGCGCCGTCGTGCCAAGCAACTGCCCCCCGCGTCTCCAGCGGAACTCCGGTGTGCCGCCCGACCTGCACCTCGAGATCCACAACGACGTCTGCCGCGGCGAAGGCTCCATCGAGATCGCCGTACTCCTTGCGAATGGTGGCTGCAAGGATCGGGAGGTCGGGAGGAAAGACCGCTGGCAGTGTCGGGTCGAGCGCGACCGGCAAGTCCTCGAGATCGATCCACACCAGATCGGCGGCATCCTCAGCCAGGTAAGGATCCGTGGCCACCACGATCGCCACCGGCTCGCCCACGTAGCGCACGAACCCGTTCGCGAGCACCGGTTGCCGGTAAGGGGCGAGCTCGGGCAGCGATACCTGGCGGTACTCGATCGGCGGGAACCCCGAGCACTTCGGCTGCATCCCATACCGCCAAGACGCCTTCTGCTGCCCGCGCCTCAGTCATATCCACCGCCAGGATGCGTGCGCAGGCCACGGGCGATCTCACGACCCTCATGTGGACCATCCCCGGCAAGACGATGTCGGCTGCGAATCGACCACGGCCGGTGAGCAACGGTGGGTCCTCGATGCGTCGGACCGACCGGCCGATCGTGCTCACGGGCCGGCCGGCGAACGCATAGCTACCTGAGCGGCCCGCACCGAAGTCAGGATGTTCTGATACCCGGTGCAGCGACACAGGTTGGAGGACAGCACCTCGCGCAACCCGACTTCGTCGATATCGGGATTCTCCTCGAGCACCCCTGCCGCCAACATGAGGAACCCAGGCGTGCAGAAACCGCACTGGAGTCCGTGGTGATCCCAGAATGCCTGCTGCAGGGGATGGAGGTTCTGCCCATCCGCCAATCCCTCCACGGTCCGGATCTCGTTATCGCCGCACTGCACCGCAAACAACAGACATGAGCGCATCGGCTCGCCGTCGACCAGAACGGTGCATGCCCCACACACCCCGTGCTCGCAGCCGAGGTGAGTGCCCGTCAAACGGCACTCTTCACGGATAGCGTCGGCAAGGGTCTTGCGCGGCTCCACTTCGATCTCGTAGATGACCCCATTGACCCTGAGGTCCACTGCTGTCAGCTGATCACGAACCAACGAAACTCCCCTCGTTTCGAGCCGCTGCCTGCTGCAGTGCGCGCACCAGCAAGACCCTCACCAGGGTGCGCCGGTACTCGGTGCCGGCGTGAATGTCCTCGAGGGGCCGGACCGAGGAGGCTGCAACCTCGGCGGCTTGTTCGAACACGGCTTGGTTAGGCATCTCGCCGATCAATACGGCCTCTGCCTCGGGGAGGCGCAACGGACGGTCGGCGGCCCCCCCGACGCCGAGGCGGGCACCGGTTATGTGACCGTCGGCGACGCGCAGCACTGCCATCGCCATGACCAGCGCAAAGTCGCCGGCCCTCCGGCTGAGCTCTTCGAACCCGACCCCGTCGTCGGAGGTGAGGAGAGGGAGCCTGACCTCCACGAGCAATTCGTCGGGCCGCAGCGCCGTGGTGAAAACCGTGTCGAAGAAACCGTCGGCGGGGATGACACGCTCACCGAGCGTCGAGCGCGCCACCATCTCGCCATCGAGGACGAGGGCGGCGAGGCACCACTCGGCGGCGGGGTCGGCGTGAGCCAGGCTCCCGCAGAATGTGCCCCTGGTCCTGATGGGGAGGTGCCCAACGTGGCGCGCAACCCTTGGGAGTAGCTCCCCGAGCGGACCGGGCGCCACCGGCCGCTCGAAGCGGCGGTGCCGAGCGAGGGCGCCGATGCGGAGCACCGAGCCTTCGACCTCGATCAGGTCGAGTTCGACGAGCCGGTTGATGTCCACCAGCGTCTCCGGTCGGGCCAAACGGAAGTTCATCGCCGGAACCAGGCTCTGACCCCCGGCCAGGACCTTTGCCCCCGGGACCTGAGTGAGGATGTTCAGCGCTTCTTCGGTCGAGGTGGGCGCCCAGTACTCGAACCGCGCTGGCTTCATCGAGGCAAGTGTGCCATCGACATCGAATGCGGGTCAATCGTCATTACCACGGTTCAATCACTCGGCGCGGTCGAGATTGACCCAGAGCGCCCTGGCAATTCGCTTTCCAGGGTTGGATATCCGGTGGGGCGATCCCGAGTTGTATGACACCAGATCTCCCGGCCGAAGTTGATACTCCTGATCTCCGATCTGCACCACGAGCTTGCCATCGATGAGTACGCCGTATTCGAATCCTTCATGATGGAGCGGCCGTTCTGCGCTCGAGGTCCCCGGGGCGTACTCATTGATCGCCACTTCGAGTCCCCGTTGCCGATCGTCGCGCAGCACGCGTCGGCGGACTCCGCTCGGCGTCTGGAATTCGGGCTGTTCCTCACGACGTGACACCGGATCGGGTTCGGTGGGTCTGTCCCCCGAGACCAGATCACGCATGTGAACCCCAAGTGCGTAGGAGATCGCCACCAGCGTTCCGATCGAGGGACTCGTCTTGCCTCGCTCGACGAGGCTCAGCATCGATGCGCTCAAACCGGTCAACTCACCGAGCTCCTGGAGAGTGAGATTGCGGCTCGAACGAAGGCTCCGAATACGGCTCCCGATCGCCTGCAGGGTCTCAACAGCGGCCGAGTCTGTCTCGGTCAGCTCGTGGTTCGGTCTGGTGTTTGTCTTGGTCATGGCATCGGCCCGTCGAAGCCTAGGCCGAGGGTGGGTTCCGGCCCTGCCCTCGTTGAACGCTGTTCCACGCGTCGACAGAGCGTGGGCTGGCCAGGCCTCCCGAGACTCCGCACGTTTAATATGGTCAAAATGCCTTCAACCGGCACGAATCGGTACGGCTCGCCCGATCTGGGGGCGGTTTCCATACTCGAAACCGGTGACGCCAACCCAGAAGTGCCAATCGTCGAGGTTGGCGGGATTGCCCGAGCGGTCGTCTGGCCCGGTACCGGTGCTTCGTTGCGTTCGATGCACACCATCGATCTTGATCCGGGCGGCGCCACCGTCCTGTTGAGCCACCCGACGGAAGCCGTGTACTACGTGCGCGCCGGAACCGGCGTTGCGCTCGATCCCGACACCAACGACGAATTCGCCATCGAGCTCGGATCGATGGTCCACGTCGAGCCCGGTACGAGGTACCGCTTCGAGGCCGGATCGGACGGGATGCGGTTGGTGGGTGGGCCGAGCCCACCGGACCCAGAGTGGTATCGGCACCTCTCGGTCAACGGTTCCGATGGAGCTGTATGGAATGCGTTTGCAGCCGCGCCTGTCGATGTGCCCCGGGACGGCCTGGTCCGGCAGATGGTGCACGGGACCAACATGTCGGCCACTCGCTACCGATTTGCGGAGGGTGGCTCGTTCCCGCTCCATCGTCACGAACAGGAGCAGATCACATATGTCATCAGAGGTCATCTCACCTTCGAGATCGATGGCCTCTCGCACCGCGTCTTTCCGGGAGACCTCGTCGTGATTCCGCCCGGAGTGGCCCACGCCGCCCTCGCCGGTGCGGGCGGCGCCGAGGTCGTCAGTTTCGTGTCACCGGCCCGAACGTCCTCCGATGGCATCGTCATGATCCCAGAGCGAGGTGCGGAATGAGCCGGATGGGACGGCGGGCAACGGCTCGACTGGACTGCGATACCTGATGGCCATCCGCGTCTTTCACCGCGACCGGCCGGGACTCATCGTTCCGATGATCGCCAAGGACGCCCGCCTCGTGGTCTGGCCGGGTGTCGGGGCGGAGACCGCCAACATGAACTATGTCGACATGCAACCGGGCGAGCGCAACGTCCCTCACGTGCACAGCGAATCCGAGGACACGATCTTCATCCTCGACGGCCGCGGGACGATCGATGACCTCACCAACGATGCTCGGCTCGAGTTCGAAGCGGGTCAGGTGGTCCACGTCCCCGTCGGGGTGTGGCATGCGGTCACCGCCGACCGGGGGTCGCGAATCGAGAGCGTGGGTGGCCCGTGCCCAGCCGACTACGTCATGCTGCGCGCAGCCGGTGCCATCCTCGACTCCAGTCCGTGACCGTCAGGCTGGCCGTCGCTCAGATCACCGGCGTACCCCTTCCAAGCCGATCTCAATCGGGCCCGCACCATCCAGGTGGCGGAGGACGCCTTCGCCGACGGTGCCGACCTCGTGTTGCTCCCGGAACTCATCATCCCGGGCTACGTCTCGGATGCGGCCGGACTGGCGACGGCTGCCGAGACCATCGATGGTCCCACCGTCGAGGCCTGGCGATCGCTGGCGACTCGGCATGCCGGCTGGGTGGCCGGTGGTTTCGTCGAGATCGACGATGGCAGGCTGTACAACAGCGCGGTCCTGGTCGGGGCGGACGGTGTTCTGATCCACTACCGCAAGCTCCACCTGTTCTCCGCCGAACGCGAGGTGTTCTCGCCGGGCGATCTGGGGCTCCCCGTGGCCGACCTGCCCTGGGGAAGGATCGGCCTGTGCATCTGCTACGACCTTCGATTTCCCGAGGTCGTGCGTGGGTTGGCGCTACGCGGGTGTCGGGTCGTCCTCGTCCCCACCGCATGGGTGACCGGCTTCGACGCCGAGCGGCGCGATGCCGAGGGATACGCCCCTCAAGCCAGAGCAGCGGCCGTGCAGGCAAATCTCAGCCAGGTGTTCATCGCCTGTGCCTCGCAGGTGGGAGACACCGGACATGCCGACCTCCTCGGGTCGTCGCTTCTGGTCGACCCCGTGGTCGGAGTGTGATCGGGCCGCTGGGCGGCGCCGAGGAGACCGCTGCCGCAGACATCGATCCCGATGATGCCGATCAGGCACAGCAACGGGGCTCGGGGATCAATCCTCGCCAGAACCGGAGGACCGATGTCTACCGATTGTGGCTGGAAGGTGAAGAACTGTGAGCAAGCCGGTTTCATGTGACCCCACTCAAATCGTTGGAGTAGGGTTCACAGGGGTCGAACCGGGACGTGCGGTAGAGGTCTAGGAGGTCCGGTGAGGCTGGTTGATCTCTCGCACACCATGAACATCCACACGCCGGGGTGGGTGGGCTATGCCGGCAACAAGCTCTACTACGCGCAAACCCTGCAGACACATCGGATCGTGGCGCAGCGAGTCGAGATGGCGATGCATGCAGGCACCCACATCGACGGCGGTCTCCACGCTGCGGATGGCGGAGGCGACATGGCCTCCTATGGCCTGTCCTTCCTGGTCAACCAAGGCGCCATCATCGACATATCCGACATGGTCGACGACTGGGACATCATCACCCCCGACATGCTGACGGCGCGCGTCGAGATCAAGAAGGGTGACATCCTCATCATCCACACCGGATGGCACCGGTACTACGAGGGTCAGTCCCAGCAAGACCTCGTGAGGTACTTCTGCATGCACCCGGGCGGCAACCTCGACTTGCTCCATTGGATGCTCGACATGGAGATCGCCTGGTTCGGGATCGACACCGGTTCGGGCGACCACCCCATGAACACGACGATTCGCGACATGCGGCCCGATCTGGCCGCCCAATTCGAAGACCACGTCGGGATGCCGGTCAAGGAGTTCTTCCCGCCGTTCGAATACACCCACAAACTGAGCGGTCGGACGGTCCACGGCGACATGTTCCCGTTCCACAACTATGCCTTCCAGGAGGGCCTGATCCACGCCGAGAACGTCGGAGGCGACATCGAGCAGGTACTCGACCGACGGTGCATCATCGGTGCCTTTCCATGGAAGTTCGACGGGTTGGAGTCGTGCCCGTGCCGCATCATCGCCTTCCTCGATGTCGACGAGGTGGGGGTTGGGGCATTGGCTGAGGCAATAGAAGCTCACTGACCGGGCGGTCCTGGGCCCATCGCCCTGGGTGACCAAGAGGAGCGGAGTGGATACACGTGCCGCAGTCGGCTCCACCGGTCCGGCCGCAGGGCCGGGACCGGACGCCGAAACGCAAACACGGGGGGCGCCGAGGAGCGCCCGACTGGTCCTCGCCATCGCCGGCACCCTTGTCATCTGCTCGCTTCTCGTGTGGCTGCTCCGGGCCAGCCCGCTCGAGGCTGGCCGGGCGATGATCGAGAGGAGAGTTACCTGACCCTGGAGACGGTCGCGACCGACAAAAGGGAGACGCCAGTTTGGGCCCGAACGCTGGTTTCGCTTGCCGGCACCTTGGCGGCGATGACGCTGTTGGTTTGGGCGCTCGGTGCACGCCCCCTCGAGGTCCTCCAGACCATCGTTGAGGGCGCCCTGGGTAACCCCTTCAACATCGGTCAAACCGTCATCATCACCGGAATCCTCATCATGACTGCTCTCGCGGCAGCCATACCGTTCTCGGCGCGCCTCTGGAACGTCGGTGGGGAGGGGCAGATGACGGTCGGGGCAGTCGCCGCTGCCGTACTCGGGATCGTCCTCCCCGCCACCTGGTCGCCGTGGCTCCTGATCCCGATTGTGATGATCGGTTCGATGGTGGCGGGCGCGTTGTACGGCGCCATCCCGGGCTGGCTGAAGGCCCGGTTCGACGCCAGCGAGATCGTCACCACCCTGATGCTCAACTTCGTCGCCCTCAATCTCGCCACTTGGGTCATCTTCGAGGTCTACCCAGAAGGTTTCGTCCAGCGAACCATCGCCATCCATCTCAACGCCGAGCTCCCTCGGCCGATGGAAGGGTCTCTCCTCGATATCGGGATCCTCATCGCGATCGCCACCGCGGTAATCGCCTGGTTTCTCATGAAGTACACGCGAATGGGTTTCTCGATCCGTGCGATCGGCGCCAACAACCCGGCATCGCGGCTTGCGGGTGTGCGAACGGAACGGGTAACGGTCCAGACCTTCCTGCTGGCAGGTGCCATAGCCGGACTCGCCGGATCGCTGATCGTTCAGGGTCGTGATCATTCCCTGCTGCAGGACTTCTCGGCGAACCTCGGATTCCTAGGCATCGGCGTGGCACTGGTCGCACGGCTCCACCCACTCTGGATCATTGCCTCGTCCCTGTTCTTCGCAATTCTCCGAGTGGGCTCGAACAGCCTTCAAGCGGGCGCCGGGTTGTCCCCGGTCGTGGGCGAGATCGTCATAGCCACCTTCGTCGTGCTCCTGATGGTCACCAGAGTGATCAGGTTTAGGTACCCGGAGAGCGTGGATGCTCACTGAGGCGCTGGTCCTTGCCTTCTTCGTGATCGGGATCCAATTGATGGTGCCGATTGCGATGGCGGCGCTCGGCGAGGCGGTGGCCGAGAAGTCGGGGGTACTCAACGTCGGCATAGAGGGGATGATGCTCATCGGGGCCTTCGTCACCGCCTACATGGGGATCACCCGGGACAGCGCCACACTCGGGATCATCGCGGCCGTCGTTGCCGGAATCGTTTTTGGAGCCCTCCTCGCCTTTCTCTACGTGAATCGGGGCACCGACCAGATCGTCACGGGGTTGATGTTCAACATATTCGCCGTGGGGCTCACTGGAACCCTCCACTCGTTGTACCTGGCCGGGCAGAACGGGGCGACCTTGAGCGGGATCGACATCCCGGGGATCGGATCGCTCCCCTGGATCGGCGAGATCCTCGGGAGACAGAATCTGATGCTCTACCTGGCCATCGCGATGGCGCTCGCCGTTTGGTACCTGCTCAACAAGACCTGGTACGGCCTTTATGCGCGGGCAGCCGGCGAGCGACCTATCGCCGCCGAGTCCGGCGGCCTCGACGTCGTGCGGCTTCGCTACCCCGCCGTCATCGTGGGGTCGGTTCTTGCCGCACTGGGAGGCTCGGTTCTGGTCTTGTCGACCTCGGGCGGATTCGTACCCGGCATGACCGCCGGCCGGGGCTTCATCGCTCTGGGCGTGGTGGTGCTCGCCAAATGGAGGCCGCTCTGGATAATGATCTTTGCACTCGGGTTCGGCTTGACCCAGGGTCTCCAGTTTCTGGCTGCCCAGGTGACCGCGCTCTCCTCGGTGCCAAAGCAGTTCTGGGTCGCCCTCCCCTACATCGTCACCGTGATCGCGGTGGTCTTCGCCCCCGGCTCGACATACCCGGCCGCGGTGGGGATCCCGTACCGGAGGGGCGGTTCCTGACCCCGGCTTTCGGGGTCGCCCGACCTTTGCCGTAGGTAAAGTGGATCGAGTGCCGCTGCACGCGGTAGGTCGAGACCCAGGGAGATGCAGATGAACATGACCAAGCCGAGATGCGCGCCACGATGGCTATTGGTCGTCGCGGTGATGGCAATGTTCCTCGCGGCTTGTGGCGGCGGCACGGCCGGTACCGCCACGACCGCCGGTGGAGGCGCGGGGACATCAGCTCCCGCTACCGAGACAACAGCTCCTAGTGCCGTGACAACAGCTCCCGCTGCCGACACGACAGCGCCGAGTACAGAAACCACCGCCGCGGCCTCCGGAACCACCGGGGCGTCGGGTGGCGAGGCGTATCAGGTCGCGCTCATCTACCCGGGAACTGCCGACGACCTCTCCTGGTCGAATGCCTGGTTCGACGGAGCGGAGCAGGCGATGGAGGCAAACCCGAACATCACGGTGGAATCGGTTGAGTTGCTGAACGATCCCGCCGCGGTGCTCCAGCAGGGATCGGCCTTCGCATCGGAGGGCTTCGATCTGATTTTGATCGCCCACGGTGCGATGGTGGAGCCAGCGCTGACGCTGGCGCAGCAGTTCCCGGACGTGCAGATCTGTCTCTCACCGTACAACCCCGCAGAAGGCGAAGAGTGGCCGGCGAACCTGTGTTGGGTCGACGTGGCGCAGCACAACGCCAACTTCTTCGCCGGCGCGCTGGCCGCCATGGTCAGCGAGAGCGGGCACATCGCATCTCTGAACGGGTTCGCCTTCCCGGCCTTGACCCGCCAGCCCGAAGCCTTCAACCTCGGAGCGCGATGCGTCAACCCCGACATAACCTTCTCCCAGCAGTACATCGAGACCTGGACTGACACCGGCATCGCCAAGTCGGCGGCTCAGGCCGAGATCGCGGGTGGGGCCGACGTGATCCTGTCGGCCACCGACTCTGCCGTGTTCGGGATAATCGAGGCCGCCGCCGAGGCGGATGGCCAGGTGTGGGCGGTGCCCTCCTATTACGAAAGCCAGTCGCTCGACCCGGACCACGTGATGACGTCGGCGATTCACGGCCTCGCCTTCGCCTCCAACGAGATCATCCAGGCCGGTGCCGCGGGTGAGATCGAAGAGAGCGCGTTCATCGATTTCGACGCGACGAACGATCCCGAGATCGACGCTCCGCTGTACGACAACATCCGGACGATCCTGAGCGCGGACGAGTTGGCCCAATACGAGGACATCGTCGAAAGGGTGCGGTCGGGCGAGATCACGATCCCCGACGAGACGACAGGCGATCCCACCATCGGCACCGAGGGGTCCGGCGGCGAGATCGACCCGGCGTCAATCGGCTGCGGCTGATCCCACAACACCGGGAAGGGAGGGTGCGAGGCATGAAGACCGACATCTACTGCTACATGGAAAATCGGACCAAGTTGGTCCTCCCATCGGGCGTCCCCGGATATCCCGCGGCGTTTGACGATTGGCTCGACCCCGCCCACACCGCGGTGCTCGAGATCGACATGCATCGCGGCCATGTCGGAGAGGATGACCGTCTGACGCTGGCGGTCCCACGGGCTCGGGAGCGGGTTGCTGCCCACAATCGCTTCCAGGCCGAGTGCCGAAGGGTGGGGATCCCGATCATCCATGTCCAGCACTGGCAGCGAACTGGGGGGATCGACGACCTCAACAACCGGAAACACAACCGGATGGCCAATTGGCGGGTGCTCTATTACCTCTATGTAGAGGACAACGAGTTGATGGACGAGCACTCCTGGGAAGGGACCAAGTGGCTCGACTTGATCACCGAGGAGGTCGCCGGCGACTACTACGTCCGCACCAAGAAGCGCCTGTCGGGGTTCTACCCAACCGACCTGGAATTTCTGCTCCACAATCTCGATGTCCACAACGTGGTGATCACCGGGACGATGACCGACGCTTGTGTGTTGTCCACCGCCTTCGACGCCGCCAACCGCGACTTTCGGGTGATCGTGCCCAGGGATGTGGTAGGTGGCTACTCGGAGGAGGCGGAGCACGGTGCACTTCAGGTCATCTCGCTCCACCTCGGACTGGTTGTCGACGCTCCGACCCTTCTCGCCGAGTACTTCGCTCGCGCCGGGATCGAGTTGCCTCAGGACCTCGTCGGAATGACCGACATCAACGAGGTGACCGGAGTGCTCCAGAAGTCGACGGTGTAGACAGCAGGCGGCCGTAGTCGTACTGATGTAATTGGCGAGATGGGAGAGACCATGCCGAGTGACCGCAAGGCGATCTGGGGTGACGAACCAAAGCCGCTCATGCCTTACAGCCCGGCGATCAAGGCCGGTGGCTGGGTGTTCTTCGCCGGCCAGCTGGCGTCGGATTTCAAGACTGGGCTGGCACCGGAAGCCGGAGGTGACGGACGCAATCCGAACGTGGATAACCGGTTGGAGCTCCAGTCGCGGTTCGTCCTGGAGAATCTGAAGAAGACCGCCGACGCCGCCGGCATCGACATCGGCAAGGACCTCGTCCGTATCTATCAGTGGTTCACCTCTCCTTACCCCACGATGGACGAGTTCGCCTCGGGAAACACGTGGCCCCGTATCTCGATCACGCCGTATCTCGATACGCGCAACGAGTTCATCTCCGAGCCACGTCCGGCGTCTACGGGGATGGGGATCCGTGAGACGGGTCTGTTGGTGAAGGACACCATCCTCGAGGTTGACATGATCGGGATGGACCCAGAGGTCATTCCCGGACCGAGCGAGGGAACGGCGGTACCCGAGGGTACGCCCTCGCCTCTGGCCGGTTACTCACCCGCCATCCAGCGCGGCGATTGGGTGTTCCTGGCGGGTGAGATCCCGGTCGACTGGGTGGGTGACTGGGGCCGTGCCGAGTACTACGGGACTCCGAGCGGGGTCGCCCTGAAAGCCAGGAGCAACCCCAACTTCTGGTATGACTCGGACGTCGAGCGTCAGACCGACTACGTCCTGGAGAAGCAGGCGGCCATCGCCGAGGCCGCCGGCACCTCGCTCGACCGGGCAGTCAAGGCGACGGTATACATCGGGCACCCGTCCGAGTTTGAGGCGATGGACAGGGTGTGGCGCCGCTGGTTCCCGGAGAACCCGCCGGCGCGGGTGGTGATCCCCTATATGGGTCTCGGTGGCAGGGGTTCGCGCGTCGAGATCGCCTTCAAGCTGCTCTCGGGGACCTCCGACCTCTCGATCGAGAGCATCGAGGCCGAGGGCGTGCCTCCTGGTCTCGGTCACGAGCCCCAAGCCGTCAAGGCCGGGAACTTCCTCTTCTTCTCGACCGTGGCGCCTTTCGATCACAGCGGATCACTCGAGGAGTCGACGCAGCGGCATCCGAGCTTCCCGTCCTACGGTCAGCCACCGAAACTCGAGATGCGATACATGCTCGACAAGGCAGCCAAGATCTGCGACGCGGCGGGCACGTCCCTCGATCAGATCTGCCGCCGGCAGGCTTTCCACGACGATTTCACACACTTCGCCCAATCGATCGAGGAGTGGGCAGCCCACTTCGACGGTGACAAGCCTGCGTCCACCACTCTCGAGATCGGCGGACCGCTGCTGGTGCCGGGCTCCCATGTTCTCCTCGACCTCATCGCCTACTGCCCTGATTGATCGCAGTCGGCTCCGAGACCTCCCCTCGCACTGGTCCTGGTGGTGCTCCCTAGCCCTGGGCCACCCGCGATCCTCGACGCGGCGGCGGATGACACCACGTGCCCGGTGACTCGCGCTACTGGCCCACCGGGGCCTTCGACCAGGTCAACGGGTTCCCTCGCTACCCAATCGACGAGATGGAGCGCAGGCATCGATGGGCCGCGGACATGCTGGCCGAACATGAGATCGACCTCCTGCTCGTAGGGGGCCCCACCGGCCCGTTGGAGACATCTATTCAGTACTTCAGCAACTGGCCGAGCCAGGTACAGAGCTACTTGCTGTTCTTCTCCGAGGAGGCCCCTGTACTCCTGGTCCGGTTGTGGAATCACCTGCCAGACGCTCACCGGATCGCCATGATCGACGATGTCCGCTATGGAGGGGATACGCCCGCCGAGCTCGGCGAGAAGGTGGCCGCCCTCGCCTTCGAGCACGGTGCCCGCCGTATCGGAATGATTGGGGTGGTCCCTCACGCCGACATCACCGCACTCCGAGAATCCAATCCGGCCGCCACGCTGGTGGATCTGAACGGCGCCTATCAGGGTTTCCGGTTGGTAAAGACCCCTGCGGAGATGGTCTTTGTGGATATCGCCTCGAGAATGAACGATGCGGCGGTCGAGGCGCTCGCGACAGAGCTTCGTCCCGGTGTCAACGAGTACCAGGTGCCCCGGATCATCGAGGACGTCTACAACGCGCATCGGGGATGGAACCTCATCCACTTCTCATTGAGCACACCGATGGACGCACCAGAGGTCTGCGTCCCCCACCAGTACCATCCCGACCGTGTGCTGCAAGCCGGTGACGTCTTCGTGACCGAGATCAGCACCACGTTCTGGGGTTATGCCGGCCAGATCCTCCGCACGTTTACAATCGCCGCCGACCCGACCCCGCAGTACCTGCGCCTGCACGACGTGGCGATCGAGGCGTATACCCGCATCGTCGACGGTCTTGCGTCCCGGTGTGACGATCGGTCAGATACTCGACGCCGCCGAGGTGATCACCGATTCCGGGTTCGACATCTGGGACGACCTGGTCCACGGCTTTGGGGGCGCATACCTTCCCCCGATCGTCCGAACCCGAGCCAACCGGGGTGCCACCCACCCCGACGAATTCGAGTACCCGGACGGAACTCTCCTCGTCGTACAACCCAATGTCATTGATGGCTCGGCTGGGGTCCAGACGGGCAACAGCCTCCAGATCACACGCGACGGAGCGGAATGCACCCAGCGTCAGCCGACAGAGATGATCCGGTGCGCATGAGGCGACCAGATTGACCGACCTCATCGCGATCGAGATGCGAAAGATCACCAAGTCGTTCGGTGACACCGTGGCCAACGACTCGATCGACTTCTCGGTGCGCGAGGGCGAGATTCACGTCCTGCTCGGGGAGAACGGGGCGGGCAAGACGACGCTGATGAACATCCTCTTCGGTCACATTCGACCCGATGACGGCGTGATCCGCATCGACGGTGACGAAGTCGAAATCTCCGCCCCCAACGAAGCCATTGCCCACGGAATCGGCATGGTTCATCAGCACTTCAGCCTGGTGCCATCGTTCACCGTCGCCGAGAACGTCATGCTCGGGGTAGCCAGCGCCACCAATCCATCCTTCGACGAGGACTCATCTGGAGCAGGCGGTGGCAAAGCGCGCCGCGGAGCTGCACATGCCCATCGATCCGGCCGCCACCGTCGCCGTCCTCCCCATCGACCTCCAGCAACGTGTGGAGATCATCAAAGCGATGTATCGAGGTGCCAAGACCCTGATACTCGACGAGCCCACCTCGCTGCTCGGCCCGATGCAGATCGAGAATCTGCTCGGAATCCTCGTCTCAACTGCGAGATCAGGGACACTCGATCATCCTCGTCACCCACAAGCTCGCCGAGGTGATGGAGGTCGCCGACCGGGTAACGGTGCTTCGGCGAGGAAAACTCGTCACATCGCTGGCCAGTGGCGAATTCGACGAACGGACGCTGGCTCGGGCCATGACCGGGCACGACCGAGAGCGGCTCCCGGAGCGCAGTGAGACGATCGGTGGCTCGGTGCTCGACATCACCGACCTTGTGGTGCCTGCCTCCCATGGAGACGAGGCTCGCGGTCGACGGGCTCTCACTGGCTGTTCGGTCTGGCGAGATACTCGGCATCGCCGGTGTCGAGGGCAACGGACAGCGCGAGCTGGTCGACGCGCTGATGGGCCTCATCACCCCGCACTCCGGAACCGTCTGATTGACGGAACCGACGTCACCAACGCCGACCCACACGACCGACGGATGGCGGGAATGGGCGTCATCCCCGAGGACCGGCATCGGCTCGGCCTGATCCTCGACATGAGCCTGGCCGAGAACCTGGCCGTCACCGACCTCGCCTCCGGCGGCTATCGGCGACGCGGTGTCATCGACTGGAAACGGGTGCATGAGAACGCCACGCGGCTGCTGGCCGAGTACGACGTGCGGCCGGCCGATCCCGACGCAAAGGGGGCCAACCTCTCCGGCGGCAACCAGCAGAAGGTTGTCCTCGCAAGGGAGATGGCCCGAGAGCCACGAGTCCTGGTCGCCGACAACCCGACCTGGGGCCTCGACGTCGGGGCCATCGACTACGTCCATCTCAAGCTGCTCGAGATGCGTGACCGGGGCGGAGCGGTGCTGCTCATCACGCTCGATCTCGAGGAGTTGTACAAACTGTCGGACCGGATCCTGGTCGTCTACCGGGGCAAGAAGATGTTGGAGGGGCCAAGGATCCAGATCGACGACGACGACCTCGCCCTGGCGATGGTCGGCCGGTCCACGGGACAGGAGGTTGTGAATGGGCTCCCTTGAGGGACGCAAGGCCGTCGTCGCCGGCGGCGGCAAGGGCATAGGTCGCGCAATAGCACTCGCCTTTGCCGCCGAAGGCGCAGATGTGGCGGTGGTCGGCCGGAGCGAGGAGTCGCTCGTAGAGGTAGCGGATGCGATTCGGGGCGCAGGACGCAGGGCGGTCGCCGCCCCCCAGGACCTCACCAGGGTTGGTGAGATCCCAGCCCTGTTCGACCGCATCGATGCCGAGCTCGGCGGCCTCGACATCCTCGTCAACTCGGCGGGAGTGCAGATCACAGGCCCATCGCTGGACGTCACCGAGGAGCAGTGGGACGAGACTCTCGATGCCAACCTCAAGTCGATGTTCTTCGCATGCCAGGCAGCCGGGCGACGGTTCATCGATCAGGGGCACGGAAAGATCGTCAATCTCGCCTCGACCTTCAGCTTTGTCGGATTCCCCCAATTCGCCGCCTATTGCTCGTCGAAGGGGGGAGTTGCGCTCCTCACCAAGACCCTCGCTGCCGAGTGGGCGGGATCGGGGGTCAACGTCAATGCCGTCGCCCCGACCGCAGTCCGCACCGAGATGAATGCCTACCTTCTCGACGACCCGGGCTTTCTCACGGCCTTCCTTCCCAAGGTCCCAGCCGGACGCGTCGGTGACCCCACGGACGTGGCGGGTGCCGCCGTGTTCCTCGCGGGATCAGGATCCGACTTTGTCCATGGGCATTTGCTCTTGGTCGACGGTGGATACACATCCGTCTGAGCCCACCCTCGGATGGTGTCAGACGTCCTTGGCCGCTGCCTCTCTGATCAACTCGCGCATCAGAGCGAGTGTTTCTTCGAGAGACATCGCCGCCCCTTGGTCAAGGAGCCACTGGGCTCTCTCCCCCATCTCCGCTGCTATCGCATCCAACGGAGCCCTTTCGTGGCTGCGGAAGTCGACGATATTTGCGCCGCTCGAGTCGCGCAGGGTGCCGGTTGCACCATCGAGACGCACTGCCGCCTCCAGATCACCCAACGCGATGGCAAGAGCGGCGAAGTCCGAAATGAGCACTGTTAGCGCCGACACGTCGTTGACCGGGGCGAAGATCTCCACGGCCTGAGCCAGATGGACGGCCCCGTCTGTGGTGCGCCCCAACTCGACAAGGACTCTCCCCACCATCCGCAACGCCCAACCCAACTGGAAGACGTCTCCCGTCGCCCGGGACAGCGTCGGCGCTCTGCTCGAAGTAGGGCACAGTCTCGACCAGGTCGGCGGGATCGCCACGCACCCAGATCACCGTACCCAGGGCCAAGAGGACACGCGCGACCCCGGCGTCGTCGCCGAGCCGCTCGTACAGCTCGCGGGCTTCGGCGAGCATCGGCCGGCTCCTTGCGATCCCCTCCGGGCCCGATTCTGCGCTGTAGGCCACCGGGAACGCCGCGTTGTAGAGGGCATTGGCGACCTCCGACTCGTCGCCGATCTCCCGCCACAGCCGAAGCGCTTCCAGGTAGGGAGGCTCGGCCTCCGCCGGACTCGAGCTCGCCCAGTAGGCGACGCCTCCCGCCCCCTCGTAGGCCCTCGCCCTGGCAATGAGATCGGTGGCGGGCACGGCGAGAACCGCCTTTGTGAGTCGCCTCGCCTCGGCGAGATGCCCTCGTATCTGGAAGAAACGCCAGAGGGCGCCGAGCAGCCGGTCGGAGATCTCAGCCTCACCCCGCTGCACCGCCCAGTTGATCGCCGCCCGCATGTTGTCCTGATCGAGGTCGAGCCTGGCGAGCCAGGTCGTCGACTCGGATCGGATCAGTTCGGGGGCGGCCCGCTCCGCCAGTGCGAGGTAGGCGATGGCGTGTCGCCGGCCGACCTCACCGAACTCATGCGATTCGGCCAGCTCGTCACGGGCGAACTGTTTGATGGTCTCGAGCATCCAAAACCGGGAGACACCATCGACGTCGCGCTGTTTGACCAATGCGTGATCGACGACCTGCTCCAGAGCCCATAGGACATCGCCTTCGAGACCCGGCCCACATATCTCCTCGACCTGGTCGAGTTGGGCGCCACCGTTGAAAACCGATAGACGCCGGAGTAACCGCTGGGAAGCGGGCTCGAGAAGGGCGTAGCTCCATGCGATCGTGTCGGCGAGCGTCTGCTGACGAGTAGGGAGATCTCTCGAGCCGCCGGCCAGAACCCCGAGGCTCGAGTCGAGTCGCTCGAGCAAGGTCGCCGGTGGGAAGAGTCTGACCCGGGCGGCGGCCAGCTCGATTGCCAGCGGAAGCCCATCGAGGCGTGTCACCAGTGCCGCCACCGTCGCCGCGTTGTCCGCGGTTGATGTCGAACTCTGGGCGGGCGGCGCGGGCTCGTTCGACAAAGAGCCGGACCGCCTCGACATCCGAGATCTCGACCGGGTCGTCGCCGGCCGGGATCTGGAGCGGAGGCACCTGGATCTCCTGCTCGGCTCGGATCCGCAACGGCGCCCGAGAAGTGACGAGCACGCCCAGTCCTGGGGCACGGTCCAGCAGCGCGGCCACCCGGTCGGCGGCATCAAGCACCTGCTCGAAGTTGTCGAGCACCAACAGGACCCGGCGTCCCTCGAGGTAGTCCCCCAGCTGCTGTGAGGGGTCGCTGGCGCCGTGGGACGCTCACCCCGAGCACCCCGAGGATGGTGCCCGCGACCAGTTCGGGATCGGTCACCGAGTCGAGTGGCACGAAGAAGACCCCATCGGGGAACATGCCAGCCAGCCGGTGTGCGGCGGCGATGGCAACGCGCGACTTCCCGGTTCCTCCGGGGCCGGTGAGCGTGACCATTCGGGCGTCCTCCAAGAGAGACACCACCTGCGCGATCTCCTCGCCGCGACCCACCAGCGTGCTCCGCGGCGTGGGGACGCGGACGGTCACCTCGAGGGTTCGCAGCGGAGCGAACTCCGTCGACAGCCCGTCCACCAACGCCTGGCTGAGTTGCTCGGGATCGTCGAGATCCTTCAGCCGGTACCTGCCCAACCTCCGAAGCTGGACGCCGCTCGGGAAGCTGCTTTTCGACCGCGGTCGCCATTCCTTCTGAGAGCAGGATCTGACCACCGTGGCCGGCAGCCGCTATCCGAGCCGCTCGATGGACGTCGAGTCCCACGTAGTTGTCTCCGCCGAGCACGCCATCGCCGGTGTGGAGCCCGATACGGACGCTGACGCGACCCTCCTCCGGCCAGCGGTGCGTCGCCATCGACCTGACCACCCCGACCGCGGCCCGCAATGCCGCCGCAGGGTCGACGAACACGCAGAAGAACGAATCGCCCTCGGTGGAGACTTCGATCCCGCCCTCGGCGGCAACCGCCTGGCGTACGAGAGCCGCATGCTCGCCAAGCACGGCGGGCCAATCGGGACCGAGATTCGCCGCCAGGCGGGTCGAGCCTTCGATGTCGCTGATGAGAAAGGTGACGGTCCCGGTTGGAAGCTCCACCACGTCGAGGGATCACGCTACAGAGCCGGTCGGGTAGCCGGTACCGATTGGCCCATGGAGTCACCTTGAGTCGTACCACCGATCTCTAGCGTGGTCTCGTGGAGAAACCCGCGGTGAGCCGTGCCGGAGTCTTGTCGGCGGTCGTGGTCGGCTCTGCGATGGTGTTCCTCGACGGGACGGTGGTGAACGTCGCCCTCCCCAAGATTGGGCAAGAGCTGCCCTCGACCCTGTTCGGGACTCTCGAGGCACAGTCGTACGTCTACAACGTCTATCTGCTCTCGCTCTCCTCCCTGCTCATCCTCGCCGGTGCGGTCGGCGACCACTACGGCCGGCGCCGCATGTTCGCCCTCGGGTTGATCGGGTTCACCATCACCTCGGTCCTCTGCGGGATCGCTCCGACCATGGAACTCCTCATCCTGGCCCGGTTCCTCCAGGGCGCTGCCGGTGCGCTCCTGGTTCCCGGGTCGCTCTCCATCATCACCGCCACCTTTCCCGATGGTGAGCCACGGGGCCGGGCACTGGGGATATGGGCCGGGGCGACGACGCTGGTGACCCTCGCCGGGCCATTGCTCGGCGGTTTCCTGGTCGACACCATCTCGTGGAGGGCGGCGTTCCTGGTCAACGTCCCGCTCGGTGCGGTGGCGTTGTGGGCCACTCTCAGGTTCGTCCCCGAATCGCGCGACGACTCGGCGACGGCCCGGCTCGACTGGTTGGGGGCGGCGGTGGTTGCCGTCGCCATCGGTGGTTTGGCCCTGGGTGGCATACGGGGCCAGGAGAGTCAGTGGCAAGACACCGGAGCGTGGGTTGCTCTCGGACTCGGTCTGGCGGCGGCGATCGCCTTCCCCTTCCTCATGAAGCGCTCGGATCACCCCCTCGTCCCGCCCGAACTCTTCCGGAACTCGAACTTCACCATCACCAACATCTCGACTCTCCTCGTGTACGGGGGGATATATGTCGTGGGTTACGTGATGGCCCTTTTCCTCCAGGGCACCGTTGGGTACACGGCCCTGGCTGCCGGTCTGGCCGGGATCCCCGGGTTCCTGCTGCTCGGGCTGTTCTCGGAGCGCTTCGGCGTGTTCGCCGGGCGATACGGCCCTCGCCGCTTCATGGTGATGGGCCCGGCAGTGATGGCATTGGGCATCCTCTGGCTGGGGCGATTCCCCCCGGACAGCCAAGCGTGGAGGTTGGTCGCCGGTGACCCCTCGAGCTGGCTGCCTCCCACCAGCTACCTGACCGATGTGCTCCCATCGATGCTCGTCTACGGGTTCGGGTTGACGATGCTGGTGGCGCCACTGACCACGGCGCTCATGGGGTCGGTCCCGGTGGAACGCGCCGGGCTGGCGTCGGCAATCAACAACGCCGTGTCCCGGGTGGGACCACAGCTGGCCGGAGCCGCCATTTTCATCGCCATCACCGCGGTCTTCTACACCCAGATGGCGGTAGCGGTCCCATCGATGGATGTCGACAGCCCAGAGGTGAGGGAACAGGTAGCGCCGCTCAACCCGCCGGCCGACGATGTGTCGCCCGAGGTGGCCGCGGCATCGAGCGGCGCTTCCACCGACTCATTCCGGGTGGCGATGTGGATATCGGCCGGGCTGATGGCCGCCGGTGCGCTGGTCAACCTCCGCATCTCGGATGCACGGCAACAGGTGGGGCAAGCAGCAGTATCCGGTCATCCGGCAGCGGGTCCGGCGATCGAGCAGGACGAGGGCCGAACCTGAATCGCCGTAGGGCTGTCAGCTCGGTTGGGCGATGGGAAGGACCACCCGAAAGGTCGTAGCACCGGGGCGGGTCGTGAAATCGACCGAGCCGTGATGCTCGACCACGATCGCCTTGACCGACGGGAGACCGAGACCGGTGCCCTTGTCGAGCTGCTTGGTGGTGAAGAAGTCGTCGAAGATCTGGGGCTGCACCTCGTCTGGGATCCCCGGGCCGGAGTCCGTCACCTCGACCGTCACCTCACCATCGGCGGCACGTGTGCGCAGGGTGAGGGTCCCGGTCCCGTCCATGGCATCCACCGCGTTGGAGACGAGGTTGGTCCATACCTGGTTGAGCTTGCCTCCGAAGGCCTCGATTCGGGGTAGGTCGGGGTCGAACTCGCGGACCACCTCGATGTGATCGAGACGTCCGCCGAGTATGAGCAAGGTGTCTTCCAGACCTCGGTGCACCTCGTAGTCCGGGCACGAGCGCCCGTCCCTCGTGTGCGTAGCGTCTCACCGCTCCGACCACCTCGGAGACACGCTCGGCAGTCAGCGCCAACTCGGCGGCGAGACCCCGGACCTCCACGTCGGCGGCCAGAGCGCCGTCACCACGACCTGGAGCCTGTCGGCGGGCACGGTCGACTCCACCCCATCCAGGTCGGCCAACGTGATCCCGCCACCGACGAGCGAGTCCGACAGACCGATGGTCGGGGGAAGTCCTCGCTCGCCGAGCCACGACCGGATGAGCTGCTCGCTTCGCGACCGCTCCAACCCCACCGCAGCGGGCGGACCGAGACCTGCTCCAAGGTGAACCACCTCATCGGGCTCGAGCGGTGCCACCGCCTCCCGCCAGCGGGGAACAGCCTGGTCCAGATAGGCGGCGGCTCGTCGCGCCGCCGCCGCCGGGTTGTTCAGATTGTGGAGCAGCAGCGCCGTCGTCTCGCCGAGCAGTTTCATGTGCTGCGACTGCCGGAGCGCCAGTTCGGTCGAGCGGAGCCGTCCGGTCACGGTCCGAACCATCGCCAATGCGGCTGTCGGGTTGTTGAGCAGCTTCTCGATCGCGGCGCCGGGGACTTCGACGACCTGACTGGGAACGACCGCGGTCACCGTGGCGTTGCGGGGCGCCCTCTCCAGCATCGCCATCTCGCCGACCACCTCACCGGGGTCGACACTTTCCAAGGGGAAGCTGCACCCCCTGGGTCAGTCGGGTCACGTCGAAGCTCCCCTCGAGCACCACGATACAAGGCGTCGCTGTTGCTGCCCTCGACGATGAGATCGTCGCCGGCTGCGATGTCCTTGTCCCGGGCACTCCTCCACAGCTCATCGAGTTCTGCCTCGTCGAGTCCCTGGAACATCGCCGCGCCGGCGAGACGCTCGCGAACATACGGATCGTCGCTCACGGTCCGGCGAGATGCTCGTGGACCATCCGCACCGACATCGCCCCCTCACCGACCGCGGAGGCAACCCGCTTGATCGAACCATGGCGCACGTCACCGGCCACGAACACACCGGGCACGCTCGACTCGAGGCCGAGGGGCTGCCGGGACAACGTCCAGCCGGTGGGACGCGTCCCGCAGTCGGCCCCGGTGAGGATGAAGTCGGCCGAGTCCCGCATCACCTGGCCGTCGAGCCAGTCGGTGCGAGGTGCCTGCCCGATGAATATGAACAGAGCGGCCGCCTGAATCGTCTCTCGGCATCTCCGCCACCCACCGAGTCGGATATCGACTGCGTCGAGTCGATTCTCACCGTGTACCGCCGTCACCTCGACCTCGGTGCGGACCGAGACGTTGGGGATCTTCCCGAGCTCATCGACCAGGTACTGCGACATCGACTCCTCGAGAGTCGGGGTGCGAACCAGGATGGTGACTGTCTTGGCGAAACCGGCGAGATAGACCGCCGCCTGACCCGCCGAGTTGCCCCCGCCGAGTATCAGCATGTCCTCGTCCCGATGGATGTTGGCTTCGACCTGTGACGCTCCGTAATAGACGCCGGCACCAGTGAGCGCCTCGCAGCCCGGCACATCCAGCTTGCGGTAGGAGACGCCGGTAGCGACCACCACCGCCCGGGAGGTCAGCTGCCGACCGTCGGTCAGCGTCAGCGTCTTGAACGGGCCCTCGATCTTCATCGAGTCCACCTCGACGCCGACCCACAGCTCCGCCCCGAAGCGGCGAGCCTGGGTGACCGCACGCCTGGCGAGGTCTGAGCCGCTCAGACCGACCGGAAAGCCCGAGGTAGTTCTCGATCCGGGCGCTCTGACCGGCCTGTCCTCCCGGCGCCTCGCGCTCGAGCAGCAGAGTCGACAGCCCCTCGGAAGCTCCATAGACCGCAGCCGCCAACCCGGCGGGGCCGCCGCCCACGATGACCAGGTCGTACGAGGGCCGTGTCGGCTCGCCCGCCAGACCGAGCTGGGCGGCGAGCTCGCCTTGGTCGGCTGGACGCTGTTCGTCCCGTCGGCGAAGAGGACCACCGGGAGCACGGCGGGATCGAGGTCGGCCGCGGTGAGCAATCGAGTTGCACCGGGATCGCTGTCGACGTCGATCGCCGAAAACGGCACCTGGTTTCGGATGAGGAACGCCTGGAGATCGTGGAAGTCCCGCGACCAGCGGGCGCCGACGATGCGGACACCTTCGTAGGCCGTAACGTAGGCACCCTCCCAACGCTCCAAGAGATCGTCGAGCGTTGGGTACAGCCTCTCCTCGGGAGGGTCCCACGGCTTGAGGATGTAATAGTCGACGCCGGCCCGGTTGATGGCGGCGATGGCGGCATCGGTATCGCTGTAGGCGGTGAGCAGGGCGCGGCGGGCGGCCGGGTAGATCTCGCGGGAGGCCTCGAGCAGCTCGACACCGGTCAGCTCGGGCATCCGCTGGTCGGCGAGGATCAGGGCAACCCGATCACCCTGTAGATGAAGTTGCCGCAGCCCCTCGAGAGCCTCGTTGCCACCCGTGAAGTCGACGACGTTGTAGTCCTCGCCGTACTTGCTGCGCACGATCGCTCGCCACCGCGTAGCACGCACTTCGGCTCGTCGTCGACCATCACCAGATAGGGAATTTCCGCCACGCTCCACCCCGGCCTCTTCGGGCCACTCCACTGGACTACCCATCCTCCCGGGGATAGATGCTACCTGCACCTTCCGTGTCCGGGACCGGGGCGGCAGGGACCGGTGCCCAGGCGTCGAGCAACCCCCGATCGACCTGCTACTGACCGCGGCGTCGGTAGAGCATCACACCGCCGGCGATGAGCGCGCCGATGGCGGTTGCACCGAGACAGACCCAGGGCAACCGCGCCGAATCCACCTCCGGCCGGACCGGGTTCGGTGGTCGGCGGGCGCGGTGAGTGTCGTCGTCGGCGGGACCGAGGTGGTGGTCGTCCGCCGCTCGCTGGTGGTCGTCCGGTCGGGCCTGGTGGTGGTGGTCGATGGGGTGGTTGTGGATGTGGCGACCGTCGTCGGGACGACATCGACCACGGTCGATGTCGTAGCCGGAGGGGTGGTCGTCGTCGTGACGCACCAGGCTCGTGGTGGTCGGCCCAGAACTCGTCGTGGTCGGCGGACGGGTCGTCGTCGTGGGAGGTCGAGTCGTCGTCGTCGGTGGGACGTCGTGGTGGTCGTGGGGGGCCGGGTTGTAGTCGTGGGGGGCCGGGTCGTCGTCGTGGGGGGACGAGTCGTCGTGGTCGGGGGACGGGTCGTCGTTGTCGTGGTTGGAGGCTCCGTGCTTGTCGTCGTGGGAGGCGCCGTGGTCGTGGTCGGGGGCTCGGTGGTCGTTGTCGGTGGCTCCGTCGTGGTGGTCGGAGGTTCCGTAGTGGTTGGGGCGACAGTGGTCGGCGGCACGGTGGTCGCGGGCGGCACGGTGGTGGGTGGCGGCTGGCCGCAGACCGAACCCGCCGTGGTGTCGATCACCATCTCCGTCCCGGCGCGCAGAGCCAGCGTCACCGTGCCGTCCGGTGCCGGGGCGAGGAACCACCACGAGTCACCCGGGGCGGCGACTCCCTCGACGGTGTCTGCGCCGCTGAGTCGGACCGACATCCCGGCCGACGTGCCGTTCCCGACACGCCACCATCGTTCGATGGCGCCCTCGACCGTGGCGCAGGCCGATTCGAGCGTCATCTCGCCGTTGGCCGGGTCCGGGCAGTCAACCGGCTCGGCCCGTGCGATCACCTCTCCCCCGACCACGAGCCGGACGGCACCGGATGGGAGATACCAGACAGAGTCACCGCTCGCCGTCCCGGTCACCGAACCACCAGGGGTCTCCAGCGTGGCGACGGCGGCTCGATCACCGGCCCGCAGCGTCCATGCCGAAACATCGCCGCCGAGACGACATCCCTGGACGATGCGTGGAGCGACGGTACGGATCGTCGGGCTGGCAAACCGGGCCGGCCTCGTCGACGGTTGCCACGGTCGATCCCCCGAAGATCAGGCTTGCCGGGTTGGGCCCATCTCCAGCCGGTGCCAACAGCCACGTCGTTCCAGGGACCGCGCTGAAGGTGATCGGGTCGCCCGCGCTCGGTACAAGGGTCACCTGGACCGGCACCTCGTTGGAGCTGACCACTTCCCAGGCCCGCCATCCGGGCCCCCAGGCCTCGGGTGTGCACGCGGCCACCAGCCCGGGCGCACCAAGCTCGGGCAACTCGATGTCCGCCGGGGCGTCGGCGCGAGAACCCCATCGCCGCCACCGGGCCAGAAGCTCGCGCCACCGCCGGTGGTGGGGGTGACAGTCGTGGTCGTCGAAGCCGCCGCCTCAGCAGTGGCGGTGGTCGAACTGGAGTCTCGGGGGGTGGCCGCGGTGGCACAGGCGGCGAGAAGCAACCCGACGACCACCAGCGATGCACCCAACCGACTCCGCATCCATCCTCCTGCCACCACTGTGCCACGACGCGTGGGGATGAGACGCCCCCAGCGGCCCTTCAGTTCCGCTAGCCGTCTCCTGGCGCCCCGGTCGGCCTCCGAGGCGCTGATCCACCCAATGCCGCCAGCGATCCATCAGCTCGGCGACCGGGTCGGCGGCGGTCGGGTCGGCACGGAGCCCCGGCCCTACCGACACCCGGACGGACTCCTCTCCTCAGCTTGTTGTCGATCCCCATCACCCGATCGGTCCCCTCGATGGCGACCGGGACCAGGGGCACCTCGGCCCGGTGAGCGAGCCAGGCCGCTCCCCGCTTGAGCGGCTCGTCTCCCCAGCGCATCGTCCGACGCCCTTCGGGGAAAAGCCCGACCGGCTCGCCCGATTCCAGGGCGCGGAGCGCCGCCCGCACCGCGGCCACCTGCCGGCCCGTTCGGGATACCGGAATGGTCCCGTACATCGAGCACGCCCAGGCGAGGAAGCGGTTGGCGTCGGCCAGCTCGTCGAGTGCCAGGAAGATGAGCGGACGCCGCAGAACCGTCCCGATCAGGGGCGGATCGAGCTGAGAGAAGTGGTTCGAGGCGAAGACGTACGGCGCCTTGGGGAACCCCTCGTCGATCTCAGCCTCCAATCGCAACGCCACCTTGCCGAGCACGGTGAAGGTCGGCCAGGCCACCTTCCAAGTCAGCTTCCCGGACCGAGGAATGGAGGGCACGAAACCGTCAGCGATCGGCGCCATTCCGCGGCGAAGCATCCGTCCGCTCACAACGCATCGCCAGGTCCGTGAAGAGCGCGGCGAGCACCAACGTTGGTCGTTGATTGGCGCGCAGTTCGACCGCGGCGTCGAGCACCCGCTCCGCCGACGCCACCGCCACCCCCGGCGAGACCTCGGTGAGATCGGTGAGATCCAGATCGCGGTTACGGGGCGTGGCGCCGAACTGGACTGCTGCGGCGTCCAGGTACCAGGAGGCCAGGATCTCGACGCCCGATACGAGCAGTTCCCGCCGGCTCTGTGGGTGTCACGCTCCCGCTTCTCCTTGGTGGCATGCCCTTCGATTTCGAGGGCGTGCTCCTCGACGCCGGCGAGCAACGGGTCGAGCCCGTCGAGAAGTTCCTCTGCGAGAACGAAGGAGTCGCCGGGCCGCACCGAGACCCTGCCCGGGACGGCCAGCCATGCGCGTCGGAACGATGCGACTTCCGGCCGGGTCGCCAAGCCGAGCGCCAGCCCCGGCCGGCCCGCCCCGAGGCGTGCCGCCTCGGTCGCCTGTTCGGTGTCGACCCCGGCCCGCTCCAGGGCAGCGACCACCTCGGCTTCGTCCACCCGCCCGAAGTGAATGATCCGGCAGCGGGAGCCGAGCGTCGCCGGGAGGTCCTCCTCGGAGTCGGCCACGAGGACGAACGCCGTGGTGGCGCTGGGCTCCTCGAGCGTCTTGAGCAGGGCATTCGCCGCCCCCTCGCTCATCACCCCCGCCTCGTCGAACACGAAGACCTTCCGAACGGATTCGACGGGCGCCAGGGTGGCCCTCGCCATGGTGATCCGTGCCTGGCCCGACGGTGAGCATGGTCCTGCCCTCGGGTTCCACGATGTTCACATCGGGGTGATTTCCCGAAGCCGCCCGACGGCACGAGGAGCACTCACCATCGTGGACCCCTGCGGTGGGACAGACCAACAGGGCGGCGAAGGCACGGGCAACGGTCCCCTTGCCGACTACCTTCAGGACCGACGAAGAGATAGGCGTGGGCCGGCGTCGCCGGTTCCGAAGAGAGCATCGCCAGTGTGCGCCTGTGACCGACGACCGAGTCGAAGGGATGGGCAGTCACCAACTCGCCGGTTGTCATCGGACTCTCACCTCCCCGGGCTCAAATCTCCGAGCGCGTCAAGCACCGTCTTCACGACGGTGTCCAGCGAGAGGGCCGCGTCGATCACGATGAAGCGCTCCGGCTCGGTGGCGGCAAGAGAATCGTAGGTGCTCGCCACCCGCGTGAGGAACTCCGTCGGCTCGGCGCCGATCCGATCGGCGATCTCCTGGCGGTTTGAGCCGGTGCCCGGATCGACCTTGAGCAGCACCACCCGATCGGGCCAGGTCCCGGCGAGACCCTGTTGGTTGACGAATCGCACCCTGTCGACTCCCAGCTCGCGGCCCCCACCCTGATAGGCGAGAGACGAATAGACCGACCTGTCGGCGATGACCATCGAGCCCATCCGGAGAGCCGGCCGGATCACCTCGGCGGCGAGTTGGGCACGCTGGGCAGCGAAAAGCAGGGCCTCGGTCCACGATTCGAGAGCCCCGCTGTGGAGGAGCACCTGGCGGATCGACTCTCCCGCCTCGGTAGACCCGGGCTCTCGCACCTCCACGACCCGAGCGCCTGCGGCTCTGATGGCCTCGGCCACCCGCTTCGCCACCGTGGACTTGCCTGCGCCCTCGATCCCCTCGAAGGCGACATAGCCGCCACTGCTCCCCGGCTCCGCATCGGCCGGACCCGTGCCCATGAATGCGGCCATCAGGTATCGCCCGATGAGCGGCGCTTACCCCTGATCGAGGTGAATGCGTCGCCGGCTTCGCGCAGCGCCCGGTATCCCAACTCGGTGAGCTTGGGACGGTGCAGGGTCATCCTCACACCCCATAGGGTGGCGGCGCCGGCGGCGAAGACGATGATCCCACCGGTGAGCAGGGTGAGCCGGAGCCCACTGTCGAACGGCGCAGGGAGCAGGTCGTCGAGCAACGGAACCGCCAGACCGGCCAGGGTCACCGAGGCGAGGAGCGAGGTGCGGACCACGGTGTAGAGGGCGGCGAAGGTGCGGCCCCGCAACTCATCCTCCACCTCCTCGTGGAGGTAGGTGAAGCCCATCACGTATGAGCCTCCGGCGCCCAGTCCCCCAACGAAAAGCCATGCGGCGGCGGGGATCACGCTCGAAGTGGTCGCCGATGCGGTGATGGCTGCACCGGTGGCCATGAGGCTGGCGGCGAAGAGCACCTCACGCCTGCCACGGAGCGTCCCGCCGATGGCGAGAGCCAGCATCCCCAGGCCAACTCCGCACCCCAGGGCGGTGATGAGCACGCCGAACCCGGCGCGGCCGGCGCCGAGGAGGTCGATCGAGAAGCGCTGCCCGAGCACGAAGAATGCTCCTGCGCCGAAGAGCGCCGCGGCCATCCCCAGGATGATCCCGCGCACCGTCGGGTGGGCGACGACGAAGCGGACTCCCTCCATGAAGTCCCGCAGCGGCGCTCGGAGATCGACC
Source organism: uncultured Acidimicrobiia bacterium (assembly GCA_963826825.1). Lineage (GTDB taxonomy): Bacteria > Actinomycetota > Acidimicrobiia > Spongiisociales > DATADW01 > DATADW01. The sequence continues at coordinate 34,720 of CAWGYV010000007.1, read as the reverse complement.
CGGCGCTTCGGAACCGGCTCTTGTCCCAACACCGGGCCAGGGCGGGGGATGGTGGCGATCAGGGCCGCAGAGGCGAGAAATGTCAGCGAGTCGACGCCAAAGGCGAGGGCCACTTCACCGTCGATTGGACCGGAGGCGTTGAAAACGCCCCCCACCTTGGCCAACAGGGCGAAGGCCAGAGCGCCGACCGGGAGCATTCCGTAGGCAGCCACCAGAGTCAGGCTGTTCGCCGCCACCATCCCTCCCTCGGGGACGAGGTTGGGCACCCAAGCCTCGCGCGATGGCTGCCACAAGAGGGTGAGCACCTCCAGGAGGAAGGACACGGCGAACAGTTGCCAGAGATTGGTCACGAATATCAGCGAAAGCACCAGGACGGCGCGGGCCACGTCGCTGACGATCATCACCTTCCTACGGTCGAAGCGGTCGGCGATCACACCGGCGAACCCGCCGAACAGACCGGGAATGAGACGCGCCAGAAGGGGTACGAGCACCCCCCTCACCCCGCCGATCGAGTCGGCGAGGGCGATGGTGGCGAAAAGGGCCACCCAGTCGCCGAAGCTGGAGAGGAGCCCGGCATACCAAAGCCGTGCAAATGGCCCCCGACGCAGCAGGGCGAACGACGAGGTAACTGGTCCCCCGGCCGCGGTCATTGGGACAAGGCTACCGGGCGGCGGCACATCAGCCATACAAGACAGCGGTCGACGGCCGTCTAACTTGTGGCGCCCAATGGCAAAAACCCTGGTGATCGTCGAGTCGCCGACCAAGGCGCGCACCATCGAGGGATTCCTCGACAGCGATGTCGTGGTCGAGTCCTCGATGGGGCATGTGCGCGACCTGCCGCGCAACTCGGCCGAGATCCCCGAGAAGGTCCGGTCCGAGCCCTGGTCCAAGCTGGGGGTGGACGTCGAGCACGACTTCCAACCGCTCTACATCGTGCCCAAGGAGAAGGCAGACCAGATCCGCAGGCTGAAGAAGGCCATGGAGGGGATCGACGAGCTCTTCCTGGCAACCGACGAGGACCGGGAAGGGGAATCGATCGCCTGGCATCTCACCGAGGTCCTCGGTCCCAAGGTGCCAGTGCGACGGATGGTCTTCCACGAGATAACCCCCCGAGCGATCCAGGAGGCCTTCGCCAACCCACGGCAGATCGACCAGCGCCTGGTGGAGGCACAGGAGACCCGCCGCGTCCTCGACCGACTGGTCGGGTACGAGGTGTCCCCGGTGCTGTGGCGGATGATCCAACCCCGGCTCTCGGCAGGACGGGTGCAGAGCGTCGCCGTTCGGCTCGTGGTCCAGCGGGAGTGGGAACGGATCCGGTTCCGCAGCGGCGCCTATTGGGATGTCGCCGGCACTTCGTCGCCGAGAGTGACCGCAAACTTCCCTTCCCGGCAACCCTCGTCGAGGTCGACGGACGCCGGCTCGCGACCGGGCGCGACTTCGACGCCAGCGGAACACCCGGCACCGACGTGCTCGTCCTCGACAGACGAGCGCCCACCAGATCTCGCCACCGCCTGTTCCGGCGGCGGAGATCTCGGTGCGATCGGTGGAGCGCAAGCCATACCGGCGGAGCCCCTATCCCCCATTTCGCACTTCGACGCTGCAACAGGAGGCGGGGAGGAAGCTCGAGCTTCTCCGCATCGCGCACCATGTCGGCGGCGCAGCGGCTCTACGAGCGGGGGTACATCACCTACATGCGGACCGACAGCATCGCCCTCTCCGAGTCGGCGGTGACGGCGGCACGCTCCGAGATCGAGCGACGCTTCGGATCGAGCGTTATCTCCCCTCGAAGCCGCGCTCGTACCAGGGCAAGGTGCGCAACGCCCAGGAGGCACACGAGGCGATCCGTCCCGCAGGCGAGCGGTTCCGTGACCCCGACGAGGTGGCCGCCTCGGTTGGCAACGACGACTCGAGGCTCTACCGACTCATCTGGACGAGGACGATTGCCTCTCAGATGACCGACGCCACCGGGGAGAGCGTCTCGGTGAGGCTCGGCGGAGATGCCGATGGCCAGGACATCGTGTTCGCCGCCACCGGCCGTGTGCTCAACCACGCCGGCTTCCTCCGCATATACGTCGAAGGAAGCGACGACCCCGAGGCGGACCTCGACGACCAGGAGCGGCGGCTCCCACCGCTCGGCCGATGGCGACCGCGTCGAGGTGCTCGACCTCGAGGCGAAGGGGCACGAGACCAAGCCACCGGCCAGATTCACCGAGGCATCGCTGGTGCGACGGCTCGAGGAGCTGGGGGTGGGAAGGCCCTCGACCTATGCATCCATACTCTCCACGATCCAGGACCGTGGGTACGTGTGGAAGAAGGGCTCGGCGCTGATCCCCACCTGGACCGCCTTCGCCACGGTGTCGCTGCTCGAGTCGCACTTTCCGACACTGGTGGACTACGAGTTCACCGCTCGCATGGAAGACGAACTCGACCGCATCGCCGCCGGGGATGAGGAGTCCGTCCCCTGGCTGTCGCGCTTCTACTTCGGCGACGAGGGGCTGCGCCAGACGGTGGAGTCCTCCTACGACGCAATCGATGCCCGCAAGGTGAACTCGATCGAGGTGGGCGTGACCGACGACGGGACACCCGTGTCAGTCCGGGTCGGGAGATACGGACCTTTCCTCCAGCGTGGGGAGGATCGTTCCTCACTCCCCGAGGATCTCGCTCCGGACGAGCTGACCCTGGAGAGGGCCGTCGAGCTGCTCGATGCCCCATCCGGCGACAAGATCTTGGGCACCGATCCCGACAGCGGGCTCACCGTGCTCGCCAGGGCCGGCCGGTATGGGCCCTATGTCCAGCTTGGTGACGCCGAGGAGGTCGAGGGCAAGCCAAAGACCGTCTCGCTCTTCAAGGGGATGGAGTTGGACGAGCTCGGGCTCGACTCCGCCCTGCGGCTGCTCTCGCTTCCGAGGGTGGTCGGGACCGACCCGGAAGGACAGGGAGATCCTCGCCCTCAACGGAAGGTACGGGCCATTCCTGAAGCGGGACGAGGAGACCCGCAACCTGGACGATGAAGCTCAGATCTTCGAGGTGTCGCTGGACGAGGCGCTGGCCAAGTTCGCCGAGCCACCGAGACGACGCGGGCAGCAGCGCACCACGACCGCTCTGCGCACGCTCGGGGAGAGCGCCGAAACGGGCAAGCCGGTGGAGGTGCGAGACGGCCGATTCGGCCCGTACGTCACCGACGGAGAAGTCAATGCCTCGCTCCGCAAGGGTGACGAGGTCGAACGAATCAGCCTGGAGCGGGCCTAGGAGCTGCTCGCCGAGCGTCGGGCCAAGCTGGCCGATGCGCCGCCCAAGAAGCGCCAAACGAAGAAGCGCGAGCCGAAGAAGTCCTAGAGGCCGGCGCAGCAAGTCCCCGCGGTCAGAGCACCCGGGCCGCCATCTCGGCGAGCGGACCGCGCACGGTGCGCTCCAGGGTGACATGCCCGAACAGCGGCGAGCCCTTGAACTTCTCGATGAGCGCCGCCACCCCTCCATATGGCGAGATGTACGGGTTGTCCACCTGGCTGAGGTCGCCGCAGAACACCACCTTGGCGTCGCGGCCCATCCGGGTGAGGATCACCTTGAGCGTCGAAAGCTCCAGGTTCTGCGCCTCGTCGATGATGACGAACTCCCCCGTGATCGACCTGCCCCGGAGATAGGTGACCGCCGCCAGCTCGAGCTCGTTGCGAGCGATCAACTCATCTACGGCGTGCCGGGCGACGTCGGGCTCCGAGTCGGAGAACAGGGCGTGGAGGTTGTCGTGGACCGCTGCCATCCACGGCGCCAGCTTGTCTCGCGAGGTCCCCTGGGAGGAAGCCCGAACTCCTGGCGACCGACCGGGACCAGCGGCCGGTACACCGCCACCCTGCGGTAACGGCCCTGCTCGACCACCTGCTCGAGTGCCGCGGCCAGAGCCAGAAAGGTCTTGCCCGTCCCGGCGACACCCATCAGCGACACGGCGACGACGTCGGGGTCGAGCAGCAATTCGAGGGCGACGTGCTGACGCAGATTCTTCGGCTCGACACCAAAGGCCCGGGGATGACCTGACGTGCGCTCGAGGACCACCTCGGGCTCCGCCTGGACGACCTTTCCGATGGCGGATCGTGAAGGACCGGATCGAAGAACGACGAACTCGTTGAGCATCGCACTGAGACCCGGGCACGGCCACCTTGCCCTCGTGGAACAACCGGTCGATCCACTCGTCTTCGATCGCCACCTCCTTGATACCGCTGTAGAGCTCGTCTACCGGCACGGTGTCGGCGCGGTAGTCCTGCACGAGCGCCCCCAACTGCGCTCCCTTGATACGGAGTGCGGCGTCCTTGGTGACCAGTACCGGCTCTCCCCCGTCGTCGGACAGATTCAGACAGGTGGAGAGGATCCGGTTGTCCGGTGCTCGACGGGTCGAAGACGTCGGGCAAGTCGGTCGGAGTGCACCCGGTTGAGCTCGATGCGCAACGTGCCGCCGCCAGGAAGGACCACCGCATCCCGGAGCCCACCCGGCTCGGACGCCCCGAGCTGTTCCAGAAGCCGCAGCGCCATGCGCGCGTTGGTGCCCACCTCGTCGAGCCTCGTCTTCTTCCTGGTCGAGTTCCTCGACCACCACCAGCGGAAGCACCACGTCGTGCTCGTCGAACTTGAGCAGCGCATTGGGGTCGGCGAGCAGAACGCAGGTGTCGAGAACGAAGGAACGAGCCACTGAGTCTCCTGGGCTGATCGTCCTCCTAGGTTCGCCCCTCCCGCCCCCAGATCCAAGGATCCAAAGTGCTAGGTGGCACCCGCTGCGGCGATCATGAGGGACTCGCCATCTGCCTGTCTAGAACGACGTGGCGAATATCAGGCTCACGATCGTCATCACCTTGATGACGATGTTCATCGCCGGGCCCGAGGTGTCCTTGAAGGGGTCGCCCACCGTGTCGCCGATCAAGACCGCCCGATGGGCGTCGGATCCCTTGCCGCCGTATGCCCCGGCTTCGACGAACTTCTTGGCGTTGTCCCAGGCACCCCCGGCATTGGCCATGAATATGGCGAGGAGGAACCCGGTGACCAGTGCGCCGGCGAGAAAGGCGCCGAGCGCCTCGATGTCGATGAACCCGATGACCAATGGGAAGATGATGGCGGCGGACACTCGGGATGACCATCTCGCGCAGCGCAGCCTGTGTGGCGATGTCGACGCACGACTCGTAGTCGGGCTTGGCTCCGGGCTTGCCGTCGCGGAGGCCGGCGATCTCCCTGAACTGCCGGCGCACCTCGTCGATCATCCGACTCGCTGCCCTTCCCACCGCGTTCATGGTGAGGGCGGCGAACAGGAAGGGGAACATCGCCCCGAGGAACAACCCGACCACGGCATCGACCCCGATGAGGTCGATCGACGGTGATCCCGGCAGCCTCGGTGAAGGCGGCGAAAAGGGCGAGTGCGGTGACCACCGCCGATCCGATGGCGAAGCCCTTGGCCACTGTGAAGTCGGGACTGTAGGGCGGGAGAAAGCGCAGGAGCGCGCCGGCCTGCTCAATCGCCGTGCGCACCTCGGGTTGCTTGTGGGCGGCGAGATTGTCGAGCACGACGACATCGCCCGGGCGCAGCGTCGGCACCAGGACTTGCTCGACATAGGCGCGGAAGCGTGGCAGTGTCGATCGGCCCATCGAACACGGCCGTCGCGGTCAGCGCCGTCGGGCGGAGCGCCGCGACCACCGTGTGCGTCTGCCAGTGGCTGCACGGCGTGTGATCCCCAATCCGCGTCCCGCGCAGGCTGCGGGCGTAGCGGCGTAACAGATCCGTGGTCACGCCGCATTCGTCGACGAAGACGTACTGGCGCGCATCGCGCAGCGGCAGCGTCTCGCGCCACTGGCGCCGCGCGGCCGCGACATCAGGGCGACGCTGTTCGTCGGCGTGTACCGTTTCCTAAGAAACTCCCTGCGGCGCGGACGTGGCCGCCACCAGCGTGAAGCCCAGGCGCTTCGCGCGACGATGGAGGCTGTGGATCACGCGCTGCCGGTAACGTTCTTCATAGAAGGAAGCGCCGGGGTCCGCGTACGTCAGGCCGAATCGGAGAGCCCGATAGAAAAGAATCGCCAGTTTCCGAGCGGTGGCGGTCACGGCCTTGGCTTTGCCCGTGCGGGCCGCGAGGCGGCGATAGAACGCGCCGAGGGCCGTCTGCGTTTTGCCGACGTTGACCGCCGCGGTCCTCAGCAGGGCGGTCGCACGATTCGACGACCGGCGCGTCCTCGAGCTCAGGAGGCGTCCTCCCGAGACTTTGTTGGCTGGGGCGAGGCTCAGCCACGACGTGAAGTGTTTGGCCGTCGGCCATTTCGTCATGTCATCCCCGCATTCGGCCACGAGTCGCATCACGGTGTACGGGCCAAAGCCGTGAATTTGGCTGAGGTCAGCTCCCAATAGCGTGATAGAGAGCAGGCCGTGCATCGAACCGCGGCTCATTCGGGCTCTTCTTCAGATGACGCGCCGAGGGGAGCGGGGTCTCGGGAGCCAGACGCGGTTCGCTGAGCACGCGCAAGACGGCTTCGATCTCTGCATCACACTCGGTGATTTTCGCCTGATGGAAGTCGTACAACTCCAGTGCCTGGCGGAGCGCGAAGACGTGCTCCGGTCGGTAGTTACCGGTCAGGGCTTCGCGGATGGTCGCTTCGGACGCGTGGCACCGAACATCGCGATACGCGGCCAATTGCTCGGGCGCGTGGTTGCCCGCGACAATCGCCCGGATGATCCGCATGCCGGTCGCCCCCGTGATGTCCGCCACCGCGTGGTGCAGCTGCACGTTCATCTGCATGAGCGCCTTCTGCATGTGCTGAATGTGTGATGCCGCATAGTCGACGAGCCGCTCGCGATGGCGAAGATAGGCGCGCAGACGGACCAGACCGTCGCGGGGACGGAAGCTCCCACGTAGGAGCCCGTGCTGGTGGAGCTGCTGGAGCCACTGCGCATCGCTCACATCCGTCTTGCGACCGGGGACGTGCTTCACATCCCGCGCGTTCACCAGCAGGACCTCGAATCCACGCGCTTCGAGAATTTCGAACACAGGGATCCAGTACACACCGGTCGATTCCATGGCGACGGTCGTGATACCAATGGCGGTGAGCCAATCCGCCAATTGGTGGAGATCGCCGCTGAACGTCCGGAATGTCCGCACGGGGCGCTCGTCCAGTTCGCGCGGCACGGCCACGACGTGGAACGTCGATCCGATGTCGATCCCAGCGGCGTCGGGGATGGATAACTACAAGCTGTCCGGACTGGGACGTCTTCTTCCTGCTCCGCGGCACAACGCACCTCCTGTCGGTGACGGCCCGGGAGCAGGGATGGCGCTCAATAGATCACTTTCCTAAACGGGATCGCCTTGCGGCGTCACCACTTTCAAGTACGCAAGCCACCCCCGGACCAGGTTTTTTTTCGGGTTCACGACGTCACCTAAAACGTTCGCGGCCACTCCTCCCGGGTTGCTGGAGCGTAACGGTGGCGGAGTTTCTGGTCTAGCAGGTAGCGCGCCGGGCGCGGTGCGGAGTTTTTTTGACCGTCAAGCCCAACCGATCGATTTCCAGCCAGAGCGTGCTGAGCGCCGCCGTCGTCGGCATGCGCGTCGCGCAATTCCGCCAACGTCGCATCCGGCTGCGCCGTGATCAGCGCCGCCAGTCGCGCCTCCTGCCCCGCCAAGACGCGCGACCGAAACTTTCGTTTGCTTTCGCGGCGCGATCGACCCGGTCTCCCGTCGCCGCTGAATCAACCGATGGACCCACGCGCGGCTGACGCTGAACGTCGCCGCGACCTCGTCCGCATCGCCGCTCGCATCCCACGCCTTCGCCACACGCTCGCGCAGATCGATCGAATACGGTGCCGCCATCGCCACCTCCGCCGGGAGGAGGACCATGACGGCGGTACTGTACAAGTCAAAAACGTCTTTAGAGCGGAGCACTCCGTCGCCTCGTCCGGTGTGAGCCGATGAGTCAAAGCTCAGCGGGCAGGTTCGAGTCCCGCTTTTTTCAGTGCGGTGGCATTCAAGGGATTTCTCAGGAACGTCAGCAGTTCGTTCGCCGCCGCTGCAGCTGGCGAGTTCTTCAAGAGGCCAGCAGAAAAGACGGTGACAATTTGAACATCTGGCGAGAGGGGCCCGACATAGGTGATGCCTTTGACATGCAGGGGTTCACTCACCTGCGTGAAGCCGAGATCACCTTCGTCTCGCGCCAAAGCTTGGCCGACCGATTGGCCAGGCGCGAGTTGTTTCATCTTCGGTCGGAGCGCAGGGAGGATACCCTCCCTTTCGAAGTGATTCAAAAGATAAAAACCGCTCGGTCCGCTAGAGATGATGATGGAGTTCGCGGCGAGCAGCGCAGCCTTCAGCTTCTCGTTAGACGAGAGATCTGGTTTGTCAGACCTGAACGCACGGCGACGCCAATGATGGATGTCACCAGATCCAGGCGGCTGCCTGGCACGAGCTTCCCGGAGGCAATCATGTTGTCTATGTCGGTGGACGGCGTGATGACGAGGTCTGCGACCTCGCCACCTTCAACGCGTCCTTTCAAATCGAGAGTGCCGCCCCAGTGAACGTTCACGCGGTGGCCGGTTGCCTTCTCGAATTGTGGGATGAGTTCGCTAAAGGCCTCTTTGACGGCGTTGGAGGATAGTAACTTGATTTCCGCAGCGTCCGCACTACTCACGAAGGCAAAAGCCGCGACCGCGATGCACAGCGAGTACTTGAGCATGGATGACTCCGTTATGTCGCGTCAGCGCCGAGCTAACAGCAGTTTGCCACAACCGGCGCAGCGACCCGCGCATGCGGTCGCAAGCCCGACCGGTACTAGCTGTTTTCCAGCGAACTGCCATTGTCACTCGCGGGCGGCCAGCTGTGTCGTTGAGAAGTAGTTGAGGATTGCGTCTTCGTACCCTGCAGGCTCGTAGGCACCGGTCTCGGCCACACGGTTGTACTCGGCGCCACAGTCGCCAGCGGCAATCCGCTGCAACATCGCTACGAGCGAATCGATCTCGTCGCGGGTGTTGTACAGGCCGAGGCTGACGCGCACCATTCCCGGTCGGGCAAATCGGTCGGCTCCGCCACGCACGCCTTGCCAGCCAGCGCGTTCCGATGGTTCGAGCCCCAGCAAGAGCGACACGTATTGCTGCGCGCAGAAGCAGCCGCTGCGCACACCGATGCCGCCTTCGTAACCCAGGATGGCGGCAACGAGGCCGTGCGGCAACGCACCAACGTTGAAGGCGAGCACACCAAGTCGATCGTTGTCGTTCACAGCGGAGCCCCCGCCGTAGACCGTGATGCCAGGAACCGAGCGCACTTGCTCGAACGCGTAGGCCGCAAGCGCGTGCTCGTGCTGCGCCACGCTCTCCATCCCAGCGTCCATCAACGTCTTGGCCGCGACAGCCATCGCCACCGCGCCGACAACGTTAGGGCTGCCGGCTTCTTCGCGATCGGGTAGTCCGGCCCACGACACCTCGGTCGGGGTGACGATATCGACGGTGCCGCCTCCGCTATGCTCTGGCGCGCCGTCCTCGAACGTGTCGCGCCAACCGATTAGGGCGCCCGTGCCGAAAGGCGCGTACATCTTGTGCGCTGAAAGGACAACGTAGTCGAGATGCTCGGGGCTGTCGACCGGCTTGACGTCAATAGGGCGGTGAGCCGCCAACTGGGCGGCATCGACGACGATCCTGGCCCCGACAGCGTGCGCCTTTCGCGCCAGTCGGTGGACAGGCTGAAGGAAGCCCGTGACATTCGACGCACCGCTCACCGTTATCAACGCGATGCGCTCGCCGTACGCCGCGATCAGCCGATCGACATCCGCCTCGTCGAGGCGTCCATCGCGAGTCACCGTCGCACGAACAACCTCGGCCCGGCCACGCCAGGGAAGATCGTTCGAGTGGTGCTCCATGACGGTCGAGAGCACCACGCTCCTGTTCGGCAGCGGGTAGCGACGGGCGAGCTTGTTGAGTGCTTCGGTCGTGTTTTTTCCGAAGATCACGGTACTGGTCCTCGCATCGGCCCCCACGAACCGCCTTATGGTTTCGTGTGCTTCGTCGTAGGCCATCGTGCTGAGGCGCGACTTGAATCCTGTGCCGCGGTGAACACCCGAGTAGTACGGCAGGAAACGATGCACGGCGTCGACGACCTCCCGAAAAGGAGGTGTGCTGGCCGCATTATCAAAGTTAATGTAAGGCGCGAAGCGACCATCCAGGAGAGGGAGCATCTCGTCGAGGCCTACGATCCGCTTCCTCCAGTGGTTGACGTCGTACAGATCTGCATTACGCATTGCGATGCCAGCGCGGTCGCGCTTGTTTCAACTGCCGCGTTCCTTCCACTATGTAAGAACGTCAAAACCTCGTGGAACCGGACATCGTGGGCAGATTTCTTCATTGCAATGCCCGGCGCAGGAGCAGCCTTGCCTTTTGCCAATCACGCCGTACGGTTCGGTCCGTGACTCCTAGCGCCTGCGCGATTTCGGGTTCTGTCAGACCGCCGAAGTAGCGCAGCTCCACGACCTTGGCGAGACGCGCATCGAATGCTGCAATCTCGTCGAGTGCTTCATGCACTCGCAGAATCTCCTCGGCATTTCCCGCGTGGCCGTCGGCAAGTCCCGTCGTGAGTGTGACATGCAGCATCTTGCCGCCACGCCGCACCGCCGACCGCCGACGCGCAAAATCGACGATGACCGATCGCATGACTTGTCCGGCCCAGCGGATGAAGTGCATGCGATCCTCGAGATGCAGGCGTCCGGACGCCGCGAAGCGAAGATATGACTCGTGAACGAGCGCGGCCGTATCGAGCGACGTCCTGCGGTCACGCATCAGCCGCCGGCGGGCCAGCTTGCGAAGATCGGCGTAGGTCTCGGCAAACAGGCGGTCCGACGCCTCGGCATCGCCCCTTTCGGCGCGATGAATCAAATCGGTCAGGTTCACCCTGTCGTCCATCGATCGTCCATGCGCTCATTAGTTTAGAGCCCCATGTCCGGTCAGCCGCGGTTCCTGCGTCTTTACAGTGCAGTGGGCGACATGATCCGAGTCGGCATCATCGGCGGCGGGCCTGGTGGCTTGATGACCGCGCATCTGCTGGAGCGGACGTTCGGAACGTCCTGCCAGATCACCCTGCTCGAGGCCGACGACCGTGTCGGGGGCAAGATTCGAACCGTCCGATTCGACGCCGCACCGGCGCTCTACGAGGCAGGAGTCGCCGAATGTTACGCCTATGACGCAATCGGCCACGACCCGCTACGTCAGCTGATCAGCGAGCTGGGCCTGAAGACGCTCGCTACCCACAGCAGTGATGTCGTGCTGAACGGGACACTCCTCCGGGACGATGACGACATCCGGAGGCATTGCGGTGAGCGTACGCTGCGAGCGATCGAAGACTTCCGGCGGGAGGCCACCGAACTCCTCCCGCTAGCGAGCTGGTACCTCGGCTTCGCGCCGCGCGACAATGCGCATCCGTGGGCGCGCCGTACGTGTGAACAGATTCTGGACCAGATTCCCGATCCAGTCGCGAGACAGTACCTGAAGATCGGCGCGCACAGCGACATGGCAACCGAGCCGCACCTAGTCAACGGCCTCATCGGTCTCAGGAACGTCCTCAAGTCGGTGACGGGCTACGGCGCTCAGTACACAATCGAGGGCGGCATGGAAATGTTCCCGCGTCGGCTGGCCGAGAGTCTGGCTGCCACACGGATCGAACTCGACGCGCGGGTCGTGCGCGTGTCGAGAAACGCGGACGAGAGCTACTCCTTGCGGTTTCGCCGGGACCGATCTCTCGTGCAGCAGGATTTCGACGCGGTCGTCGTCGCGCTCCCGTACAACAGGCTGCTGGAAATCGAATGGGCCGGTGTGCGCCTGCGTTGCGCCATGACGAAACACGTCGCTTGCTACGACAGCCCAGGTCACTACTTGCGCATATCCATCCTGTTCGATCGACCGTTCTGGCGGCGACTGATGACGGGTTCGTGGGTCATGCTCGATGCTTTCGGTGGCTGTTGCGTCTATGACGAAAGTCGGAACCACGGTGCCGAGAGATATGGTGTGCTCGGCTGGCTGCTCGCAGGTGCAGACGCCTTATCCCTCTGCAATGCGGATGATCGAACGTTGATCGCTCGCGCGATCGAGTCGTTGCCGGATGAGCTTTACAGTGAAGCGCGCGAGCAGTTCATAGAGGGACGAGTGCATCGCTGGGCAGGTGCAGTGAGCGGGCAACCTGGCGGGTTTCCGCTCCGCGATCCCGGGCTCGCGCACCAGCCGGAGCCCGTCGAGCATCCGGCCCTGGTCGTGGTGGGCGACTATCTGTTCGATTCGACCTTGAACGGCGTGCTTCGTTCGGCCCACATCGCGATCGACTGCATCGCCGCCCAGCTGATGCACTCGCCGAGACGTGACCACCTGTTCGCGTGACGCCTCGACCGGGGCGTTATAATCCTCATCACATCGCGCAGGGCATCGAGTCGGTGCATCGCCATCGCGATGCACGCATAGGGTCCCGTTCATGTCAAAGCTCGAGATCGACGCACTTACCTGGGCCGAGCTGAACCAGTTGCTGGACTCGGCCCTCGATCGACCGGCGGCGGAGCGGGCGGAGTGGGTTGAGATGCTCGCTCCGCAGTACCAAGCCTTGAAGCCTCGGCTGCGTGACCTGCTGTCGCGCACCGATCCAGGCGGAGACGGCACTTTCCTCGGCACCCTCCCGAAATTCGAGTCCGATGCCGGCGATTCCGATGGAGCTGACGCCAGCGGCGATCAACCCGGTGACCAGGTAGGACCCTATCGCCTGCTGCGCGAGCTGGGCCACGGAGGGATGGGCACAGTCTGGCTCGCCGAGCGGAGCGATGGCCTGATCGAGCGGCCAGTCGCATTGAAGCTTCCGCATGGTGCATCGAAGCGCGCAGGGCTCGCGCTGCGCATGGCGCGGGAGCGTCGGATTCTCGCCGCGCTGACGCATCCGAATATCGCGCGGTTGTACGACGCGGGTCTCACGGCGGAAGGTCGGCCCTTTCTCGCGATCGAGTACGTCGAGGGGCGTCAGATCGACGACTATTGCCGCGAGCGGCAACTCGACCTGAAGTCGCGGCTGCGGCTGTTCGCACAAGTCGCCCGCGGTGTTGCCTACGCGCACACCAAGCTCGTGGTGCATCGCGACTTGAAACCGGCGAATATTCTGGTCACGAGCGACGGTCAGGTCCGGTTGCTGGATTTCGGGATTGCCAAGCTGCTTGACGAGGGCGAGGCCGAAGGGGCCCAGCTCACCGAATTCGCCGGCCGGGCGCTCACGCCGGCGTACGCTTCGCCCGAGCAGATTCTCGGCGAACCGCTCACGATCGCGTCGGACGTTTACTCACTCGGCGTCATTCTGTATGAGTTGCTCGCAGAGCAGCGACCGTACAATCCGAAGCGCGATTCGCGCGGCGCACTCGAGGATGCGATCGTCCAGGAAGAACCTGCACCGCCGAGCGTGGTTGCGGATCGGCAATCGCGCACCGCTTTGCGCGGCGATCTCGACGCGATCGTGCTCGCAGCTCTCAGGAAGAAGCCGGAAGGGCGGTATCCGACCGTTCACGCGCTGGTCGACGACATCGACCGCTACCTTGGTGCACGGCCCGTGCTTGCCCAGCCCGATAGTTCCTGGTACCGAATGCGCACGTTCGTCAAACGCAATGCGCTCGGGGTAAGCGCAGCCTCGGCAGTTTTCGCGGCAACCGTCATCGGTGCTGGTGTGGCCCGGTGGCAGGCGCGGGTTGCCCTGGCCGAGAAAACGCGGGCGGAGCAGGTCAAGGAGTTCATCGCGTCGGTGTTCCGGGAAGCGGATCCGACGCAGGGAAAAGGGAAAGTGCTCTCTGGCGCGGAGCTGCTGCGACAGGCCGAGTTGAGATTGCACGATCGCGTCGATGTCGAGCCACAGATTCGCGTTGAGCTTCTCGCCATCATCGGTGAGAGCCTGTTTGGCCTGCAGGAGAACACCGACTCGGCGCGCGTCCTCGGGCAGGCATTGCAGCTCTACGAGTCTCTGGGTGTGCCGAGCGATGCGCTCGGCGCTCGACTGCATCTGGTCTTGTCTCAGGTGTACGAGATCCTCGGCCGGCACGACGATGCGCGGCGCGAGCTCGACCGGTCGTTCGCCGTTCTAAGGGCCTCGAACGACGACGCGAGTCCGGTGTTCATTCACGCAAAACTTCAGCAGGCCGCATTGGGCATCGTATCTGGCGACTACAAAACCGCCGAGCGTGCCGCTCGCGAGGCGATCAGTAAGGCGTCTACGACGATTGGCCCGACATCATCGGAGGTCGCGACCGGACTTCAGGCTTTGAGTCACATCTACACGCTCACCCAACGGCGCGAGTTGGCGGTCGAACCTGCACGTCAGTCGTACACTCTTCAGCTCGGGATACACGCGCGCGATGTGGCGCATCCCAAAGTGATCGAAGCAACGCTGTATTACGCGCAGGCGCTCAATTGCGCGGGAGATTTCGACCGGGCCTCGACGCTCTATAAAGATGTCTCGGCCAAGACTGCCAGCGTCTTTGGTCCCGACAGCCGATCGTTCGGAGAGGCACTGTCCGGTGCGGTTCCGTTGGACGTCGAGGTCGGCGATCTGAAACCGGCCATTGCCTCGGCGCGTCGTGCAATCGAGATCTATCTCAAGGAAGGACAACCTGGATCGGCTACGCACGCCGGCCGGGTCCGCAAGCTGGGGAACGCGCTCCTCGCCGCGAGGTCGAGCCGCGAGGCGGCCGAACAACTCGCAGAGGCCGTACGTCTCGCAACGCTGTCCAAGTCCAACCTGGAGGCGTTACACGCGCGCGGCAGCTTGGGGCTGGCGCTGGCATATCTGGGACGTTTCCAGGAAGCGAATCGCCATTTGCAAGAGGCCATCGAGACGAGCGAGGGGAAAGCGCCTCGCGCGCATCATCTCGCCCTGAGGAACCTCGGCACGTCTCTCCGGCTACAGGGGCGCTACGCCGAAGCATTGCCATGGCTCGAGAAGAGCCTCAGGGAGTCTGCCATCGAGCCGAGTCATCGTGGCGATCACGCACACGGGTTGTTGGAAGCAGGACTGACCCGGCTCGAACGCGGTGAGTTCGAGACGGCCCGCCGGCTGCTCGAACGAGCGCGCGTGCTATTTGCGGACGTGCAGAAAGAGCGTATGACACCGGCGCGTGCGGATCTGCTCGTAGGCTTGGCGCGCCTGGATTTGCAGCGGGGAAACACTGACGGCGCGCTGCAATCCGCGCAAGAAGCCGACCTGTTCTGGCGCGGCTTCGACTCCGAAAACCCCCAGGCCGGCGCCGCGGCACTGTGGCTCGGTCGTTGCCATCTGGCGCTCGGTCACCAGGCGGCGTCAAGCGAGGCGTTGAGCCGGGCGGCCCACCTTGTCGCTACCACTAACTCGATCCAGATCCCGATAACCTGACCTCGAGTCACTCCGTTTCGTCACAACAGCCCATCAGTTCAAGAAAAACAACAAGAAGAAAATTGCTGGAGCCGGAGTTGCGTGCTAGAGGCGTCACTCCGCGAAGTTGGGTTGTCGCACGCGAAGCCCGGGCCACACCGAGATGTAGGAGGTTCAGTCTAGGCAGAGGCGCTATAGCTCTGCTCGATCGCCGCGCGGATCAGGGCCCGACCCTCCTGCGCTGTAAGGCCTGGTCGCAACGCGATTGACGCGGCAGTATTTGCGAGGCCATTGTCCCTGATGATCGACCGAAACCAATTTGCGTAGTCGCCTCGATGCAGGTGATAGAGCCACGTCTCTTCGTCCACGCCATCCCCGATTTGGAGGAAGAGCCGCAGATTCTGAGCGCGAAGGCAGAGTTTGTGCTCCCTGCCGGTGAAATAGAAACTATGTTCCGACGGAATTACTCCCTCTGCGTACTTCCGAATGTGACGCTGTCGCTCCGTGCGGGTCACGAGACTGCGAAAACGGATAGGAGGTGCATTCTCGCGTGGTGCCCAGAAGACCCCCTCGCCTTGCTGCAACGGATGCGCATCGAAGGGCGGAAGGCGCGTTCCCACGATGTCGGCGAACTCTTGCAATGTCTTCTCCGGCGCTTCTCCGATGGCGATAATCACATCGACGCGCTTTAGAACGGCAGCAGCCAGATGCTTTGGTTTCATCGTAATCGTCATCAGGCCGGTGACCTCCTGCGGGAAAACGATGGGCGTTGAGTTTACCTGTGCGGGAATCAGATGGTGCGCTTCGTCCACGATAAGCCAGTGCGGGCGTCCAACCGTGGACCGCATTTGTTGAATGCGCGGAAGCAGCTGATCGAAAAATGCGGGACGATCCTCCATACGCACAGCAAGCAGGTTGATGACCGCGCTCTGTTTCGGCTTGCTCAGCAGACTGACAACCTCCTCGGATGTCGGTTTCTGGTTGGAATCGCCCAGGCAGACGGTCTGTTCCAGATTGGAATAATCGCCTTCAGGATCCAGAATGCAGAGTTGATAGCGATGGTCTAGCAGGCGCTCCACCACGCCCGTCGCCAGCGTCGTTTTGCCGCCATGGGACGTTCCTGCCAGCAGCACGTTGACACCGTATGGCTTGAGAAGCAGTTCCTGCCCGTTTTCGCGCACGCCAAGCGCAATGTCATGGCGATCGAGACGAGGTTCCATCTCCCGAAGGTCGGAGGCGATGAGCCTTTCCACCAACTCCGCGACGCCCGCGCCATGATCGTTCTGTGTAGTCCAATCGGCGCGCTCTTTAACCATCGCCAGCGCGTTCGCGACGGCGAACGAGCATTCACACAACTGCATGAAGGCATGATCATTCTCCGCATCGCCGATACCCACCACATTGTGTGGTGAGAGGCGAAGGTCGTCGAGTGCGGCATGCAGGCCGCTCGCCTTGTTGACACCGGAGGGAAGAACCATGACCGCGCCCTTGTTGAAGACAACCTGAAGTTCGAGTCCCAGATCGCGAATCGTGTTGAGGACGATATTCTCGTTCGGCGTCCAGGTCGCCACGATGACCTGCCCGACGGAGAGCGGCGCGACGCCGCGCTGCCGCAGCGCTTCAATGAACTTATCAGGCGGACGTTCACCGAGAACCGTTTCGCCTTTGTTGTCGGGGCGGTAGAGCAGCCCTCCATTTTCCGCGACGACGCGATCGAAAAGTGCGAGGTGAGGGCAAACACGTACCAGGTCATCGAGCGTTCGCCCAGTCACGAGGATGATCATGCGCCCTGTGGCGCGAAGGCGCTCGAGCGTGTTAACGGCAGCGTGATCGATCGCGCCGTGGTGCGCGATCGTTCCGTCATAGTCGGTGGCGAGCGCAAGATAGCGCATACATCGGTATCCTGAGCCCATTCTAGTGTGATCCTCGGCAGCGGTGGCCCAAGTTGAGGCGAGTGTGAAGACACTCGCGAATGGTCTGGTGCGAGCACTCGTCTTGTTCGGTTTGATTCTGGGTTTGAGTGCGTCCGCGCCAAGGTTGATGCCGGGAGGGCTGGCGGCTTCTCAGAGCAGTCACTTCTCGCCCCCATGCCGGCACGGCGATCGCGGCCGTCTGCTCCACGCCGTGCGAGTCGCTTCGTATCCGACTGTGACTGACGCACAGACTTACTACGATGCGTGGATCGAGTTGTACCAAGGCTTCTACGTGTTTCCGCCGTTACCGCTCGTGAGGATCGACTATGGCTTCGACACGTACGAGGTCACGTATTGCACATCAATAGCTGGATTCACGCCATGCCGCGCGCGGTGACCGACTTCGCCTCGTTGGCTCAGTGAACTCACCGGTCAACGGCGGCGCGTTCGCGAGGGTCCGCCGCCAGCAGCGTCTCGAGGGAGGCGACAACCTCAGATTCGGCGAGGCCCCAGCCTCGATAGATTGGTAGACACTCGCGGACGCGCTCGCGATCCGAGGCGCTGGCCCCTTGCAGCACGCGCGCACGAGTCAGCTCGCACAGCGCTTCGGCGTACTGCGGATGCTTCGGCCCGAGACTCTCGATTCCAGCGAGCGCCTGCGCGAGAATCGGCTCGCCATCGCGTGGACGGCCGATCTCGTTCAGCATCCGCCCGAGAATCACTCGCGAAAACGCCAGCTGCGCGCGCGGCGTTCGCTGGCGGGAGCCGCTCGAGATCCGAAACCGCAGCTGCCGCCTGGGCAAGGCCGTCCTGACGCTGGTTCAGTCGAAACAGCATGTGGGCACGCTGCGCGCGCATCCCGAACAGACCCGCGGGCCCGTTGGGAGAATCTGCGGGATCGACCGAGCTCAACGCCTCGATGGCGCGGTCCATCCAGGCCACCGCTTCGCGATAACGCTGCTGCAGCGCCAGCGCTCGGCCGATATTCCGCGTGACATTCGCCGTGCGCCAGTGCCGCTCGCCGAAGAGCACACGATGCGTCTCATAGGCATCACGGTACAGGCGTTCCGCTTCGCTGTGCCGTCCCTGGAAACTCACTGTGACGCCCAGGTTGTTGACGAGATTCGCCACCGGCAGGGTTTCGGCGCCGAGCACCTGGCGGCCAACGTCGATAGCCTCCCGCTGCAGCTTCTCGGCCTCGGCGTGTTCGTTCAGCTCTGCAAGCAGGACCGCGTAGTCGTTGAGGATCGCGATCGCGTTCGGGTGCCTGCGGTCCTGTGCGGTCGGCCACACAGCCAACGCTTCCTGATAGGTCTGCCTGGCGCGGTCGTACTCCTCGCGGCGCCAGTGATAGGCAGCGATTGACTTCAGGTTCTCGGCGAGAACAGGATCGTTCGGGGCCAGCCTGGCGCGGCGGATCTCCAGCGCACGCATGAGAAGCCGCCCTCCTTCCTCGAGATCGCGTGTCATGACGATGGGCCCCAGAGCATGCAGGACGCGCGCGGTCCGCTCATGCCGCTCGCCGTAGACACGCCGGTGCCGTTCGAGCGATTCCTCGAGAAGCACACGTGCCCGGTCGCGGTCATCGAGAACGCCCGCCAGCTCGCCGAGCGCCTGCAGCGTTTCGAGCGACTCGGGATGATCCGGCCCGCGCTGGCGGCGTTGTTCGTCAAGGGCTTCGTCCAGCGCCTGACGCGCCTGGGCGTACTGCCCTCGCGTCTGATGGATGAGACCGAATACCTGCTGCAGCTTCGCGCGCACAGCCGGCGTCGAGCGCAGGAGCTCGAGCGAGCGCGTCTCCGCGCCGGCGAGGAACTCGCCGAGCGGCATCCGTTCGCCATCCGGGCGCACGGATGGGTTCGCCGTCTCGAACAAATCAATCAGCAGTCGAACCACCTGCTCCGCCGTGTCGCGTTCAGTCTGCGCGACGCGGCGCTGCTCGTCCAACACGCTCGCTTGCCATGCCGAGACCAGGCCAAACGCCGCGAGGCTGCCAATCACGATGGCCGCCGCTCCGACGGCAAGGGCGTTGCGGCGGACGAACTTCGACAGGCGGTACCACGAGCCGTCGGGCCGCGCGAGCACCGGCCGACCATTCAGGAAGCACTTGAGATCGTCACCCAGCGCATTCACCGTCGCATAACGATCGCCCGGCTTCTTCTTGAGCGCTTTCAGCACAATGGTGTCGAGATCGCCACGCAGCACGTTGCGCAGCGACCGTTCTGAGGTAGCCGCGCTTGGCGGATCGGGATCTTGTTCGAGCACGGCGGTCTCAATTGCCCCGACCGAGTCGCGTCGAAGCTTGTACGGCCGCGTCCCGCACAGCAGCTCGTAGAGCACAACGCCAAGCGAATAGATGTCCGTGGCGATCCCGAGTGAGTCGCCGGCAATCTGTTCCGGCGACGCGTACTCCGGCGTGTGCGGGCGGCCGGAGAGCTCGGTCAGCGGAGTGTCGCGGACGCTTCCTCCTTCGTCGAGCAGCTTGGCGATACCGAAGTCCAGCAGCTGGACCTGGCCTTCCTGCGTCACAAGGATGTTGGAAGGTTTGAGATCGCGATGCACGACGAGCCGTGCATGAGCGTACGCGACAGCCTCGATGACCTGCAGGAACAGGCGAACGCGCGCGTTCACGTCGACCCGTTCACCCGCGCAGTACGCGTCGATGTTGCGCCCTTCGACGTACTCGAGGGCGAGATACGGACGGCCGCCGGCCGTGATTCCCGCCTCGTACAGGCGCGCGATGTTGGCGTGGGTAAGCGCTGCCAGGATGTCGCGCTCGCGCGCCATCCGTTCCACGAGGTCGGCACGCAGCCATGCGCTGCGCGGCAGCTTCAACGCAACCTGACGCTGGAACAATCCGTCCGCGCGTTCAGCGAGCCAGACGGCGCCCATGCCGCCCGCGCCGATGCTGCGCAGCAGACGGTACGGGCCGATCATTGCGCCGGGCTGGTCCGCGTCAGGACTAAACCGTGACTGGTCGCCATCGTCCGGGAACTCGCTGAGAGCGAGCGAACCCAAATTCGGTGGGTCAAGGAAGCTCGACACCTGAACAGACGACGCCTGCGCGAGCAATGCGAAGAGACGCGCCTTCAACGGCTCATGCTCAGGTCCAAGGCTCGCAAGCCAACGCTCGCGATCGGCGGGCGGCAGATCCAGCGCCTCGTCCAGCAATCCGTTGAGCTGCGTCCATGACTGTGCGTTCATCAGGACAACCCGCCGATTCTACCGCGGTGCACGGCGTTCCGGCTGCGTGGCGAGGACTTCGTGAAGGAACAACCGAGCCTTCTCCCAGTCGCGGCGCACTGTCCGCTCGTGAATGCCGACAGCTTCGGCGATTTCCGTCTCCGTCATGCCGCCGAAGTACCGCATTTCAACGATTGTCGCCATGCGCTTGTCGTGGACCGCCAGCTCGTCGAGCGCCTCGTGCACGCGGACGATCTCCGATTCTCCCGCCGGCACCCTCGAAGCGATGGACGTCGTCAGCGTGAGGGGTGTCATACCGCCGCCACGGCGATCCGCCATCCTGCGGCGCGCTAAGTCGACGATGACCGAGCGCATCACACGTCCAGCCCATCGCATGAAGTGGACGCGATCCTGCAGCCGGAGTCGTCCCGCTGCCGCGAAGCGGAGATATGATTCGTGCACCAGCGAGGATGTGTCGAGCAGCGTGTTGCGGCCGCCCGCGCGGAGACGCGCGCGGGCCAGCCGCCTCAACTCGTCGTACATCGCGGCGAACAGCCGGTCCGCGGCGTCCGCGTCACCCTCTGCTGCGCGATGGATAAGCTGTGTCAGGCTGACTGCGTCATCCACGGAGCACCTCGCGCAGCAGCAAGACTCCACCATTTGTTGCCAGCGATCAACTTCCAGGATGTCCTACACAACCAACTGGAAAAACGCTGTGGGAGCACAGATATCCATCCGAGCCGGCTGACTTCAGCTACGGCGTTGGGCCACACGCGACGCCGCTCGTGGTCGGTCGTCTGGCATTCACCGCCGGCACCAGGAAAGTGATTCACGCGTTCGACAAGAGCACCGGACAGATCGTGTGGTCGCACGATCTCGTCAAGGAGTACGGCGCGACACCACTGCTGGTCCGGGCGCCAATCAAGTCGGGGTATGCCGTCAGCCCGCTCGCCTATAACGACACGATCATCGTGCCTGCGGGAGGACTGGGCCAGGCGGTGATGGCCTTCCGCCAGATCGATGGCCGCCTGGTGTGGAAGGCTGGCGATTTTCTCATCGCCGAAGCGTCGCCCATTCTCATTGACGTCGATGGTCAGACGCAGCTTGTTGTGTTCGGCGGAGAGACAGTCAACGGTCTCAACCCGTCGACCGGTGCCATGCTCTGGTCGCATCCCCACAATACCGATATGGACATGAACAACAGAACACCCTCAGAACATCTGGCCGATGGAGACGTGCCAACGTGGGCTCCCCAGTTTGTTGCCTCCCAACACCGGGTAGCCGAGGTCGATGCGAACGGGCGCCAGGGGGGTCGTGATGCGGAGTCCGAACCCAACCCCGACCTCGAGATCGGAGAATGAGAAGACGGCGCGTTCGGCGAATGTGTTGCCGGCATCGGCGAAGAGCACGCCTTTCACAATTCGGAAGACAGGAAATCGGACCTCCTCGTTGAACACGACGAGTCGTGCGCCGCCGAGCGGGACGCCAAACGCCTCGTACGCCGAAAGCTCGTCCTGCCTGTAGCCGCGCACCGTCTGAGTGCCGCCGGCCTTGAAGAAGAGGTCGAAGACGGTGAGCGGCGGAATGCCACCGCGCGGCGCAAGGTTCCCCCATCGGGCATTCGTCGCGAGGACGACCGGGCCGATCGGCTGATAGTACGAGCCGCGAATCATCGTCCGCAGGTAGTCGAAATCCGAGCCGAGCGGTCGGAGTCCCCATTGGAGGCTCGTCGAATAAAACCAGCCCCGGGTTGGGTCGAACACGCTGTCGCGGCGGTCCAGGACGGCCGATGCGTTCATCGACGCAAAGAGACCGTCGAAGCTGATTGGCCGGGTCGGACCCTCCGGAAGTTCGAACGCTATGGCACGACCTGAGGCGCTGTATCCCCACGCGAGCTCCAGCCAGCCGCGAGGCCGCCATCGCTGTTCGAGCGTGAGATTGGCCTCATCGTCAGAGTACACGGTGCCCGCGTCGCTCGTTTCGTCCTCTTTGCGTAATGTGAGCGAGAGGTTCGTCCGAAGCGGCAGCGATGCCAGGCGCGGTAACGACAACAGACCACGGATACTCGCCAGGTCCTTCTCGACGCGCGTGCCCAGTCCGAGGGAGATGCCTCGACCGAGAAAGTTGCGGTCGCGAAGATCCGCGGCGACGCCGACAGATTCCAGGTCTTCGTCGAGCACCGCTTCGTACTCGGAGGACAGCGCGAGGCCGTAGCGCAGGAGATATTTGCGGGCTTCCTGCACTGCGACCACTGCGTCGACCGCCACCGTCTTTTCGGAAGCTGTGGACGGCACGGGTTCGAATCGCACTGCGGCGGCGCGGAAGGTTCCGAGGCGGTACAACTGTCGTTCAGTTTCGGTCGCTTCGGACTGCCCGGCCGCCGCGCCGGGTTTGATCGTGACGGCGCGATCGACCAGCGAGTCGTTCGTGCTCTGCACGCCTTCGACGCGAACGCCGCGGACGACGTGCAGCTGTCCTTCGGCCACGGTGAAGCTCAGATCGACGCGTCCGTCCTGAGCCGCCACGCGGGTCGTCGCGTCGACGCGTGCATTGCGATAACCACTGTCGCGGTAGTAGCGCTCGAGTCGGACCCGTGCCCCACGCTCAGCGCCCTCCGCAAACGACGCGCCGATCTCGAGACCGAGAGCGGCCTGTACGTCTTGCTGACGCGCGGCCGACACACCTTCAACCCGGAGCGTCCCGACCCGGGCGAGCGGCCCCTCCGTGATGATGATGGGCAACGTTGCGCGATCGCCCTCGAGGACGAGCTCGCCCGCTGCAGCCGTCGCCGCCAGGTAACCTCTCGAGGCATATTCGGCGACGATGTCGCCGACCAGCGGAGCGGGATCGTTCCACAACGACGCTGCCGGCGCCCGCTCGCTCGCCAGCGTCTGCAGTTCGCTCGTGGCAATCGAGTGGTTCCCCTGAAACGTCAGCTGCCTGGTTGTGGTCCTTGTGCCCGGAGTGATCTGCACCGCGGCGCGCTGCACGCCCGACTGCGAGGTGTCCAAACTGACGTCGACGCGTGCGCGAAGATAACCCTCGTCACTCAAGTGAGCGCGCGTCGCGCTTTCCAGGCCCTCGGCAAGGAGTTCCGGCACCAGGGTGTCGTTCCACACGTTCTTCAGGATTTCCGCAAGCGTCTCAGACGACCAACCACTCACCTCGAGCTCGGTGCGCGGACCGCGGAGGATGCCATAGTCGAGCGTGACCTCGCGTTGCGTCGACGTGACGTTGCCCACCTTCCTCGTCGGTGTCACATGGACGGCGTAGTAGCCCCGGTCGTGGTACAGGCGCTGGACGCGGTCGCGATCCCGCGACCACTCGCGAAAATCGAAGCGGTCGCCCTCGCGGAGCTCGAGAGCGTCGCGCACGTCCGAGGGGCTGAATCCCGGGTCACCGCTCACTGTGATCCCGGCCACGACATCAGGCAGTTTCTCCGCTCGAACAACGGTGGGCCGGAGCGAAGAGCCTGGCCCGAAGGTGATTTCCTGGCGGAACTCCAGGGTGTTGTCGTCGCCTTCAGTCGAGGATAGTCGCACTTCGTAGCCGGGTCGCGGACGAAAGATGATGACCCACGTCAACTCGCTGTCGTCCAGATTTTCCGAGAGCACCAGCTCAAAGCGCTGACGGAAGCGTTTTGAAACCGTCAGCCGGGTCGTGGGTTCGACGTCGCTCGACACAAGCTCGAGATCATCGCTGCTGCCGACACTCAGCGAATCGAGCCCCACGAACTGACCCGCAAACCCCAGCACATCTCCGGAAACGGCACCGACGGCGAACGCGTCGGAGTTCGCCGTTTCACCCGTGACGCCAGCCGTCTGGCCTGTCACCACCAGCGATTGGAGATCGCGGTCGCTCAACGGAGGATTGGAGCTGAGGCTCGTTTCAATCTCATCGGCGGGTCCGGAAAGCCGGAGCGTGACATCGTAGTCACCGATTCGAGTCTCACCCGAGACGTTCAGTCGCGGCATTAGACCCTGCTCCGGCGTGAATACGATGGCGCTCTCCCTCAGCCGATACGACCTCCCACGGACTCGAATGCGGCCGTCGTCCACGATGACGATCGAGCCGGCTAGTGCGGCGTCCGACATTGTGCCGGTCAGGCGCAAATCCGGAACCATATCGACGTTTCCGACGCTGTTCTCGAGTGTCAGTGGACCGTTGGATTGGAGCGTGACGTCGAGCGTCGTGGCGCCCAGCCACTGCGGCAGCGCTCGGCCGCTGTCGCCCGACGCTCGTGTCAACGCCGACACGATGCGGACCATGGCGGTCGCGGGTTCCGTGTACGGATCCGAAGTGATCGTGGCCGAACCCGACAAGGCTGCTCGTCCGCTCTCATTGCGCCAGGTGAGGTCGGCATTGAGCTCACTTCTCAGCCCGCGTGGGATCTCGAGAAACACGTTCCTCGCGCTGATGGTCAGCGGCGTTGCCTGCGGGGTTCCGCGTCGAGTGACCGTCCCATTGAGCGAGACGTCGCCACCATTGACCTGACCGTGAAGCGCCTTGGCTGCGACGGTCTCTCCGGTGACCTCCAGCCGCCCGGTCCATCCCGCGAATGAGACTCGTCCCTCCGGCAGGATGAGGCGTGCGTCCGTGAGGTCGATCGCCCCCTCGTACTGCAGGTTGTTGATCGGTCCGGCGATCCGGATGTCGAATGCCGCGCGGCCGCCGCCGCGCCCTGGCAGAAAGACGTCTACGAGCCCCAGGGACATCGCGCCGCTGACACGCATGTCGCCGTGGTTCGTTGGGCCCAGTCCAAGCGTTCCGGAGGCGGCCACCTCGCCCGACGGCAACGTCCAATCGAACTGTTCGATCAGTAACCGGCCTTTCTCGAGGCGCAGCCTGGTTGGCGTCTGCTGCGGCAATCGGAAACTGCCCGGCCGAGATGGCCAACGTGGTCGCGACGATCGTTCCATCGACCGCGCTGACGTCGAATGCGGTCGCGCGCAGGTCCAGCGCCAGGCGCACTTCTCCGGAGAGATTCCGCGCACGCGGCGGCGTCCTGCCCGCGCGGGCAGGACCCTTCTCCTCCAGGTACTTCACTTGTGCGAACGCATCGCCGGAAATCGACGCGCGATCGGCGCTACCGCGAACGTTCAAGTCCACCTTTATTGGACCTTCGACGCGCAGTCGGTCGCGGGATGTTGGCGGCAAGTAATTGAGGAGATCCTCGACGCGGCCGTCGACGTTCACGGCGATCCCTTCAGCAGGAGTGCCTGAAGCGGCTCCCCACGATCCGGCTGCGCGAAGCGACAGCCCCCCTAGTCTCAAGTGCAGCGGCTCGACGGCGATCCGGTCCTCATCGAGGCGAAGACGTGCAGGCTGCACGAGCAAGAGGGGCTGGCCACGTACCTCGCCGTCCAGCGCCCGAACCTCCATCGTCGCTGCCGAGAGTGAACTGGTGTCGAGGTTTCCGCTCGCCCGACCTGATGCCGACAGCGCCGCTGTGCTGGCCGCCAGAGTCTCCGGGTTTACGCCCAGAAGCGTCAGGGCTTGAACGACATCGGTGCCATTCAAGGTCACGTCTGCGGTCCAGGGCCGCGGCGATTCGAGCGAGACATCTCCAGACGCCTCAGCGCCGAAACGCGGAGCTCGCAGCGCGAAGTGTATTTGCCCCTGCGTTGCGTGCGCTCGCGCGACCACCTCGCCAGCATCCCGACCGCTCAGCCGCACGGCGTCAGCTGTGAGCGACATTTCTCCCGAAGGCTGCAGCACTGAGCCTTCCACACGCATGTCAACGGAGACGTTGTCCAGGTCGGCATCCGCCAATGGGGCGGCGTCGGCTGCAGGCGACCACAAGCGCCGGAGCGTCACACGCAAACCGCGTCCCTCAACCGTTGTCGACAAGACGCGCTCGCGGATGTTGTAGTGGCCGTCAACGCGCAGTTGACCGTGGTCTTGAGACAGACGCAGGTCGTGCACTCGTAATTCGTCGTCCACGACCTCGAGGGCTCCCGTCAGGTTATCGAAGTGAAGGCCGTTGGCGATCAACTTCTCACCCGTCAGTCGCGCAGACACCCGGGGCCGATCGTGCCAACCGCCCCACGATCCTTGAGCGGCGATCGATCCTGTGGGCAGCCAGTCGGCCGGAACGATTGACGCTAGCCCGCCAGGCCCGTCGATCCGCAGGTCGAACTCTCCTGCGCTCTCCCTGTGTGCGATGCCAATCGATCCTCGCATCTCCAGGTGCGCGGTGTCCGTGTCAACGGCCAGTGGCTGCAACACTATTTGCGTTCGGTCCGCGCGGACTGATGCTGAGACCTGAATGGTCTCCACATTGCCGGCCGACACATTGCCTCGCAGAGACGAGGAGATCCACGACGGGCGCGCCGATCGACCCGGCGACAGTTCCTCGGGCTGTAACGGATCCGGACCGCACAATGTCCACACGGGCAGGTACCGGAATTAGCGACTCGTGCAGTTGCCGGAAGAGAGCAGGGAGGTCGCGTGAACTGACGTCGACGAATCCGTCCAGCGTCGAGCGCCGAAATTCGGCTCCATGCAGCACCGTTGCCAGACGAAGGTCCGTCACGGTTTCACCCGCGAAGGTGTGGCTGTACTGCAGCGTCCACCTCCCAGCTTTGCCCGCAATCGCCAGAGATCCTTCTCCCGGCCTACGCACGTTGGCGTGAAGGTCCCCGGCCACCGTACCGATCGCCGGTGTCGGCCCGGGCCACGACAGGTCGACGGTGCCCGAAACCGGAAGCGCCGGCCAACTCGAAGGATCTAAATTGAGCCGCGAGGCCAACGCGTGTAACCGTGGCAGACTCCACTCACCGGCGAGCCGACTTTGCTCGTCGCCATCTCCGAGCGCGATGCGCCCTCGCCCATTGAAGACACCTTCGACAGACCGCAGCACACATGTGTCGATGACAATCGAGTCGCCGGACGCCTGGCCAGTTGCGTCTAGCTGCGCGTCCGAAAGAGCGCCCAGGTCGAAGTCACGCGCCCTTATATCGAAGGTGAGCCGTGGGTCCGTGAGGGCGCCGGCGATCGATCCGGAGAACTCGGCTCGGCCGCGCGCGGGAGGGGAGCGGTCCCACCACTTTCGCAGTTCGCTTACGTCGATCGTACTGAAGTACTTCAGGTCGTAGCCGCCGCTCTCCCCAAACATGAGAGCACCGTTGATGCGAAGATCGCCGCTGCTGGATTCGGCGACGAGCGATCGAATGAGCAACGTCTCGTTGCCGATCGTCACATTCGCGGTCACACGGTCGAGCATCCCTGCGACACCGTCCGCTTCCAGTCGGATACCGCGGTCGGCGTGAATCTCGCCAACCAGTTGCCCCTGTACGTCACTTAGCAGCGACGCAGAGAGTCCCTGCACCATGAGGCGAAGCGACGAGGCCGTCGATACCGTCGCGTTGAGATTGACCACGTGTAGACGGCCGATATTGATGACAGGCCGTGAGGCGGTGCGAGTGGTGTGCGGCGCACTCGAGGCCGGGACACCGCCTCCCGCGATCCACAACACGCTGGGATCCACGATTTCGATTTGATCGAACGCGAAATCGCCGCGAAGGGCGGCCGGTGCAAGGTCCAGGTTCACACGCTTGGCAACGACGGTTGCCGAACCCGGCACGTCGCCGGTGGCAAGCCTGACGTCATGCAGCGTGAGCGAGAACGATCTCAACGCGAACTCGACGCGACCCGCGCTGAACTCGATGTCGTACCGATCGCTCAGCAGGACAGCGATCCGATCGACCAGATATCGCGTCGACCATGGAAGGGCCAGGGCGAACAGCGACACGACGACGGCCAACCCGCACACTGTCAAGACGATCCATCGTCCCGCGCGCGTGGGAAATCTGCTGAGGTGCCGATTGGGTCGAACCTCCGGCAAGTGCAGCCTCCGTCTGGTTCAGCTTGCGGCCCCATTGCGCATTGTCAGCGCCCCGACGAGTGGTCGGAGTTGCCGTAGCGCAGGCTGGAGGGTTTCGAGCCGTGGCTCAGGTCCACGCAATTGACGTACCAGCCATCCGAGGCAAAGCAGGGATGCCTTTTGGGCTTCAGCAGAGGACCTTTGATTTCATACCGTCACTACGTAGAGGCCAGTTGAGACGTCAGCGGAAATCCTGGACGACGGTAATGTCTACGCCGTTGACAAACACGCCGCACCCGACCTCTGTGTACGGCCCGCGCATGTTCTCGTAATGGCCGCCACCGGGCCCCTCGGCCCACATCCCGGCGAGTCCCTGCACCATCAGCTTATGCGCTGTCAGATTTGATCCCCAGAATTCATTTTCCGCCCGGGCGATGCCGCCGCCGCTTGTTCGTCGAAAGTGTTGGTGTGTGTGCTGCCCCGTGAGTCCATCCTCGCGCGCGCCGATGGCCGCGTAGGCTTCCAATGCACTCGAGCGCTTGAGCGGCGCCAGTCCCAGCGTGGCGCGATACCGGTTCGTCTCCGTCACACAAAACTTCAACTCCGTTTCCACATCAAACGATGGGGCAGGCGGCGCTGGCTGCGTCGGCGTCGACGGACTGCTCGGTGTTGATGGGCTAGTCGGTGGCTTCGACGGACTAGTCGGTGGCGTCGGACTGGTCGGTGGCTTCGACGGAGTGGTCGGTGGCGTCGACGGAGCTGGTCGGTGGCTTCGACGGAGTGGTCGGTGGCGTCGACGGAGTGGTCGGTGGCGTTGACGGAGTGGTCGGCGGCGTCGACGGACTGGTCCGGCAGCGTCGACGGACTGGTCGCGGTGTTGATGGACTATCCGGCAGCGTCGACGGACTAACCGGTGTTGATGGACTGTCCGGGAGCGTCGACGGACTACTCGGTGTTGATGGACTATCCGGCAGCGTCGACGGACTACTCGGCGAGAGACCTACGGGGGAACCGCACGCCGACATGAAGGCAGTCGTCGCCACAACAATCGAGATCACTCGGAGAAATCGCATCGGTATTCGTCTAACTCCTCTTCAGGAGGTCCTCCTGAAGCAAATAGCGGGCCACGACCAGGCTATCACGCGGCCTCACCGTAGTCGCCGCAGGGCCAATCACTTAGCGGAAGAGGTGCGGCGAGATCACCGCGTAACGCCGGACGGAAACTGTCATCGGCGGGAGAAGTCTGGTCAGGAGCAGATTTGTGCGACACTATCGGCGCGCACCGAACGCCGCTATCTGGCGAAATCGTGGGGCGTCGCAGCGTTGGCGAAATTTGGCATGATGTTGGGCGGAAGCGAGGAGACGCATGCGGATGTTCACTGAAGATTCTGCGGGTCACGGTCTCGGTGTTCTCGCTAATCCTGGCCTCGGCCGTTCCCGGCTCAGCGCAGGCCAACGTTTTCGTAAATGGGAACACGTCGTTCACCGTGACCTGGCAGGGCGTGAAAGGAGGCGCGACTCTCTTACCCAGGCCACGTTCACCGTCAGCAGCTGGACAGGCACGTCATTCGTGATGACGGTCACCAACGTCGCGAACACGATGCCGGCAAGCCCTAACATCAACGCACGGCTTACGGCGTTCGGATTCGGCCTGACGCCGGCGGGCACCTTCAGCAATCAGGTTCCCTGGAAACATCTACCAATGGGCGTTCACGAATTTCCCGGCGTTTCAGCGCGTCGATGTGTGTTTAACGAGTGGTAGCGGCTGCGCTGGCGGCGGGAATGGAGGTCTCAATCAAGGTCAAAGCACGACCGAGAGCCACTCTGTCACGATCACTGGTAACGTTCGCGAATGGCGTCACGATTCACGCCGATTCCTGCGAAATTTCAAACCAGCCTCGGGTCCCTGGAGACCGATGGGGTCGTCATCAGACCCGCCACCGTCCGGTGTGAGCGACCTGACCATTGCGAAGACGCACAGCCCGAGCATCGCCATCCCCGGAGGAACAGTCACGTACACGGTGACGGTCTCAAACGTCGGGAGCCTGGCCGTCGAGTGGCACGGTGACCGTGACCGAGACGCCGCCGCCAGGCCTGACGGTTACTGCGATGTCCGGCGCCGGCTGGACCTGCACTGTCCACACCGACCTGCACTCGAAGCGACGCGCTCGCCTCGAGGGCGAGCTACCCGCCGATTACGGTGACGACGAGTGTCAACGCCGGTGCGGCGGCCGGCACGGTGTCGAAGCCGGGCGCGGCGAAGACCGGCACCCGCGCGCGACAGAAGAAGGCGGACACGGAGCAGAAGCCGACGGCGAAGGCCGATGAGCCGAAGGCAGAGGCAAAGGGCAAGGCGAAGCCCAAGGCGCCGGCGCGCTCACGCGGCGCGGCCAAGGCGGAGTCGAAGCCGGCCCCGAAGCCACGCCGTCCACGAGAGCCCGCCACGCGCCCGGTCGTGCGGGCGCGGGCGAAGTACGTGCGCTCCTCGGCCCGTAAGGCACGGCTGGTGATGGACCACGTGAGAGGCAAGCCGGTGGCGGATGCGCGCGCGATGCTGCGCCACAGCCCGCGCGGGGTTGCGCGGGACCTGGAACGGCTGCTGGCATCCGCGGTCGCGAACGCCGAGAACAACCACGACCTGGTCGGAGACGATCTTTACGTCAAAGAGATCTATGCAGACGAGGGACCGACACTGAGGCGCTTCCGCCCGCGCGCGCAGGGCCGCGCGACGCGCATCCGCAAGCGGACCAGCCACCTCACCGTCGCGCTCTCGACGAAGGAGTGATCTAGAACAGTGGGGCAGAAGGTTCATCCAGAGGGGTTCCGGGTCGGGTACATCCACGACTGGAAGTCCAATTGGTTCAACGAGCGGGAGTTCGCGGACTACCTTCTCGAGGACATCAAGATCCGCGAACACATCGAGGGCAAGCTCGGTCATGCCGGCCTGTCGGACATCCGCATCCGCAAGGACAAGAACGACATCACGGTGGACATCCACACAGCGCGGCCCGGCATCGTGATCGGCAAGTCGGGCACCGAGGTGGACGCGCTGCGCCGCGAGCTGCACAAGATGACCAGCAAGCAGGTGCGGGTGAACATCCTCGAGGTGAAGCGACCCGAGCTCGACGCCAAGCTGGTCGCGCAATCGATCGCCGAGCAGCTCCAGAACCGCGTCGCGTTCCGGCGCGCGATGAAGCGCGCGCTGACGTCCGCGATGCGTTCGGGGGCGACGGGTGTGCGGGTGCAGGTGTCCGGCCGCCTGGGCGGCTCGGAGATGGCGCGCACCGAGGGCTATTCGGAGGGGCGGGTGCCGCTGCACACCCTCCGCGCGGACATCGACTACGGCCTGTACGAGGCCAAGACCACGTTCGGTCGCATCGGGGTCAAGTGCTGGATCAACAAGGGCGAGGTGATGCCCGAGGGCTACCTGACCGTTGACGGCGCCGATTCTCCGGCGCCCAGCGCGGGCCGCGGATCCGGCCCCCGGCCGCCGGCCGGAGGTGGGCGGCGGGCGTGATGGTGGCGGACAGCGGAGAGGCCGGGGCTAGCACGCATGCTGACGCCGAAGCGGGTCAAGCACCGCAAGCAGCATCGTGGCCGGAGGGCCGGCCTCGCCAAGGGCGGGACCACGGTCCAGTTCGGCGAGTACGGGCTGAAGTCGCTCGAGGCGGCGTGGATCACCAACCGCCAGATCGAGGCTGCCCGTATCGCGATGACCCGCAAGATCAAGCGTGGCGGCAAGGTCTGGATCAACCTGTTTCCCGACAAGCCGGTGACCAAGAAGCCCGCCGAGACGCGCATGGGCTCGGGAAAGGGCTCCCCCGAGGGCTGGGTGGCCGTCGTTCGGCCCGGTCGGGTGATGTTCGAGCTGGCCGGTGTTGACGAGCCGCTCGCGCGTGAGGCCATGCGCCTGGCCGGCCACAAGCTTCCCGTCAGGACCAAGTTCGTGATGCGGGAAGACTGATGAAGACCAAGGAAGTTCGAAACCTTGACAACGCCCAGCTCATCGAGAAGGTCCGTGAGTTCCGCGAGGAGGTCTTCAACCTCCGCGTGCGGAACGCGACCGGCGAGCTGGAGAACACGGCCCGCATGGGCGAGGCCAAGCGGTCTCTGGCACGTGCGCTCACGATTGCGCGCGAGCGGGAAATCGACCTTGATGCTGAATTGCGGAAGTAGGCGGAGTACGTGAAAGAGGAACAGGACCAGCCACAGACATCTGAAGAGACTCCGGCGCCCGACGCGGAGGAGACTCCGGCTGCCGCGGAGGAAGCTCCGGCAGCCGAGGAAGCTCCGGCGGCCGAGGAGACCCCGGACGTGGAGGAGGCTCCGGCTGCCGAGGCAGCTCCCGCTGCCGACGAGGAAGCCGAGCCGGCCGAACAGCTTTCGCCCCGCCAGCGCCGGAAGGCTGCGCGCGCGACCGCACCGCATGAAGCGCGTCCGCAGCGGTCCGTCGAGGACCGCGTCCGCGAGCGGGCCGAGCAGCGTGTCGAGAAGGCGAAGGCGCGAAGCCGGTGGCGCCAGAAGCAAAGGGAGAAGGGACGCGCTGCCGCGGCGTCGGCTCCCGCTCCGGCGCAGGCCGCGAGCACACGGGAGCCGGGGACGCGCAAGACCCAGCAGGGTCTGGTCGTGTCGAGCAAGGGCGACAAAACGATCACCGTCCGCATCGATCGCGTCGGCCGCCACCGTGTGTACGGCAAGGTCGTGCGTCAGTCGAGCACGCTCCACGCCCACGACGAGCGCAACGAGGCCGGCGAGGGCGACGTCGTACGTGTCATCGAGGCCCGCCCTCTGTCGCGCACCAAGCGCTGGCGGCTGGTCCAGGTGCTGGAGAAGGCAAGGTAGAGGGCTCAGCACGTGATTCAGGCGGAGACAAGGCTCAAGGTGGCCGACAACACCGGTGCGCGGGAGCTCCTGTGCATACGCGTGAAGGGCGGCTCGCGGCGCCGCTACGCGGGTGTCGGTGACGTGATCGTCGGCACCGTGAAGAGCGCGACCCCGCAGGGCGCGGTGAAGAAGGGCGAGGTCGTGCAGGCCGTCGTCGTTCGCACCCGCCGCCAGCTCGGCCGCAAGGACGGCACGTACATCGCCTTCGACGAGAACGCCGCGGTCCTGATCGATGCCGCCAACAACCCTCGCGGAACGCGCATCTTCGGCCCCGTCGCGCGCGAGCTGCGCGAGCGCAACTTCATGAAGATCGTCTCACTCGCACCTGAGGTGCTCTGACCATGGCATCGAAGATCCGCAGCGGCGACACGGTCCAGGTGATGTCCGGCAAGGACGCCGGCAAGCAGGGCCGTGTGCTCCGCGTCGACCCGAAGAAGAGCCGCCTGTTCGTCGAGGGGCTGAACGTCGTGAAGCGTCACCAGCGACCCCGCTCGCTGAAGGACACCCAGCGTGGGGGCAAGGTGGGCGGCGTGATCGAGAAGGAGGCCGCGATCCACATCTCCAACGTGATGGTCGTGGACCCGGGTGACAACAAGCCCACACGCGTACGGATCGAGCGCGCCGCGGACGGTGCGCGCCAGCGCGTCGCCGTGCGGACCGGCACGAGGCTCCAGGAGCGCTGATGGCCGCCCGGTTGAAGGAGCGGTATGCGGAGGAGATCCGCCCTGCGCTGCTCGAGCGGTTCGGCTACTCGAGCGTGATGCAGGTTCCGCGGGTGGAGAAGATCACCCTCAACATGGGGGTCGGCGAGGCCAAGCAGGACACGAAGATGCTCGAGGCGGCCGTGGAGCAGATGACCGCGATCGCCGGGCAGAAGCCCGCCGTGCGCCGCGCGCGCAAGTCGATCGCCACCTTCAAGCTGCGCGAGGGGATGCCGGTGGGTGTGATGGCAACGCTGCGCGGCGAGCGCATGTGGGAGATGCTCGACCGGCTGCAATCGATCGCGATCCCGCGCATCCGGGACTTCCGGGGGCTGAACCCACGCTCCTTCGACGGTCGCGGCAACTACTCGATGGGCGTGCGCGAGCAGATCATCTTTCCGGAGATCGACTACGACGCGATCGACCAGGTGCGGGGTCTCAACGTCACGATCACGACCTCGGCCGAGACCGACGACGAGGCGCGCGAGCTGCTGCGGCTGCTCGGGATGCCCTTCCGCCGCGAAGGCGACGAGGGGCAGTCCGCGGCTCAGATGAGACAGGAGCAGGAGGCCGCCGCCAGGCGGGAGGCCGAGGAGCAGGCCCGCGAACAGCTTGCGGCGGAGGCGCCCGCGAAGCCCGAGGCGGAGGAAGAGGAGGGCGCCGGCGAGGCCGGCGAGGAGCCCTCTGCGAATGGCGGGGACCCACCCGAGAGCGAATAGGAGCAAATGGCAAAGACCTCACAAGTCGTCCGCCAGCAGCGCGGAAGCAAGTACCAGACACGCAACTACAATCGGTGCCGCCGGTGCGGCAGGTCGCGCGCGTACTACCGGAAGTTCGGCCTCTGCCGGATCTGCCTGCGCG
>CAWGYV010000006.1:0-268606 GCA_963826825.1 uncultured Acidimicrobiia bacterium | reverse complement strand
TTGACGATTGCAAAGTTGCGCGGCGTACCGACGCGATCGCCCTTTGCTCGATTGATCGCGGAGATTATAGATGCCTGGGCTGTCGCTTCGGGTGCGGTCTTCAGTGAAGAGCGGAATCGAACTCCGACCTCCAAAGCGGGAGCCCCCGCCTGGGTGCAGTTTCTACTTGATTTCGACGTCGACTACCGTAAACGACGCCTGCACTTTATGATCGAAGGCCAGAACAGAATCTTCTCGGAATTCTTGACGAGCCGCAGTTCATCGGCTTCGACTGGGCCGCCGTCGACTACCTAAAACGCAGATTTTACGACTGCCTAGATGTGCTCAATCGCTGCGACGAAGTCACGACTTACAAGTCGGCGGAACTCGAGCTGGTCCAGCCGCTCTTTCCGGATACCCCTGAACTCCGCGATGCCGAAGACATCAAGCGACATGCCCGCCAATTCGTAGAGCGGCACCACAACGACATCGACCGCCTGATCGAACATTTGGCCAAGGACATCGCGCTCGACGCCACAACCACCGACGTCGACATACTGCTGGCTTCGCTCGATACCAAGCTTTGGCATCCGAATGCACGTCGGGACGTCCTGATCAATTATCTCGGCTTCCCGTTCTGGGATGTTCTGACATTCCCGCTTATGACATGGCGCGAGTTCGGCGAATTTAATCAAATCCTTATAGATCGTATCAGTCCACAGGACGCTAAAACGCTGTCGGAATTTAGCGGCAGTCGTAATCTTGCCGGTGTCGGCTTTGCGCATTTTGCCGCCTTCTTCTCTCGCGCCTATCGCGAGAACGACTATTTGCTTGGAAGCATTCACGCCTTGGACCGGCTGATCGATATTGTCTGCAATTCGGCGGGGCTTGATGTAAATGATCCGCGCATTGCGGTGTTGTCACTGAAGAAACGTGGCTTCACTCGAATTCTTGACGCAGAGGAGAAGCATCATCCGAATAGCGCGAAGCTAATCGCCGAGCTTCGCAAATCCATCGCGGAATTATAAGAAATCAACGGTTTGGACGCCGTTAGCGTGATGCTGCTAACTCGACGGGTGCAGCCTTTTTGCTACCGTGCCGATTTGCAAATACTTTCGTAAACTCAGAGCCCAACAAAAATATTTGAACAGAATAATATACCCATAACAGAAAAACTAGGAGTGCGCCGGCGGCGCCGTAGGCTGAGGCTACGCCGCTGCTCCCGATGTACCATCCAATGAGCGTTTTTCCGATCGTGAACAAAAGTGCCGTGACAACGGCACCGATCACCACATCTCGCCATTCGAGATGCCGATCTGGCAATACTTTGTAAACGGCGGCAAACATCACCGAGATGATCGCAAACGACGCAAGCCCATTGAGGGCGCTCAGAATTATTTTGCCGAACGGTAGAATTGAATTCGAGGTAAGTTCCAAAAGCAGTTAGGCCCGCGCTAACAGCTAATGAGACGATGAGGAGGAAGCCTAGCGCTGCCACCAAGCCAAGGCTAACAGCGCGAGCTCTGATTAGCCGAGATACCGTTGTCCCTTTGGGTTCCGCCTTCCAAATTGCATTGAGAGATGACTGCATTTCACCGAAGACACCGGATGCAGTCGCAATCAACGCGCCGACGCCCACCAGCGTTGCGAAGAGTTCCTGATGTTGGATTTGCGGCGCTGGCTGCCGCGGCCTGTAACAGATCTGCTGTTTGCTGTCCCATCAAGGAGGTAAGCTGCGCGGTTATGGCGCCGTGCGCCGCTTCATGACCGAAAACGAGCCCCGCGATTGCAATTACGATTAGAAGAAGCGGAGCGATCGAAGTTGCAGCGTAAAAAGCGATTGCCGCTCCCCGACTAAGAGCTTCGTCTTCGATAAATGCGAAGACTGTTTCTTTGAGCATCTTCCAAAGGTCAGAGAACATCGCTTTCACATTCACTGCGGGCAACGTTCGGCTGGATATGATCACGGAGTGGCCTCAGCGTTTGATCGTTTGACCATGGTTACCTTTGGCAGTGGTGCAGTCGCGGGCCCGCACAAAACCGACCCGTCCGGCGCAAAGTGCGAGCCGTGACACGGGCAATCCCAGCATTGTTCAGTCGAATTCCAATGCACAAGACAGCCAAGATGGGTGCAAACGGCCGAGTTAAGATGCAGTTTGCCACTTTCATCTCGACAGACAGCGACCTTGCTGATGCCGTCGCGAACAATGCCTCCCTGACCGGGTTTGAGTTCATCAACGCTATCGAGCTCGCCGGGCATTAGATATTCGGCAAAGTTCTTGATCGCGGTGACATTCTCACTGATGTAGTTGACAACGCCGCTGGGTGTTTTGCGCGATGGTACATAGACCTCCTGCCAGGGGCTTTTGCCTGAAATAATTAGGTCTTTATTAAAAGTCCCGCAAGCGCTCCATAAAGTCATGCCTTGTCCGGAATCTCCGGTGACAACGAATAGGTGCTCGCTGCCGGGATTGCGTCCGATAAAGCCACAATAGTCGATTGTGTCCATTACCTGACCCGACCAGCGGTGCACTTCTTTGCCGAGAGCGGGCACGAGAGAGCGGATCCAGGCTTCGATAGCCTCAAAGCGGATGTCACCGTCATCGGCTTCACCGGTTTTGTGATCGGCGCCGCCCGCAATCAGATAGTCGATAGAACCCGGACCGGGATTGAGGCGGACATAATGATATGGATCGGCGATGTCCCAATAAAGCACATCTGGTAAAGTACCCTTGGGAAGTGGTCAACGCCGTGCGTAAGTCCGATAAGGCACCATCTTGCTGTGGAGCGCAACACAGTGTGATTTATCGGTGTATTGGTGGCAATGACGGCATTTATAGCTTTGACGCTGCCTGACTTGGTGTGGACCCGCACTCCGTCTTTCAATTCATCGATCTGTGTAACCGCACTATTTGCATACAGCCTGCGGCCAGAATGTTCGATAGCTGAGACCAAACCGTGCAAATACTTTAGTGGATGGAAAGTTGCCTGCCGCCCATAGCGAAGGGCAGGGGCGGCCTCAAAACCCTTAAGCGGCACACCTTAACTCGCTCAACTTCTGCGCCCACGATGCGAACCGCATCGAACTCCTCGTCCAATTGTTTACGGGCTTCTTTGAAGTCCATTCCAAGCGCCGGAAACAGGAACGCGTCTAACCGTCGGAAATTGCAAGAAATCGTATGCTGGGCGACGACGGTCTCAATGCGCGCAACCGCCGCCTCCTGGCTTTGCTGGAAGAGGCGCGCCATTTGTTCTCCGCGCAGGCGAATAAGAGAACTTACTCCATCGTCACAAATGGGAGCCAGATGTGCAGTTGTGCGAGAAGTCATTGCCCAGCCATAGGGCCGCGGTCCAACACCAGCACTGTTTGTCCCGCGCTCGCGAGTTCGTAAGCCACCGACAAGCCAGCAATGCCAGCGCCGACGACTACCGTATCGCATTCGAAGCTTGCAGATAGTGGCGGGGCATCCGGCGCAACATCCTGTCCCATCCACAGTGATTGCGTTTTCTCGTGAGCCGCATTCATGCCTAGCTCGCCGCTTTGACGTTAACTCTCTTTTCGGCAATGCCGGTCATTTTTTTGTCGGCTGCTTTTTCTTCATTCAGCGTCGTGGTCAAAGCGCTGCAACTGCGCCCTTCCCGAGTTCATCAGCCCAGGCGATTAGTGTGCCGTAGCGGGTGATCTCATAATGTTCGACGGCCTGCGCCGCCATCAATAAGGCTGCATCCAAAACGGCCTTATCGCTGACCTCGCCGGTAACTTCGTTCGCCTCTTTGATGATGCCGTCGATAGCGGGGCATGTTGTGCCCTTCAGGCTTCTCGCCGATTAGTTCAAAAGCCTGATCGAGCCGCGACACATGCTTCTCGGTTTCTTCGAGGTGAGCTTTGAAGGCGGCAGTAAGCTCGCGGTTCGTTGCCTTCGCAATCATATCGGGCAGCGCCTTGATGATCTGATTTTCGGCGTAATAGATATCCTGCAATACGTGCAGGAAGAGGTCGTCCAACGTCTTTATGCCCTTTGAAAAGAGGCCCATTCGGTGCTCCAAGCGTACGTGGCTTGCATGTAATGTGGCCCCAGAATAAAGGTTCCACGGGTGGGCGTGCGGGCGCGGGGCTACAAGGGCGCCTGTTAATCTTCCTGATCGCGAAATTTCCGAAAATCGCCAAGCCAACGGCGGCGGCAACAGATAGACCAGCGAGGCCCACAAGAATTGAATTTCGCAAGATTATTTGTTCATTGTTCAATTCCAGGCGCTCGTCGATGTAATCGCTCGCGCCATGCCAAGCCTTTTGGCCGGCATCGTGTAACTGATCTGCGGCCTCAGATACAGTTTTGGCGCTTTGTTCGACCGCGCGAGTTATTTTCTTTCCAGTCTGGTCAACCCCCTCGCTAGAAGTCTCCGCTATAGCTGCGGTTTTCGATTTGCCAGACACGAGGCCGTACAGCCCAAGGCCAACCAAGAAAGACGCGATCGGAGGATTTTTCCAAAGTTTCCAACCTAGGCCAGCGCCGATTGCCAGTGCGGCGGCCGGATTTTCGGCCGCTTTGGTCCGTACACCCTCAGCAAAATCGCTTAACAGCTGGCTTCCTGTTACTTTAACTTGCTTTACTGCCTCGTCCTTGGTGTCTGTTGCGCCCTCAATTACGACTTGCTTGAGTTCCGCTAGTGTAGAAGGTTCAGTCAGTACGGTAAGGTTGGCCGCGAGACGTAAACGTGTCTTTTCAATTTGCTGCTGAAGATTATCAAGATCATTCATGAGAGTGTATCCCTACGAAGCTGTTCAGTCGCTTCGCGCATTCCCTCTTTCGCGGCCTCCTTAACGCCTTCACCCGCCGCCGCCGCAACATCTTTAATCCGGTCCGTCGCGTCCGCAGCCATATCCGCTGCGCGGCGGCCGATAGGGCCAAGGGCTCTCTGTTCAATTTTCGTAGGCGGAAACATAGCGGCCAATAGAATTCCCGCGGCGAGGCCTCCCATTGCAAGGCCTATCGGCTGGTCCTCCGCAAAATTACCTACGGACTTGCGGGTCGCTTTAAAGGCACGTGATGCCTCGTTGACGGCGGCTTCGCCATACTCGGAGGCCTTTTCCTTTGCGTCCGCAACATACTCGCTGACACTTTGAGCTGTGGATCGCACACTGTTTCCCGCCGTTGACCTGCTTTTCTTTCGGGCGTTGCGCGAGCCTTGATCTGATGGCCGGGAGCCTTTGGTTGTTTTTTCTTAAGATCAAAGCGATGCCGGCACCAAGGAGAAGCAGGCCTTCCGGATTTTGTTTAGCAGCGGTAATTATTCGATCTAACGGGGTCATTTAAAAGTCTCCTTCGCCACCTCGACATCGCGTTTCAAACTACTGATTGTTCGATCGGGTAGGGGGCGGAGTTTCGAACGCGCAAACATCGCTAAAATCCCTGCGATTACGAATACAGCGAGCGCCAGCGCCAAAGCAGCAAGCGAGGGGCGAACACCCCGTTCGACCAAAGCGAAAATCGCACTCTGGCAGAGTAATAAAAGGCCCACGAAGAAAAGTAGTGCGGCTAACGCAAAAAAAGCTGCGCTCCGCATTTGTTCTGAAAGAATCGACGCTAATTCACCCTTGGCGAGTTCGAGCTCTTGGCGCAGTAGCAATCCTGCATCGCCAAAAACCGCCGACAAAGTCCGCACGAAACTTGTATGTTGGATTTCTTCACGCACCGGCGAATTCCTCGTCAACAGCATCCTCTTCATCAATCGCCGGCTGTGCGTTTCTAAAAGCCCGAAAAACAAGAAATCCTGCCGCAGCCGCGGCGGCCACTACAATCACCGGTTGGTTCCGGGTGAAATCCTTTACACCTTCGAGTAATTCGACTGCTGATTTGCCTTCGACCGTGCCCGCGTAGTCCTCAAGCCTATCCGCGCAGAAGTCCGCAATACCTGACGCAATTGGAGCGTCTTTTTCCAGATCGCGTGCGGCCCGGCGAATTGTCTCTGCAACAGTGTCCAAGTAGGCTGCGCCATCCTGGACCTGCTCATCTAGCTTCTCTTGCACCTTTTCAGAGGCGGCCGCATAGGCCTCGGAAGCGAGGCCCTTAGCAAGCTCCGCCGCACCCGCGGATTTCTCTGTTCGTTCGCCTTTGTTCATGTGACCTTTACTCCGCGTGCTCAGCAAACTGCGCGCAAGGAACTTTGTTCCGTTGGAAAGTGACCCAAGCGAAGGATGCTGTTTGGGATGCCCGTTGAAGCCAGCCAAGAAGTTCCCAGGACGCAAAAACGCACGATGCGAAGTTGGAGGTCGAAACTAGGAAATCCAATGAGTTACAGTCCTTCTGCCAAAACCAGTACATCCCGCCACACTAGCCGCCGCTCTTCATCGCTCAATTAACTCAGCCTGAAAATGCCGCCGATAGGCAGAGTTGTTGCAATCCCGGACCGAACTTCGTGAACAGTGCGCAGTCTCACATGCATCTTCGATGAAGTTGGCAACATTTCTCTCGAAACACCAGACAGGAAAATGAAAGGCGTACCGCGCGCCCGCAATTCGTGCGCAATCGGCTCAGCGGTCTCTTCCCGTAGATTAAAATCGAGCACGCCGACGTCGCAACCTTCTTCCCCGATTAGCCTGAGCGCCCTAGCTACTGAGGTTGCCGGTCCGACCACTTCAAAGCCGGCATCGGTCAGATTTTGCGCGATGTCGATAGCAATAAGCGCCTCATCCTCAACGACCAGGACACGTTTAGTCATGGGCAATTATGCTCGGCTGATTTCTTTGAACTGAACTCATCTGTACCGTTTGAAATCTTAGTCAAACCTAACTTAATGATAATCGGAGACTGGGACAGCATTGCAAAAGTGAGTACTCCCGACGCCCGCTTGCCCCTGTAACCCCGTTACGTCTTTGACATACTTCATCCACCTGTCAGCATGAGACTTGAGGTATTAGGGAAGGAGCCTAAGGCCGCTCCGTGCCATTTTGAAGTCCTTGCCGTGAGATCGCTGGGCTCGCGAACAAGGCTCTCGATCAGTCGGATTTGCGTTCATTTTCTCGAAATCGCTCAATATCTTCTGGCTCTTCATCGTCCATCCTGGTCAAGGAATTGTGCGCTTGAGTTTGCGTGTGCAGAAGCTCATCAAGTTTGGCGTGGATAGCCTGAGTGTCTCGGTGCTCGGTGCGCTGTATGAATAAAGTCATCATCCATGTAGGCGGAGACCGCGCAAAGCCATGGAAATCCAAATCACCGACGAATGCCCAAACAATCCCATAAAGTGCCAAAATAGCGAACGCGTAGGGGCTGGCAAGATAAGTCCCGATACCGGTTAGCCAGCGAAGAGAGGGATGAGGCATGGAAGTCTTTCTCCAAAGGAGCCGAAAGTAAGAACTCATGACGCAAGGTTCCTATTGATCACGCAATCGACGTGTCAAAGGCTCTTACCGTTACCCCCAAGTTCATGGCCCCGCCGCGATCTGCAAACCGCTGCGGGTTTTTTCTCCAACAACAAACCCCAGCTATGTCTTTTGACACTGTCTGCATTATGCCGCGCTCTGAAAGTTACGGCGAGCGCCTGCTGTGAATCGCTCTTGTCGAGATTGAAACGCGCCGACAAGTCGCTAACGGCGACCTGCCTCGGCAGGCAGTCGGATGGTACCACGCAGGAGAGGGTACCGGCCTTATCGGTGCCGTCGTCGGCACAATAATCATACTTGTGATCTGGATCTTAGTCGCGCAAAACGGCCCCACCTCGTAGAACAATCGTTGTGCGAGCGTGACGGCGTTGGCCAGACGGCGGCCGTGTTGATCGTTATACCAAACCTGATATTTTTACACCGTCGGCAGATGACCTTAACATCGCGCAAATTTAGACTGCTTTCAGCATTGACGCGCACAATGTGCCCCTAAGACGGCCGGACCGCACTCGTGGAGGACACGCATTCTCTACCACGGTCGGCAATTGCCGAAGTGTCGCCCTTCTCTCCCGGAAAACGCGCTATCCAGATCGGAGTTTCAAAACTGACAGGGTGATAGCCAACAACAACGCAACGGCATTGGCGATTACAATCACGGGGTCTGACTTCATCACGCCGTAGATCACCCACATCGCTAAGCCGGCCGCGAGCATCAGCGTCATCCGTAGCGAAAGGTCTTCAGTCTCGCGGGTGCGCCAAGCTTTGATGACCTGCGGAATATTCGCGGCAGTTGTGGAGACTGCTGCGACTACGCCGAGGACCGTTGTCAACGATAAGTCCAATGGCATAACCGAGTAAACAAGCGGGCATCATGGTTCAGCGGCCTACTGGTTCGTCTTCGTCAATCAGAGTATCAAAGTCGTCCAGCATGGATCCTGCCGGCGCGCTGAGTCTCGCTGGCGGACGATGATTTAGAAGCCACAACATCTTGCTTGAAACTGCTGGACAAGCTCCCGCGGTCGAGAATGTCGAGAATAGCATTCAAGGTGTCGTCTGCGTCCAATTCGCGGTGCGGCTCGACATATTGCGTTAACGAAATTTGCGCCGCGACCATTGCTAGGACGATGATTTCGTCATCCGACAGATGAGCCCGGTGGCGAACCCGGCGCACGATCTCCCGCGCCATATCGTAATAGTGCGCAAATTCTTCCGGTTTTTCGGGGACATTCCCGGGTGCTAAATCGGTCATGTGCAGCTCCGCCGTGCGAGGAAGAGTAATCCAGCAAAGCGAGGAGGCGCCACTAGTCTTTGCAAGACAGTCGAACCTCCTGAGAACCATTCACCCTGATTGGGCCTTTTTGTCGGCCTTGAGCCGCTCTGGTCTCGGCAGTTGTACGTAACTTCGATTAGAAACGTATCGTTCGGCACCAACTCGGGACCATGATGAACACACTGATCCTTTCCGTCGCAACTTGAAGAGATTTTGTCTTTTAGCGCGATCTCTTTGGCGCCGGCCGGGTCGTCACGATTATTAGCGACCGCATGCACAATAGTGATGGTTTGTGCGGACTGACTGTGTGCAGAGCTCACCGTTAGCAGCAGACAAAAAGCAAGGGTCATTCGCTTCATGGGATCACCCTGTTTGACAGTCAGCCTCTAAGCTCGGCCGCATCCAATTATTTCGATGAGGTACTAGCCCTTATTCCGCCGTTGGCACCCTGGCAGGGCAACTTTGCGAACGCACCACACGATCTGCGGGTCCATTCCTAACGCCATACATTACTATCCCGTTCGCGGCCACCAGCCATCGCGGCCCAATAGGCTGCCGCGGCTGCCAACATCGATAGCGCACCGATGAGGAGAGCAATGCCCGCGGTTGCCTTGCGCGCTTTGTCTGCAGCGGATTTGGCCTGTTCTATGGCGGCGTCTACACGCTTGCGCGCCTCTTCGGGAGGGATCCGCGCTTCGGCCGCAACCAGTCGGGCAACATAATCCCGATCGTCGTTATTGATTTCAGCGCGCGTCAAGGCGCTGGTGCTGAAAATCCGCGCGATTTCCGCACGTGAGTCTCTGGGGGCCGATGTGCCGGCTGGATCAGCTGTGCCGACCCGCAACATACGATCTATCGCGGTCGATACGCCGTCACTCCGGGCAGCAACCGCCGCCGCCCCGCCGGCTGCGCTGGACACGCCCGACACAACGCTCGCGGTGGACCAGTAGGCAATCGTCACGCCCACCAGAAGAGCGAGAGCCCACATCAGCAGGCCATGCGCCCCGTCGCGTGACTGGCGTTCTTCCATTGAAGGCGGCAATTCCTGCCGGACGTCGATATCGACCGGCAAAGTATCCGCCAACGAGAAAGGAGCCAATCATAACCACCGACACGTACGCTGCCCCCACAATTGTGAGGGTCATGGCGGAGGTATTGTTCCAAGCGGACTGTAGGGAGAGACGGACGCAACTCCGGCTGCGGAGCCGAAGGCAAACAGTACGAATG
The DNA here is from genome assembly GCA_963826825.1 of uncultured Acidimicrobiia bacterium. Classification (GTDB taxonomy): domain Bacteria; phylum Actinomycetota; class Acidimicrobiia; order Spongiisociales; family DATADW01; genus DATADW01. The sequence continues at coordinate 258,749 of CAWGYV010000006.1, read as the reverse complement.
AGAGCGCGGTGGCGATGAGAGCACCGCCAATTACAGCGCCCCAGTCAAAATTTGTGGATCGGTCGCTCGGCACTGCAACTACAGTGGTGGTGTAGTGATTGCGTGGATCCCTATCGCAGGCCGAAGAAACTAAGCACGACCATAACCACAACGATCAGGCCGATGACGTAGATGATGGAGTTGAGTGGTGTCCCCTCCGAGATCGCGTCAGGGAACTCTGATGATGGGCGAAAAGTTTCGCCTGCTGCCGAAATTTTTTGCGGGCGACTCGAGGTTTCTTCGGATTCCCTCATTCTTTTTGATCTCGCGTTTGGTCGCCGACCATTCGTTCGGCGTGGGGTCCTCCTCCATTAGCCACCCTTCATATCAAAACGCCTGCCGGGCCGCCGGCAGGTTGCCATCACGATGTTAGTCTTCGTTCGCGAACCCGGGCGGCTGAGGGTACGCACGCGGTCCACAATCAGAGAGCACGCAATATGCGGCAAGCCAGCCGCCCTTTTGTAAAACTTTCAACAATCAATTCTTTATTCTCAGCGCGCGCGTGGTCTTCAGCCCCCTACGCAGGTTCTCTTATCGGAACTTTCGTTTCCGCCTAGGAACAAGCTTGTGCGAACTGCATTTCAAGGGCCGATGCCGATCGGATACCGATTGCGAATTACCAGCCTGGCTATGACGATACGCCAAGCGAAGATCACTGACCCAAGCTCAAAAACAGAGGGCGGAGATTGCCATTCGCGCAGGGGACAAGCGGGGTCGAAGCCGTGCCCACGCCCTTTATTTGTTTGAAAGTATCGACGTCGCCAAAAGGGCAAGCAATTGTACGAGTGCCGGGTTGACGATAGCGAGATCCTTCATCGAGGCGATTTGAGGATTTACGATTAAGTTATGGCGGCCTTGGAAAATAATGAAGATCCTGACGATTTAATTCTTCAGTATTGGGCTGGTGAGGAACGTGAAGCCCCACGCGTCGAACTCGTAGTGAAACGATTCGCTTTCATGCGCAAGCTCGTCGACAACACTTTCCGGGGTTCAACGCGTCGGCTGGTTCGTTCTTCGCGGACCGCTATCAGGCGTTTTAGCCCCGCATCGGTGTGCCGACCCTCATAAATGTCGTCTGTGCTTTGGAGCTGCCCCTTTGAAGTCGTCCTCCTTCAAGTATCATTTTTGGACTTGGAGATCCCCCGTTATGTAGTCCAGCGTCGAGGCAACTTGCCGGACTGCTGCAGATTGCCTTGCGAACTCGTCGGCATATTGCCATGTGAATTATGGGGCTGTCGCTTTTGTTGTTGCTCCTCCACCTACGAATCATCGATAGCGTCGATCAACGACACGACGAATAATGCGTTAAGGCATTCTGCCGCAACCGACCATTGATGACTCCCGAATGCGTTGTCTGTGGCTTATCGAAAACGCCTCATGGATTAAAAGGTCGCTTTCGTCAGAATCAATGCGAGGAGCATATGGAACTGGGGCAAAGGAAAGCCGTTACCAACAAAATGAGGTTCGACATGCCCTCAAAACCGTCTCCCAGAGCTCGCACTGCCGAAAAATATAAAGATGGGCTGAAAAAGTCCGGTTGCGCAAAGGCGCAACGTCACGGCGGTCCTGGAAAAGCCAGTAAGACGCTTTCAACGCGAAAGACATTGCAGCCATGACTGTTCCCATTATGCAGGTCCATTCACGATCGAAATGATCAGTGGTGGGTCGCGGCAAAATGGCCGGACGGTGTACGAGGAAATAGAGGACATCCAAGGCTTCAAGTCGGAAAACGAAGCAAACGAGTGGATAGCCAGGGACCGAGCTTGAAACGTGGCTCGCCGGTCGAAAGGAGAAACATGCCTGAGAAACATCCAAACACAGCCCGTCAGGGCGGACCCGGCGCTAGCCACGAGAACCGCAAAGAGCCGCAAAAGTCCAAGCCGCATGGCGAGTTAGATAAGCCGCATCCAGAAGAAGGTAATACGAAACGCAATTCGGCCGGCAAAAGCGGTGGTGATGGCAAAGAACATTCCTAGTTAGTCCAGCCTCATAAGGTTTAGCCATGGCGCGCTCCGAAAGATACGAGCCCCCGCAAATACTCAACCCGTACCGGGACCTTCAAAGTAATGCTGAGGACAGTTCTGATGCAAATAGCGTACTTCTTGCGTTTGCGTTGGTGCTCGCTATGGCGGTCCTTATCTCCTTCTACTGAAAAAAAACCTGTGGAACTGGCACTGGCCGAGTTGCATGCGTTTAGTGCGGCTGCCGCAGCTCTTTTCGTGTTGCTATCTTATTCGTATCTGGGCGAGAACGGGCGGCTGGCGCAGGCCCGTATTCAACATCTCATAGAGTTGGAAACAATTTCCGCAAAAACCGTAAAGTAATATGACCTAACAAATTGCCGATCGCTGCTTAACATCTTCATCACGCCACTGGCGGGTGGCTGTCCATAGGGATGACACAACCTACACGGAACCATAATACATTTATGCCGTTCGGCATCAGGTCGCTCGCTTCTGGGCGGCCAATCCCGAGCGCGACATGTCTTCGGGGAATGTAGATGAACCGTTGTTCGGCGAATTGTCGGTAGGCAATAAATGGCAAATAGCAAACTAGCACTTTACCAGAAGAAGCGGGATTTCGCGAAGACGACAGAGCCGAGCGGTGCGCAGAAAATTGCCGCTGCCGAGTATCCGCGTTTTGTAGTCCAGAAACACGCGGCGACACGTCTTTCGCTTAAGCAAAGGACAGGGACGAGGTTGAGGAAGGCCGCACTGTTTCAACAGCTGGGGCCTGGTCTCATTACTGGCGCCGCGGACGACGATCCAAGCGGCATTGCCACCTATTCCCAGGCAGGTGCGCAGTTCGGTTTCAATATGCTTTGGACCATGGCGCTGACGTATCCTTTGATGACGGCGGTCCAACTTGTCAGTGCGCAAATCGGACGAGTTACCGGGTGCGGCCTAGCCAAAAATATCGGCGATATCTTTCCGAAGCCCCTCGTGCTCGTCCTTATCGGACTCTTGTTTATCGCAAACACGATCAACATAGGAGCCAACCTTGCCGCAATGGGAGCCGCGACCGAACTCGCGATCGGAGGAGCATCGCATATTTATACTCTGCTGTTCGCGTCATTATCGTTACTTCTTCAGATGTTCATTCCCTACGAGCAATACGCTCGATACCTAAAATGGCTGACACTTGTACTGCTGTCGTATGTCGCGGTCCTCTTCTTCGTCAAACTGGATTGGGCGAGGGCCGCGAAAGATATGATTTGGCCGACGTTTCCTTTGACCGCTGACAGCTTCACCGTCATCGTGGCGATCCTCGGCACAACGATCAGCCCTTACCTACTTTTCTGGCAAAGCAGCCAGGAGGTCGAAGAGATCGAGCAAAAAGCGGAGGCCAAGCCGTTGGCGGATGCGCCCGAGCAGGCGCCTCGCGAAATGCGCGAATCAGGTTTGATACCTTTCTAGGGATGGCCGTCTCCAACCTAGTCGCTATTGCCATCATGATGAGTGCTGCGGCTACACTCCATGCGCAAGGCAAGACCGAAGTTGGTTCGGCCGCTGAAGCCGCAGAAGCGCTAAGACCGATTGCGGGCGATTTCGCTTTCGCACTTTTCAGTCTCGGTATCATCGGAACCGGATTGCTGTCGCTGCCCGTGCTGGCGGGATCGGCTGCGTATGCTTTTGGTGAGTCACAGAATTGGAAATGCGGCCTGGGGAACAAGCCATGGGAAGCCGTGGGCTTTTATAGCGTCATTGCGGCGGCCATCGTGCTCGGGCTTGGTATCGAGTTTTCGCCAATCGATCCGATCAAAGCCTTGTTCTGGAGTGCAGTGATCAACGGTTTTGTGGCGGTCCCCATCATGGCGGCGATGATGTGGGTGGCAAGCCAGCGCGGTCAAATGGGCCGGTTGCTGTGACTTTTCCCGTGCTGATATTCGGATGGGCGGCTACAATTGTTATGGCGGCCGCGGCAATTACTATGCTGGCACTCAACGCGAGTGCTTAACGGAGTGTCCTTCAGAAGGAGTCGACGGAAAGCGATTTATATGGCGGGGCGCTCACAGTGCAATCCTTGTTATCTCCTATGGGCACTTTATTCCGTCATCACCGCGTTGGATGAGAGCAATGTTTAAGAATGGTGTCTTGCTCGCTGCAATAAAGCCTATGGAAGCGCGGTCGGTTGATGAGATCCCGATCGGATCCGAATGGCAATATGAGCCAAAGTGGGATGGCTTCCGCTGTATTGCTTACAGAGACGGTACGGCCGTGGAGTTGATATCAAAAGCAGGACAACCGCTGACACGGTATTTCCCAGATGTCGTCGCGAGCTTACGAGCTTTGAAGTCCAAAGAATTCGCCCTGGACGGAGAGATTGTTGTTCCCGCCGACCAGGGCTTCTCCTTCGACGCGTTGCTTCAACGCATTCACCCTGCGCAAACACGTGTGGAACGGCTTTCGAGCGAAACCCCCGCCATTTATATTGTGTTTGATTATCTCATCGACGGGAATGGCCAACGGCTTGTGGGCTTCGAACTGAAGCGACGTCGGCAACTTCTTGAAGCCTTTGCAAAGCGCAATCTAAAGTCAAAGCAGGGAGTTCGGCTGTCACCCGCAACAACGAAACTCACGCGGGCAAAAGAATGGTTTGAACGCGTCGGCAATGCGCTCGATGGCATCATCGCCAAGCGTTTGGACCGCCCATACGATTCGGGTGCGCGCACCGCGATGGTGAAGGTCAAAACTATCGTACCGCGGACTGTGTGGTTGGTGGGTTTCGCTACAACGAGGGGAAGAAGGTGGTTGGCTCGCTGCTGCTCGGCCTTTACGACAAGGCCGGGTTACTAAACCACGTTGGCTTCACCTCCGGCCTGAAGACAAACGAAAAGGTTGCTCTGACTAAACGGCTACGAAACTTGATTGCTGAACCGGGATTTACAGGCAGCAAACCAGGCGGCCCAGCCGCTGGGAAATAAGAATTTGTGGCCTAGGAAGGCGGAGCAGACCGGCTGAGCAGGCGGGTGCCGTCAACTCAGTCAATAATCGCGAATATCCGTCAGAGAAGCGGCACGCTCGGCAGCCTTCGCCGCTTATAATCGTGCCTTGGGGGCTGGGCCACGTCCCCCCAATCCCGCCGAAGCCCTCCCTCGCTCAAACGGTTCGTTGGCGCCAATTGAGCCTTCGAGCTCGATAAGCCCGTTGCCGGTCATGAAACAATATTACTACTAGCCGTACTCATACTTTGCGGAAAATTATGATGAACACTAATCGGCTGAAATCCGCGGCGCCGTTCGCCAATCGTCCGAGGCAGCGAGCGCCCGGTAGCTCAATCCGAGTTGAGAGATTTTCAAAACGCACGAAGAAATTACGAGCGATATCTCACCCTCGCGCAAGCTCAATCCCAGGCTGGTGATATAGTCGCTGCGGAGAATTACTACCAACATGCTGAGCACTACTTTAGGGCAATGCGGGCAGATGCATGATACGTCGAACTAGTCTGGGCTGGCTTGATGCGTTGCTGGTTCACGACGGAACGACCAACAGTCCAATCATCCAAACTGCTACTTAAAAGCGAGTGACGCCGCGAGCGAAATAGGTGATCGCCCGTCCGAGTGGGGACTTTCCTTCTTGAGCGCGCGATCAGGCTCGGTTTAATCCAATAGCAGTAAGAAACTCCTGTCGCGTTTCCTGCCGGGTTCGGAGAATCCCTAGCATTTGGCTCGTGATCATAGTGACGCCGCGTTTGTGCACTCCTCGCGTTGTCATGCATTGATGGGTGGCCTCTACAACGACACCCACGCCGCGCGGTTTTAAGACATTTTGTAAACAGCCAGCTATCTCGGCGGTCATTTTTTCCTGGACCTGGAACCGTTTCGCATAAACGTCTACCAGTCTGGCCATTTTTGAAATCCCGACGACACGATCCCGTGGCAAATAGCCAATGTGGGCTCGTCCGATGATCGGCGCCAAGTGGTGTTCGCAATGGGACTCAAAAGGAATGTCTTTAAGTGCGATAATCTCGTCGTAGCCGCCGACCTCCTCAAACGTCCGACTAAGATATTCTTTCGGATCTTGGTCGTAGCCTGCAAACCATTCTTCGTAAGCGCGCGCTACGCGAGCGGGCGTCCCACGCATTCCTTCTCGCGTCGGATCGTCGCCGGCCCACCGAATCAATGTTCGAACGGCGTCCTCGGCTTGTTCTCTCGAGGGCCTCAATGGCTGAGATAGTGGAGCGCGCTCAGCCAATTCCTCGCGCGTCCTACGCTTAAGGGCGACTTTCGTTTTGGCACGAGCGCGCTTTTGAACTTGCGCGCGAAAGCTACGTGCGTCCGGCATCGGTAAGTCCACCTATGTTTTTAACTGGAATGGCCAAGTGAGCATTTGGGCGCGGCAAAACCGAACTCTAAAAGGGAGCCAGCGCTCCGATGAAACGGACGATGACAAAGCAAATCGCCGACGAGCATTCCGGTCACTCACCAAGCCCGAGTTTCTGCTTCAACGCGTCGATAAGCTTCGAAGCTTCGACGCCTTTGTACGCCCGCTACGTTCCATATACCCGGTATTGATTACCAGTTTGAGGCGAAGGCATTGGGCGCACGCTGTTTTTCAAAATCAGCCGTCGTGGTTCGAAAGCCGTTCGGAAGCTCCGGCCCCGGAACATGGCGTCCCGGGGCATACACCTGTCAAACTTTAACTAGTAATATCCGTATCCGTAATTATAGGAGCAGACGTTCACCCACTCCCAACCGTCCCATCGCCAACAAGAGCCGTAATACGTGCTCGCGACTGCAATGCCAATTCCGGCAGCCAAAGGCCAGCCGTATCCCCGCCGCCATCCGTACCCTCGATTCCAATAACCATACCCTCCACGATTGACGTAATTGCGACCGACGAATCCGCGACCCGCATAACCCGAACCGTAAGAGTGAGAACCGCCATAACCGACGCGCGGACCCTGCCACCCGCTAGCACGAATTCCGACGCCGCCACCATAACCGCGCATGGCATAGCCCCCGCCGCCATAACCGCGCATGGCATACCCGCCGCCGCCACCGCCACGACTGAAGCCGCCGCCATGCCCGCCAAAGCCTCCGCCTCCGCCGTGTGAAAACCCGCCGCCGCCACCACGACCCCCACCGCCACCACCCCCTCGGGCGGATGCATTGTCGATGACTATGGAACCTGCCAACAGCGCTGCAGCGCTAATGCACAAAAGTTTCCTCATGGAACTTCTCCTTGCACGTCGATCTCCCATTACTAACGAAACCTCTGTGAGTAAAATCGTTCCGCGTTCGTCGGAGGGGCCCACCTTCTGAAACAACTCGCGCTCGCTGGCCGAGCTCTAAGAAGCATGTCCTGCAAAAAAAATCCAAGGGTGCGCTTGCGAATGCTACGAGGGGCCGCAGACCGCTTACTGGGGCAAAAGCAATGTGTGAACGCACGCTTCGGCAGTCATTCCAATGTTCTGAAGAAACCGGGCGCGGCCCTGCTCTGGGGCGGTCGGAAAATTAGAGGAAATTTTCCGACTATAAGGGCGCCCGCGCTCACGGATCATCCTCGATTTGGAAAACAGGCCCTCTCGACTAGCGGTCGCCTATTAGTAAATTTGCCCGCTTCCAAGCCCAGTCGCCTCGCTCGATGTGTAAAACTGGCTTTGGTGGTTTTTAACCGAACGGTCAACCGCTGGAGGCTAACGCCTCTTCCGCGATTGCTCTCTGGAGCGCAAACTCGGCAGACCAAGACTTGCTACTTCGCCTTCAGGTCCAGGATGGCCTCGGGCCATCGGGGCAGCGCGTTTCGTTCCCGAGCTAGGCAGAAAAGAAATTAGACGGCCATTTCTGTTATTAACGTTTGGCCCTTCCAAATCTCTAAACCGAGATTTTCCTGGCGATAAGCGGCCGCTCGTCGAATGGCATCTGTGTCATCAGTAGCAAGTACGCGGTGCTTCCGCAAAACCTTGCCGACACAATCTATAATTAAAATACGATATGGATGACCGGGTGTTGCCATCGTTTTCGCCACTCGTCTGCCGAACTTAGCCCTTGAGTAAAGTTGGGGTGGGGGCGGCATAGGATGGCCGTCACTGACCGCCCCCTGACCGAGCGGACGGGCACCGCCACGCTGGCTGAGGCATTCTAGTCAGGGCTTTGTTGGCTGGTCAATTTAGCAAACGTGGGAGCCCGAGCGGGAGCGGGGAACAGGGTTTCCGAAGTGTGGTTATGAAGAATAAAGTAACGTATACGCAATCGTACTGCGTTAGCGGAACGTTCTTTGAACACGAGGGCTAGTAGAGTTTGCACCCCGACCAGAAAAAAATAGCGGCACGGTTTTTTATGAACAACAAATCTCTACTATGTCTTTTGACACTATCCAAGCTGCCACTGTCTCCATTATGCCGCGCTCTGAAAGTTATGCGAGCGCTTGCTGTGAATTCCTCTCGTCGAGATTGAACCACGCCTGGCAGTCGCTAGCATTCAACGTCTATCATTCCCCGGTAAACTCCTCGAATACCCCCAGAGCCCCGTCGCGTGCCTCACGCGGCGGGGTTTTCTATTGAGTTTTCATCACGTCACGAGATGCGAGGGAGACTGATCGACCGAACTATAATACGCGCCAGCTCGATAGCTGTGGCAGCATGTTTTGCTGGTCCCGCAGCACTTGGGCCACCAGGCGCTCCGCCTTGTCATTCTCAACCTAATCAGAGCCATCGAGCATGCCTGTAATGAACCACTATTTAACAGAAGATTATTTGCTTTTACGCCCACGAGTGCGTTATCATTTACCCAAAAGCCTAAGTAGCAAACGGAGAATGCATATGATCAAAAAACATGAAATATACAAAAAAGACAAGTGGAACATGATGACGGTTGAAGTTCAGGGCCGGTACATCGTTCTACGCGAAATTTCTGACCAGTGGGGCGAAGAGACCCATACCTTTATGAGTCGGCCAGCCTTGATGCACTGGGCTCAAAACCGTTTCCCAAAGCAGATTTTGAAGGCCGGGAAGATGAGTGGAGAGAAATGATGGCTGCTTTAAGCAGGTGTAGAGCATGGATTATACAAATATTGTCATCTTCATTATTCTCGCGTTCAGTCTCGGTGCCGTCATGATCATGTACCGGGATAAGATACCGCCAAGACTGAGGAAGGGGATGGCCCTGATTGCCGTCGCCTTCATCTTGTTTGCCTTTTACCTTATTGTATACAGTTTCTTGAATCCGGGTTCCTCGTAAATTTATAGGATGAAATTGGCGGGTACGCGGCATACTATCGCTCGGATGCTTCAATTCGAGGAGGTATTATGCCATGAGAGGCGCCAAGGTGCTCAGCATGACAATTGCGATCTGCCTGATCGCTCTATCGACTACCCGCAACGAAGTCTTATCTGAAGGAACCCGGACTCCAACTAATACATATCATTCAAGGAGGATTTCCATGGAACAATTGTTAAAACGCGCTGATGTCCCTAAAGAGCATCAATGGAAGCTTGAAGATTTATTCGCTGACCAGAAGGCATGGGATGCGAGCTTTGCGGAGCTGAAGAATCTTCTGAAACGCACAGCCGATTATCAAGGCAAGTTAACCAACGCGGCTTCCATCAAGGAATGCTTCGAGCTTGAAGACGAAATCTCATATCATGCCGAACGTTTATATGTATATGCTCATATGCATCATGATGAGGATACGGCAAACCCTACATATCAGGCGCTATCTGCCAAAGCCAAAAAATTGAATGTCGAAGCCGGAGAAGCCCTCTCCTTCATCACGCCGGAAATTCTGTCCTTGTCCGAAGCGGAGCTTGACAAACTGATTTGAAGACCCTTCGCTCAAGGAATTCAAATTTACGCTGTCCGAAATGAAACCAGAAAGCACATGTTCTGTCCAAGACCGAAGAAGCGCTGCTGGCTCAAGTCGGCAACCTCTCCTCTGCGCCACAGACCATTTTCGGCATGCTTAACAATGCGGATATGAAATTCCCGAAAATCAAAAACGAAGACGGCAAGGAGGTCGAGCCGCAGAACTTCCTGGCGGACATTCGCATCGTCGCCTGATTGCCTCGGGACCGTCACAGGATGCCGCGGGTCCCGGTCCTTACTTGTGGGACTCACCGTCCACCATCGCGGAATATCCGCTGCGACTACAGCTGCCGTCGAACTGGCGACCTCTGTCTTCCGTAAGGCGTGCTCGGCCGGACCGACACTCCCTGAGACCCGAACCAGAGAGAAACAACAGAAAGAGAAAACATGTCAGATCTGAAACCGACCGTCGTGCTGCTGCATGGCGCATTCGCTGAGTCCGCGAGCTGGAATGGGGTCGTCGAACGCCTCCAGGCCCAAGGGCTCAACGTCGTCGCGGTCGCGAACCCCCTCCGCAGCCTGGCGGGCGACTCTGCGTACGTGCGCGACGTCATCGCCGGAATCGGCGGCCCGGTCGTGCTCGTCGCCCACTCCTATGGAGGCATGGTGATCAGCGAGGCGGCAGCCGACAACCCGGCCGTCCAAGCCCTCGTCTACGCCTGCGGATTCGCACCCGAGCAGGGCGAGAGCGCATTTGCACTGTCCATGAAGTTCCCCGGCAGCACGCTCGGCGATACTCTTGCCGCCTATCCGGTGAGTTCGGCGGCGTCGAGCTTGCCATCCGGCAGGAGCTGTTCCACCAGCAGTTCGCTGCCCGATGTCCCGGCGGAGCAGACCGCCGTGATGGCCGCGACCCAGCGTCCTGCCACGCAGGCCGCGCTGTCGGATGAGCTCGTGAGCGCTGTTCCAGGCTGGAAGACGATCCCGTCCTGGTTCGTTATCGGTGAGATGGATCACACCATCCCGGCAGAGCTCCAGCGGTACATGGCACAGCGAGCGGGGGCAGTGGGCACGGTGAACGTGCCCGGCGCGTCGCACGCGATCACCGTCTCGAACCCGGAAATCGTGGCGTCCACGATACTCGACGCGGTCCGGGCAACGGCCACGACACCGGCGGTTTGATCGGCGGATGGTGCCTCCGATAACTCGGAGGCACCATCCCCGTTACTTCCGGTCGTCTGGGGATTACCTAATGGAGTGAGTGAGCTGCCTCCCGGATGACTTTCACCACGGCAAGCGGCTTAGATCATCGGAAGGTGGCCCGACCTGACTTCGGTGATGTCGATCCGGCCCGCTCGGCCTGCTCCCGCTGCGTGTCCGGCGGAATGACCAGGTCCTCGGTGCCGAGGACGTACCAGCTCGGCAGGCTGGCCCAGGCCGGTGGACCCGAGGGTTCGAGGTTCGTCAAGAACGCTGACGGCTTCTGGCCTGCCGACAGCACCGCACGAACGGCGGGCGGAACATCCTGGGCGAAGTAGTTGTCGAAGGTGTCCTGCTTCAAGTACACGTCGACGTCGCCGCCGACGGCGCCCGGGTAGGCGACGAAGTTGAACACTGTCGTGGGATCGGGGACGTTCAGCGCGGATGTGGATGCCCCGATGATCTGCCCGACCGTCTCACCTTCGGCAGGCGCAAACGCGTCAACGTAGACAAGCGCCTGCACGTCCGGATCGGCTAGCGCCGCATTGGTGATGACCGCGCCGCCATAGGAGTGCCCGACAAGAACGATCGGTCCGGTGGTCGCCTGCTGCAGGTACGCAGCGAGTAGGCGGCGTCGCCGACAGGCTCCGCAGCGGGTTCGGCGGGACCAGCACGTGGTAGCCCTGGTTCTGCAGTATCGCGGTGACGGGTGCCCAGCTCGAACTGTCAGCCCAGGCGCCGTGCACCAGCACAACGGTCGGTTTGGTGGCGTCGGCGGCGCGCACCGATGATGGCGCGTCCCCCGACGCAGCGTGCAGAGGAACGAGCGCGCGACGGTCGCGATTGCCGCCGCCGCGACGACGGATGCTGCCCTTCGCCAGAGAGAACGCACAGGTGGACGAGACATGGATTCTTCCTTCATTTCGTAGACGTACCCGAGATTCGAGTTCGTGCCGCTGGTCAGCGGGCTCCGTCAGAGTGCGCTCGACCGCGGCCTCATCGGGAGAGTCAAATGACCCATTTGGCTCCATGCAGCATCCAACTGAGGCACCGACTCACGCACCGACTGAGGCTCCGACCGTCAACTTACTGTTCACTATTGGCGTGAAACGGTGCAGCCTGACGGGGTGACTTCTCAACAGGACCAATCGGAATCGGAACGCCTGGCTTCAGCCCGTGATCGGCTTCTGGCTCTCGGAGCGGGGGAACTCGACCGGCGACCGTGGCAACCCGAGCCAATCCCCCATTCGTCGATCGATCTCATCCAGTGGTTCCTCTGGTCGTCGAAGACAACCCGAACCGAAGGTGGCCGCGGTCGCGGCACTTGAACTGCTGTCGGCGGCGAGAGCTGAGCTGGATCAGGTCGAGACCGCCCTGCTGTTCGAAGCGCGATTTGCGCTCCGTTGGACACGCATCGCCGACGCTATTGGACTCGATTCCCAGCCGCGCAACAGCGACTCCGCCGCCTGACAGGCAACTGACCGTGATTGTCAGCGGGTCCAGCGCCAACGCTCTCGTCCTCCACCACACCACCACTCCGTACGACTACTCGGCTACGCCGACAGCCAAAAGATCGCCGAACGATTCGGTCTTGACCCTCACACCTGCGAGGAACTGTTGGGTGACTACGAGGCACGCGGACTGGTCTGCAGCTCCACTTTCGCCGATGACGAAGGGTGGTCGCTGCCGCCACCGCAGCAGGCGGAGAACGAGCGGATGCTGCAGGCAGAATTGACCGGATGCGGCGGGACACAACGCCTCGGCGAAATCTACGAGGATTTTCTCCCACTGAACATCCGGGCGCAAACAGCGTGCACAAACTGGCAGCTCCGTCCAACGGCGTCCGACCCGCTCAATTTCAATGACCACGCAGACCCTGGATGGGACAATGCGGTCATCGAAGAACTCAGTGAGATCGCGCTGCACCTGCGAGATATCTCACTGCGGCTGGTGGACGTGCTGCCCGCTTCACCGGTTACGACTTCCGGTTCGGGTTCGCCCTCGACCGGGTCCGGTCAGGAGAAACGACGTGGGTGAATCGGACCGACGCCGACTCGTGCCACACCGTGTGGTTCCAACTGCACGAAGATCTCCTGGCGACCTCCAGCTGCCTCGCGCAGTCTGAATGCCGGCACCACTACCGCGAAACCAACGGCCGGAGGCGCATCCTGAACATGCCGGCCATCGGCGACGGTTCCGCGATGGGTCGGCAATGGCGTTCCAGGGAAGGCTGGTGCACACGTGGGAATCCAGATCGGCGCGAGTGTCGGACGCAACGGTATCAACGCGCCCACTGATGTGGTTGCGGTGGGAGGAGCGCTCGTTGGGATCGGTGTCGACAACGGCGGCGTGTTCGCGCCACCCCTGTCGATAGAGGGCTTGGCTGAGGCGATCATGCAGTTCCAATCCATGCAGGGCCTGCTTCAGCAGCCTGACGGACGCATCGATCCGAACGGCAATTCCTTGCGCAGGCTCAACGCGATCCTCTTTCCTGACGAAGTCGGAATATCGTCCCTTGCGCCTGACGGCCTCGCCACGACCGTCACGGGACCGACCTGGGCGCCCGACGAAGCCTCAATCGTGACGGAGTTCGTGTTCTCGTGGATCGGCATGGCAGGCAGCGGCACCATCCACTACTTCCAGCTTGCGGAGCAGACCGTTCCCCGATGGTTCGGTGTCCTGGTTCCCGACGGCACGACGTCCTTCGACCGCGTTCACATCTTCTTTCACCCGACGCCGGCGCAGGCCGGCCATCACGATGCGGATTACGACGGCCTCGGTTCGTTCAGGAACATATTCCACTACCTCTCCGAAGCGATGGGATCGCAATTCTCCGGTGCGGGGTCTGGCCGAATCCTCATCATGCCTCTGATGACCCAGGCATCCACCGCGGAGTGCGGCACCTTCCCGCAGCGCTGGGTGAATTACGTGGGCTGTATCCTCGGCCGGCTCGCCAGCGGCCTCCCCGCCGGCGCTCCCTTCCAGCGCGTCAGCAGCGTTGTCGTTTCCAGCTTCAGTTCCGGAATCGTCTACTCCCACCAGTTCCGCGCTCGGTCGAACCTCGGCGCCCGGCTCGCAGGGGTGATCGACTTCGACGGAGCGATCTCCTCCCAGAGCGCGCTCTCGACGAACCTGACCGGTCCGGCAGGCCACGTGGTCAAGGCACAACAATCCGCTGCCGCAGCGTCCGCACTTCCGGGTCTGGCGGCCCAGAACATCTTCCCGCTCACCCGCGAGCGCTGGGGCGGGCCCTGGGCGGGACTCTTCGACCCGAATCCGCAAACGGCGCTGCTGCAGATCCACGGTCGAATCCCGCAGACGATGATGGGCCTCGCAGCTCGTCGCGCCGGATGAGCTCTCAGCGTTCTGCCGCTGCGACGGCGGCCGGCGTCGTAGTGGGGCGCCGGGCGAAACCGAAACGAACGCTGATGACCACCACCAACAGCAGGACGAGCAGGAACGGCCACATGAAGCAAACCGGCGTCTCTCAGGCGCGAGCACAGGTAGCCAACGAACCTCATGAAAGCCATCTGCGCAAGGATCACCACAGCAAACGCCACGTTGGTCCACGGGTACTCGGCGATTCTCTGCTGCTCATCCAGAATCCGCTGTCCGGGCGACTCCGCAACTGTGGCACCCTCACCCACCATCGCGCTGCGAATGTTGGCCAATATGACGTAGGCCGCACCGCAAAACGCTCCGACTCCGTCGATGGCATCATGAGTCGCCCTCCTGCTAGCCAGCCGCTTAACAAGAAAGGGGATGTGGCCGGTGGCCACATCCCCTCTTCAGCTGACTGATTGCTTCAGCTGACTACTTGCCGGTCAACTGACTACTTACCGGCGTTCTGGCCGCCGTCGAGGTGCAGGATGTTGCCGGTGATGAACTCAGCCGAGTCGAGGTAGTGAACGGCGTTCACGACATCCTGGACTTCACCCATGCGTCCCAGCGGGTGCAGGCCGGACAGGGTCTCGTGGTACTCAACCGGGTTCATCGGGGTCTTGATGAGCCCGAGAGCCACGGCGTTCACGCGGATTCCACGGTCGGCGTACTCGATGGCGAGACCCTTGGTGAGGGAGTTCAGCCCACCCTTGGTGATCGACGCGAGGGCTGCGGGAACGCGAGTGTCGGGCTGGTTGACGAGCGAGGTGCTCATGCTGACAATGTGGCCGGCGCCCTGGGCAAGCATGTGCGGGATGACAGCCTGGGAAATGTAGAACACTCCGCTGACGTTCGTTCCGATGGCGGACGTGTAGTCCTCTTCGGTGAATTCGGTGAACGGCTTCGAAGCGAAGATGCCCGCGTTGTTGACGAGCGTGTCGATCCGGCCGAAGTTCTCGATCGCGGCTGCGACGACGCGCGCTGCCGTCGACGGGTCGCTGATGTCGCCCGCCACCGTGATGACGTTCGGGTCATCGCTCGGCTGGATGGAGCGTGAGGTTGCGACAACGCCGTAGCCAAGCTTGCGGTAGCTTTCGACGATGCCAGCGCCGATGCCCTGTGAAGCTCCGGTTACGATGACGACCTTTTTGGGTGACTGCATGTGGTGTGATTCCTTTACTAGATGATCGGTGAACTAGGTCCGGCACGCTGGTAGACGACCGGTCATATACACAATAACCTGCGGTGTCGCATTTTTCTTCCCGCGGCAGCGAATGGGTTTTCGCGCGTTGAGTTTCGCTATCCTCGATGTGTAGTTAAGGAGGTGTGCAATGCCGGCGCTGTGCGTTGGGGGCGCGCTCACGATCGTGGCGCATCCCGATGACGACCTGCTGTTCTTCAATCCCGATATTCTGCGCGATATCGAAGCCGGCCGCTGTGCTCGGACGATATTCGTGACGGCCGGTGAGGCCGGCGAGGGGCAGCTGTACTGGGGCGGGCTCGAAGCCGGGATCTTTGCGACCTATGCGCAGATGGCCGGCGTCCCGGACAGCTGGACCGCCACAGATGCCGAAGTGACCGCAGGCCGGATCTCGGTGCACACGCTAACGGATGCTCCGCACGTCTCCGTCGTGTTCCTGCGCCTTCCCGACGGGTTCGACGGGAGCGGCAGCGCCGCGTACGGCTGGGAGAGCCTCGCCAAGCTCTGGGCTGGTTCCATACCGACGATCACAAGCGTCGACGGCGAGGAGTGGTACACGAAGGACGAGGTGCGGGACATGCTCGTGCAGCTGATGACGAACTTCGAGCCGACCACGGTGCGCGTGCAGGACTGGACAACCGACCCCGACAACCTCGACGACCACAACGACCACTGGGCGACTGCGATGTTCGCGCACCTCGCGAGCGGGCTGTACGACGCCCCTCACACCCTCCTCTCCTACGAGGGATACCCGATCTGGAACTTCGAGGAGAACGTGTTCGACGACGACCTCACGAAGACCATCGAGGCGTTCGTGAAGTTCGCGGAGTACGACAAGTACCTCTGCGGAGATCCTGGCGAGGGCTGCCCGACGTACCCGCACGACGTCTGGCTGGCGCGGCTGTACCACGTCACCGTTGAGTCAACGGGAAACGCAGCCCGCGAGCACGGTGTCACGGTCGCGGCATCGTCAAGCAAGGCGACCGCGCAACGCGCCAAGAAGGCGATCGACGGATATCCGGTCGGAGCGCCTATGGACGCTGCCCACGAATGGGTGACGAGCGGCGAGGGCGCAGGCAGCTGGATTGAGCTCACTTTTCCGTCACCGACCCCACTCGACGGCGTCACCCTCTTCGATCGCCCCAACGCCGACGACCAGGTGACGGGAGCAACGCTCGAATTCTCCGATGGCAGCTCCGTGCCAGTCCCTGCATTGCCGAACAACGGCGCCGGTCTCACACTCGAATTCCCGGTTCGCACTGTCACGTCCGTGCGCTTGGAGATCACCTCGGTGAGCGACACGACAACCGAGGTCGGCCTCGCCGAGTTCGAGGCATGGCGGGCCAGCTGACTAGATGGGGCGGCTGGAGTGATGGGCGGCCAGTCACTCGACAGCGAATCGCTCCACGAAAGCCTTGAGCAGGCGCACAGGCTCCTCAACGGTCGAAGAACCCGCCGACTGGATCAGCCCATCGATCTGATCCGGATGGAAATATCCGTGGTTGCGGTACACGCGCAGACGGGTGATGAGGCTCTCCCTGGTCAACTCGGGATGAAACTGGGTGATGTAGAGGTTCCGACGCACCCGGAAGGCCTGCACCGGGCAGGCGTCCCCGCTCGCCAGGAGTACGCCTCCGTCGGGTAAGACCGAGCAGGCCTCCTTGTGTCCGACGTAAGCGTCGAAGGACGGTGCCAGCGTTCCGAATAGCGGATCCGCCAGCCCCTCCGAGGTCAGCGTGACCCGCGTCGGCCCCGGCTTCTCGCCCCACCTGCCGTCGACGACGCCGCCCAGGTGACGGGTCACCAGCCCGATTCCGTAGCAGGCGCCGAAGAATGGAAAATCCTCGGCGACGATGTCGTCGAGGAGGTGCCCGATCTCCCGCTCCACCCGGCGCTGCACGTCCGACTTGTTCTCGCGCAGGTCGCTTGCGTTGAACGGGCTGCCGCCGACGATGACGCCCGAAAACTTTGATAGTTCGATCGGCGGCATCGGCGCGGATTCCAGTCGCACCCGTCGCAACTCGTCCGGAGCCAGTCCCCCCGCCTGGAGGAAGCCGGCATACTCGTCGTCAGCAGCCTCATCCTCGGGCCTGGTGGCGAGCAGCAGAAACGGCTTCACGCCATCATGCTAGCCGGGCCAGGCCATGCCTCCCGCGCGGAAAGTGATCCAGAAGCTCGATCGAAACGGGAGTACTAAGGTGTGAGACAAACTCATCAGACGCAAACGCCGCAGAGAAATACTGCCCTCTTAACAACCGCCGGAGGAGGGACGCATGGCTGCCAGCCGCAATCCGCTCGACGACCTGCGCGAAACCGTCGGCCATCTGGCCGAGCAGCTCAAGCTGCCGGGTTCGGAGCGGGTCGACGACCTGGTGGGCGATCTCTTCGGCGGGCGGCCCGGGCCGGCGCGGCCGCTCTCGGAGGTGCAGGCCGAGCTCGACGCGCTGGTCGGACTGGAGACCGTGAAGGAGCAGGTGCGGGCACTCGTCGCCTTCCTCCAGGTTCAGGCCCGCCGTAAGGCGCACGGCCTGCCGGAGGTGGCGACGTCACAGCATCTGGTGTTCCTCGGGAACCCGGGCACGGGCAAGACCACCGTGGCGCGGCTCCTGGCCGAGATGTACCGCGCGGTCGGCCTGCTGCAGAAGGGCCACCTGGTCGAGGTCGACCGGTCGGGACTGGTCGGGCAGTACGTCGGCGCGACCGCCATCAAGACGGACCGGGTGATCCGACGGGCGCTGGACGGCGTCCTGTTCATCGACGAGGCCTACGCGCTGGCCCCGGAGGACGGCCGGATGGACTTCGGCCCCGAGGCGATCGAGGTCCTGCTCAAGCGGATGGAGGACCACCGCCACCGCCTGGTCGTGATCGTGGCCGGCTATCCGCGGCTGATGGAGTCGTTCCTGCTCTCGAACCCCGGCCTCCGCTCCCGGTTCGCGCGCGAGATCACGTTCCCCGACTACTCGGTCGACGAGCTCCAGGCGATCTTCGACCAGATGCTGGCCCAGCACGAGTACACGCTGGAGCCGGGCGCGGAGCAGATGCTGCGCCGCATCCTCGCCGGCGCTCCACGCCGGCGAGGACTCCGGCAACGCGCGCTTCGCCCGCACGCTGTTCGAGCAGGCGCTCAACCGCCAGGCGCTGCGGCTGTCGCGCGACGAGGAGCGGAGCCTCGACGCGCTCGATCGTCGACGACGTGATGACGCTCACCGCGGACGACCTCGTCGAGGCCGCGCTGAGCCCTGGGCGAGGGGACCGGCCCCGGAACCGGAACCCTCACGATGGTGGCGCTGGCTGAGCTGACTGAATCAACGATCACGTGGAGAGGCGCCGTCTTCTATCCCGAGGATGAGCTTTACCTGATCGAGCGTGACACGTTCGTCGATCACTTCGAGGTCGGCTGATGACGCGTACGGCGCCGCCGGTCTCGCGCATCAACCGCGGCTGCGTTCTTGGATGCGTTCCTCGCGGGCTTTCTGGCGCTGCGCCTTCAGCTTCTGCTCGCCGGCCAGCGTGGTGCTCTCAAACCAGCCGAGCACGCCGGAAACCTCGGAGCGGAACACCTGCCCGTAGCGGATGCGTGTGTAAACGTCAGGCATCCGTGTGGAGAGGTAGAAGATGGCGATCCTGCCGAAGAACCAAGCGGCCACAAGTCCATTCAGGACTCCGACCACCACCATCGCGATGGTCATCCAGGCCGAGGGGTTGGTTACGCTCAGCAGCACCATGCCGGCCGTCGGCAGCACGCCGACCGTGATCAGCAGCATGACGACCCAGAGGTGGATGCCGACGTTGCCGTTCGCGTCGTTCGGTCCGACGCGCCGGCGCGGGTCCACCCCCGGTGAGACGCCGACCGCCGAGGTGATCATCGCGGCGCCGCATCCCGCTCCGAAGAGCGCTGGCAACAGGGCGAGCACAATCGGCGTCGCCCAATACTGGCCGCTCAACACGAGGAACACGGCGGTGATGACCAGCGTCTGCGGCAGGGACACAAGCAGGATTGCCCACTGGCGGCCGCGCACATCCGACCGGATCGAGGTGGAGTCCTGCCCGACGATCGTCATCCAGACGGCGCTGCCATCTTGTCCGTAGACGTTCAGGGCGGCGACCCCCATCATGAACGCGACGATGAGGCCGGCGAACGCGGCCACGACGGCATAGTCGCCGCCGATCAGGGCGAAGGCACCGATGGCGATGCCCGTCCAGATGCCGGAGCGTACCTCGAGCGAGCGCCAGGGGTCGCGAGTCCACTGCCGGTACTCCTTGCCGATGACCGCGCCCAGCTGCGTCTTGGGCAGCAGTCCCCCGCCGTCAACCAGCCCCGCGGAGCGGCGCCGCCCGCGACTGCGCCTGGACGACACGTCGACTCGAGGCGTAAGCAGCGCGATCGTAGCGAGGATCACGATCACGTCGACTGCCGCAAGGGCGGCGAGCAGCAACAGCGCGCCGCCCCAGTCCCCGGCGCTCGCGCGTTCCACAGCGAGCACCGGCCACGAGCTCGGGAACCCGTCGAGCACAGCGGTGATCGGCCCGTCGGGCAGGCCGTTGGCGCAGGAGTCCCGGAACGGTCTGGATCACCGCCTGCACCACGATCCACCCGGTGAACAACGCCGCGAACATCAACCCGAACTGGATGCCGGCGATCTCCACGCCGATCCTCGAGCGCATCGCGGCGCCGAGCAACCCATAGATGAGCCGCGACAGTGTGACGGCGAAGATCCAGGAGAGCGGTGCGCCGACTACGACCAGCATGAGTGTGAACGGGTCGAGCAGCACCGCATGGATCGCGGAGGCGAGGAAAGCCAGCAGCACGATGCCAGACGCGTTGCTGACGAATACGGTGATGAGCAGCCCGCGGCTAAGTTGACGCCCGTCGATGGGAAGCAGTGCGAAGTAGTCGGGGCGCAGCACGCCGCTGCCGCTCATCAGCACCGGACCGATGCCGGAACCGATCACCCACCCGGCGAAGGCGAGCGCCAGCACGTCGCCCCGCACCTCTGTCCCGTCCGCGCCGAGCACGGCGGCCCAGGTGCCGAGCAGCAGGATCACGCCGGCGATCAAGCCGAGCACCCGCAGCCCCTTCGAGCTGTTGCGCAGCAGCGTGAACTTGAGAGAGATCAGGAGCCGATCCACGACAGCTCTTCCTCGTCGATGTCACGCGCGCCGACGAGCTCCACGAACCGGTCTTCGAGGGTGCCGCCGCCGCGCACGTCGTCGAGGGTGCCGTCCGCTACAAGCTTGCCGTTCGCGATGATCGCCACCCGGTCGCAGAGCGACTCGACGAGGGTCATCACGTGGCTGGAGAGCACGATCGAGCCGCCCGAGGTGGTGAAGCGACGCAGGATGCGGTGAGCACCCGAGCCGACGACCGGGTCGACCGCTTCGTACGGCTCGTCGAGCACCAGCACCCGCGGCGCGTGCAGCAGCGCCGTGGCGAGGCCGATCTTCTTGCGCATGCCGGTGGAGTACTCAGCACGACCAGGGTGCCGAGCGCCTCGGCCTCGTCGAGTTCGAGGATGCGGATCAGCTCCGCGGTGCGGCTTGCGACCGCCACGTCGGTCGAGCCCGCGGAACCTGCCCCAGTAGGTGAGCAGCTCGCCGCCGGTGAGCTTCTCGGGCAGGGCGAGCCCGTCGGGCAGCACGCCGAGGTGCCGCTTCGCGCCGATGACGGGTCCTTCCACACGTCGATTCCTTCGACGAAGGCCTGCCCGGAACTCGGCCGCAGCAGCCCAACCGCCATGGACAGCGCGGTGGTCTTGCCGGCGCCGTTGGGACCGACGAGCCCATAGAACGAGCCGTGCGGCACACGCAGGTTCACGTCGTCGACGGCCACCTTGTCGGAGAATTCGCGACGAAGGTTCACGAATTCGAGGGCGTGCTCGGCCTGGACGCCGCTCTCACCGGCGGCGAGACGGTTCACCAGTACGAGGTCTCCCGCGATGTCCACCCCGATCGTGGCGAACCCGGCGACAGGCAGGGCCTCCCTGGCGACCTCCTCGCCGGTTGCCGCATCGGCAACGACGAGGTCCACGCCGTCGGCCACGCCGTGACCTGGGACCGTCACCAAGTAGGCGAGCCTGGCCCCGTCTGGTGATGCCACCACCGAGCGAGGGCAGGTGACGTCGTCCTGGCAATCCGGGTTGGGGTTGAACGGTGGTTGCCGCGCTTCTCCGTCTGGGTCGAGAAACTCCACCGACGACATGCCCACGCGAAACCTGTTGACGACAAATCCCTCCGGGTCAGCGCTTGCGGGTCCCGCTCCCGACTCATGCCCACCCACTACGGCCACTTGCCGCCGCTCTCGAGTCGTGAGGTCGATCGTCTCTAGCGTCAATCGTTCGGCATCTGGATCGCCAAAACCAGTCCTGACCGTGGCGATCACTGTGGGATTGCCCCCGATCCGCTCGACGTCTTCCAAGACCACCCATCCATCACCCCCGGGAGCGAGAACCCTCCAAGGATCCCCTTGGGCGGGTGCGTGCGACACAACGCCGGGACGACCCTCCGGCCCGGCGAACTGCACCACCAGTCCGCCGGCGAGGTCGTCGCGCACCAATTGCACCGGCCCGTCCGCCACCGGCTGCGGCTCCTCACCATTTGGGGCGTAGAAGATCCCCGATGTGTTGCCTATGAGTACTCCTCCAGGATCACCGATCGGCGCCACCGACGTCGTCGGCGCCATCAAGGTCGTCGAGGTCGGGACGGTCGTCACCGCGGCTGCGGTCGTGGACGAGGAGGCGACCATGGTGGTCGTGGTCGCTGCAGGAACCGCGGTCGAGGCAGCCTCGAGCGTGGTGGCCTGACCAGTGCCGCTGCACGCCGCCACCAACAGGAGAGTGAAGGTCATGGTCGAGAACTTCACCACCAGGGAACGGTAGGCACCGCCTTTGCGGTTCCGGCATCGGTATCTTGACGGATCCAGAAGGCAGAAAGGGGGTCGAGGAGGTACGGCGGTGGCGGTCGATCTGCAGCTCTACATCGCGGGTGGCTGGACCGACGGAACGGGGGACGACGCCTACGAGGTCCGCTCCCCGGTGACCGGGGAGCACATCTACAACGTCCCCAAGGCGTCGCAGGCAGATATCGACCGTGCGGTCGCCTCCGCCGGGGAAGCTGCAGCTGAGATGAGGCACTGGACCGCTTTCGAGCGGGCAGACCTGTGCCTCCGTATATACAAGCTGTGGCAGGATCGGGTGGACGAGGTAGCCAGGATCCTCACCCTCGAGCAGGGCAAGCCGTTCCACGCCGAGGCGATCGACGACATCGCCGAGTCGGGGGACTACTTCCAGATCGCCGCCGAGGACGTCAAGCGTCTGAGCGGTGACCTGATCCCAACAACGGAACGGAATCGGAGGATGTTCACTGTCCGCCGCCCGGTGGGGGTTTGGGCGGCGATCACCCCGTGGAACTTCCCGGTGATGATTCCGATGGAGTACGTCGGTCCGGGCCTGGCGACCGGGAACGCCATGATCGTCAAGCCCCCCGAGTTCACCTGCTGGGCACTGCTCGAAATGGCGAAGGTGTTCGAAGAGGCGGGGGCGCCAGCCGGGGCGATCAACGTGATTCCGGGCGGTGGCGATATAGGCGAGGCGCTCGTGACCCACCCCGGGGTGGACGCCATCGGGTTCACCGGATCGTCCCAGACCGGCCGCCGCATCGTCTCCCAGATGGGTTTGAAGCGCTCGATCATGGAGATGTCGGGCAACGGACCACTCATCGTCACCGGTGACGGCGATGTCGCCGCCGCGGCCGAGGCAGCGGTCTATGGCGCCTATTACAACGCCGGGCAGGTCTGCTGTGCCACCGAACGGGTGGTGGTGCTCGAGGAGGTCCACGACGAGTTCGTGGCGGCGACGATCAAGGCAGCGGAGGTGGTCCGCCTGGGCGACCCCTTCGACGAAGACACCACGATGGGACCGCTCAACAACGCTCCCACCGCCGAGAAAATGGACCGCCACCTCGAAGATGCCCGAAAGCGGGGCGCCGAGATCCTGCTTGGTGGCCGGAGGGCATCGGGGCACCCAACCGACCTCTACTACGAGTTCACGGTGGTCGACGGGGTGTCTGAGGACAGCATGATCTCGCAAGAGGAGTCGTTTGGTCCGGTGCTCCCCATCCTCACCGTCGAGGACGACGATGAGGCGGTTGCCCTGGCCAACAGGAGCCGCCTTGGGCTACAGGCTGCGGTGTTCACCGAGAGCCTCTCACGCGCCTGGTGGTACGCCGACCGGATCCGCTCGGGCACCGTAGTGGTCAACGACTCCACCGACTTCTGGGAGACATTCCAACCCTTCGGCGGAGCCGCCGGCACCGACACCGGTTGGGGCCGCCAGCGCATCGAAGAGTTCACCGACCTACAAACGGTGGTGTTCACGCTCCGGTAGACGGCGGACGGCGGACGGCGGACGGCGGACGGAAGTAGCACTTGGGGGTGCCCGAGGGGGCGGTCCTCCCGGCCCCCCTCGGCCTGGTCGGGTCGGCGTGTACGGCCCGACCAGCACAAGTCAGCGCGGCCCGCAGGGCCGCACGCTTTCAGCTGCCCGGCGGCCTGCCGCCGGGCACGCCCACATCAACCCAGACGAGACGGTGGTCGGAGCTGGGGAAGGGGAAGGTCCCGACGAGGCTGAAGAGCGGATCATCGGTTGTCGGCCAGAAGACACCGCTGTCGAAGATGCGAAGACCCTTGGAGGGAAGCACGTAGTCAACCCTCAGATTGCCAGGGGGCTCGGCGAAGTCGGCCGTGTCGAAGGCGGGGTCGCCCTCATGCTCGAGGTTCACGCCACCCTGGAGGAGCGCCTGCTCGGGACCGCCTGCGCTCGACGGTGTGTGAGACGTGTTGACCCTGGGATTCTCCAGCAACTGTTGGGCCGCTCCCGGGACGCTGTCTCCGTCGAATGGGTCGGCATTCATGTCGCCGGCGATCACGAAGAGATCGCCCGCACCCAGTCCGCCGCTCGCACCGCTGTCGTCGTACACATAGCCGCTGCGTGCCGGTATCACGTAGTCGGACCAGAATCTGATCTCGTCGTGGTTCCGTCTCCCGTTGCGATCTTCGTCACCGTCGAAGACGGGCGGCGTGGGGTGACTCGCCAGAAAGTGGACGACCCGTCTCCCAATCCGAATGCCCAGATCCCAGTGGCTCTTCGAGGAGAGGCGGAACACGTCGAGCTCTTCGGGTGAGTACCAATCGGCGGGATCGGGTGTGCTCAGGTCATCGGGGAGGAGCGCTCCCGGCATGTCCCTCCAGAGGAAGTTCTGGAAGGTCCGGTCGGAAACGATCGGATAGCGCGAGTAGACCACCATCCCGAACTGGCCCGGGAAGAAGCCGAAACCGAATGCATCGTCCGGACCGCCCACCGTGCCGTCGTTGTTGAGGTCGAAGCCGGAGGGGATTCCGGTATTCGAAGGTGCGACATACCGGTACCGGTAGCGGATGGGTCTGGCGCCGTTGTGCCCTACCGAGAGGTAGTTGGACTGGAACAGGGACGCGGCCTCGCCGGCGGCGTCGAAGTCGAACTCGTTGATGAGGAGGACATCGGGCCGCGTTCGCTGGACTATCTCTGCGATCACCTGCGCCTGGACGTTGTCGGGGGTCGACAAGTCGGTGATCAACTGGCCCTCGGCGGAACGGTTGAGCGAAGCGTTGAAGGTGGCGAATCGGACCGGCTTCTCCCTGGCGGCTGAGGCTGGTGCGGCGAATGCACCAAGCACAAGCGCACAAATGATCATGACAACGCTGATTCTGCGCATCGCTGCTCCTCTCCTGTGGGCGACCCGACCCTATCGGTGCGCCTGGAACTCGGCCCGATCAGTCGGAGTCCGGGAGGTGAATCATCGCGGCGACGTGGGCCAGCTCACCGTGCGAGGACACCGCGGTCCGGTATCGGTGCCGCTGCTCGACGTCGTCGATCATGGCGGCTCGTTCTTCGATGATGCGGTTCGCCTCTCTGATCGCCTCCGCGGCGCGGGCGTGATCGCCCAGTCGAAGGACCCGGGCACATGAAACCAGCGCCCCGACCGGGTCGTCGGCGCCCCATCCCCGCGTGGCCACGAGCCGTGTCAGGGCGCCGTCCGCCACCGTGAGAGCCTGTGTCACATCGTTCTCTGCAACCAGTTCCTCTGCGATCCAGGCGAGCGCCGAGGCGGCGAACGGCTCGTTCCCCACCTCCTCCTGGTGTGCCACGGCTTGGCGCAGCACAGCGAGCGCCTCGTCGTGCCGGCCAAGCGCCCCGAGTGCCCTCCCCATCAATCTGCGGGCGTTCGCCGCCTCCGGGGCAAACTCCCCGTGCTCGGCTAGAGCCAACGTCTGCTGGGCGAGGTCGAGCGCAGCTTCCGCCGCGCCGTCGGCAAGTGCCTGCCACCCAAGCTCCTCGATGCACTGGCACTCTCCCTGGGTGTCGCCGAGGTCGTGAAATCCGGCTCGGGCTCGATGCATGAGTGTCGCCGCCTCAGTGTGATCCCCGAGGCGGAAAGCCATGACGCCCATTCCCTGGTCGGTGGCGGCAATGCCCTCGCGATCGCCAGTCATCTCGCTTATCTGGCGGGTGCGCTTGAACATGTCGCTTGCGGCAGCGGCATCGCCAAGAGCGGCGGTGGTCAGAGCAAGGTTGTTGAGGACCAGCGCCTCACCCGGTCGGTCCCCCATCTCGACGCGGATGCGCAGGGCCTCCTCCTCGAAACGGCGGGCTCGCTCCAGGTCGTTTTGGTAGTACGAGGCGATCCCGATGTCGTTCAGGCCCTAGGGCGACCTCCCTGCGATCACCCCGCTGTCGTGCACCATTGAGGGCTGTCTGGTAGGCCGCCTCAGCGCCGGGATAATCACCGAGATGCTCCCTGACCATCCCCAGGTTGCGGTGGAGTCGGCCGTGCCAGTCGACCAGACCGGCGGCCATGGCCAATTCGATTCCTCTGTCGAACGCACTCTGCGATCCGGCGAGGTCACCCTGCCGCCACTTGATGCCGCCTTCGTTGCGAAGCGCCCGAACCCTCCGTTCGGTGTCGTCGGCCAAGTCGGCGAAATGCCATGCCTGCTCGCTGGCTGCGAGCCCCTGCTCGTAGTCCCCGAGCCGCTCGTGGTGATACCCCTTGCGGAGCCAATACTCGGACTGTCTCCAATGCTCCCCCGACTCGGCGGCTATCGAGAACATCAATTCCAGATCGGCTGCCTGCTCCGCTCGCTCGCCAAGCGTGTCGTGGATGCGCTCGGTGGCATCGACGATCTCCCATCTCAGCGCGAGGTCGCCAACCGGCGACAACGCTGAGGCCTTTCGCAGCAAGCCGAGCGCATCGCTGTTGGCGAACCGCTCCGCCGCTCGCCGTCCTGCAGCGAAGTACCAGGTCGCCGCTTCGGCGGGGTCTCCGGCTTCTTCGTGATGCCAGGCGATCGTCGCGGCCCAGTCCTCGGCTCTACCCGCCTCTCCGGTCACGTCGGTCAACCAGCGCGCCGCCCGACCGTGATAGTCGGCTCGCCTGCTTCGCAGCAACGCCTCGTAGGCGACATCGCGCAACAGTCCGTGGGCGAACCCGAACTGTCGGGTGTGCTCGAACGACGACTGCTCCATCTCCCGCACCAGACCCTTGCCCTGCAGCCCGGCAAGCTGGTCCGAGACGGTGACTTCCGCCATCGCCTCGATCGCCCTCTCCCAGAAGGTGCGACCGATCACCGCCGCCCTGTCGGCCACCTCGCGCTCTCCCGAGCTGATGGTGTCGAGGCGGGCCTGGAGAACCCCGGTCAGGGTGAGCGGAACGTGCTCACGCTGCAAGGTGGACCGGTCGGCCACGACGCGACCGTCTTCGAGTCTCACCACTCCTTCCTCCACCAGCATGCGCGCTATTTCCTCCAGGTAATAGGGGTTCCCCTCCGCCGATCCCTGGATCCGGGCCGCTACCTCTTGGGCCACCTCGGCGTCGCCCAGTTGTCTCGCCAGGAGAAGCAATGACTCCTCCTCGTCGAGCGGATCCAGGTCGATCCACAGCGCGCTCAAATCAGAGCGCCACCGCGGTCGTTGCTGGTCGAACTCCGGCCTCGCCCCCACGACCCCGATCACCGGTCCCTTTACCGACGACAACAGTTGCTCGATCACTTCGAGGGACGCGTCGTCCGCCCAGTGGACATCCTCGATGAGGACGACGACAGGGGCCGTCACCGAAAGTTCCTCGAGCAGGGCGACCAAGTCGGCGGCGCCGCCCTCCCGCACCTCCCTCGGGTCGAGGTCAGCGGAGTCGGTGGCCAAACCGAGCAGCTGCGCCAGTCGTGCACCACGCACCGCGGAGCCTTCACCGACGAAGGCATGCTGGATACGCTGGCTGACCTCGCTCGCCGGGCTGTTTTCGGAGAGGCCGAGACGCTCGGAGACGACCGCACGCAAGACGGCGAAGGCACTCCCTGCCGTTTCCCGCGTCGCCCTTCCGGTCATCCGGATCACCGGCTCACCCCGGTCGGCCACCATCCGGTCGAACTCGACGAGGAGGCGTGACTTACCGATTCCAGCCTCTCCTGCCACCACGGCTAGCGCTGGTCGGCCGCTGTCGATCACATCGTCGAGCAAGGCGTTGAGCCGGGTCAATTCCTCCTCCCGACCGACGATGGGCCCGGACCCCTCCGCCCCGCCGAACGCCGGCTTTCGGGTCCCAACGACCTCGTATGCGGGCACAGGGTCGCGCTTGCCCTTCACGGTGAGAGGCGCCAAGGGTTCTACCTCGAAGCGGTCACGCACCAACGAGAGCACCTCGGAGGAGATCAAGATGCTGTCCTCCGGAGCCGCCGTTTCGAGCCGGCTCGCCATATTCACTGTGTCGCCGACCAGAACGACATCGCGCCCCGAGCGTCCGCCGACATAGCTGACCAAGACGGGTCCTGCGGTGATTCCCACCCGCATCGCCAGCCGCAATCCATGGACCTGCTCGAGTTTGTCGTTGAGCTCGTGCAGGGCGTCACGCATCTCGAGGGCGGCTTGCACCGCCCGGACGGCGTCGTCCTCGGCTGCCACCGGGATCCCGAACGCCGCCATGACGGCGTCACCGATGAACTTCTCGACCACACCACCGTGCTGCTCGATCGACTGTGACCACAAACGGAAGTAGTCGTCGACGATCCCGCCGACGTCCTCTGCATCGAGCCGTGCGGTCATGGCGGTGAACCCGACCAGGTCGGCGAAGAGCACCGTCACCACCTTGCGCTGCTCGGCGGCGGCGAGCGAGCGGAGTGTGGCGAGTCTCTCCTCGAGGGGGCGCAGGGCCGTGGCGACAACGTCATCTCCCAGCACCGGCCGCTGTCCTTCGAGAGCGCGCTTCGCCGCTTCCAGTTGTGCGATCTCGTCCATCCCGGTCCCTCCCGGTGCCTGATCTTTGCACGTGGAAACGACGTACGCAGCGTCGGAACCGGCCAGCCGGTCGTGGACGAGGTTTGGCAGCCGGAGGCCACCGCCCGGGAGGCGGCCCGCAACACGACCGAAGCGTTCCAGTCGATCGCAGACGGAGTCATCTGGTTCGGTCTCTACGTCCTCCCTGTGCTTGCGGTCATCGTCGTCCCGGCCGGGATCGTTTGGCTGGTGGTGCGCAACAGACGGCGACGCGGTGCGCCGACCGCTGCAACTGAGGGCTGACCACACCTACCCTCTCGGGAATGGATCCCGGTCTCGTCGCCAGGCTGGGCGAGATCGGCGTCGATCCCGTTGACGTTGGCGACCCAGCTGAGGCCTGGCGGCGACTGTTCGATTGTTTCGGACGACGGACCACCCTGGTCGATCGCTACGAGCTTGAAGCGCATCAACGAGGTATCGATGTCGCCCAACTCGACTGGGCGACCCGGTCGCGGTTGGCGGCAGAGGTGCTGGCCGTCCAGTTCCCCGGGATCGAGATCCTGGGACCGATTTCGCGGACTCCGATAGAGGTCGTCCCTTACGACGCGGTCTGGCCCAAGACCTTCGAGTTGTGGCACCGCCGCCTTGCCTCCGCGCTAGGCCCTGCCGCAGTGGGCATCGAACACGTCGGCTCCACCGCCGTCCCGGGTCTTGCGGCCAAGCCGATTGTGGACATCCAGGTGAGCGTCCTCGACATCGACGACGAAGCAAAATACGTTCCCGCCATCGAATCGACCGGGGTACCGCTTCGGTCCCGCGACGACCGGCACCGCTATTTCCGACCGCCAACTGGTCAGCGGCGGGTAATTCAGATCCACGTCTGCGATGCCGACAGCGAGTGGGAGTGTGTACACCTGGCGTTCCGCGACCACCTGCGGTCTGACCCCGACCTGGCGGCGGCGTACGGCCGCCTCAAGCAACATCTGGCGACTCAGTGGAATGACGACCGCTACGCCTACACCGACGCCAAGACGGGCTTCATCCTGGACGTGCTCGAGGGTCTGAGCCCATAACCCATAACCCAGAACCCAGGACTGCGAGCGAAGTGAGCCCTCTCAGCTCCGCGCTGCGGCAAAGGCGTCGGTGAAGGCGATCTCGAAGTCGCCGGTGTTGCGGATGATCTCGAGCCGGTCTCTGACGTCAGGTGCGGGGTAGATGGCGGGGTCGTCGAGGATCTCGGGGAGGATGAACTCAGAGGCGGCCTGGTTGGGGCTGGCGTAGTACGTCCAGTTGGTCAACTGGGCACCGCGTTCGGCGTCAAGCAGGAAGTCGATGAAGGCGTGGGCGGTGCAGGGGTGTTCGGCACCAGCCGGTATCGCCATGTTGTCCGACCAGAGAGTGGCGCCCTCCTCAGGGATGATGTATGCGTAGCGGTCCGGGTTGTCGGTGGCGGCGAAGGTGGTGAAGAAGTTGCCGCTGTACCCATGCGACACCGCCACTTCTCCGTTGACCAGGTCGTCGGTGTAGAGGTCCGAGTCGAACTTGGTGATCCGGTCGATGTTGTCGCTGACCAGCGAGGCGGCGGCATCCACCTCCTCCTGGCTCTCGGTGTTGATGGAGTAGCCGAGGTATTTGAGGGCGGCCCCGAGCGTCTCCCGAGCGTCATTGAGCAATGAGATCTGGCCGGCGTACGGCTCGGTCACCTCGGGGTCGAATACCAATCCCCAACTCGACGGGAAGTCGGTGCCGACGACCTCGGTGTCCACTCCGATCCCCGTGGTACCCCATTGGTAGGCCACCGAGTAGGCCAGATCGGGGTCGAACGGCGGGGCTTGAAAATCCTCCGCGAGGTTGTCGATGTTCGTTAGTGCGTCCTTCTGAAGCGGGAGAAGCATCCCGTCGGTGATCATGATCGAAATCATGTAGTCGGAGGGCACGATCAGGTCGTACACCGCTCCTGCCTGGATCTGGGCGAGCATGGTCTCGTTGGAGTCGAAGAAGGTCTCGCTGACTGTCACACCTGCCTCTTCCTCGAAGGCGGCGAGCAGCTCAGGATCCATGTACTCCGACCAGTTGTAGAGGTTGAGGTCACCGTCGGTCTGACCCGGTTCACACGCCGGCGCTTCGCCGGCCGCGGCAGCCGTGGTGCCGGCGCCGCCACCCCCGTCACCGCCATCGCCGCCATCACCGCCACAGGCGGCCGCCACGAGGGCTAACACCGCCAATAGTGCCCATAGGGAACGAGAGGCATGCCGTTTCATGGGAATCACTCCTGTCCTACCACCGCCGCCGGCCTGGTCCGTCGTTGGAAGCCGAGCGAGACCCCGACGAGGATCATCGACGCTACCAACATCACCGTCGAAACCGCATTGATCAGCGGCGAAACGCCGCGCCGGACCAGACCGAAGACATACACCGGGAGGGTGGTCGATCCCGGACCGGTGACGAAGCTGGTGACGACGACGTCATCGAGCGAGATGGTCAGGGCCAACAGCGCTCCACCCGCCACCCCGGGCATGATCAGCGGGAGCGTGACCCGCCGGAACGCCGCCCATCGCGAGGCGTAGAGGTCGGAGGCGGCCTCCTCGAGGTGAGAGTCCATCTGGGCGAGCCTGGCTCGAACCACCACGGCGACGAATGAGATGTTGAAGGCTATGTGGGCCAGCGAGATCGAGGTCAGCCCGAGGTTGAGCCGCGTGCCGAGCGCCCCGTTGAAGATGGCGAACGCTTGGGTGAAGAAAAGGAGGAGCATCACCGCCATGGTTACGTCAGGGATGATGATCGGCAGATAGAGCAGGCCGTCGTACGCCCGCTGTCCGCGGAACCGGTATCGCTCCAGCGCCAGGCCGGCAGCCGTGCCCAGCACGGTGGAGACGATCGTCGAGACAAGCGCAACCACCAGCGAGTTGCGCAGCGAGCGCAGGACGTTGTCGTCCTGGATCATCGCCTCGTACCACCGGAGCGACGGCCGCGTCCACACCCCGACATTGCGGTTGTCGTTGAACGAGAAAACGATCAGCACGAGGATCGGCGCGTAGAGGAAGAGGAATACGAGCCAGGCCTGGACCCCCAGCAGCCGCTGGACCACCCCGCTGGGCCGGGTCCCTTCCCTCACAGCGTTCGTCCTCCGGTGCGGAAATAGACCATGGTCGCCCCGAGCATCACGGCGAGGATGGCAACCGAGAGAGCCGACCCGAATGGCCAGTTGCGCGCCGCGAGGAACTGGGACACGACGAAGCTGCCAAGGAGGGTGGTGCGGGCGCCACCCAGGATCTCAGGAGTGACGTAGGCGCCAAGAGCCGGGATGAAGACGAGCACGCTTCCGGCGATCACCCCCGGGCGGGAGAGCGGCCAGGTGATCCGGCGGAATGCATTCCATCCCGAGGCATAAAGGTCACGGCCCGCCTCCACCAGGCTCCAGTCGATACGTTCTATCGCCGCGTAGAGCGGAAGGACCATGAAGGGCAGGAACCCGTAGACGAGGCCCACCAGGACCGCAGTCGTGGTGAACAGCACCCGCGTCTCTCCCAGCCCGAGCAGCTGGCTCAATTGAGAGATAGGGCCTTCAGACCCGAGCAGCACCCTCCAGGCATAGGTCCGCACGAGGAAGTTGGACCAGAAGGGGATGAGGACGAGGACGAGGAGCACATTGCGCATCGTCAGTCCTCTAGTGGCTATGTAGTAGGCGAATGGGTAGCCAAGCAGGAGGCAGATGATGGTGGTCGCCGCCGCCAACCAGAGCGAGCGAAGCACGACCTCCACCACGAGCGAGGAGGCCAGCCTCTGGTACGAGTCGAGGTTCCAATCCTGGAGAAGCGTCTGCCCCGTGGCGCTGCGAGAGGCGAAGGAGTAAACGAGGACGATGGCGAGGGGGATGGCGAAGAAGATGATCAGGTAGACCCAGCCCGGGACCGCCAGAAGAAACCCCCGTCGGGAATCCGCCCGCTCGGCGGCTGCTTCGAGTTCGGGCGTGACCGCAGGCGCTCCCATCCGTGCTCAACTCTCCAGGGCGTCTGCTGCGTCCGGCGCGAATGAGATCGCCACCCGGTCACCAGACTCGTAGCGGCGACGACCGCCGGCGTTCTCCATGCGAGCATCGACCAAGGGACCTGCGTCGAGATCCACCTCGTAATAGAGGGTGTCGCCGTAGTAGAGCCTGCGCCTCACCATTCCTTCGAGCCGCTCCTGGCCGACGGGCACGTTGTCATCCGAGTCGTAGAGCGTCACGCTCTCCGGTCGCAGGAGAAGGGTCACCCGGGTTCCGGGTGAGCTCGTGGTCACAGCCCCAACCACCACCCCGTCGGCGATCGAGACCCTCCCCTGCTCGACGACGTTCCCGTCTATGAAGTTCGTCTCGCCGATGAATCCAGCCACGAACCGGTCGGCGGGGCGCTCGTAGATCTCCTCGGGCGGCCCGACCTGGAGCAACCGGCCGTGATTCATCACCCCGATCCGGTTCGACATGGTGAGAGCTTCTTCCTGGTCGTGGGTCACGTAGATGAAGGTGATCCCGACCCGCTGCTGCAGGTCCTTGAGCTCGAGCTGCATCGCCTCGCGCAGCTTGAGGTCGAGCGCACCGAGCGGCTCGTCGAGGAGGAGCACCTGCGGCTCGTTAACCAGCGCCCGCGCCAGTGCCACCCGCTGCTGCTGACCACCGGAGAGCTGGCGGGGCTTGCGGTCCTCCATCCCGCCGAGCCGGACGAGGTCGATGGTGCGCTCCACCCGCTCCTTGACCTCGGACTTCGGCACCTTCCTCATCTCCAGCCCGAAGGCGACGTTCTGGGACACGGTCATGTGGGGGAAGAGGGCGTATGACTGGAACACGGTGTTGATGGGACGCTCGTTTGGCGGGCGAAGCCCCATGTCGAACCCGTGGACCCGGATGCTCCCCTCGGTGGGGAACTCGAGACCGGCGATCATGCGCAGGGTGGTGGTCTTGCCGCACCCCGAAGGGCCGAGCAGCGAGAAGAACTCGCCGTCGGCGATGGCGAGATGGAGCTCCTCGACCGCCACCACCTCGCCGAACCTTTTTACGACACCGTCGAGCTCGACCGCCGGCTCGGCCAACCCCCACCTCTCTGCTCAGCGTGCGGGGAGGATAGGGAAGCGTTCGACGTCAGGTCGCCCGAGGGACCCCCGTTTTTTGGCGTCGCTTGACGCGGTCACGGCCCCTCAGGTGACGCCAAAGCGGTCGTCGGCTTCCAAGAGGGACCGCAGCCGGGTCACCCGCTCGTCCCACTCCGATCCGACATCGAGCATCCATCGCACCGCCCCGGTGAGCGGCTCGGGAGTGACCCGGTACTGGACCTCACGTCCGACCTTCGAGCCATGGATCAGACCGGCGGCGCCCAGCGCATCGAGGTGCTTGGACACCGCCTGCCTGCTCACGGGAAGGTGGGCAGCCAACTCGGTGGCGGTGACGTCCCCCTGCTGAGCCACCCGCTGCAGGACCAGCCGTCTAGTTGGGTCGGCAAGCGCCGAGAACACCGCCTCGACGCTCATCGACCAGCGAGAGCGAGAATCCCACCGAGGTCGGATGATGGCGGGTCGATCCAGGTCGTCTCGACGAGCTCCCATGTCCAAGCCGGCGACCGAGTCTCGGTAATGGTGAGAACGCTGCC
This sequence comes from uncultured Acidimicrobiia bacterium, assembly GCA_963826825.1. Classification (GTDB taxonomy): domain Bacteria; phylum Actinomycetota; class Acidimicrobiia; order Spongiisociales; family DATADW01; genus DATADW01. Next base: position 224,264 of record CAWGYV010000006.1, on the reverse strand, counting down.
CCAGTCGGACTCGGCGATGGCCAGTTCCACCACAGTGTCGGTGGAACCGTCGTCGTCGCCCTCCTCCCACCAGCGCCAGGTCAGCCGGCGACCCGGCTCTAACTCCTCGATTACTCCCACCCGTTGCTGCGTCGACCGGAAGTGGATCTTGCCCCCCGGCCGGAGCTCGATCTCGATGTCGCCGCCCAGCCAGTCGCCCAGCGACCCGGTCACCACCTCCCAAACCCGATCAGGCCCTAGCTCGATCTCGATCCGGCGCACCACCCTCGGCTCGTCTTGCAACTCCATGGTTGCAGGTTAGCACTCAGCGCCCTATGCTGAACCGCAACCGTCTGGTTGCGCGAGGAGGTCGCCAATGGTCCAGGTGCTCGTCCCCACCGTCATCGAGGACACCCCGCGCGGCGAGCGGGCCGTCGATCTCTACTCCCGCCTCCTCGGCTCGAGGGTGGTGTTCCTCGGATCGGAAATCGACGATCAGGTCGCCAACTTGGTGGTGGCCCAACTGCTCCATCTCGAGGCCGACGATCCAGAAAGGGACATCAACCTCTACGTCAACTCACCCGGCGGCGAGATGTCGGCGATGATGGCGATCTACGACGCCATGCAGCACGTCCGGCCCGATGTCGCCACGACCTGTGTGGGTCTGGCGGCATCGGCCGGGGCGGTCATCCTCGCCGGCGGCGCACCTGAGAAACGAGCCGCTCTCCCCCACAGCCGGGTCCTCATCCACCAGCCTGTCATCACCGGTCAGCTCCAAGGGCAGGCGAGCGACATCGAGATCCACGCCCGCGAGGTGATCAGGATGAAGCAGCAGATGCTCGACATTCTCGCGATGCACACCGGCCAGCCCAGGGAGCAGATCGAGTTGGACACCGACCGCGACCGGTGGATGACCGCCGAGGAAGCGGTTGGGTACGGCTTGGTCGATCGGGTGCTCGATCGGCGGTCGATCACTGCGCCGAGCAATGGCAATGGGCACCGGACGGTGGACCGGCTGGTCAAGCAGAGCTAAGCAGCCGCGGCGAGCCGAGGATCGCCCGGGCATCGAGTCGGAACATCATGGGAGAGAACCCGCCACCACGTCCCCCTCGATCAGCGTCGTAGCCGTCCGGGTGTCCCCGATCGCATCCATTGCCTCGAAGGGGTTGCGGTCGGCCACGACCAGGTCGGCGAGTTTCCCTGTCTCGATCGTCCCGGTCTCGCCGTCGAGGTGGTTGACCCAAGCCGACCCTGCCGTTGCGGCAGCCAGTGCGCCGGGGAGATCCAGCCGCTCGTCTGGCAAGAAGGGGTCGGCGCCCCGATTCTCCGGGTCGATGCGGCGCACCGCCACCTCGAGGATCTTCCATGGGTCGGCTGTGGAGACACTCCAGTCGCTCCCCACCGCCAACTGGGCTCCGTGGCGAATGAGGCTGGCGAAGGGGTACTGCCAGCGCCAGCGCGGTTCTCCCAGGTAGGGGATGGTCAGGTCGCGCTGGTACTCCTCGTGCTGGGCCCAAAGGGGCTGAGCGTTGGCTGCGACACCGAGGCGACGGAAGCGGGGCAGGTCGTCGGGGTGGACGACCTGGATGTGAGCAACGTGGTGCCGGAGGTCGTTCCACCCGTTGGCGCCGCGGGCGGCGGCGACCGCGTCGAGGGCGCTACGGACGGCACGGTCACCGATGGCATGGAAGTGGCATTGGAACCCGGCCGCGTCGAGTGCGGCAACGTAGGCGCCGAGCCAGTCTGGATCGATGAAGTCGATCCCACGGCGCTCCGATGGGCGGCCTTCCTCATCGAGGTACGGCTCGAGCATCGAGGCGGTGAAATTCTCGGCGACACCGTCGAGCATCAATTTCACCGTGGTCGGCGAGAACCGACCGGTGACGCCCCGCCTCTCCGTCAACTCTTCGATCTGCTCGGCTCCCCGGTCCCGCTCCCACCACAAACATCCGATGACCCGCGCCCGCAGCACGCCGTTGGAAGCCGCCCAGCGGTATGCACCCTCCACGTCGCTCTGCACCGATGCGTCCTGCCATCCGGTGACCCCGAGATCGAGCATGTACCGCTGACCCGCCTCGAGCGCGGCGCGCCACTCTTCTTCGGTGGTCGGGGGCTGATGACGCTGTACGAGAGCCATCGCCCCCTCTTGGAGCGTTCCCGCTGGGGTGCCGTCGGGTCTTCGCTCGATCCGGCCGTCCGGGGGATCGGGGGTGCCATCGTCCACACCGGCGATCTCGAGGGCGCGGCTGTTGACCCAGGCGCCGTGGCCGTCTCGATTGGTGAGGTAAACGGGTCGGTCGGGGACGATCGCATCGAGATCCTCCCGCGCGCGGGGTGCCACCGGGAAAGGCACCCATCGACCAACCGCCGCCCAGGATCCACTCCTTCTCCGGGTGGGCGGCGACATATGCGGCGACCGCCTCGAGCGATTCGGAACGGGTCTCTATTCCCCAACATGGCCAGCCCGAGCAATTCCAGCCCGGAGGTGACGGGATGGCAGTGGGCGTCCTGGAACCCGGGCAGGAGCAGACGGCCGCCGAGATCAACGACATCCGTCCCGGTCCCTATGTGCGCGGCGATCTCACGGTCGTCACCGACAGCAACGATTCGCCCGCCGTCGACCGCCACCGCCCGACACCAGCTACGCGCCGCGTCGGCGGTGAACACCGCTCCGTTGACGAAAACGAGGCTGGCGGCCATGGCCGGGCAGTATGCCAAGGAATCGATACGGTGGTAGGTGGTAGGTGGTAGGCTCGCTGTACCGGCTGCCGTCTCGGCGTGGCAGGGCGTTTGACCTCAGAACCCAGAACCCATTACCCAGAACCGTCGAGCGAGCGCAGCGAGCGAGTCCTCCGTCTAGTCTCCAACCCCCCATGGGCAGCTTGTGGCATCCATTCGCCCCGATGGCCCACGTCGCCGAGCACCCCTTCGTGGTGGTCCGCGGCGAGGGCGCTTACGTGTTCGACGATGCCGGGCGCCGATACCTCGATGGGACCGCATCGCTGTGGTACGCCAACATCGGGTACGGCCGGCGTGAAGTGGCGGAAGCCGTTGCCCGGCAGATGGAGCAGCTACACGCCTATCACATCTTCGTCGACTTCGGCACGCCACCGGCGCTCGAGTTGGCCGATCGAATCGCCGCGCTCGCTCCCATCGAAGGAAGCAAGGTGTTCCTCACCAGTGGTGGGTCCGACGCGGTGGACACCGCTGCGAAGCTGGCCAGGCGGTATTTCCATGAGATCGGTCAGCCCGAGCGGACCGTGCTCATCGCTCGAGAGTGGGCGTACCACGGGATGCACGGTTTTGGCACCTCGCTGGGGGGGATGGAGCCAAACCGCATCGGATATGGGCCGCTCATCGAGGATGTGGTCCTGGTACCCCACGACGACGCCGAGGCGGTTGAAAAGGCGATCGACCACGTCGGGGCGGACCGGGTGGCGGCGATGATCTGCGAGCCGGTCATCGGCGCCGGCGGGGTGAGACCGGCGCCAGAGGGCTATCTCCCATCGGTGCGCGAGGCGGTGCGGCGAGCCGGTGCTCTCTTTGTGGCCGACGAGGTGATCACGGGGTTCGGACGGTGTGGTGACTGGTTCGCCTCGACACGTTTCGATCTCCAGCCGGACATCATCACCTTTGCCAAGGGAGTCACCGCCGGTTACCTGCCGCTCGGAGGGGTCATCGCCGCTCCTCGAGTCGCCGAGCCGTTCTTCGAGCGCCCCGGGGTGATCTGGCGTCACGGCTACACCTACTCGGGTCATGCCAGCGCCTGCGTGGCCGCACTCGCCGTTCTCGACATCATCGAGCGCGAGGGTGTCCTCGAGCGGGCCAAGGAACTGGAAGGGGAGCTGAAGACGGCCCTTGCCCCGCTGGCTGACCTGGATGGTGTGGACCACATCAGGGGGGGCGTTGGGGTCCTTGGCGCGGTGCAGCTCACCGCAGACGACCCGGCCCAGGCGGGAGCAACGGCGTCGGCGTGCCGCGATGCCGGCGTCATCACCCGGGCAATGGGTGGCGGCGCCCTACAGGTCTCCCCGCCACTGATCCTCAGCAGCGAGCAGGTCGAAGAGCTCGCCGATGGCCTACGGCGAGGGATCGAGGCGTCCACAGCTTCGTGAGCGCTGGAGACGGCACGGCAGGACCGCGACTTGTCCACCGTGCCGTTCTGGATCGAGGACCATCCCCCGCCGTCAGGGCTCTCGACCGACCTTCCCGCCAAGTGCGATGTGGTCGTGGTTGGCTCGGGCTACACCGGTTTGTCTGCGGCTCGCCGACTGGTGAGATCGGGGCATCACGTGGTCATCCTCGAAGCAGGAAGCGTTGCCTCGGGTGCGTCGAGCATCAACGCCGGGATGGTCAGCCCCGATGTCAAGCGGGGCGTCAGGGTCGTTGCCAAAGAGCGGGGCATGGACGTCGCCCGGGAGATATGGAAGGCCACCGAGCGCGCCGTGGATCTGGTCGAGGCGATCGTCACCAGCGAGGGCATCGACGCCGGGTGGCGGCGGGTGGGGATGGCCGGGCTCACCGAGCGGCCCGAGTTGCTCCCCGCACTTCGAGATGAAGCTGCCTGGTTCGAATCTGAGATGGGATATCCGACCGAAGTGGTCGGGCAGGACAGGATCCATGACGTGGTGGGGAGCGACCGGTTCGCCGCCGCCGTCAACGAGCCCGCCGGCGGTGGACTGCATCCGGCTCGATACGCCTTCGGGCTGGCCAAAGCCGTGGTGGCGGCGGGTGCCGTGCTCTGCGAGCGGACCCCGGCGCTCGAACTGACGCCGAGCGGTTCGGGTGTTCGTGTCAGCACCCCTGAGGGCGAGATCGAAGCGACGTCGGTGCTGGTGGCAACCAACGGGCTCACCGGTGACCTCATCCCTTGGCTCCGCCGCCGAGTGGTCCCGGTTGGCAGCTACATCGCGGTGACCGAGCCACTGCCGGGCGGGTTGGCCGAGCGGCTCATCCCGGGCAATCGGATGCTGTGGACGATGGAGCGGCTGCTCACCTATTTCCGCCGCACCCCGGACGACCGTCTGCTGCTGGGTGGCCGCCACGACCTTCGGACCGGACGTGACCTCGTGGACAGCGCCGCCAAGCTGCGAAGGCGTATCGCCGCCATCTTCCCCGAACTGGCCGACGTCGTCATCACCCACAGTTGGGGCGGCACGCTCGGCGTCACCTTTGACCTCCTCCCTCACATCGGCCGTACCGGCGGTGTGTGGTACGCGTTGGGTTACGGCGGCCACGGCGTCGCCCTCGCCACATATATGGGAGACGAGGTGGCGGGGAGGATCAGCGGCGAGACCCCCAACCCAGGACCGTTCGAGGAGCTGTCACACCCGACGAGGTGGTACTACCGCCGCCGCCCTTGGTTCCTCCCCGTGGCCGCTGGGTGGTATGGGGTGCTCGATCGGCTGGGAAGGTGAGACTACCTTGCGGGCATGGCCGGCTGGGTCTGAGGAATCACTCGGCGGTCGTGGCGGTTGTCGCCGTTGCAGCGCCATCCCAGGGGAGAAGCTATGGCAGACGAGCGGCAGCGGGTCCGGATGGAGCGGTCGGCCAAGAGGGTCCGGGCATACCTGGGCGGTGTCGCCATCGCCGACTCCACCGAGCCGTGGTTGGTTTGGGAGAAGCCGTTCTACCCGACCTACTACTTCCCCCAAGAGCACGTTCGCACCGACCTTCTTGTCCAAAGCTCGACCACCGAACGGGTGCCGAGCAGGGGTGACATCAGGTACTTCATCGTCAAGAACGGCGACAGCGAGGTGTTGGATGCCGCCTATCACCATCCCGAATCGCCGGTGGAGGAGCTTCGCGACCTGTATGCCTTTCGCTGGGACGCCATGGACTCGTGGTTCGAGGAGGACGTCGAAGTCCACACACACGCCAGAGACCCATATACCCGGATCGACACTCTCCCCAGCTCACGTCACGTCGTGATCGAGGTTGACGGCGTGAAGGTCGCCGACAGCAACCACCCGACGCTGCTCTTCGAGACGGGGCTACCGGTGCGCTACTACCTCCCCAAGACCGACGTGCGGTTCGACCTGCTCGCCCCCACCGATCGTCACACCCGGTGCCCGTACAAGGGGACCGCCAGCTACTGGACCCTCGCCGTCAACGGGGTTGAGCATCCAAACGTGGTTTGGAGCTACCCCTATCCCTTGCCCGAGAGCATGGGTGTCGCCGGGATGGTGTGCTTCTACAACGAGAAGGTGGACATGGAGATCGACGGGGTCCCCCAGGAGCGGCCCCGCTCCCCCTTCAGCTGAGTATCTCTACTGCCGAACCCTGGCCAGCAGTCGCAACATTTCCAGGTACAACCAGACGATGGTCACCATCAAGCCGAACGCGGCGTACCAGTTCATGAAGCGAGGCATGCCCGCTGCGGTACCCCGCTCGATCAGGTCGAAGTCGAGCAAGCAGGTTGAAGGCGGCCACCCCGATCACCACCAGGCTGAAAATGATCCCGATGGGACCGGTGTCCCAGACGAGGGGGATGCCGACGTCCGAAGAACGAGAGCAAGATCGACACCAGGTAGAACAGAGCCACTCCGATCGTGGCGCCGATCACCCAGGACCGCATCCGTTGGGTCACCTTGATGGTGCGGGTGACGAAGAGGGTGAGCATCACCACGAACACCGCACCGGTCGCCAGCACCGCCTGGAGGACGATCCCCTCGAACTGGATCTCGTAGACGTGCGAGATGGCGCCGAGCAGGAAGCCCTCCACCGCGGCGTATAGCGGGCCGAGCACCGCCGCCAACTTGGGGACGAACGAAGCAGCGATGGCCAAGGCGACGGCGCCGATCAGCGCGCCGAACAGCAAGCCTGGGTTCTGCATCCCCTCGAACTCGTCCACCGAGCGCCACCCAAACACTCCGGCACCCATGAGAATCACCAGAAGGACGAACGTGGCCCGGGTGGTGCCGCCAATCGACATCCCACCTTCGGTCACGGGTGCGGTGGGCGCAGGAGGCGCCACGGTGGTCATTGCGCTGTCCGCCGTCGCCGCCGCCGAACCCGCACCATTGGTAGGAGTCGGCGCGAATTGACGCTGCAGGACAGGGTTCGGCATGCGACTCGACCTCTCGTGGTGAAGCCGGAATTCTACCGGAGGTCCCTCACAGCTGAGCGCGGAGCCGGGTCCAGGTGTCGGCAAGGTCCTCCGGGATCACCCGGGTGCCGCCGACGACGCTCATGAAATTGGTGTCACCCGCCCACCGAGGAACGAGGTGGAGGTGGAGGTGGCCGGGCACTCCCGCGCCGGCCACACGCCCCAGATTGGCGCCGATGTTGAAGCCGTCGGGGTTGAAAGCGCGCCGCGAAACATCTTCAGCGAGTGCGAGCAGCGACCACATCTCGGAGCGCTCGTCCTCATCGAGATCGCCGGGCCCGGCGACATGACGGTAGGGGCCAACCATGAGATGCCCGCTGGCGTACGGGTAGCGGTTGAGCACGGCGAAGGCATGATCGCCACGGCGGATGATGAGACCCTCCTCGTCGTCTTGTCCGGGGAGCCGGCAAAAGATGCACTCCTCCGCCTCCTCCTGCCCGAGACCCTGCACGTACTGCGATCGCCAGCCTGCCCACATGATGTCGAGCTCAGTCATCGGCGGTGCCACCGGACTCAGGGTCCACGTCGGGACCGAGGGCCTCTTCGATGAGACGTTGCTTCAAGGCCCAGAGCTTTGGTGTGACAGACACGTGGTAGATGTGCGGGTTGACCAGCCGGCGAACCCCAGGGTCGAGCCGCTCCAGGTCGCGTAGGCGGCGTTCTTGCAGGACCTCGATCGGAGGCAGGTCCCCGACCAGGTCGCCCTCCACCAGGACATCGGTCAGCAGGGGCTCCACCTCGGAGACTCTTCCGGGTTCGAGCACCCGCCGCAGCTCGTGCCGGGTGGGGTGGTGCAACTCGAGCCGTGCGCCCGCAGCCACCTGCTCGTCATCGGTGGCCATCAGGTCGGCCGTTGCCCTCCCCCGTTCGTCATAGACGCGCCACACCGACTTGCGGCCCGGGTTGGGCACCTTCTCTGCGGTCTCCGAGATCTTGATGGCCGGCACCCAGCCCCCGTCGTGGTGCAGCGCCACCAACTTGTACACGCCGTCCTGTACGGCGTCACCCTGCGACGTGATCAGGTTGGAGCCAACCCCGTATGTGAGCCGGCCTATGACACCGTCGGCATCCATCCCGTAGCGGGGTGCCTCGTCTTCGATCTGACGGAGGATCTGCCAGATGGAAAGCTCGTCGAGGCCGCTGGATAGGACTATCGAGGCGTCGGAGAACCCGGCTTTGTCGAGCATCTCGGCGGAGCGGATCGCAAGGTAGGCGAGGTCGCCCGAATCGAGCCTGATACCGAGCGGCTCGTGCCCCCGAGCCCTCAGTTCTTCGAACACGGTGATGGCGTTGGGGACACCCGACTCGAGGGTGTCGACAGTGTCGACGAGGAGGACGGTGTCATCGGGATACACCTCGGCGAACGCCCGGAACGCCTCCAGTTCCCCCCTCCCCATGGCGAGGTACACCTGGACGAGGGAGTGGGCGTGGGTCCCCTTCGGGACGAAGCCGAGGGAAACGGCCACACCCACATTCGAGGTGGAGACGGCGCCCCCGACCAGAGCAGCCCTGGCACCGGCGTTGGCGGCGCGCTCGGGGCCTCGTCGCAAACCGAACTCGATCACCGGGCGTCCTCGTCCTGCGTCCACGACCCGTGATGCCTTGGTGGCAACCAGCGTCGGGTAGTTGAGATGGTTGAGCAGCGACGTCTCCACGATCTGAGCCATCGCCAGCGGTCCCTCCACCACCGCCTGCGGCACGTCGATGTGGACAACTCTCCCCTCGGGGACGGCGCGCAGCGTCAGCGACTCGAATCCGCCCTGGCGACCAAGCCAGGAGAGGAAGTCCTCGCCGAACAAGGGAGTTCCCGGTGACCCCTTTGATCGAGCGCAGAGCATCGAGATCCTCGTTGGTCACCCGCGTGGTCTGCATCCACTCCACCAGCCACTCGAGCCCGGCGGCGATGCAGTAGCCGGCCTGGTGGTTTCCGTAGTCGGGGTACTTCCTGAAGAACTGATCGAACTGCGCCCGTTGGTCCTGGAGGCCCATCCGGAGATAGACCTGGGCCATCGTCAACTGGTAGAGGTCGGTGAAGAGGATCCCGCCGAGAAGATGCCGGGGAGTCATGAAGCGGGCGAAGCGTACCTGGGAGCCGGACGGCGAACGCCGGACGGCGGACGGTGGACGGCGGAGCGTTCTTAGTGGACCGATGGTCACGAAGGACAACTCAGTCGCGCAAGACCGGATGGAGCCCGACTACGCCACCGTCACCCCGGCGGCGCGCAGTTTTTCGGTGGCTCGATCGCCGTCGCCCGGTTGGAGGTCGACCGGCCGGGTCGCCTCGAGCAGGACGGTCGTGGGGAGACGAAGCTCGGCGGAATCGAGGGCGGTGTCCTTGACGCAGTAGTCGAGGGCAAGGCCGACCACCACCACCCGAGTGATACCTCTCGCCTCGAGAAGGTCGGCCATCTCGGTGTTGGTCTCGTGACCGCTCTCCGGGTGCCGGACGGTGAAGCCCGAATAGCCGTCTTCACCACCGGTCCCCTTCTTGACCGACGCTCCGGTGACTCTCAGTCCATCGACGAACTCGGCTCCCCAGGTGTCGCCGACGCAGTGCACCGGCCAGATGCCTCCGTCCTTCTCGAAGTGAGGGGTCACCGGTGGGTGCCAGTCCTGGGTGTAGACCACGAGTGCATCGGCCGCCTCGGCCTTCTCGATCTCCCGATTGACGGCGTGGACCACGTCTTCGCCGCCGCCGACGTAGAGGCTGCCATCGGGATGGGCGAAGTCGTTCTGCATGTCGACGACGAGCAGAGCGGTGGTCGTGTCGTACTCGGTCTCGTTCATTGCTCGTATAGGGGCAATTGGTCTACCGCCTCGGCGGCGACGGCGAGGCGGACCTCGCGCTCGGTGAGAACCTCGACCCACTCGGTTGGGATGAGGCGGCGCTCCCTGCTGACCAAACCCCGCTCGACGACGATATGGGTCATCCGCTCGGTATTGCCATCGACGATGACCTCATGGACCCTCCCCAAATGGGACCCGTCGACACCGAGCACGGGTGCTCCCACCTCGACCGCCACCGTGCCCTCGGGGATGTTCTGCTTGTCGAGGCGTGGTGCTCCGCCCTCACCTGGCATCACGACGGAGTCAGGCCCCCCGCCCATCGGCGTGATCCAGATCACCGAGTCGCCAGGGAGCTGGCGGCGGGCGCGGGTTTCCTCGTCAACAGTCGCGTAACTGGTCTCCTCGAAATGGGAGAGACTGTCAACCGTCCAACGCTGCTCGAGTACCACGGCGCCCTCATCGGTGCTGACCACGGCGTCGACAGGAACCACGCGGTCCTCCTTGAAGAAGAACCCCTTGTGGACGACCAGGTCGGTGACCTGCGCGGTGACGGGATCGATCACGATCCGGTCGATGCGACCCACCTGTGTCCCGTCCCAGAGGAACACATCCATTCCGGCCTTGAACTGCATGCTTCTCCTCGGTCTACCGGGCCAAGGTACCCGAACCGGCCCGCGAATACCCCGCGACACGTATTCAGCTACCCGCCTCCGGAGCCGATATACGCCAACGGTCAGGGATGTTCCCGGGGGTCAGGGATATGAGGAGTTGATGGATTCTCTCTTGTCGTGGGCGATCGCAGGCTGCGGGGTCCTCATCGGTGTCATGCTTGTGCTGTTGATCGACGGCCCGATCGGGTGGGTGATCGGGGCGGGTGCCGCCTTGGCAATCATTGTCGTAGGTGCCAGAACGCGCCGTCGTCGTACCGATGAAGTGCTCAAGGAACGGCTCCGGCGCTCCGTCTGAGCAATAGCCTGCGAGGTCGTGACTACACCCAGCGGGCTTGTTATCAGACGAGGCGGGCCGGCTGATGCATTTCAGATCGCGGGGGTCAATGTCAGGTCATGGCGGTTGGCATATCGCGGCTTCTTCCCGGACGAGTGGCTCGATCGCCTGACGGTGGAGGACCGGTTGCCGTTATGGGAACGGCATCTCTCCGACGACGACAGCGCCACGCTCGTCGCCGAAATCGATGCAATCATCCTCGGATTCGCCCTCCTCGGGCCCGATAGAGACGACCGATCGAGGGGTGAGATCCGCGCCATCTACCTCGACCCTCTTGCCTGGCGGCGTGGAATCGGGCGGGCTCTGATGCTCGCCTCGGAGGACGTGCTCAGCGAGCGCTTTTCCACAGCGAATCTCTGGGTGCTCGATCAGAACGAGAGAGCGCGTCGCTTCTACGAAGCGGTTGGATGGACCCACGACGGCACCTCGAAACCAATGGTCATATTCGGGCGCAACGCGACCGAGGTGCGCTACCGCAAGGACCTGGGGGCCGGTCCCTCGGAAGGCAGCGCCGACCGGTAGGAGTGGACCAGTTCCACCAGTTCGCGAGGCCGGCCCAGCGCGGGGAGATGACCGCTATCGATCACGTCGGGGGTGATTCCGAGCCGGTCCCGCGAGAGCCGGCGCACCATATCCAAAGGGAACAACCGGTCCTTTCGCCCCGCCACCACCCGGGTCGGCACGGCCGGCCATCGATCCACCGGCCACGGCTGCTCGAAAGGGGTCCCCGACTGGTATCTCTCCCCGCGGGCAAACGCCTCGGCGACCACGGGTTCGGGCACGTCGTGGAAGTAGGTGGTGCGAACGTCGAATGGCTCGTCCGGATCGCGGCCTTCTTGAACGTCGAAGGCACGTCTCGCCGCCTCTTGGCCGCTCTTCACCCACCACTCGCCGGGATGCTCGCCCGGGAGCGGGATCATTGGGGCGACCAGGACGATCAGGTCGACGGGGACCAGGTCGCACACCAGTGGCACGGTGAAGGCCCCCATCGACTGCGCCACCACGGTCACTCCTGACCATTCGGCCACGGCGCGTGCCACGGCGCAGGCGTACTCGGGGAACCCGGCCGAATCGCTGTCGGAGGGAAGGTCAGGTGCCACCACAGAGTGACCGCGCTCCTCGAGCAAAGGAACGACCCGGTGCCAGTACCAGGAGTCAGAGGCTGCGCCGTGGATCAGGACGTAGGTGGCCATACATCTCCATGTCGTGTTCCAGTTATGACGTCATCTCGACTGAGATCTCATCGGTCCGGTGGCGTCTAGGGTGCCGGTCGTGGCGAGCCCTCCTCCCGAAGTCGAGGCTTTCCTGGCAGACCTGCCGGACGACAGACGCACCGCTCTCCTCGCGTTGCGCGATGTCATCGCCGAAGCCGCGCCGGATGCGGTGGAATCGCTCAGCTACGGGGTGCCTGCTTTCAAGTACCGGGGAAGACCTCTCGTCTCGTACGGGTCGAGTAAGACCCATTGCTCGTTCTACGTTCAAAGTCCGGCTGTCATGGAAGCGCACCGGGACGACCTCGAGGGATACGACACCGCCAAGGGCACCGTCCACTTCACCCCGGAAGCGCCACTCCCATCCCAGCTGGTGCAGAAGTTGGTCTCGGCCCGGATCGCCGAGACGGACGCCGCGGCCAAGTAGCACTGCAGGTTTGCACTCCAACCGGCCGGGGTAGCACCGGTCCCGCCGATGAAGGCACCGCACAACCAGGAGGGATCGTGGACAACGCTCAAGTCGAAGAGTTGCTCTATCAGGCATTGGAAACCGAGCTCGGTGGGGTGCAGGTTTACAAGACGGCACTCCGCTGTGCCGTGAACGAGGATTTGCAGGAGGAGTGGCAGAAGTATCTCGACGAGACGGAGAACCACGTGCGCATCGTCAGCACGGTCTTCGAGGAGTTGGGCCTCGATACCGAGAAGGAGACACCGGGTCGGGAAGTCGTCCGCTTCAAGGGCCAATCACTCATCAAGTCGATGGAGATGGCTCTCGCCGCCGGTAATCCGGACGCAGCGCAGTTGGTCGCCGCCGAGGCTGTGGTCGACGCCGAGATAAAGGACCACGCCAACTGGGAACTGATCGGCCGTGTCGCCGAGAAGGCGTCAGGGAAGACGGCCTCGGTTCTCAAGGAGGCCTACGAGCAGGTAGAAGAGGAAGAGGACCACCACCTCTATCACACCCAGGGCTGGACGCGAGAGCTGTGGATCGAGTCGCTTGGGATGCCGGCGGTGCTTCCGCCACCCGAAGAGGAGAAGACCGTCACTACCGCCATCGGGCAAGCTCGCGCCGAACAGTCACGAGAGGAATTCCTCGGAAAGAAGCCCAAGGAGTAGGGCTCCCCGAATCGAGCATCTGAGTTCATAGAGGCGTCGGCGACCAAGTGCGCTGGCGCCTCTTTCGCGGGTGCCCGGGGTGGGATTCGAACCCACACGCTCAGAGAGCAGAGCTGTTTAAGAGCCCCTCGTCTACCAATTCCGACACCCGGGCCCGTCAAGCCGAGGGTAAACCGGTCAGTCGAGCAGAGAGAGCGCAATGGCGTCGAGCATGTCGCTCTCGGAGACGTGATATCCAGCGAGGCCGAAATGGCGCAAGACGGCCTCGGCGCAAATGGCACCGCCGAGAATCACTGGTGCCCTCCCCGGATCGAGCGCCGGAAAGGTGGCAGCCGTCTTCTCGGTGGTGAGTTGTGACAGCTCATCGATGAGCCGGGTCACGTCGGCAATGGTCAGGTCGCTTCCGTGGACGACCTCGGGGTCGTATGAGGCGAGCCGGAGCATCATGGCCGAAAGCGACGTGATCGTCCCGGCAACGCCGATGGTCAGTTCTGGCGTTCCCGGCAAAACGACTCCTGCCAGTGCGCCCTCCACCAGCCTTCTTCCAGCTTCGACCTGATGCTGTGGGGCAGGACGATCAGGGACGGCGCGCTCGGTGACACGGACCGAGCCGATGTCGATGCTCCGTGCCATCTCTGGGCCATCCGAGCCGAAGACGAGCTCGGTACTGCCGCCGCCGATGTCCACGACGAGAGTCGAAGTTGCGGTGGACCCGAGCGTCGCACCTTTGAAGGCGAGAGTCGCCTCCTCGTCGCCCGGGATCAACTGAGGGCGGTGGCCTAGCGCTGATTCTGCCCGATCGAAGAACTCCTCGCGGTTGACCGCGTCGCGGCTGGCAGAAGTGGCGACGACCCGGACGCGCTCCGCTCCCAAGGCGGCCATCCGTTCCCCGTAGCCGGCGAGTGTCTCGATGGTGCGGCGCATCGGCTCCTCGCCCAACCGCCGCTCTCGGTCAACGCCTTGTCCCAACCGGGTGACAACCGAGTGCCGTTCCACCTCCTCGAGACCTTTGTCGGTCTCGTCGGCGACGAAGAGCCTCATCGAGTTGGTTCCTATGTCAACGGCCGCGACCCGCATTGGACAGCGACGCTACCCGACGGTCAGCGAGGTTCGACCCACTCCGGATTGCGCACCGCCCCCCTTGGCGCCTCGACAACGCAAGGAATCGGGCAATCGAGCGGCTCGACCTCCGAGGCAGTCATCTCGCCGACCGGGTTCTGGTTCCCGGCCGCCTGGTCGGCGTAATGGGCGTGGAGGCACTTGACAGAGGTCGACCCGCCAACACCTCCGCCGGGGCGGTGGAGGGCGTCGTCGGGCACGAGAGCATCACGGTCGGCGGCATAACGAGCGTGCGCCGCGGCGAGACTCTCGCCAAATTCGGGATCCTCGCCGGCCAGTCGGTCCATCTCCTTGACCCCGCCCGCCGCCTCGAGGCGGCCGATTCTGCGAACCGCCAGCGGGCAGCTCAACCAGTACCTGGTGGGGAACGGGGTGCCATCGTCGAGCAGCGGGGGGACTTCGACCACAACCGGCAACCCGAGATGGCACCGCCCCAGGACCGTGACCTCTGAGCGAAGGGGGCGACCCACCTGGGCGGCCACCACGGCCGCCTCGTCGATCACGACCCGGTGCTGGAAGCCAGGTCGGCGCCGGTTACGAAGTCCCACACGTCCTCGTACCAGGCCCGGTCGGCGATTTGCTCCGGCTCGCCTTCCTTCTTGCCAGAAGCGGTGTCGGCCTCGTCACCTTCAGGATCCACCACCCGGTAGGCAACCTCACCTGGGTCGACATAGCCAAGAGTCTCCCGGGCGATTCGCTCCACCTCGGTCGGGGTCTGCAACGCCTCTGCCTTGGCTTCGAGAACATGGTTCTCACGGCGTAAGGCGGCGAGTTGCTCCTCGGCCGTCTCCACCTGGTCGTATTGCGCCACGATCTGCCGCACCGGTACCACGTTGGTGAGGACCACGGCCAAACCCACCACGAGCAGGACCGACACCACCACGGCGAGCCGGGTGGCCAGCCTCATGGCCGCCTCCGAAACGCCCCCCACCCGGCGTAGCGAGCAGCGGGACCGAGTGACTCCTCGATCCGGAGTAGCTGGTTGTACTTGGCGGTCCGCTCCCCCCGCGCCGGGGCACCCGACTTGATCTGACCGGCGTTGGTCGCCACTGCCAAGTGGGCGATGAACGAGTCTTCGGTCTCCCCCGATCGGTGGCTCACCATGCATCGGTATGAGGCTCGTTCCGCCATCGCCATGGTGTGGAGAGTCTCGCTGAGCGTCCCGATCTGGTTGACCTTGACCAGGACGGCGTTGGCCACACCTTCCTGGATGCCGCGTCGGACTATTTCCTCGTTGGTCACGAAGAGGTCGTCACCGACGAGCTGGACCTCGCCGCCAATACGTTCGGTGAGCACCCGCCAACCCTCCCAGTCGCCCTCGGCGAGCCCGTCCTCGAGCGAGACCACGGGCAGGTCGGCGGTGATGCCCTCCCAGATAGCCACCAGCCCGGCGCTGTCGAGTTCCTCCCCTTCGAGGTGGTACTTGCCGTCGGTCTCGAACTCGGAGGCGGCGGCGTCGACGGCGAGTCCCACTTCCTCACCAACCTCGTACCCGGCGGCCTCGATCGCCTCGACCATCACCTGGAGGGCCTCCCGACTATCTGTGAGATCGGGGGCGAAACCTCCCTCGTCGCCGACGTTGGTGGGGAGGCCCTTGCCGGCGAGGATCTTGGCCAGAGCGTGATAGATCTCGGTGCCGGCGCGCAACGCTTCGCGATACGAAGGTGCGCCACCCGGCACCACCATGAACTCCTGGATGTCGATCGAGTTGGCGGCGTGGGCACCGCCGTTGATCACGTTGAAGCAGGGAACGGGGAGGACGCGGGCCGCCGGCCCACCGAGGTACCGGTATAGGGGAAGACCGACGGCGGAGGCGGCGGCGCGGGCGACCGCCAACGAGACCCCGAGGATGGCATTGGCGCCGAGAGCCTGTTTGTTCGGCGTCCCGTCGAGGTCGAGCATCCTCTGGTCGACCTCCTCCTGGCGGATGGCATCCATACCGAGCAGTGCCGGGGTGATCGTGTCGCGGATATGCCCGAGGGCGCGCTGCACACCCTTGCCCCCGAACCGGGCCTCGTCATCACGCAGTTCGATCGCTTCTCGAGTCCCGGTGGAGGCGCCCGACGGAACTGCGGCCCGACCGAAACCGCCGCCAGCGAGGAACACCTCGACCTCGACTGTAGGGTTGCCCCTGGAGTCGAGGATCTCACGGGCGTTGACCGAAGCGATGGCGGATTCGACGAGAAACTCCTGGTAGATCGGTGCCAGAAACTACCACGGGGACTTGTGAGCCCCGACGATGATCGGCCCTGCTCGGCAGCTCTCGGAACCACCATCTCCCTTCCGGGAAGAGGCCGCCGAGGTGTTGTTCAGCTTCCTCGAAGGGCAAGCAGGTCGGCGGCGCGCACCAGATCCTCGGGCCAGGTGACCTTGATGTTGTCGGGATCACCGGGCACGGTTCTCACCACCAGATCGGAGAACTTCTCCATGGTGGCGGCGGTGTCGGTTGCCTCGACCCCGGCGGCAGCCGCGGCTCGGAAAGCCTCGAGCAGGGGGCGGGCCAAGAATCCCTGTGGGGTCTGGACGCTCACCAACTCTCCCTCGACGGGAACAAGGTCGCCGTCTCGCCTGGCCAGCAGTGGAGGAGCGGCGGTCGCCGGGACCGCACCACCGCTCCGCCGCGCCTCGGCGATCACCCGAGCGACGAGGTCCTCGGACAACAGGGGACGGGCGCCGTCGTGCAACAACACCAGGTCGATCCGACCGTCGTCGATGCGGTCTGCCAGTGCTTCCAAAGCGGCGAGCTCGCTGCGGAATCGGGTTTCGCCGCCCTGGACGATCTCCACCGGGACCGCCCCTGCCGCATCGGTCGCCTTTGCCTCCTCTCCGGGTCGGACAACGACCATCACGTGATCGGACTGATCAGCAACGGCCGCAATCGACCAGAAGAGAAGGGGACGCCCCGTCAGCTCGAGGTAGACCTTGTTGTCAGCCGCCGCCACCCGATTGCCACCTCCGGCGGCGAGCACAACGGCGCAGGTGTCACCCAAGGGGTCGGTCTCGTTGGCAGGCAGAGGAATCCGGCGGCACAATCCCGAGGGTGATCCCTGGGGTATTCGTCGTGGCCGGTGTGCCGCCATTCACGGCACCGGAGCTGCCCGATGGAGCGACCCTGGTCGTCTTCTCCGCACCGGACATCGACCAGGCCGAGGTGGACCTGCTGTTGCAAGGGATCGGCGACACCGCAGAAGCCGCCACTCTCGGATCGGCGCCTACCGAGACGGTAAAGCTGGTCGAGGGTGGGCGGGTCCTGGCCACCTTGGACCGTGAACAGCTCGTGGAGACACGGCTCCCCCAGGTGGTGCGGTCCACCGCCCTGCCCGAGCCAGGGACACGGCTCGATGATCCGGCGGCCTGGGTCGCACAGCGGGGCGGCAGGGTCAGGCTCATCAGCGTTCCCTGAGGGCTTCCTCGACCTTGGCCTGCTCCCACAACTCGTCGAGTTGTTCGAGCGAGCGGCCCGACAAGTTCCCCCCGAGCTCCTCCATCCGGCGGAATCGATTCTCGAACCTGGAGACAGCGCCGCGCAGCGCCACCTCGCTATCGAGACCAAGGTGTCGAGCCAGGTTGACCAGGGTGAACAGGAGGTCGCCGATCTCCCGCTCGGCCTCCTCGGGCTGGTCGATGACCTCGGAGAGCTCGGTCAACTCCTCAGTCAGCTTGGGGATGACCCCGTCAGGACCTTCCCAATCGAACCCCGCCGAGGCGGCCCTCTTCTGCAGCTTGGCCGCACGGGTCAGACCACCCATCGAAACGGGTACCCCGTCCATCAGGGAATGACTGCCTGTCTTCTCGTCCGACTTGATCGCTTCCCAGTTGCGCAGCACGTCACTGGGCGTGCTCGCCTCGACATCGCCGAAGACGTGGGGGTGGCGGCGGACCAGCTTGCGGCGCAGACCCTCGGCGACGTCGTCGATGGTGAACGCCCCAGCTTCCTCCGCCATCACCGTGTGGAACAGCACCTGGAGCAAGACGTCGCCCAACTCGTCCTCGACAGCGGAGTAGGCGACCCAGTCGGGCTCGCCACCGGGAGCCTCGACGGGCAGAGCGGCGACGGCATCAACCAGCTCCGAGGACTCCTCGAGGAGATGGGTGAGCAGAGATCGGTGTGTCTGCCGCCTGTCCCATGGGCACTCGCGCCGCAGACGGCGCATCACGGTCACCGCCCCGACCAGACCCGATGGTGCCGGGTCGAGGAACAGCGAGGTGCGGAGCCCGGCGTACCCGGGGTCGATCGTGGCGACCGTGGTGGTGACCGCCTGGGCGGCCGGCGTCCCGAGATCGATGAGCACCGTCGCCTCGGTGTCCTCGGGGAGCACCCTGTCGATGCGCGAGATCACCTCTGACAACAGCATCCGATCGGGAAGGTGCCCGATGATGGTGGGGTGGTCGAGCACGAGAGGATCGGGAAGGCTTTGGCCGTTGAGAACGATCAACCCGCGGTCGAGCGGGTCGTAGCCCACCGCCGCCAGAACGGCGTCGATGAACGACTCGGCGGGGACCACCTCGAGACCGATCCCGCGGTCGTTCGCCAGTCGTCTGACGGTTGCAACGGCGAATTCTCCCACCAGGGGGCTGCCGGGCACTGCATAGATCACGTTGCCGCCCATCACCCGCTTCGAGCAACCGCTCGGCAACGGCGGCGTAGAGATCGTCGGAGCAATCCGCCTCCTCGTAGAGGTCGTCACAGCTCTCAACCGGCCTCTCCTGCGCCAGCGTGGCGGCAGCGGGGTGGCGGAGAGTGCGCACGATCACCCGGTTGGCCGGGTCCGTGAGTCAGGGCGAGCGAGGCCGACCCGACGCGTTCGAGATCGCCGGGCCCGAGCCCGACGACCGTGATCACGGGGTGGTGGTTGTCGGAGCGACCGTGGTGCCGGTCTGCTCTCCCACAGTCGAGCTAGGAGCGGGCGTACTCGCCTTCCTCACCTGCCGGCGGGGTCACCTGCGGTGCTGGAGTCGGCCGACCAGGTTCCGAACTCCTCGTCTACCTCGACCTCGGCCGCCTGGACCACACGCTGCAGCCACTCCTCGAACAGCGTGCCACCCCGCTCGGTGCGGATCTGGGTCTCGATGTCAGCACGCACATCCTCCAGAGGAGGAACCTCGGAGAGCTCGTTGCGCTCATCCACCCGGATGACGTGGTAGCCGAAGTCGGTCTGGACCGGTTCCGTCAACTCGCCGATCTCGGCGCTTGCGGCCGCCTCGGCAAAGGGGAGGACGTAACTGCTCGCCGGCTGACACCCGAGGTCGCCCGAGTTCTCGGCGGCACCCGGGTCGGTGGACACGTCTGCGGCCACCTCCTCGAAGTCCTCTCCGTCCTCGATGCGCTGTTTGGCTTCATTCGCCTCGTCCTCGCTCGCGACGAGGAGATGGTGGGCGCAGACCTCGATGGCGCCGAGTTCGCGCATCCGGTAGGCGGCGACGATGTCGGCCTCGGCAACTTCCTCACCTTCCTGGAGTTGCTCGAGCACCTGGTCGCGCAGCACCTGAAGGCGGGCGATCTCGATGGCGCGCTCCTCGGGGATGCTCTGGGCGGTGAGCACCTCTTCGAGCGTCTGACCGCTGGCCTCGATCTCCCCCTCGATCTCATCGAGCTTGGCCTCGGCGGCGGCGTCGTCCGGGGTTACTTCGAACTCCTCTTCGGCTGCCTGGAGGGCGATCACCTCGACGATGGCGGTGGTGAGGTCGGCGGCGAACGCTTCGGGTGGGACCTCCTCACCCTCGTTTATCCGCATCGCCTCGACTTCGTCCACGGTGATCGGCTCATCATTGACCACTGCAGCCTCACCGGTCGATCCGTTGCAGGCGACCAACAGGACGGCCGCGGTCGAAAGTGCCGATATCAACTTGAACACAGGACGGTCACCTCACGCCAAGGGGAACCGGAGCATTGTAGGGGAATCCGCGAATCACGTTTCCAACGGCTCGAGTGTGTGGCGCTCACCGACTGCCCTGGCGGCGACGGCGACCGCCAACCCGGCGACGGGGGCTACCAGCAAACCCCAGCGAAGACTGCCCGTTGTCTCGGCGAGCGCCCCAATCGTCAGAGGACCGACCATGAACCCGATCCGGGCGAGGAGGGAAGTGCCGGCGATGCCAACGCCCTCCCCCAGTCCTGGCACTTCACTCCCGGCGGCGAACATGGCCGGGAACAGGGCGGCGAGCCCGATGCCGGCCACGGCGAAGCCGACCATGACCCCCCAAACGGTGGGTAAAGCGAGAGCGGTCAGAAATCCGGCGACACCGAGCAGGCTCCCGACGCGGACGACGGCAACCCGGCCAAAGCGGTGGACGGCGCGATCGGCCACCATCCGTCCGACCAACATCGTGCCGGCGAAGACGGTGTAACCAAGCCCAGCGACGGCGGCACGGGCTCCGACAGTCCCCTCCAGATACACCGCTCCCCAATCGGCGGGCGCCCCCTCGATTATCCCGGTGCCCAATGCCACCACCGCCAGCGTCCCCAGCCCGCGTAAGCGGGGACGGGCACCGGGGACGACCACACCCGCCGGATCATCGTCGAGAAACGACGCCACCGATATCCAGAGCGCCACCACTACCAGTGCGGCAAGCACCGCCATCTGGGCTGGTAGCGGGATGGCAAGAGCCACCGACAGGCTCCCGAGGAGCGCGCCGCTCATGGCGCCGACGCTCCATGCGGCGTGGAAGCTGTTGATGATCGGCCGGGGGTAGAGCTTCTGAACTCGCATCCCGTGGGCGTTCATCGCGATGTCGGTCACGGCGTCGGCAAACCCGACGAGGGCGAGGGCGATGGCCAGGAGGGCGCCGCTCGGGGCGATCGCCAACGGAAAGAGGGCCAGACCGAGGAGCGTCCCGGCGGCGAGGGTCGTCCGGCGGCTCCCCAGCCGGGAGACGATTGGCCCGGCAACCAGGCTGCCGATGAGGCCCCCCAACCCGGCACCGGTGAGGGCAGCGCCCAGTCCGGCATCGCTCAGTCCGAGGCGTTGCTGGATCTCGGGAAGCCGAGGCAGAAAGGTGGCTATTCCCAGGCCGTTGATCAGGAAGACCGCACCGACCGCCAACCGGGCCCGTTTCGCCATCACTCCCCCGCGGCGGGTGGGGGGCCACATGGCGGTGAGAAAGGCGATCAACCCGGTGACAAGCGGAACCGGAGCCGGCGTGAACATGGCGCTGTCGGTGGACCGGAGTACCGCCCTCGGCGACAGCCGTTGCAACCGGACCTCCTGCGACGTGGTGAGGTCTACCGGGGCGAGCCTGATCTCGTGGCGCAACTGGACCACCTCGCTGATCCCCACGCGGAGCGCCTCGACCCTGAGCTTCGCCACCTCGAGCAACTGGAGCGCCGCCTCGGGGGGCGGCCCATATCTGTCCTGCCACTCGACGGCGACATCGTCCACCGCGGCCGCTGTGTCGGCCTCGGCCAAACGGCGGTAGGCCTCGAGCCGCGCCTCGTCCTCACCCACGTACTCGGGCGGCAGGTGGGCAACCACGGGTAGCTCGATCCGAACCTCTGACCGCTCCGGTGGTGCCTCCTCCCTCCCTTCCATCTGGCGAATCGCATCCGCCACCATCTCGGCGTACAGGTCGAACCCAACCGCGGCGATCTGCCCCGATTGAATCTCGCCGAGAACGGAGCCGGCCCCGCGGATCTCCAGGTCGCGCAGCGCCAATTGAAACCCCGATCCGAGGTCGGTGGCCTCACCGATCGCCTCGAGACGGCGGTGCGCTTCCTCGGTGATCGATTGGTCAGGCGGGTGGAACAGGTAGGCGTAAGCCCGCTGGCTGGACCGGCCGACCCTTCCCCGCAACTGATATAGCTGGGCAAGACCCAGCAGGTCGGCGCGCTCGACCACCAGCGTGTTCACCTGGGGCAAATCGAGCCCGGACTCGATGATGGTCGTGGCCACCAGCACGTCGGCCTCTCGGTTCCAGAAGTCGAGCATGACCTGCTCCAATTGGCCCTCTGACATCTGGCCATGCGCCACCGCATAGCGGGCGTCGGGGACCAGTTCACGGAGCCGAGCCACGGCACGTTCGATCGACCGAACCCTGTTGTGCACGTAGAAGACCTGGCCCTCGCGCAGAATCTCACGCCGGATCGCCGCCGCCACCGCCTGCTCGTCGTACGGCCCGACGTAAGTGAGTATGGGGTGCCTGTCCTCGGGCGGGGTCCGGATGTGGCTCACCTCGCGTATCCCGGTCAGCGCCATCTCCAGCGTCCGTGGGATGGGGGTGGCGGTGAGGGTGAGGACGTCCACTCCTACCCGGAGTTGTTTGATGGCGTCTTTGGCGTTGACCCCGAAGCGCTGCTCCTCATCGACCACGAGCAGGCCGAGGTCCTTCCAGTGGATGTCATCGCTGAGCAAGCGGTGTGTGCCGATCACCACGTCGACATCTCCTTGCCGGATCCCGTCGACGACGAGGCGCTGCTGACGCTGGGTGAGAAACCGCGATAGCACCTCCACCCTGACCGGATAAGGGGCGAAACGCTCCGAGAAGGTCTGGTGGTGCTGCTGGGCCAAGAGGGTGGTGGGCACGAGTACCGCTACTTGCCTGCCATCGAGGATCGCCTTGAAAGCGGCACGGATCGCCACCTCGGTCTTGCCGTAGCCGACGTCTCCAAACACCAGACGGTCCATGGGTCGGTCCTGCTCCATGTCCTCCTTGACGTCGACAATGGCGGTTAGCTGATCGGGCGTCTCCTCGTACGGGAAGGCGGACTCCATCTCGCGTTGCCATGGTGCGTCAACCGGATAGGCGTGCCCGACGGCAGCCGCCCTGGCGCGGTGGAGCGCCACCACCTGCTCCGCAACCGCCGCAACCGCCCTCCGCACCCGGGCCCGCGTCTCGGCCCAGTCCTTGCCCCCCATGCGGGAAATGCGAGGCTCTTCGCCGCCGGTGTACTTGCGGACCGCGGCCAGTTGGTCGGTGGGGACGTAGAGCCGGTCACCGGCGGCATACGCCACCACCAGGTAGTCACGCTCCACGCCGGCGATGCTCCGGGTCACCATCCCCTCGAACCGGCCAATCCCGTGCCGGTGATGAACCACGTAGTCGCCCGGAGTCAGGTCGCGATAGTCCGCCCCGGTTGCCGGTGCGCGGCGGGGAGCTCGGCGGTGGGCGCGGCGCCTCCCGGCTATCTCCTGCTCGCCGAGAACGGAGATACCGAGACCGGGGAGGACGAAACCGCGGTGGATCCCGACCGGGAGCACCGCCGACGCCACCTCGTCGAGCGAGGATCGGCGCGGTAACGCGACCCCTTCGTCGGCCAGGACGCCGGCTACACGGTCGGCGGCTGCTTCCCCGTCCATCGCCACCACCACCGTGGTCCCGGCTCGCATCAACCGGTCGAGCCCGCGGGCAACCGACTCGGGGTCGCCAGGAGTGGCGTCGAGTCCCCTTACCTCGAGGCGGTCGTCGGCTGGCCCGGCCGCCAGCGGTGGCGCGGTCAGCAGGTCGCGGCCCTCCAGGGCCTGGCCGAGATCGAGATAGAGGGCGGGATGCTCGCCCGCTTCAGGAGCGCCATGGCCCCAAGTCGGTGCGAGTGCAGCAGCCAGTTCCGCCTCCTCCTTGACCAGGTCGCGGCTGCGGTCACCCGCTCGCACCGGGTCGAAGACGACTAGTCGTGCACCGGCGGGTAGCTCATCGAGAACGGTGACCGGCGGTGTCATCCAGGGGAGCCACGACTCCATCCCGGGAAAGACGAGCCCTTCGGCCAGCCGATCCCAGGTGGTGGCGGCCCACTGCTCGGTGGATAGCAACCGGCGCGCCTCGCTCGCTACCTCCCCCTCGGGACGGAACTCGCGGGCCGGGTAGGCAACCAAACGGGGCACAGGCTCGATCGACCGCTGACTGGAGATGGAGAAAACTCGGATCGAGTCCACCTCGTCCCCCCACAACTCGATCCGGACCGGTTCCTCGCCCTGTGCGGGGAACACATCGATGATCCCGCCCCGCACCGCCACCTCGCCGCGCGCCTCGACCCGGTCGGTCCGGTGATAACCCGCCGCGGCCAAGTCGCTGATGAGCCGGTAGAACCCCACTTCCTCGCCGGGCGCCGCGGTGATCGGCTCGACCGACGATGGGCTGACCCGCTGCGACACCGAACGGGCCGATGCCACGACCACCGACCCCGGCTCGTTCTGGCGGAGCCGATGCCTGGCACGGGCTCGGCGTGCCATGGTTCCGACGTTCGGAGAGACGTGTTCGAAAGGCAGCGTTTCCCAAGCCGGGAGCAGCGCCACCTTCTCGATGAATAGCTCGAGGTCCTCGGCAAGCTCCTCGGCATCGCGCTCGCTGGGAACAACGGCCAACACCGCTCCCGCGGACTTGCCCGCCAGACCTCCGAGAAGGATGGCGCGGGCATTGGGCGGCACCACCAACCGCCCGGTCTGCTCCGGGTAGATCGTGGGGCCGCCACCGGTCGACCAGCGAAGCGAGCGGAGCAGGCACGGGCTGCCAGATGGTAGGAGCCGCTTGGAGACTGAAGACGGCGGACGGAGGACGGCGGACGGCAGCCAGATTCCCTCCCCCCGGCGGGGGGAGTACCCGACGCCGAAGGCGTCGGGGGAGGGGGGAACGGTTCACGCCCAAAGGTGCGAAGACCGCGGGGCGATCACCGTTGGGAGTTCGGGATTCCCCCTACCCACCGCTCCGCGGTGGGGCCTTTCCCCACTTCGGGGGGACGGATCCGTTGGGCGGGCGAGACGTTCGGCTCTACTCCTCGGTCTCCAGGGGGCGGCCGTCGAGGAAGTCGTCGATCATGTCGCTCGCCTCGGGCTCGTCACGGGCCACGTAGGCGACGCCGTTTTCCGGTGCGCTGACCACGGGCAGGGCGACGGTGTCGGTTTCGCCGGCAAACCGCATCCCCACGCCGGTCCGGAGCAGATCCCACAACGAGAGGCCCTCATCGGCGGTGAGGTTGGAGGACACGGCGGTGACCAGCCCGGGGGTGCGAACGAGAACCGCTGGACTGCCCACCTTGGCCAGCACCTGGAGCATCACCTCACGCTGGCGCGACGTCCTCCCCGGGTCGCCGCCACCCTGAGAGACCCACTCTCCATCGCGCAGTTCCTCGTACTGTCGCGACCGGGCATAAGCGAGGGCGGTTGCGCCATCCACGGTCTGCTTGCCCGCATCTATCTCGAGACCGGACTTGAGATCGCGGGCCGGGTACGGGATGTCGAGCTCGATCCCACCGACGGCATCGATGATCGATGCGAACCCACCGAAGTCGACCTCGAGATAGTGGTGGACAGGGACACCGGTGGCGTCGACCACCGTCTCGGTGAGCAGCTCAGGACCGCCGAAGGCATAGGCAGCGTTTATCCGGTTGGTGCCTTCACCTGGGATGTCGACCTTGAGGTCGCGCGGCAGGCTGAGCAGCTGCCGCCGCCCATCGGTCACGTGGGCGAGGATGATCACGTCGGAGCGGGCGCCGCTGAAATCGCCGAAGTTCCCTTCGAGATCATCGGGGAGGTCCTCACGGGTGTCGGAACCGACGATCAGGTAGTTGGTGGGTCCCCCTGCGGCCGACAGCGTGTCCACAGGAACCCGATCCAAGGCGAGTTGGTCGAGATAGACGTACCCGGCAGCGGCGAAGACAGCGAGCACCGCCAGGAACAGGAAGAAGAGCACCCACCCCCGGCCCCGCCGGCGGCGGCGGCTCGCACCGGTTGCCGGGAGGGGGGACGAGAAGGGTTGGTCTGCGGCTGTGTCAGTGTGTCCATATGGCAACTCGATTGGGTCGAACCCGACTAGTGAGTGGTGACCAGGAATGAGACGGCGCCGAGGAGCGCCCGGTTCCCGGGGCGGGGGAGCCTAGCCGGAACCGGTCAGCCCACCGGTCAGAGACATGCCTGGCTCACAGGTCCTGGGGGCGGGCATAGCTGCCGATTGCGTGGGAAACGGGGCGGTCGGGGGCGCCGTCCACCCACAGCAGCACTCGGGCGGACATCCGGGTCCGCCCCACCCGGTCGAGGTCGGCACGGGCCAAGAGATCGGCCCCTGTGGCAGGTCGCAAGAACGAGATGGAGAGATCGGTGGTCACCGCCATTGGGGCGATGCCGATCTCGGTGAAGACGGCGAACCAGATGGCTGTGTCGGCGAGGGTGAACTGCGTCGGGCCGCTGATGTAATCGCCCGGCCGGAGTTGAGCCTGGTTGTAGGTCCAGCGGGCCACAGCCCAACCATCACCAAGTTCCTCGCAGCGGATGCCGGACTCGGCGGCGGATGGGTAGTCGGAATGGAAGTAGTCGTTCACCTCGTCGACGGTGAGCCCGATCGTCATGCCGGTGCCGGCGTCGTCGGTTGCGGCCCGACGAGACCCTGGCCGAGCGCCCACGTGTAGAGGCGGCGCAGCGTGTCCTCCGCCGGGGTGTAGACCAGACCCAGGTCTCGGGTCGCCCTGGTGCCGTCGTAGGCGTGGCCGTGGAGCATGGTGCGCGCCATCTCCGAACAGAACCTGGGGTGTCTGCCGATCATCCTCGAGACCGCTCCATAGGCACCGGCGCCGGCCAGCGCCACCCATCCGGGGAGGAAGCGAACCTTGGCGCGTCTTCCGGTGACCTCCCCGAGGAGGTCGAGCGCCTGTCGGATGTCGAGAGTGAAACCACTGAGGATGTAGCGCTGTCCCGGCGTGCCCTTCTCCTCTGCCAGCAGGTGCCCGCGGGCGCAATCGTCGATGTCGACCATGCTCACCCTCGTGTCCACCAGGACGGGGAGCTTGCCATCGATCACCTGAAGGATGAGCTTCCCCGTGCCGCTGGCCCTCCCGGGACCCTGGACGGAGGACGGGTTGACCGCCACCACCTCGACCGGGGTCCGCTCGGCGAACACTGCCTGTTCGGCCAGGTACTTGGACCTCTCGTACTGGGAGAGGAAGCGCCCGCGGTGAGGCGAGCCCTCGTCTCCGACGGTGCCCTTCTCCTCGCCGATGGCCGCGGCCGACGACGTGTACACCAGACGCCGAACGCCAGCGGCGGCGCATGCCCTGACGACATGGCGCGAGCCGTCGATGTTGGCCGCGTCCATGGTTTCGGGGTCCGAGACACAGAACTGGTTGACCCCACCGACGTGGTAGACCGCCTCGAACCCGGCGAAGGCGCGGACCAGCGAGCCATGGTTGAGCAGGTCCCCGTTCACCGCCACCGCCCCCGCTTTCTCGACGGACTCGGCCGATCCGACCGAGCGAACGAGGGCTCCCACCTTGCGACCGGATTCGACCAGAAGCCGCAGGATCGGCGCCCCGACAACACCGGTGGCGCCAGTCACCATGACAGGTCCCGGAGATGTGTCGCTCACGGCGTCCGGGTATCGACCGCGCGCACCACCGACCAGAAGCTGGCCACGTACTGCCACCCCGAGGCGATGGTCACGATCGCGGCTAGCCACATGACCCACTCATCGAGGTAGAGCCGGCCCAACGGCTCGGGAAGCCGGAGGATGGCGAGGAGGATGGCGAGAAACTGGATGCTCGCCTTGAGCTTTCCCCAGATGGAAGGCTTCACCATCGTCCCGCTCATGGCCGCAAGACCTCGCAGCGCCATCACCACGAACTCCCTGAGCACGATGATGAGCGTCACCCAGATCGATGCCCGGCCGACTGCGATCAGGGCGAGCAAGGAACCCGTGACGAGGAACTTGTCCGCCGTGGTGTCGAGGAATGCCCCGAGCACGGTGGTTATCCCCCAGCGCCTGGCGAAATAGCCATCGAGAAAGTCCGTCAGCGCCGCCACAAAGAACAGGACGGCGGCGATGCCGAAGCCGTTCTCGATCCGCTCGTTGGCGCTGATCAACCACATGATGACCGGCACCAGGAGCACCCGGACCAACGCCGAGCGCGTCGGGGATGGAGATTGGATCCTCCTGCCAGCTGGGGGTTTCGGATGATACCCCGGCACGATCGCTGGGCCATGTGGGTCACATGGCCTTCAGGGGGGTCTCTGCCTATGCTCGCCGCGTGTTGAGCGGTCCATTCGCCCTGGCCGCGGCGGTGCTGGCCGTAGGTGGGGCGATGAAGTTGGTCCGGCCGGGTCCCGCCGCCGGTGCCCTGGCTGCACTCCATGTCCCAGCTGCGACGGCAGCGGCGCGGTTGATGGGAGCGGCCGAGCTGATTGCCGGCTCTGCGGCACTTGTCGTCGGCGGTCGGACGGCGGCGCTGGTCGTCGGTGGGTTCTATGTGGTCTTTGCAGGTTTTGTCGCTGCTGCGATGTCGGGCCGGGTCCAGGTGGCCTCGTGTGGCTGCTTCGGCCAGGAGGATGCGCCTCCCGGCATGACGCACCTGGTGATAGATCTCGTCGCAGCCGCGGTGTGCCTGACGACGGCCATCGCCTCACCCCCGCCCGGGATCCTCGACATCGTCGCCACGCAGCCATGGGCCGGAATCCCATTCCTCGCCTTCCTCCTGATGGGGGTGGCGGGAGTGGTGTTGGCGATGACAGAACTCCCCCGCCTCAACGCGGCCCGGGCAGGTCGGTGAGCGTCAGGCTGGTTGATGCGGGTAGCCGGTTCCTCGCCTCGAGGACGAGCAGGCGCGGCTTCCTCCGGAACGCCGCTCTAGTTGGTTCGGCGCTGGCAACCGCCCCGATGGCATATGCACTCAGGCCGGTGACGGCGTATTCGGCAATCTGCAGCTGCTCCGGTTCTTCCTGCGACTGCTCGGCGCTGTGCTGCGACGGCTACACCGAGTTCTGCTGCACTCTCTACGGCTCCAACTCGTGCCCCCCCGGGACGCTCGCCGCCGGGTGGTGGAAGGCGGACGTCTCCGGGTTCTGCGTCGAGGATGGCGTCGATCTGCCCCGGTACTACATCGACTGCAACGTCGACAACTGCGGCAGCTGTGGGTGCGGGTCGTCGGGATCGTGCGGGTCGGGTTGTGTCGGGTTGTGCGACTGCGGCTGTGGCGCCGGATCCTGCGGCAACCGCAAGGCGTGCTGTGCCGCCTTCCGCTATGGCCAGTGCAACCAGGACGTCGCCTGCGTTGGCCCGATCGTATGCCGGGTGGTGACTTGCACCCCACCATGGGAGATCGACGACTCGTGCACGACGACGGTCGCCACCGACAACAACACCCGCTTCCACGACCGGCCATGCCTGCATGCTCCTCCCCCGTTGATGGCACGTCCCGCGGTCGTCAACGGGAACACATGGCGGCTGCGCAACTCGCTGACCGATGGTGGTGCCAACCGGAAGTTCGAATACGGGATCATCGGCGACCATCCCGTGATGGGCGACTGGACGGCGTCGGGGACCGCAACCGCGGGAATCGTCAGGGGCACCCGATTTAGCCGCCTCTCCGACACAGCCCTTGTCTGGCTGCTCCGCAGCGAACCGGGCGACGGCGAACCGGACATCGCCTTCGAATACGGCCGCATAGGGGACATCCCGGTGGTGGGCGACTGGCTTGGAGATGGACGAGATCTCCCAGGTGTGGTGCGGGGCGGATCTTGGATGCTGCGGACAAGCCTCGAGTCCGGACCACCCGACATCGAATTCGAGTTCGGCGGGGGCGACGGCATACCCGTGGTGGGCGACTGGGATGACACCGGGGGCGACTCTCCAGGGCTCTATCGCGACGGTGAGTGGCTGCTACGAGACTCGCTGTCCAGCGGGACCGCCGACCGCATCTTCACCTTCGGCACTTCCGCCGGGATCCCGGTGGTCGGTGACTGGAACGGGGATGGGACCGATGGGATCGGGGTCTTCAACTCGGGATCATGGCGGTTGCGCCAGACCCCCACCGGTGGAGGTTCTCAGATCACCTTCGACTTCGGGCCATCAGACGGAACGCCTTTGGTCTGGGGGGTTTCGTGATGGACACCGCACTGCTCACCCTCGTTGTGCTCGAGGCGGTGGTGATCGTGGTGCTCGGCGTCCTGGTGTTCGGCCTGTTGCGGAGCCACGCAGACATCCTGCGCAGCCTGCACCGACTGGGCGATAGCGAGGACGTCGGTGAGACAGCGGTGCCTCTCCGGACCAGACCGGGGGTGCCGGCGCCCCGTGCCGAGGGCACCACCGCGGTCGACGTCTCTGGCAATCGCCCCGGGGGCGGGGCGGTGAAGGTGGCCGTCGTCGGTGTCGAGCGCCAGACGCTGCTCGCCTTCCTCACCAGCGGCTGCGTCACCTGCGCCGGGTTCTGGAAGGCATTTGCCGAAGACAGGCGGATGCCCGCCGGGGTGCGACTGGTGGTCGTCACCAAAGGTCCCGAGGCGGAGAGCGAGTCGACGGTGGCGGCGCTCGCCCCGACGGGTGTCACGATCGCCATGTCGAGCGACGCCTGGGACCACTACCGCGTGCCCGTGGCGCCCTACTTCATCCTGGTCGACGGGCCATCGGGGCGGGTCGCCGGTGAGGGCGCCGCCGCCACCTGGCGGCAGATGGTCTCGCTCCTCGAACGGGCACGGGCCGATGGCTCGATGGCGAAGTGGGCCGGTTGCCGACCGGGAGACCCGAGACCTGCTCGCCGGCGGGATCGGACCTGGTCACTCCAGCCTCTATCCGACCGGGAGTGACGACACGCCGGCGGATGCCACATGAACGACATGAGCGAGATGCTTTTTGCGGGAGCGTCGCTGGTGGCCCTCATGGCAGGGCTCCGCTCGGCGTGGTCACCCTGAGGGGAATCGATGCTGGCCAGCATCCACCCGCTCGGTGAGCGGGCAAGACACAACCGATTCTGGGTCACCACCACCGCCTACATCGCCGGGTCGGTGGCGGGAGGCGCTGTCGCCGGGGGCATCGCCGGCGCCATAGGGGCAGCGCTTTGGGCGATCGCCTCGCCCACTCCTGTGGTGGTGGCGTGGCTGGCCGTCGTCGTCTGTCTCTGCGGCCGCGCTGCTCGATGCATCGGGGAGACGTCTTCCCGGGGTGAGACGACAGGTCGACGACGACTGGCTGCACCGCTACCGCGGCTGGGTGTATGGCGCCGGCTTCGGATTCCAACTGGGGCTCGGTGTCGTGACGATCGTCACGACCGCCGCGGTCTACGCCACCTTTGTCCTGGCTGCTCTCACCGGGTCGGTGCGCACCGGAATCGTGGTGGGGGCGATATTCGGGGCAGCAAGGGCATCGACCCTTCTCGCTTCGTCTCGGGTGAGCGATCCCGGCGGGCTGCGACTGCTCCACCGCCGCCTGACCGCGGTCGCCCCATATGCCCGCATCGCCACCATCGTCGCCCTCGCCGCCACGGCACTGATCGTGATTTGGTGACTGCGATGCAGATCGACTCCGAACGGATCCGAATCGACCTCCCCACGGGGTGGGAGGGGGAGGTCTACCGGACCAGCGCCGTGCCCCAAGCCGAAGGCACCAACCGCGCCGTCCTCCACGCCGCAACCTTCCCACTCCCCGTCGAGCGGGGCGACTACGGCGGCGGAGCCGTCGAGATGATGCGCTCCGACGACATCTTCGTCTCTCTTTTCGAATTCGAACCGGCGTCGGCGACCCAGACGCTCTTCGCCGCAGACCGCCCCGACCATCTGGACCCGGACGACTTCTCGACCTCGACGCTGCAGCGGCTGATCCCCGGGCAGAGCGGTGTCCAGCGCTTCTTCTCGGAAGGAGGACGCGCCTTCTGCCTGTATGTCGTGCTTGGCAGCCACGCATCCCGGAGGGCGCTGGTCGAGGAGGTCAACCAGCTCCTGACCACCCTCGAGGTGGAGCCATGAGAGTGGCGTTCGTGGCGGCGATGGTGGTGGCTGCGATGGTGGCGGCGCTGGCCGTGCCGCCACGCAGCAGGTCAGAGCGACCTCCCCAACACAGGCGGGGCATTCAAGGACGACAACGGCGACTACCACGAGGCGGCGATCAACGCCATCGCCGCCGCCGGGATCACCGAGGGCTGCGCCGAGGACCTCTACTGCCCCACGCTTTCGGTGACCAGGGCGCAGATGGCGAGTTTCCTGGCCCGCGCCTACCGATTGGGGACACGGGGAGGACGGGTGTTCGACGACGTGACCCCGGGGAGCACGCACGCCGGCGCCATCGCCGCCATCGAGGAAGAAGGGATCACCGAGGGATGCACTCCGAGGCTCTTCTGCCCGGACGAACCGGTGACACGTGCCCAGATGGCGAGCTTCCTGGCCCGGGCCGAGGGACTGGCCGGTCGTCCTGGCCGGGTGTTCAATGACGTGAGCCCGGGGAGCACGCACGCCCGTGCCATCGCGGCCATCGCCGCCGACGGAATCACCCAGGGCTGCACCGAGACGCTCTACTGCCCCGAGGACCCGGTGACCCGCGCCCAGATGGCGAGCTTCCTCGCGAGGGCGCTCGACCTCGATTTGATCTACCCCACGATCAGCCTGAGCGGCCGCTTCCGCGGAGGCTGCAATGCAGATCGGACCCGGTGCACCGGGACCGAGCACTTCCCCGCCGGGCGGACATACGTGGTCCGCGAAGGCATCGTCCACAAGCTCCCCTATCTGTCCGGGGAGCGCTCGACCTTCATGTCAGACGCCACCCGCTTCGCCCTGACCGTCGATGGCGAGACGCTGGACCCGGATGGACCGACGTTGAGGACGGCGGGCGGCAGGGCGAAGAAGGTCTTCGTCTACCAGTTCCGCTCGATCCGGCCGGGCACCTACAAGTTCGTCGGGCGATGGCGCTGGAACGGGGTCATCGTCCAGACCACCGTCCTCACGGTCGTGGTCGACTGACGAGGCAGATCAAAATGAGAACCGATCGGGGGAATCGTATGTCCGGGTTCAGCGGCGATCTCCTCACCCCCGGCGACTCGGGCTATCACGAGGCGAGCCAGGTATGGAACGCGATGATCGTGAAGCGGCCGGCCATGATCGCGAGATGCCGGTCGACCGAGGACGTGGTCGCCGCTCTGGCAATGGCCGGGGCAGAGGGACTCGAGGTGGCGGTACGGGGCGGTGGGCACAGCATCTCCGGGCTCTCCACCACCGATGGTGGGATGATGATCGACCTCCAGCTCATGCGTGCCGTCGAGGTCGACCCCGTGAAACGGCTGGCAAAGGTCCAGGGTGGCGCCCGGCTCGCCGAGCTCGACCGCGCCACTCACGACCACGGGTTGGCCACGACCGGCGGGATGGTGCACCACACGGGAGTGGCCGGTCTCACCCTCGGAGGCGGCTACGGATGGCTGGCCAGGCTGCACGGGCTTGCCTGCGACAACATGACTGCCGCCGAGGTCGTGACCGCCGGCGGCGACATCGTGCGGGCTTCAGACAACGAGAACGATGACCTCCTCTGGGGATTGCGGGGTGGTGGAGGGAACTTCGGGATCGTCACCGAGTTCGAATTCCGGCTTCACCCCATAGGGCCGGTGCTTTCGGCCCAGTTGCGGTTCGCAGCCGAGGATGCCGCCGCCGTCCTCCATGCCTACCGGGAAGTCATGGGGTCGGGACCACCCGAGCTTTGCGGCCTGGTCGGCATGCAGGCTGGTCGGGGAGCCGGCACGCTCGACGACTTGGCCGGTGAAGGCGAGCTCTCGGTGTGGTACGCATACACCGGTGCCGATCTCGCCATCGGCGAACGGCTCGGCGCCCCCTTCGTCCGGGTCGCCAGGCCGATCGCCCGGCAGATCGAGGTGATCAGCTACCCGGATCTGCAGACGGCAACCGGCGAGGTCTCGGGTCCGGGGCGGCGCCACTACTGGAAGGGCTCGTTCATGGGAGAGCTCAGCGATGACTTCCTCGATGCCTTTCTCGACCAGGGTCTGCGAGCCGAGAAGGGGTGCGGAGTGGAGCTGTTCTCGCTCGGTGGCGCCATCGCCAAGGTGGGAGAAGGCGACTCCGCCTACTCCAACCGGGGTGCCCGCTTCGACCTGCTCCCCGCGGCTACATGGGACGATCCCGAGGATGACGAATTTCACATCTCGCTGACCCGAAGCATCTGGGAAGCGCTCGAGGTCTACGCCCCCGGGGGCGTGTATGTCAACGACCTCGGAGCCGATGCCGGCGAGCGCCTCGAAGAGGTGTACGGAGCATCCAAGATGGCGCGCCTCGTGGCGCTGAAGAAGCGGTGGGATCCGGGGAACACGTTCCGCCTCAACGCCAACATCGTCCCCCGGCGGTGTGATGCCCCGGTCGACCGGCCAGGGCCTAAGCCGGGCGCTCCTCTTGGCGGCGGCCGCTCAATGCGGCGCCGAGACCGACGACGGCGAGCACGGCAGTCGTCGCCAACAGGGTCCGCTCGACACCCGGGGGCAACCCCGACGGCAGCGACGGCATCCACAATGTCGAAAGCCGGAGTAGAGCCCACACGATCAGCAAAACGGCACCACCCATCACCGGCAGCTCGGCGATCTCTGGGCGCCGACGCCGAAGCAGCGGTGCGGCGACTGCACCGCCCACCGCCAGCGCGGGAGGTGCCCAGATGAGGAATTCGCCCCCGGCGCCGGGTGGGGACGCCGCAAGCAACGAGAACGCCACGACGAGGGCGGCAACGCCGGCGGCGCCCACCGCGATGACCCCGGCGAGGAAGGGCCGCGCCCTCCACACAAAGAGGACGGGGACGGCAGCCAGGAGCCCCAGACCCAGTGCCGGCAATGGGCTCACCGCTGGGAGCCATCGGAGGGTGCCCATGACCTCTGCGGGCTCGCCGTCGACCACGACCGGGACGGTCCACTCCATCACCTCCACCGGTTCGCCTTGAACAACCGGCGGTGGTTGATCGGGTGTCATCCAGTGAATGCGATGGTCGTGCCACGCATAGCGCCCGCCGGTGGCCACCTCCACCCATTCCGGAGGGGCATCGGCGGTGGCATCGCTGGGTGGGGTGACCAACCCGTAACGGTCGTCGTTGACCCACCGGCTTGGTGAGCGGTCGTTGACCAGCACCGTCCCGTCGGCCTCGACCCGGATGTAGGGCTCGTCCTGGTAGCCGGGGATCTCGGCGGTGTGTCCCGGTTCGACCGTCACCTCGAGGAACGAGTCACCCCCGACCACACGGAACTCGGCGGGAAGGTCCGCCGGATCTACCCGAACCACCTCGGAGACGAAGTTCGACGGTCGAGCAGGATCGGCCCAAGCCGGGCCCGCTCCCGCGACGAGCACCATCAGAGTGAGCCCGCCTGCGGTGAGCCACCGCCTCACTGCTTGTTGCGACTCCTGGCGAGCGCATATGCACCGACGGCAACCACGGCCGCCCCTCCCACTGCGAGCGCCACGGGCAAGGTCCCACCACCCTCGGCCTCGGCCACCGTGGTCGACGGTGACGGCGATGTGGTCGTGACCGACGCGGTAGAGGCGGTGGCCGGTGCTGTCGTGTCGGGCGCTGCGGTGGTGGTGATCTCAGCGGTCGTGGTCGTCGCCTCGACGGTCGTCGTGGTCTCGGCGGTGGTGGTCGTCGCCTCCGTCGTCGTCGTGGCCTCGTTTGTGGTGGATGTGGTTGCGTCCGGGTTGTCCACCAGGAGAACGGCCGGCGCCGGCTCGGCAAGCTCCTCCGGATCCTGGCCCTCAGCCGGGATCTCGATCCATCGGACCTGGTCGTCCGGACCGCACCGCTGGATGGTCGGGAAGTAGAGCGTCGTCCCCGCCCCCGCGGGCAGGTTCAACTCGACCGGGTACTCCGCCTCCACCCCGTCGGGAACGGCGGGACCCGACCATCTGATCACCTGCCCATCGTCGCTCTCTTCGATGGTCGACTGCCACCCCTCCGGACCACCCATGGCTGTCACCTCGACCCCCTCGGGCAGCAGGATGTCGAGACCGTCCGTGGCCAGTCCGTCACACCCGTGGTGGTAACTGAACACCAGTTCCTGTGCGCTCGATTCGGGCAGTTCGGTGGGGCTCACCTCGACGTGGGCAAAGGCCGGGGAGGCGATGAGCGACCGCGCCGGCGATGAGCAGAAAGAGGGTGGCGACTCGCCGTCTCATGGGTTCGACCGCGACCTCGACCGTAGCGGTCGTGTCCTCGAACTCCGATCTGACCACGACCTCGATCTCCCACGTGCCCGGAATCGCCAGCTCCTGGCCGACGTGGAGATAGTGCCCCGTTCCGGCGTGGATCGGTTCCCGCTCGATCGGCCCCACATCGCGCTCGGGCAGCGAGAAGACAAACCCGACCCCATCGCCGAAGTCGGCCGGTCTTCCGCTCGGGTCGATCAGGTAGGCGTGAACCTGGTTGGGCCCGGCCCGGTTGGGGTCGATCACCACATTCACCTGGCTCCCGTCGTCACCGAGCGGGACATAGGTGGAGAAGGCACCCGTCACACCTGCGGCCTCGGCCGCCGGTTGGAGGTTGACCAGCACCGAGGTGACGGCGATCACCAGCCCGAGTCCGACCAACTCCCAGGTCATGGTGCGGCGCAGCCTCGTCCAAGCGGCGCTTGACCCAGACGGTGGCGGCTCGGGAGGATCGGCGATCCCCGCACCAACCGACACCGGCACCGGGGCGGCCACGACGGACCGCTGTATCGCCGGGACCAGCGCCCGGTTGTTGTAGGCACCGACGGCGATCACCGCGCCGCCCAAAGCGACTTTGACCAGAAGTGTTCGGCCGTAGGTCGTGCTGATGAGCGCATCGAATGTCCGGACCTCGAGCCAACCGAGCACGGCACCGGCGGCGGCCAGCGCGACGACGCTCCACGTCGCCATCCTGGAGAATGCCCTCACCCCTTCGGCCGCACCGAGAGGATCGTCGTCGGTTCGGAGCGATCGGAGCGCCACCAGCAGGGCGGCCAGGCCGCCGGTCCACAACGCTGCCGCCAGAAGGTGGACGGTGTCGGCGGCCATCACCAGCCAGGTCGGCTCGGTGGTGACGGTGTGCCCGGTAAGAAGGTCGGCGACCAGCACGACCGCCGCCGCCGGCCCGGCGAGCGCAACCGGGAGGCTCCTCGACTTGCCCAGTGCCCAGACGGCGATCATCAACGCGACCAGGCCGGCGATCCTCACAATGGCGGCTCGCCCCACCCCCCCGGAGAGCACCTCGGAGAGCAGGTCGGGGGCGGAAATCACCGACCAGCCCAGACCGCTCACTTCGGCCGCCTGGACTGGCACCGACAGGACCGATCCGATCACCCCGACGGCTGCGGCGATGAGCACCAACCTGCGTATGGCGAGCCGGGCATTCGCGGCGCGCGAACGAGAAGAGCATGGCGGTGGCACCCACCGCCACCAAAGACGCCGACGTAGGTGATCCACCGCACCACCACCCCGGCAGTCCTGGCCCCCGAGGCCCCGGTGCCGCTGAGGATCGAGGCGATCAGGTCGTCATCGGCGGCAGGGCCCGAGCCGACCTGGAACACGAAGGCGCCGCGGATCGGGTGATCATCGAGCGACACGACACTCCAGGAGACGATGTACGAGCCGTCAGCCAGATCTGGGACGAGAGGGGTGCTGAGCTCGGTCGACCCCTCGGCGCCCTGAACCGATCCCCGGTCCACCCGCTCCCCCGTGGCATCGAACACCCGGATGGCGCCCGGTAAGGCGGTCACCTCCTCGGTGAAGGTGAGGACCACCTCGGTGGGCGGCTCGTCGAGCGAGGCATGGTCGGCTGGCTCGGTCGTCGCCAACTCGGCGTGCGCCAACGCCGGCTGAGGGTGGAGCATCACGAGCGCACTCGCCGCAAAGACAACCGCCAGAACGGCTTGGCGGATTCTCGATTTCAGGGATAGGTCCATGGTCGACATCTCGGATCGCGTTCTACTTTCGATCGGGATGCCGATTTCGGTTCCAATCGGCCGAGAACGTGGTCACTGTACCGAGGGTGGTATTCAACCCAGACGAAGACGGAAGACGGAAGACGGAAGTTTCGTTTCGTCACCCGCAGGGAGGAAGCGTACCCGCTGCGGAGCAGCGGGTCCAGGGGGAGCACCAAGCTCCCAACGGTGCTCACCCGCTGGCGTTGGCCGCCGTCCGCCGCTCCGCCGTCTGCCGTCTGCCGTCTCTTCTTCAGCGCCCGGTGGCGCTGAAGTGCTGATAGTCCTTGAGGGACACCCAGTCGCCGCCCCACTCCCAGCCGATCGAGGCGAAGGCGGCGACCACCTCGTCGCCGTCGATCACCATTCCCTTGCGGACGTCGGTGCGGTCGAGGTAGGCGGTGCCGGCCGGTGGGAGCACGGTTCCGTCGTTGACATACGGGTTCTGGACCGGGTTGATGTCGATCGCCCAGCCGTAGGAGTGTTGCGACCAGGTGTCGTCGCTCCCGGTGACGAGCCGGCAGTTGAAGGCCGATGTGTTGTTCGCCTCCATCGAGGCGTCGTCGTCGCCCTGGTACTCGTCAACCAGCTTCATACGCTGGATGGGGAAGCCAGCCTCGAAGAGCATCTTGAACACGCCGACCACTCCCAGGGCGTGGTCCTCGTGCACCACCAACTCGCCGAGGTGGACTGCTCCGTCGAAACCGCGGTAGGTGAGCGTCAGCAGCCTGAGGTCGCCGGTGCCAACCGGGCACCCGACACGCCAGGAGTACTCCATTCGATCAACCGGTGCCGGATCGATCGAAGCGCGAAAAAGCGGACCGGCGTCCCCGGTGCCGCATCCCGGCTCCCAATCCTGGTTCACAGGTTGAGCGGCCTGGGGGACAGACTCGGCCGCGACCGCAGTCGGTGGGAGCGCAAGCAGGAACAACGCGAGAGTCGCCCCACCTCGGATCATCGCGTTGACGGTAGCCACGGCCGGATCACGACGGTGGCCGCCTGCCGCCCGCCATCCGCACCGCCTGAGAAGGGTCGGTGAGCGACGCCTCCACCACGTCGGCGGCATCCTCGACGAGCAGATCGACTTCGGGTCGCTCCGCGGGATCGAACCGCCGGAGCACGAATGCGGCAGGGTCCATCCGTCCGGGTGGCCGCCCCACCCCGAGCTTGAGCCGGGTGAACTCGGCATCGCCCAGCGACCGCATCACCGATCGCACTCCGTTGTGCCCACCTGAGCCTCGCCCGGCTGCGATACGGAGCTTTCCGAAGGGAAGGTCGATGTCGTCGTGGATCACCAACAGGTCGTCCGGCCCCAAGTGGTACCAACGCATTGCTGCCGTCACCACCGGCCCGCAGTCGTTCATGTAGGGAAGCGGGAGCACCAGGGCGATCGGCAGATCCCCGATCGTCCCCTGACCCATCTCAGCCCTCACCCGGAGCGGACCGCGAGCGAGACTGATGTCGTGACGGCCGGCAAGCACGCCGACCACCTCGGCTCCGACGTTGTGGCGCGTGCCGACGTAGTCGGCACCCGGGTTACGCAACCCGACGATCACCCGATCAACGGTGGGTCGGCTCATGATCCTCGGAATTCGACCGCACGCCGCCCGCCTGCCTCTTGGGATCCGAACCGACCGGACACAACGCCGATGCGTGTCAGCCCTCGGTCGGACGTCTCGTCCCCCTCCTCGGCCCGCTCGGCGCCCTCTTCCTCGCCTTCGACGCCCTCCTCTTCCTCCTCGCCTTCGGCCGCTTCGGCGACCTCGGCGGCGGGGAGGACAACTGTCACCAGCAACTCGTCGGGGTCGTCGAGATACTCGACGCCTTCGAGTGCCGGGAGGTCGCCGACCCGCAAGTGGTCTCCCACGTCGAGATCGGAGATGTCGAGCGACGATGGCGCTGGGGATGTTGGTCACGAGGGCTGCGAGCCGGATCGTTGACCGGACCGTCTCCACGATGCCGCCTTCTTGTACACCAACCGACTCACCTTCGAGATGGATGGTGACCTCGGCTTCGACCGTCTCGGTCAGAGTCACCGTGATGAAGTCGACATGCCGGATCTCCCCCCGCCATGGATGGCGTTGGATCTGGCGGGCCAAGGCGAGATGCTCCGCTCCATCGACATCGAGGCGCAGCAGGACGTTGGCGCCCGACTCGCCCCGAAGCGCCGAGTTCAACTCGCGGGCGGAAACGGCCACCGGCGTGGGCTCGATGTCCCTCCCATAGACCACTGCGGGCACCTTGCCATCGCGGCGCAATCGCCGCGAGGCGGAACTGCCGGTGGCGCGACCCGGCTCGGCGCGCAGTACGACTTCCATTGGGGACAACTCCTTCGAGAGATCGGTGACCTGGATTGTGCCACCTCGCCGTCACAGTGTCACAGTCGACCGTCACCGCGACTAGCCGCCCGACGCCGCTCATCCCCTCTCGGCCACGGTCCACAGCAGCCATTCGCCCTCATCACCAGGGACCATGACCAGATCCCACCGGTATCCCTGATTGGGTTCACCGCGCCGGACGAAGGTGACCCATCCCCGGACCACATCACCGCTGGGCACGCTCTCGGCGACCCGGGCCCGCCGAAGCGTCACCGTGTATGCAGGGGGGCCAAGAGGGTCGGCAGCCAGGGTCTCCGCTTCCTCGGCGAGTAGCTGCCACTGCGGGCCGTCTGGGTGGAAGTAGCCATCGAGGTCGTCGAGGTCGCCGCTCACCGCAAACCGTCCCCACGCCGCCAGTGCATCCCTGGCTGCACCGATGGGCGACGCAGTGATGCTGGTTGTCGTGACCGCTGCGGCGGTGGTGACGGGGGCAACCGTTGTGACCGGGGCGACCGTGGTGAGAGGCTGCTGGGTCGTCGGTGGGGATTGGCTCGTCGTCGGCAGCTCCTCCGAAGTCGAGGTCGTGGCGGGAGTTGTTGCCGGCAACAGGGTTGGGTCGGTCCCGAAGGTCACCGTGGATGGCGTCACCGTGGGTGTCGGCACCGGGGATGGTTCGTCTCCGTCGAAGACGAGGACAGCGGTGAGGGCGATTGCGAGGGCAGCCACGACCACAAAGCCCGGCCAGAGGCGCTCACCGCCCT
Organism: uncultured Acidimicrobiia bacterium; assembly: GCA_963826825.1. GTDB lineage: Bacteria > Actinomycetota > Acidimicrobiia > Spongiisociales > DATADW01 > DATADW01. The sequence goes on along the minus strand of CAWGYV010000006.1, from coordinate 183,273 downwards.
CCGGCCCTTCCTCGGTCACTCAGCCGGCGGGATCTGAGGGGACGGCGAGACCGGTCACCCCGACGCGGAGTGGGCCCTCACCTTCGAGGAACCCAGAGAGGATGGTGAAGTGGACGTCCTGTTCCAACCTGACCGCGACGTTCTCGGGGGTCGCTTCTATCGCCACCGAGATGGAGCCCTCGAACCCTTCCTGGCGTCCCAGGTACTCGGCTGCCCTCGATTGCGCCACACCCGGGTCGAGCACCACGGCTCCGCTAGCCCGGTAGGCGTCCTCGTCGAGTGCCGTGGCTCCGGCTGCGGCGGCAGAGTCCGCCATCCCGGCGAGGTCCTGGCGAACGGCGAAGGCGCGCCATGCATCCACCACCACCCCGGCGAACCCGAAAAGAACCAGCGTCAGCCCGATTCCCCAGAGCGTCACGCTCCCCCTCTCGGACTGCCACCGGCGCGGCTGATCGGATGGACGGCTCATGGGAAGCTCCGATAGTCGTCCACCCGCTCCGAGGAGGCGCGGGTCACGGTGAATGGCCCACCCACATAGCCGACACCGGGGAAGAGGATCCCAGGCACGGACACCGTCACCGTGGCCGTCACCGTCGAGCCTCGGGCGAAGCCGCCACCCTCGCCGCCACCGCTCAGCGAGAACCCGACCGACAACTCGTCGGGCGAGAGCCCGTGGTTGGCACCGAGTTGCTCGGCGACCGCGGCACCGTGGGCCAAACCGGCCGAGTAGGAGTCGGCGATCACCACCGCCCTGGCTGCCTCCTGGGCGGCCAGGTCGGCCGTCGAGTTGGCGTCGATCCACAGCGGGAGCTGGGACAGCGCCATGACGGTTGGGAAGATCATCAATGCCAGCACCCCGGCGAGTTCGACAACCGAGTAGGCGGCTCCTCTGTCCTCGCCCTGCAGCCTGAGGAGCAGTCGCCTCAAGGTTCCTGCTCCTCGACGGCCCTCGCCACCGTCTGGAAGGACCAGGCGGGCACACCGGGAAGGGGGCTCCGCAACGTGGCGGTGGCGACCGCCACCATCTCGGTCCCGCTCGACCCGCACGACACGGAAACATCGTCGCCCAGCGGACCACCGAGAAGATCGCCGATGAGGTCGTTCGCCCTGCTCAGACAGACCGAGGCGTCGGCGTCGATGCGGGACCCGGCCCTTGCTCCCTCATCCACCGCCGAGCGGATCACCATCCGCCCGTACAGGAACAACAGGACCTGGAGCATCGCCACCGCGGCGACCAGGGTGAAGCCGATCGCCAACATGGTGGCGACCGTGGTCATCCCTCGGTCGGACCGCCAGCGAACCGCGATGGCCCTCATGGGATACTCACGCGCCGCTCAGACCCCGATCTGCCCCCGCACCCAGTTGATGACATCGACACCAAGTGCCTGGATCAAGACGCCGGCAGCGACCACCGCCACCACTACCACCGCGATCCAGGCAAAGATCTGGGTGGTCTCGACGGCGCCCTCGTCTTGACGCAGCTCGATCACGACTCGGTCGATGATGCTCCTGACACCATCCATCAGCTTCCCTCCTTGTGGGAACGTCTCATCACAACCCCCCGAAGATGAGGCTGGGCAGCGGCGCCCCCAGAAACAGGAGCACCAGCGGCGCCAGGACCACGATCATCGGGAAGACCAACAGAAGCCGCCTGCGGGCAGCGTCACGTTGCAGGTCCTCACGCCTCGCCTGGCGGAGGTCCTTGCTGAGCGCCAGCAGCGCGTCGGCGAGGTCGGAGCCGCGCTCCTGGGCGGTGGCGAGCACGTTGTAGGTGCGCGCCGCCTCGGGCTCGGGGGTGAGCTGTGCTGCCCTGTGCAGGGCGACGCCGATGGGGAGCCCCCTCTCATGGAGCCGGAGGATCTCGGCAAGCTCGTCGACAAACACGCCGTTGGCTCGATCAACTGTGTGTCGCAGGGCGTCCACCACACCACCTCCGACCCGGGTGCGCATGGCGATCAACTGGTTCACCGTATACAGCTCGGAGCGGATCCGCTCACGGCGGCGCCCGACGGCGCCGTCGACCCGGCTGCGCGAGAAGAGGACGCCGATGACGAATCCCGCGGCGCCGAACAACAGCATCGCCGCCACCCCTCGCAGGGCGAGACCGAAGAGCCCGCCGAGCACGGTGAGACCGGCGGAGAAGAGGAACGACCGCACCCGGTACTCGCGAACCCGGTCACGGGCGGTGAGCCCGGGGTAGAGCCCGGCCTGCCGCAGCTTGGTCGCCAGTTGCGCCTCCGAGCCGAACGAGATGAGCCGGGAGAACCTGGCGAGGACTCCCTCGACGATGGGGCCGAACAACCGCCGGAAGGTGCCCTGTCCGAAAACGGGACCGGTCGCAGCCTGACCGGCCGACGTCCACGCTTCGCGCCAAGCGGGTCCGGGCCACGGCCACGTACGGCCTGAGCCGTCCGGCCAGCCCCCGGTAGGGCCGGACCAGCAACCAGGCGACCACTGCGGCGAACACGGTGGCTGCGGCCACCGCGGTCAGTTCCATCCAGCTGAGACCGGCGGTCATCGCATCTCCGGTACATCGAGCACGACCTGGCCCGTTGGCGCGGGCTGGCCGGCGGCGGGCGCCGCCTGGCGACGGCGTGTTGCGGAACGGGTCTTGCTCACCGTCGAGCCACCGCCGAGCACCCTCGGCTCGTCCTGCTGGCGGGCGATGAAGCGCATCAGAAGCCAGCCGATGCCGGCCCACACGGCTCCCACGAGAACGGTGAAGCGTCCGGGCGGCGATTGGTAGAAGGCGACGTAGCTATCGGGGATCGTGGCCAGGAACAGGAGCAAAATCCACGGAGCCGCCACCACCACCCAGCTCTCCAGCCGCTGTTCGAAGTTGGCGGTGCGGATCCCCTCCTGGGTGGCGAGGTCGGCGACGGTGGTGTCGATCAGGTCTCGCAAGACGTCTTCGACCAGATCTCCGCCGTGCTGATGGGCGAGGATGAGCACCTCGATCACCTTGTCCGATGTGGGGTCGGCCAGTTCCTCCTTGACCATCTCCAGCGCCGGGATCATCCCGAACATGCGTGCCTGGAGCGGGAATCGATCGAAGGCGAGCCGGAGCGGCTCGGGACCCTTGCGCGCCAGCGCCTCGAGCGCCACGGGGAGGGAGGCTCCAGACTTGACATAGGCGAGGATGTCGCGGATCCCGTCGGGCCATGCCCGCGTCAGCTCGGCGAGCCGCTGGTTGCGCCGTCGCGAGTAATAGGCGCGGGGCCACAGCCCGACCACGACCGCAGGGACCAGGGCGATCCACCAGGCTCCTGTGAGAAAAAGGAAGAGGACGAAGGTGATGGCTGCGGCGGCGATCGACCCGGCGCGGAACTGGCGCGGTGTCAGGTCCGATCCCGCCTGGATGAGCCACAGTTGCCGCGGTGAGACCTGAGTGGCGGGCGAGCGTCGCACCTCGAATCGAGGGCCGTTGCCGGTCAGGTAGGAGACGAGGAGATAGAAGAAGAGCCCAGCGAGGAGCGCTGCTAGAACCCTCACGGCTCCGGTCTCCAGTCCCCGCTCAGGAGGTCCTTGAGGCGCACGTCGCGGGGGAGGGCTCGCTCGATCATCTCGGTCACCGGCTCGGGCGGCATCGAACCGGTCCACATCAGCGGCTCGCCCAGGGCACGGCGCAAGAAGATGGGCTCGGTGGTGAAGTCGTCGGTGGACAGAGAGGGAGCGACTGCCAGGATCTCGCGGACCTGGCGACGCAGGCCCTCGTCACCGTCACGGGGACGGCGCAGGTCCCTGTCGAGGTGGATGACGAAGTCGAGCGACTGGGCGAAGATCTTGCGCACAGCCGGTTCAGGGACGTTCTCACCCGCCATGAGGGCGGCGTTGACGATGGCGTAGAGGGCATCGCGCGCCGAGTTGGCGTGGACGGTGCAGGCGAAACCACAACCGGCGTTCACCGCCCTGGTCAACTCGAAGGCTTCTGCGCCCCGCACCTCGCCGACGCAGAGGAGGTCGACGCGCTGTGCAAGACAAACTTTGACCAGGTCGCGCAACCCGTACCGCCGCTGGCCCTCCATTGTCACCGGGCTTGCCTCGTACGCGCTGGAGTGTGGAGGGAGGGGCACGTGGATCTCGCGCACCTCCTCGCAGATGCGGATGCACTGGTCGTCGGGGACCGCCCGCAGCCAGGCGCTCAACATGGTGGTCTTCCCGGCACCGGTGGCACCGGAGATGAGCACCGACATCGACGCCTGGGCGAGCACCCACATGAAGGCGGCTGCCTCCGGCGTGAGCGAGTTCCGCTCGACGAGCGACCCGAGCGTCTCGTCCGAGACGGTGTACTTCCGCAGGGTCACAGAGAGCCGATCGGACACCGGCGGAACCACCGCGGTCAACCGGCCTTCGCCGTCCAGCACCCGGGCCTGTTCGATGGCGTTGGAGGCGTCGAGCCGTCGGTTGGTGCCTGCGAGCAACCGGTCCACCACCTGGCGGTTCTCCTCCTCGTTTGTGGCCGCCACGAGGGCGCGCAGCCGCCCCGAGCCATCGATGAAGGTGACCCGGCCACCCTCGATGAATATCTCCTCGATAAACGGATCGGTGAGCAGGCCGGTGAGTGGCCCGTAGCCGGCAACCGACTCCCACAATCGCTGCTCCATCTCCCCTGGATCACGCAGCGGGAGGCTGCGACCGGTGTGCGCCGTCCGCTGATAGGCGCCGACCAGGTCGGTGATCACCTGGCGTACATCCTCGGGGCTGCGCTCGGGGTCGAGCTTGAGCTCTTCTATCCGTTCCGCGGTGGCGATCCGCAGGTTCTCGTATGCGCTGGAGCGCCGGCTGGTCATCGGCTGGACCCCACTTGGGTGCGCACCGGAGCGCTGACCGCGCCGAGAGTGGCGGCGAGCGGCGCCAGCGCCTTCATGAACTTGCCCGAATAGACCGGCTCCCCCTGCCAAGAGGCCCGTGGCAGGCGGTCGTCCTCTGGGAGCAAAGTCACCGATGCCGGGGTGAACGAGCGGCGCAGTTCCTCCATCACCTCGTGGCGCTGGAAGGGCCCCGGTCGGATCCGGTTGAGCACCAGGTGCACCGGTGCCGAGGTGACCGTGCTCAGGTCGCCCAGCCAACTGAGCATCCCGGCAATCCCGACGGGCGAGGGATCGCCTACGCCGACGATGGCATCGGCCGTGGCGGCGACGGCGCGGCTCGCACCGAACCTGCCGGCTGCCCCGGTGAGGGTGGAGAGATCCTCGAGATGCCGGTCGATGCGGACCAGCACGACCTCGAAGGCGATGGTGAGCTGCTCGAGCAGATCGACGATCTCGTCCTCGGCGAGAGTCGCCCACTCCCGCGGGTTGGGGAGCCCGCCGAGCACGGCGAATCCACCGGCGTGATAGGCGAACTCACGGGTCAGGTCCGAGCGGAAGCGAAGTGCTTCGAGCGCGGTGACCACGTTCGGGGTCAGTTCCACATCGAGACGCTGTGCCAGCGCCGGCTCCAATGTGTCGAGATCGGCCAAGAGTGTGGGGCGCCTCCAGCCGGCCAGATGGGTGCCAAGCCCCACCACCACCTCGAGAACGCCGCTGGCACCGGTGACCGCTATCAGCCGCCCCGATCCTCCAACTTCCACCGCCGGCTGGACCGGGGTCGTCGGCTGGGGGATGGCCTCGGTGGTGAGATCAGGCCCGAGAACCTCGGCAAACCGCTGGACCAGGTCGCGCCGCTCGACCACGTCTTCGATCGCCTGCACCACGTCCTCGGGCGAGGCCGAGGCGACGATGACAGCGTCGACACCCATCTCGAGCAGCCGGGACCGCCCCGGGCCGCCCCGTTCCGGGTCGTAGACCCCGATAACTGCCCGGTCGCTGCGCTGCAACCGGTCGACCAGGCGGGGAGTGAGGAAGCTCGAGGTGTCATCGAGGATCAGCACGTCGTACCCAAGCTCCATGGCGTCCGCCGAGGAAAGGATCGTCCCCACCACCCTCACCCCGGGATGGTCCTTGGCGTAGCTCATCAGCTCGCCTGCCCAGGAGCGGGCCGACGATCCCAGCGCTACCGCCGGTTCCACTCGAGCCCGGCGACGTTCGGTCACGTCGTGCTCACGGGATCGTGGTCTCGGTCGTCTCGTCGCGGCCCTCGAGTGGGCCCTCGATCGGGTCCTCGATGGGGGCGAACTCCTCGACGCTGACGTCTGGGGCACCGGTCGAGCGGACCAGGTGGACTTCGGCTATGCCCAGAGCGGACGCGATCCGAAGCGCCTGCTCGTCGTCCACAGCCAGCGTGGGCGCGAAACCGCCGGTGGTCGAGGTGAGACCACCGGTGGAATCCTCGGTGGGCACGCCGAGCACCTCGACATTGGTGGCGATGAAACGGGCAACGCCGTCGACGACGGCGATCACATCGACCCGGTCACCCACCGAAAGCCCCCCGGCAACGGCACGGCCCTCCTCGATGGGAACAGACATGGCACGAAGGCCCTCGGAGGCCGCAACCCTCCCCAGGTCGGTGTCGAGTAGGGGCTCACCGGGGATGATCGGTCGCCGCGCCACCGATCCGGCAACACGGTCGATCTCGTCGGCGGTGACGAACTGGGCCCCGAACTGGGGCGAGAGGAGGACCTCTTCGACCACCACGTCCGCGGAGGTCAGCACGGCACCGGAGGCGATGGGTGTTGCCGCGGTCACCACCGCAACCGTGCTCTGGTTGGAGCGGAGCACGGCCAGTGTGGTGACCGCCGCCAGCAACCCGGCGACGATTGCCACGACGTGACCCAGCTTGACCCGGGTCAGGAGCCCGCGACGGGGTGGTGGCTGGGGCTCGGCCTGTGGAATGGTGCGGCGCGTGGTGCGCTCTTTCTCGGTGGTCACGGGAGTCTCCGAAGGTGGATGTTCGAAATGGGACCGGGCCGGAGCGGTGCCCTGCCAGGACCGATGGGGCCGCGACCGATGGGCGCCGACGAGCCGACGCGCCCCCATAGGTGACACCGGCCGCCTGTCATTTCAGCCCCTCGACTCCACTTTCGTACTAGGTGGGCTGCGGGCACGCAAGCCGGAAGGATCATTGCCGTACGACCACGGCCGCCACCGCGTTGAGCGCAACCATCCAATGCAGCCCGGTGGGACCCATGAGGTCCACATGATCACGACCCACGGCACGCACCCGGCCCACGACCGATCCACCCTCTGCGGTGACTATCTCAACCCGCTCGGCATCCATCTCGTACACGCCTAGTTGTGCCCGGAGCGACCCGACATTCCCACTGCTGCGCCGCCCGTCGCCCCGGCCCCTGGCGTCGATCCGCAACCAGCGGAGCGCCGGGAGGCTGATGCAAACCTGATGCGAACCCGTGTCGACCACCGCCAGATCGCCCGCGGCCTCGACCAGCCTGCCTCCCCATTCCTTCCCGCCGGCGGCAAGGGTCACCTCGTCACCACGGACCATGGACTCGAAGGCAGCGTTGGCCAGTCGTGCGGCTCCGCAGCAGCAACTGGGTGGCATCGGCCTCCTCGGCAGCCGCCTCTTCACGGAACTCCCGGTCGGTCTCCCGCCGGAGCTTCCGAAGATCGGGGTGGGTCTCCCAACTCCCGGGCGACATGGGGACCTGGTCAGCCGGTTTCGGAGGCCGTCTGGAGTGCGGCCGAGCCGTCCACGCTCTCGACGACCGGATGCTCGCGGAGGAACCCGAAGATCTCGTCACGGAAGAATCGGAAGGTCCGGCCGCCGGGAAGACGGTACGCGGGGATCCTGCCCTCACGGGCGTACTTGCGAACCATCTGCACATTCATCCCCAGCAACTCGGAGACATGGGCTGCATCGAGGATCGGCGGGTAATCGTTGGCATCCATCTCGATTCTTCGTCCTTCCTCCAGTCCCGCGTGCATGCACGCTGCGGACGGCCCAGCGATGCGCTCCCCCCTTCTCCCGGCCGCATCGCAACATTCCGCCGCCGACAAAGCGGCTGTCACCGTCCGGATCACGGTGCCCGTGGAACGGTACAAAGTCCCGTCCCCCGGAGGTACTCGGCGATAGTCTACATCATGGCGCAACACTTTCCAATGAGTCGCCGCGCCTTGTCATACGATAGACCCCCGCTGTCACCCCCAGCCCCTACCCTCACCCGGGACGAGGAGGAGCGATGCCCGAGGACGCCCAAGCTGCCGAACCGATGGTGCCAGACGCCGTCGAGGTGCCCGTTCCCGCCGAGCGTGGCTCCGGGCCACCGGTGAGCCACCCGACCAAATTGATCCGGATCGCCTCGATGACACGTGCGATGCTCGACGAGGTGCGCCAGGCACCGCTCGATGATGCCGGACGGCGCCGGTTGCTCGAGATACACGAGCGGACGCTCACCGAACTGCGCGAGATCCTCTCACCCGAGTTGCTCGACGAGTTCGACGAGATGTTCATCCCGATTCGCAACGAGGTGCCGAGCGAGTCGGAGCTGCGCGTCGCCCAGGCCCAACTGGTGGGATGGCTCGAGGGCGTGTTCCACGGGATCCAGGCGAGCTTGTGGAGCCAGCAGGCGGCGGCTCAGTCGCAGTTGCAACAGCTGCATCAGCAGCGGTCGCTCCAGGGACAGGGCGAGGCCGAGGACGAGCAGCGGTCCTACCCGGGCGTCTATCTCTGACAATCAGGCGGCTTGAGGGGCACGACGTCTCCGCCTAGCCCCGCCAGCACGCGGCTCCCACGTGAAGAAGCGGGTCGCAAGGATCACACCGAGCACTCCCCACGCCACCATCACCCCGATCTCAGCCCACGGAAAGGCGGGAGTCGCCGCTGGGTCGAACTGCTCGCTGACCGCCTCGACCATCGGTCGCAACGGGAAGATGCTGGCCAGCGTGCTCAGCCACTCTGGGGCAAAGCTGAGCGGGAAGAACACGCCCGAGATGAAGGCCAACGGGAGCAGGGTGGCGTTGGTGATCGCCGGTGCGGCCTGACCGTTCGGGGTCAACCCGGCCACCGCCACCCCAAGCGCGGCAAAGCAGCCGGCCCCGATCACCAGCAGAAGGACGATCACCGGGGTGCGTTCCCAGGGAATGACCACGTCGTAGAACACAGCGCCGACCGCGAACATCACCGCCACCGAGAACAACCCGATGACCACCGTCGCCCCTATCCGCCCACCTAGGTAGGCCCATCTCGGGAGCGGTGTGCCCCATGCCCGTTTGAGAACGCCCTCGTCACGAGCAATGGCGGTCCCGATCGCCAGGCTGGTGTAACACGACGTGACCAGGGCAAACACCGCGATCGCCGGGGTGAATCCCTGGGCGAAGGCAACCCCCGTCCCCTCGCCGAAAGTGGAGCCGGAAAAGAGCAGGTTGAAGAGGACCAGGAACATCAACGGGAAGACGAAGGTGAAGAAGGCGGAAATAGGGGTCCGCCAGAAGATGCGCCATTCCCATCCGATCTGTCGGACGAGGAGCCGCCACCCCGACGCCAGATGCCCCGTGTTCATATCGGGACCTGCTCCTCGCTCGTGGGCTGATCAACCAGGCCGAGGTAGACGTCCTCGAGCGTCGGCCGCTTCACCTCGAGACCCTCCAGCTCACCTCCACCGCCGATCGCCCACTTGGTCAACTCGTGCAGAGCGGCAGTGGGACGATCGGTCGTGATCGTCACCGTCCGGTCGGAGACCTCGATCGACCCGACCTGGGGGATGTCGTCTTTGGCAGCGCCTTCGGGCAGTCTGAAGACAATGGCCGCCCCCGCGGTGTCGCGCCCGCCGAGGGTCGTCGGGTCGCCTTCGGCGACGATCAGACCACGGTCGATCACGACCACTCGGTCTGCCAGCCGCTGCGCCTCCTCGAGGTAATGGGTGGTGAGCAGGATCGTCGTCCCCGATCGGCGGAGCTGATCGATCAACTCCCAAGCCTGTCGTCGGGCAGCGGGGTCGAATCCGGTGGTGGGCTCGTCCAAGAAGAGCAACTCCGGGTCACCCAGGATGCCCAATGCCAGATCGAGCCTCCGGCGCTGACCGCCCGAGAGCGTGGAGACGCGGCTCCGGCGCTTCTCCACCAGACCCGCCAACTCGATGACCTCGTCCGGTGATCGGGGGTGGCTGTAGTACGCCGAATACATGGCCAGCGACTCCCCAACGGTGAGCGTCGTCTCGATTCCGCTCGACTGGAGGACGATCCCGATCCTGTCGCGGAATGGCCGGCCGCCGCCGTCCGGCGCGTCCCCGAGCACGGTGACCGAACCTTCGTCGGGGGTACGGAAGCCCTCGAGTATCTCAACCGTTGTGGTCTTGCCAGCCCCGTTCGGGCCGAGCATTGCCACCACCTCGCCCGTAGCGACGTCGAGGTCGATGCCACCCACGGCAACGACATCGCCATAGGACTTCTTCAGCCCACGAACTTCGACCACAGCCACCGGGCGATGGTATCCGGCAGGTGTCACGTTGCTTGCAAGGCCCTGCTACTCGAATCTGCCGTCTGCCGTCCGCCGTCAGGCTCTCTTCGGCCGTGCGATCACCCGGAAGCTGAGACGGGCTCGCTCGAGATCGCCGAGCATGATCGAAAAGGCGTACCCGCCCGGTGCGGGGAGGGGCACGTTGGCGAAGGTCAGGGCCCGAACCACGCTCACGTCGATGCCCTCGGGGTGGTGGGGCGGTCTGCCGGGTCGGAAGGAGTGGCGGAGCCTGGCCGCGTTGGGGACTGGTCGCCCGTCCTCGTCCTGAAGTTCGACGGCAAGGCTGAGGTCACGATCGGTCATCGTCCACGGCACACGGACCTTGACACCGATCCCGATGCTGTGCCGCGCCGGGAACCGGGGTACCAGGAGCGTGTCCCATCCGCCGCCGAGCACGTAGAGCTTTCCCGACGCCGCCTGCACGGCGTCGGCGAGGACGGCGACATCGATCGCCGGCTCGAGCGGGCCTATTTCCTCCACGAGTCGACTTTACGAATCATCTCGAGGAGCCGGGAGCTGCGGGGATCGGGCCCCCCAGGGTGGTGGACGGCGAGCAGCCGACGCTCGGCGATGGCGTCGCCCCAGCGGCGGAGCCGGGGGCCCTGCTCGGCGACGGCGGGGGGGAGAACGGTCCACCCGAGACCCAGGTCCGCCACCTGCCGGAGCACCGAGGGGTTAGGGCTCTCTGCCATCACGGTCGGTCGTATCCCCAGACGGGCGAATCCCTCGTCGATCGCCGCCCTGGTATGTGATCCCTCCGGGTAGAGGGCCCACTCGGCGGTCGGCCCGGGACCTCCCCTCATTCCCCGGCCTGCGTAGACGAACAACGGCTCGGCGAGCAGTTCCTCGGACTCGAGGCCACGAGCCGGAGCCACTACGACCGCGAGGTCGAGTGTCCCGCGCCGCACCATTTCGAGCAGGACCTCGCTGCTGTCGATGACCAATTTGAGCTCGATCCCAGGCTGCTGCCCGCGGAAATCCCTCAAGGCACCTGGGAACAGGTAGAGACCGCCGGCGTCGATCATCCCCACCCGCAGTGTCCCGGACAAACCGTGTCGGCGCTGGTCGAGGCGCTGCTCCAAGCGGCCGGCCTCTGCCAGCACGATGGCGGCGAAACGCAGCACCTCCGCGCCGTCGTCGGTCAACAGCGGGCGCCGTCCTGTGCGGATGAAGAGGGGAACACCGATGCTCTTCTCCAACTGGGCGATGCCCTGGGACACGGCCGACTGGGTGACGTCAGACAAATCTGCGGCATCCGTCCAACTGGGAGCGTCCACCACTGCCTGCAAATACGACAGGTGCTGGATCCGCACCGCCGAGAGTGAGCCCAGAGCCGTGAATCGATCTGACATAAGTATTACTTATAGAGTATATCAGATTCATCAGATTGCATGATCGGTTGCTCTCCTCTACCTTCCCGCCCAACCGCAGGATGGAGGCACCGTGAACGACTCGACATCTTCCCAGGGGACCCTCGGTGTGCTCATCCCTGGGTTGGGGGCAGTGACCACCACATTCATCGCCGGAGTCGACGCTGTCCGCCGTGGTCGAGCCGTGCCGGTCGGCTCGCTCACCCAGATCGGGCAACTACGGAGCGAGGACGGTGACGACCTGGGACGGGTCACAGAGATGCTCGACCTCGCCTCGCTCGACGATCTCGTCTTTGGCGCGTGGGATCCATACAGCGACAACGGGTACTTGGCAGCGCGCCGCGCCGGGGTGCTCCGACCGGAGGACCTCGAGGACGCCCGCTCTGCACTCGAGGCGATAGAGCCGATGCCCGCCGTCTTCGACCCGGCATGGGTGCGCCGGCTCGAGGGCACCGACAACGTCAAGACCGGCGCCAATCTGATGGACCTGGCCGAGCAGGTCATCGAGGACATCGAGCGGTTCTCCGCCATCCACGCATGCAATCGCCTGGTCATGGTCTGGTGCGCCAGCACCGAGGCATTCTCCGAGGCCGGACCCGTCCACGAGACGTTGGACGCCTTCGAGCGAGGGCTCAAGGAGAGTGATCCGACGATCGCCCCCAGCCAGATATACGCCTATGCCGCCCTCCGTGCCGGCGTCCCCTTTGCCAATGGGGCACCCAATCTCACCGCCGAAATACCTGCCTTGCGCGAATTGGCTGACCGAAACGGGGTGCCGATTGCGGGCAAGGATTTCAAGACGGGCCAGACGATGATCAAGACCTCCATAGCCCCCGCAATTCGGGCCCGCCTCCTCGGGCTCAATGGTTGGTACAGCACCAACATCCTGGGGAATCGCGACGGTGAAGTGCTCGACGATCCGGCCAATTTCCGCACAAAGGAAGTGTCCAAGCTGGGCGTCCTCGAGGAGATCCTGCGTCCCGAGCTTCATCCCGAACTGTATGGCGAGATGCACCATCAGGTGAGAATCAACTACTACCCACCCCGTGGCGACGACAAGGAGGGCTGGGACAACATCGACCTGTTCGGCTGGATGGGGTACCCGATGCAGATCAAAGTCGATTTCCTATGCAAGGACTCGATTCTCGCCGCCCCAATCGTGCTCGACCTGGCGCTCCTGTTGGACCTTTCGGCCCGTCGCGGCAGCACGGGCATTCAGGAATGGCTCGGGTTCTACTTCAAGAGCCCGCATGCCGCACAGGGCGCCGTGGACAGCGACCTCTTCGCCCAAGAGCGGCGTCTCCATCGCCAACTCCGGGAGTGGGCGTCGACCTGAGACCGAGCCCGCGGCAGGCGGTTTCGTGCGGGCTACCCGGCCGGCTGAGTCGGTCCTTTGGTCTCCGCGACCAACTCGGCGTAGGGGGCGCGGAACCCGTCGTGGAGCAAGTGGGGCAGCCTCTTGCGATCGCGTAGGAAGATCACCAAGCCGAGCACGAGATAGAGGATGCCGAGCCCGATGCGCTCCGCTGCGATGAACTGCTCGGGGACGACCGCGCCAAGCACGAACTGCGCAAAGAAGAGTCCTGCCAGCGCCAGCGCCTCGCGCACCCCGAGCGAGAGATTGCTCAGCAACGCCACCGCGAACAGCGACTGGGCCGCGGTGAGGAACAGTTCTTCGCGCTGGAGCGAGTCGAGTGGCAACCCGACCAGTTCCCCGGCGGAGATGGCGAAGACGATGGGGAGAGTTCCCACCAGCAGGGTCCATTGGTTGACCTTCGACGAGACCAGGGTTCCCAGGGCGCTGCTCGTGTTGAGCCTCCAGGCGTAAAGCGCAGCCACCAACAACTCGGGAGCTTCGGAAGCCAGAGGCGCCAGCCACTGCACCAGGAAGAACGCCGGGACCCCGACCGCCTCCCCGGATTCCACCAGGGCCTCGGCGAAATGCTCGGCGCAGAGCAGGATGACCGTGGCGGCGAAAGCGAACATGGCCACCACAGCCACTCTTCGCGGGACGTCGGAGAACGTGCCCAGATAGCGGGCGGGCCCGACGAGATGCGGCTCCTCGGCGGGCGCTCTCGAGATGCGAATCGTGTACAGCACGAAGATCCCGACGAGCACCGCGGCGTCGATCAGCGTGATGCTCGTCTTGAGCGGCAATGTCAGCGAGTAGATGGTGGCTGCGGCGAGAAATGCCACCTCGATGGTGTGCCCCCGCTCGAGAGTGATCCCGGAGCCGGTCTGGCCCTCGAGCTCATGTAGCTGGGCGGTGGTCACCCGCTCGGGCGTTTTGGCCCTGCGGCGCGTCAGCGTCCGGTACCGCCACGACGCGAGGAGGACCACCATCGACCAACCCACCCCGATGAGCAGACGGTTGGCCCCTGTCATGTTGGCCAGGGCGAACGAGCACGGCGTGTCGTTGTAATCGACCCCGGCCGGGCCGCAGGCGGCGCCGTACATCTCGTACGCCTCCCCACCCCTCCAGGCAAACACCAGGTCCACGGCATACTCGGGGAGCACGGCGATGAGGGCGAGCACGGCTATGGCGAGCCCTGCCGAGATGTCGAGTTGCGCTACCTCGGCGGCCCAGGCCAGAACGAAGGCGGCGCCGACGATGGCCAAGCCGAAGGTGATTGCCGCGATGGGGGCCGACAACTCCGGCTCGGTGAACCGGATGATGATTCCGGGGACGGTGGCGACCACCGCCAGGACGAGGGCGAGTATCTGTCTCCTGGGGTGGACATCAACCAGGTCGTCGGAGGTGTGTGCCATGACGGTGGCGAGGCTACCCGGGGCGCAGAATGCGCCACCCGTCCACATCGGCTGTTTCACTCGCCGATGTCCTCGTTCCAGAGGTCGGGGTGCTCGGCGATGAAGCGCGTCATCAGCCGGAGGCAATCGGGGTCGTCGAGGACGACCACCTCGACCCGGCGAGACCGGAGGTAGGACTCGGGGCCTTGGAAGGTGCGGTGCTCCCCCACCACGACCCTCGGGATGCCATAGAGAAGCACGGCTCCCGAGCACATGTCGCACGGCGAGAGCGTCGAGTACAGGGTCGATCTGCGGTACTCGGCGGCAGTCCGGCGCCCAGCGTCCTCGAGCGCATCCATCTCGGCGTGGAGGACGGCGCTCCCTTGTTGGACCCGGCGGTTGTGACCCCTCCCCACCACCTCGCCATCTATCACCAACACCGACCCGATCGGGATCCCACCCTCATCGCCCCCCTGTCGCGCCTCCTCCAACGCCGCCTCGAAGAATTGTCATCGTCCGATCGTCGGTCCATCGGGCGGATCTTGGTCGCGTCTAGTCCGTCCGCGGTCCGTCGGCGCAACGAATCCCTCCCCGCCGTCTGCCGGGACGGATCTGCTCGAGTGCCGCGCAGTCGCGCCTCAGTACGCTCATCCCGTGACCGGGGGATCGCTCCGCCGGTGGTGGATCGCCGGCGGGTTCTTCCTCGCGCTGCTCCTCCTCCCCCTCCCGACGGCTGCGCACGGGATGGGTCCACAGGGAGACCTGCCCCTGCCCCTCGAGGTCTTCCTCTTCGGCGCCGGTCTGATCCTGGTGGCGGCTTTCGCCGTGGTTGTGTCCCGCCCGGGTCCCGACCGCCCCGAGGAGCAAGAGAGGCGATCTCGGGTCGACCCATTGGGCGGCCGTCCCGCGCCGCGGGGGTGATCGGGGTGGCCGGTCTGGTCCTTGTGGTGGTCGTCGGGATCGCTGGTGTGGACAACCCCTCGCGCAATCTGGTCCCGGTGCTGGTCAACGTCTTGTTCTGGCTCGGACTGCCACTGGTGGAGATCGTTTTCGGTGACCTGTACGCCTCGCTCAACCCTTGGCGCACCCTGGCCCGATGGACAGGTCTCGGCGAGAAGGAGAGTCCGGCTGGAGGAATAGGGATCTGGCCGGCCACCGTCGGGTACCTCGTCTTCGTCTGGTTCCAGGTGGTGTCTCCTCTCCGGGGCAGGGCGACGGCAATCGGGTGGGCGGCGGTGGCGTTGACCGTTGGCCTGCTGGGACTGGCTGCCGTGGCCGGCCGGGAAACATCGCTCCGGATGGCCGACCCTTTCACCACATACAACGGACTGGCCGGCGCAATCTCGCCGCTCGGTAGGGCAACGGACGGCGGGCGGAAGCGGGTTTGGCTCGACCGGTTGACCCGTATGGCATCGCCACCTGGGCTCGCCGGGTTCGTGGCGGTGATGATCGGAGCGGTGTTGTGGGACGGGTTCTCCTTCACACCCTGGTGGCTGGCGACGATGGGGAATGCGGCAGGCGCGCTCTGGCTGGGGACGCTTGGTTTGGTGATCACATCGGCGCTGGTGCTCTCCGTCATGTATCTGGCGTCTCGATCGGCCGGTGGACTCCCCGGCCGGTCGATGCTGAAGGTTCTCGCCCCGGCGCTGGCGCCTCTGGCGCTGGCGGCGACGCTGGGCCACTACCTCCCCGTCCTTCTTTTCGAGGGGCAGCTTCTGTTCTCGGCCATCAGCGACCCAATGGGGCTGGGGTGGGACCTCTTCGGTACCGCCGACCATAAGATCGCCTTCTTCGCCACCCCGGCCACCCTGTGGTGGTTTCAGGCTGCGGGCTTCGTCGCCGGCGGCGTCGCTTCGATCATCGTCGTGCACCAGCGCATGAAGTCGTTGGGGAGTGACACAGTGGGGCGAGAGTATGGGATGCTTCTCCTCATGGTGACGCTCACCCTCGCCGTCATGACCGTCACTGCTCTCGGGTGATCCCCCGACTGCCGGTGGTCCTGCTCCACCAGGGCGGATGGGACGAGATCCTCATGTTCGCCCTCCCGGCGCTGGCGACCATTTGGTTGCTCCGTCGCGCCGAGCGCCGAGCACGGGCGGAGGCGGCTCGACGTGAGCTCGATCAGGATGAGCCGAGCAACTCCAGCAATGGCGATCGACCGTGACGGGAGCAGCGGTGCTCACCGTCTCGGACGGTGTCAGCGGCGGGACCCGTGAGGATCGGTCCGGCGACGCACTCGAGGAGCTTCTCGGAGCGGCCGGGTACACCGGGATAACTCGCCGCACGGTTCCCGACGACCGTCCGTTGATCGAGGAGGCGATAAGAGAACTCGCCTCGGTGGCGACCCTGGTCGTGACCACCGGTGGCACCGGTTTCGGACCACGCGACGTCACTCCCGAGGCGACCCGGTCCGTGCTCGAGCGTGAAGCTCCCGGGTTGGTCCACCTGATGATGACCGCTGGGCTGTCGGCCACACCGATGGCAGCGCTGTCGCGCCCTGCGGCCGGGTCGATGGGTCAATCGCTGGTGGTCAATCTCCCGGGGAGCCCGAAGGGGGCGGTGGAGAACCTGGAAGCGATCCTCCCCGTCCTACCGCATGCGCTCCAGTTGCTCGCCGGCGACACGGCGCACTGAGCCACAGATCACTTGGGCGGCCACGGGTACGGGGGGGCGACCGGCCCAACCGAGATGACTCCGGTGTCGTCCATCGACCCGGCGACCGCGGCCACCACCACGGGCGGTCACGACCGGACCTTGTGACGGCATCGTGCCAGAAGCGGAGCACGAGGCTCGTTTCCACTTCGCCCACCGAGATCACCGCGACCCACGGCGCCGGGTCCGCCAACACGCCTTCGCTTTCGCTGGCGACGCGCGCTGATCGCCTCGATTGCGATCTCGATGTCGGCTGCACCGGCGCACCCGATCGACAATTCCGAGCGCCGTGCACCCAGCGTCGAGTGATTGGCCAAGGGCTCCTCGATCACCTTGGCATTTGGCAGGTGGAGCATCCTCCCGTCGATGGTGCGAACGACGACGCTCCGCCCGTTGAGCTCCTCGACGACACCGGTGAAGCCCAAGGAGGAGATCTCGTCGCCCACCTTGATGGAGCCCCGCGTCTGGAGGACGATCCCTGCTGAGAAGTTCTCGGCCGTCCCCCGCAGCGCCAGTGCCAGAACCACCACCCCGATGACGAGAATGATGATGATTGGAGCGGAGTTCCCGCCGATCAGGCTGATCGCGATGGCGATCCCGAGCAGGATCACCATCCATGCGGTCACCCGACCGATCAATTGCTTTGCGTCCAGCGAGAGCCCGTCGACGTTGCGCAACAGCCGGATCATCACCCCGCGGGCCAGCCTCGACAGGATGACCGCCACGACGAGCGCCACGACCGCCCAGACGATGTCCCACCCCGTGATCTGAGTGCCGGCGAGGGCGGCTTCGAGTTCGTCGATCGTCTGTGTCACCGCCACGGATCGCATGTTTCCGACCCTAGACCTGGGCAGTGCAGTCACCCGGTGATCAAGCTGATGCCATAGGCGACGGCAAACCCGAGCACCGTCGCCGGGCCCGCCCATTCCCCGGCGTGCTCAAAGGCCTCCGGCATCATCGTCGTCGCCAGCATGGCGAGGATCGCACCCCCGGCGAAGGTGAGGACAAAGGCGAGGGTCTCGGCCGATGCACCATCGAGTAGCACGAATCCGGCGGCCGAGGAGAGTCCGGAGATCACCGCAATCGCCACCCACATACCTGTGATCCGCATCCGACTCCAACCCGAGGACTCGAGGCTGCTCGACGCGGCAATCGCTTCGGGGAGGTTGGAGACCAACACGGCTACCAACATCGAGATCGACACGTTGCCTGTCTGGAGGAGGGTCAACCCGAGCACAGCCGACTCCGGGACCCCGTCGAGCACCGCACCGAGGACGATCGCCGGCCCGGAGGCGTCGATCGGGGCGCCACGTATGTCCTTACGCTTACCGGCCCCTGAACGAGTCAACCAAGCATCGCCGATCGTGAAAACTGCCGCACCAGCGAAGAGCCCGATGAATGCCGGGCCCGCTCCCTCTGTCATTTCGGTGGCCTCCTCCACCAACTCGAAGGCGACGGCGCTCACCAATACCCCAGCCCCAAAGGCCATCACCAGACCCAGGGTCCGCTCGGCCGGTTTGTGGACGAAGACCATCAGCCCGCCTACCACCAGCGTCGCGGCAGCCAACGCCCCGATGAGGAAAGCCTCTACCAAGCGCCAACACCCGAACGGTCGGGCGACACCGCCTGACGCCGATCGAGCTGGACAGCCCTAGTCCTCCGCACGCGCTGCGCTTTCGGAGTTCTCGGCTTCGGACGTCCCGGCTTGAGCATCCTGGCGGCCGAGCCACAGGGTGGCGTTGAGAGAGGCTCCGGCTACCAGCAACCGGGCGACGATGAACAGCCAGGCGAGAAACACGGTGGCCACACCCAACGCGCCGTACAGGTCGTCCACCCGATCGAGCCGGTTGGCGAACCAAACGATCGTGACGATTCGAAGGGCGGCGAAACCGACAGCCACCAACAGCGCGCCTGGGATCAGATCGGTCCATCCGGTCTCTTTGGCTCGGGGAAGAACCCGAATACGCAGCAAGGATGGCGGCGACGATCATCAGCACCTCGACGATGATGATGACCGTTTCGGCCAGCGGACCGGCAGACACCTCGAGCAGCAAGGCCCGGAAACCCATGAACACGATGCTCGCCACAGCGAGAATCGCCGAGCGAGAAGATCCGCCGGGTCATGCGGCCCGGATCAACCTGCCAGGCGATGGCGCTTATCAAACGCATCGTCTTTATCACCCCCACCCCGGCGGCCAACGTCAGCACTAGGCGGCGGCCGGCGATGAGGAAGATGCCACGGTCGGAGGTGCTCGACTGCGGCCCCGACACTTGCTGCCAGCGAAGCACTCAGCCCGGCGTTTTGAGCCAGATCGGATAGCTCTCCCTGCACCCCGTCGGCGACTGCGCCGACGGCAGTCACGATGAAGAGCGAGAAGGGCAGCAGAAACAGGAACAAGCGGTAGGAGAGGCCGCCAGCGAGTACCCCTCCAGCGAATCGCCGGTCGCGCTCGTACGACTGGTAAGCGACTCTCACCAGCGGGTTGTGAATCCGCTGTCGCTCCAGCGTCTCGAGCGCCCGCTGACGTGCCAGGCCTGTCGATGTCTTCACCCGGGAGATCAAGCCGTCGCCGTCTTCGGACGGCTCTCGGGTCTCCGGCTCGCTCACGGCGGAGGTGGCGACCAATCGCCAGCGCGGGAAACCGTGCTGCTCATGGCTACTTCCGTGTCCTCCCGCGATCGGCGGTGCCGCGCTCGCCCTGATCCGCCGACACATCGACTCCTGTGGCCTTGGCCCATGCGTACCGGAAAAGCACCCGAGCCGAGGCCACCGTGGGTACGGCGAGGATGGCACCCAGAACGCCGGCCACGGCAAACCCGACGGTGATCGCCAGCAGCACGACGAGCGCCGGGACCTGGACCGACCCCCCCAAAACCCTCGGCGACACGAGCTGGCTCTCCAGTTGTTGCAGGAGGACGTAGACGACGATGACCAGTACCCCGAAAAGGACGTTGTTCATTTCTGGAAACCGAAGCGACCCCTGTACTAGCGCCACCAGCACGGCCGGAATGGTGGCGATTATGGGCCCGAACGTCGGGATCACCTCGAGCAGGCCGGCGATCAGACCGAGCACGAACGCACCGGGTATGCCGATTAGCCAAGCGGCTGTCCCGGTGGTCACGCCCATGATGAACATGAGCGTGAGCTCTCCCCGGATGTAGTCGTTCCAGACCCCGGAGAACCTGCTTCCCAGGGCGGCCACCTCGGCGTGATGCTTGGCCGGGAACAGCCCGAGCGTGCTGTGGGCGAATCTGGCACCGCTTCCGCTGAGATAGAGGGCGATCAGAAGAGTGAAGATCACGAAGCTCAGGATCGACACGACGACGCCGAACAGGCCGGCGGTCGCTTCAAGCGCACCGAACAGAAGGGCGCTCACCTGGTCGGCGGTCAGCGCCAGGGTCGGAGGCGATGTGACCTCGATGGCATCGATTATCGGCTGGGTGATCGATGTGAGGTCGATGGTGAAGCCGAGGATGGTGATGCTGCTGAGATCGTTCAGGATGTCGATGGCCCAATCGTCGATCGAGTCGGAGATGGCGGTGAGGTCGATCTCATCGATCGACCCGACAAAGAGGACCGGAACCACGAAGAACAGGAAGATGACCCCGACGATGAACACCAGGTATGCGACCACGATCGCCAGCCATCGCGGCATGTATCGATCCAGCCACTTGACCATCGGCGCGAGCAGGAAGGCGATGAGGGCGGCGACGATGACCGTCACCAGGATGCTGCTCGCCAGTATCAGGCCGAGGATCCCGACCAGCACCAACCCGACGATGATGAGAAGCCTGGTGGAGTGGCGCTCGGCGCGCTGGATGCCCTGTCCGTCGGAGTCGTTCAGCGGGCGCCTCCCGAGGGTGCGGGGCGGACGATGCTACAGCGGAGGGCCGGGACCACCCCGGCCCTCCGTCACAAACTCGAGCTCAAGCCGAGGCGAATTCACGTCCGTGCACCGCCAATGCCCAGATGACGAAAACATCCAAGGCGATGATCAGGATGGACCAGATGGGGTAGTAGGGGATGAACATGAAGTTGGCGATTGCGCTGAGCGTCGCCACCACGATCCCCACCACACGCGCCCATGTCTGCCCGGCGAGAACACCGAACCCGGCGAGCAGCACGACAATTCCGGCGATCAGGTGGATCCAACCCCAACTCGTCGCGTCGAACTCGAAGACATGGTTTGGAGCGACCACGTAGAAGTCGCTCTGGATGAGAGCCACGAATCCCGAGATCGCGTGGAAGATCCCGATCATGATCATGATCGTGCCGGCGAAGATGATCAGGCCGGCGGCTCCGGGGCTGGGCTCTCGGTACTCGGTGTACTGGTCTTCGGTCATGGGTCCTCCCGTACTCGGGTGTAAGCGTTGCCGCGTCGTCACATGTCCATGAGGCGGCGCGCTCGGCCATCATTCAACTGCAAGCGGCACGACGAATCCATCACCGTTTCAGAGTGGGACGGGGCGGACGGCGGACGGTGACCTCAGGCCCTCGAGATGAGGCGGAAGCCGAGGTGGCTGGTCGAGGTGTCGACCGCCTGTGCCATGCGCGCCGCGGGGCGGTATCTCCTGCAGTAGTTGGGGGCGCAGAGGTGGGAGCCTCCCTTGATCACCTTGCGGGGGATCGGGATGTCGGCCATGTCCGGATCGAAGCTCTGTTCCATCTCCCCGCCCCGGGGGTTGCGGGGCACACAGCAGCTTGCTGTCGGCTCTCGCACCGACTCGTACCAATCATCGGTCCACTCCCAGGCGTTCCCAGCCATGTCGAACAGCCCATATCCGTTCGCCGGGAACGATCCCACCGGGGCGGTTCCCTCGAAACCGTCCAGCCTCTCGTTGACCACCGGGAAATCCCCTTGCCAGGTGTTTGCCATCCAACGACCATCGGGGTTGAGGTCATCACCCCAGGCGTACTCGGCGCCGTCGATCCCGCCCCTGCTGGCGAACTCCCACTCCGCTTCGGTTGGCAGATCCTTGCCCACCCAGGCGGCGTAGGCAGCCACATCGTCCCAGGCGACATGGACCACGGGATGGTCGCCCTTTCCCTCGATCCCGCTGTCCGCTCCTTGGGGGTGACGCCAATCGGCCCCGGGAATCCATGCCCACCAGTTGTAATGGTTGCGGAGGTCCACCTTGTGGCCCGGGTTGACGAACACCATCGACGCCGCCACCAACAGGTCGGGGATGGCGCCCGGGTAGTCGGCCGCGTCCGGGACGCGCTCGGCGAGGGTGACGTGACCGGTGTCGGCAACAAAGCCGGCGAAATCATCGTTTGTCACCTGGTACCGGTCGATCCAGAACCCGTCCACCAGCACGCGCCGCGCCGGCCGCTCCTCGGGATAGTGCCGGTCGGACCCCATGGTGAACTCTCCCCCGGCGATCCACACCATGTCGCCCTTCGAACTCACCCCCGGTTCACGGGAAGTCATCGCGCCATCGGTCCCCTCACTCCGTATTGCCGACATCGATCACCGGCACCGACTAGACATCATGCGCATGTGCTGTGTCTTCACCGTTCTCGTCTTCCTCGGTCCCCGCTTCGCCATCCTCATATGGGGTCTCATCGACCCCGCACGCTGGTCGCTCGCCTTCGACACTTTCATCTGGCCGCTCGTCGGTTTCATATTCGCGCCTTGGACCACGCTCATGTACGTCGCGGTCTTCCCGCTGGGCATCAGCGCCCTCGACTGGGTCTGGTTGGGCCTGGCCATACTCGCCGATATCGCCAGCTGGAGCGGTGGCGCATACGGCAACCGCTCCAGGATCCAGGGCTACGCCTCGACCTGATAGGGCATAGGTCCACCCGGCGGGGCCTACCCCGAGGCGGTAGGGTGCGGCAAGCCCGATCCGCCAGGAGCGTCGAGTGAAAATCGCCCACGAATTCGAAGTGCCGCGACCCATCGAGCAGGTGTGGGACTTCTTCCAGGACGTCCCCTCGGTGGCCCAGTGCCTGCCGGGGGCGGAACTCACCGACGACAAGGGCGACGGTGTCTACGGCGGCAAGCTGGGGGTCAAGCTGGGACCGCTCACCGCCACCTTCGAAGGGGAGGCCACGGTCACCCCGGACGAGGCCGAATCGGACGGCGTCGATCAAGGGCAAGGGCGTGGACCGGCGCGGCGGAAGCCGCGGGCAGGTCACGGTCGACTACAGGTTGACGGCGGGAGATGGCGGGACGGCCGTGGCGATCGACGCCGACGTCCAACTCTCGGGAGCGGCAGCACAATTCGGTCGCACCGGGCTGATCAACGAGATGTCACAGCGGCTCATCGGTGACTTCGTCACCTGCTTGGAGGGCAAGCTTGCGGCGCCGACCGCGGCGGCGGCCGCCGAGGTGAGCGCACCCGACGTAAAGGGCATATCGCTGTTCTTCTCGTCGCTCTTCTCCTCCATCGGCCGCTTCTTCCGCCGGCTGTTCGGGGGGTCGACCCAAACGTCGGCGGAGTGAGCCGCACTCATCTCCAACCCGTTAGTAGGGTCGTCGAGTAGGACCGAGGAGAACGATCATGGCCAATCTCGTACGTGCTGCGGTGGTGCAGACCGAGTGGACCGGCGACAAGGACTCGATGATCGAGAAATCGGTCAAGTACGCCAGGGACGCAGCAGCCCAGGGCGCACGGGTCATGTGCTTCCAGGAACTCTTCTCGAGTCCCTACTTCTGCCAGGTGCAGGACGACGAGCACTTCGGGTACGCCGAGCCGATACCCGACGGCCCCACCACCAAGCTCATGCAGGACCTGGCCAAGGAGACCGGGATGGTGCTCGTCATCCCGATCTTCGAGGAAGAGGATGCCGGGTTCTTCTACAACACGGCAGCGGTGGTCGACGCCGATGGCAGCTACCTGGGGAAGTACCGCAAGACCCACATACCGCACGTCAAGGGGTTCTTCGAGAAGTACTACTTCCGTCCAGGAAACCTCGGGTACCCGATCTTCGACACGGCGGTAGGTCGGATCGGTGTGTATGTCTGCTACGACCGCCACTTCCCCGAAGGGTGGCGGGCGCTGGGTCTAAGGGGCGCCAAGATCGTTTTCAACCCCTCCGCCACCAGCCGCGGGCTCTCGATGTACCTGTGGAGCCTGGAGCAGCCGGCCGCCGCCGTCGCCAACGAGTACTTCGT
Source organism: uncultured Acidimicrobiia bacterium (assembly GCA_963826825.1). Taxonomy (GTDB): domain Bacteria; phylum Actinomycetota; class Acidimicrobiia; order Spongiisociales; family DATADW01; genus DATADW01. The sequence goes on along the minus strand of CAWGYV010000006.1, from coordinate 159,029 downwards.
CGCCGCCATAAATCGGGTAGGGACCGAGCCGTTCGGTGACAACGACTTCTACGGGTCCTCGTACTTCTGTGACCCCCGCGGTCAGGTCGTCGGCGATCCAGCCTCGGACACCGACGAGGAACTGGTGGTGCGCGACCTCGACCTCGACATGATCGACCAGGTCCGGACGACCTGGGCCTTCTATCGTGACCGCCGCCCGGACGCCTACGGCGACCTGGTGGCTCCGTAGCGGCATGACCGACCGACCCGGGCCTGGGCGGGGCACGCTCATCGCCGGGGCGCTGGTGCTCCTCGCCGGGGTCGTCTGGCTTCTCTCGACTCTCGGGGTCGACATCCGCTGGGAGATGGTGCTCGCCGTCACCCTGATCGGTGTCGGCATCGCCCTCTTGGCGCTGTCCCGCTCCGAGGGCGGCTCCACCCCGTTGATCATCGCCGGTGTGGTGATCGCGGCTGTCCTCACCTTCACCGGCGGTGGGGCTTTTGGACCGGCGACCACGGTCACCGAGCAGGCCGCCTTCTCGGAGCCGATCAGCATGATCCTGGTGGACACGCCGTCCGGTGGGGTGGAGGTGAACGCCGGCGGCGAGATCGTCGAGGTGGAGCGCACCCTCAGCTACGGGAACGAGCGGCCCGAGGTCATCGAGCAAGTCGAGGACGGCGTGCTCACCCTCTCGGTGCAGTGTCAGGGCGGCGGGTTTCTCATCGGTGGATGCGGGGCCGAATACGTGATCACCGCCCCTGCAGATGTGGCTCTGGAGATCGACACCGGGTCGGGGAGCATCGAGGTCAACGGCATCACCGGTGGGGGCAGGCTCGACACCGGCTCGGGGGGCATCGACCTGGAAGGCGTGGGCGGTGAGTTGTCCGCCGACACCGGCTCGGGGAGCATCGAAGGCTCTGCACTGGTCTTGACCTCGATCTCCGCCTCCACCGGGTCGGGTGGGGTCGCCCTCGAATTTGCCTCCGCCCCGGACGTGGTCGAGGTGTCCACCGGGTCGGGCAGCGTCGAGGTCACCGTTCCCGAAGGCACCTATGCCGTCAGCCTGGATAGCTCCTCTGGATCCGAGACGATCGAGGGAGTGGTCGACGACCCGGCGGCGGAGCGCACCATCACCGTCGACACCGGATCGGGCGGCATCCTCGTCCAGGCCGGGGACTGAGGCCTACAAGGTCCGAGCAACCGGCGGCCGCAGATCGTCAGGAAGTCGGTGGACCGCCGCTGCGCTGTCGCCAACCGCTGACCAATCCGATCACCAGCAGGACGGCCCCGATGATCAACAGCCAGCGAAGTGCGGTGAAGAACAGCCCGGCCCCGAAGAAGACCAGCGCCGCCACGACAATGAGGATGATCCAGCCCATAGGTTCACGGTAGCCAACGGGTCGGGCTGCGCCGGAGACCGGGGGAACTAACTTCGCAGGAGAGGAGGCCACATCATGAGCGAACCGGGCATCCACGCCGATCTGCTGGAACGTCACCGCAAGGTGCTCCCCTCGTGGCTGGCGCTGTATTACAAGCAGCCGATCGCCCTGGTCGACGGTGAAGGGCGGCGGGTGCGCGACGCCGAGGGCCGGGAGTACCTCGATTTCTTCGGTGGGATCCTCACCACCATCTCGGGGTACAACGTGCCCGAGGTAGTCAAAGCGGTCAGGGAGCAGGCGGGGCGGATGGTCCACACATCGACGCTCTACCTGATCGAGCAGCAGATCGAGCTGGCGGAGCGGATCGCCGCCCTCTCCCCCATCCCCGACGCCAAGGTGTTCTTCACCAATTCGGGGACCGAGGCCAACGACACCGCCCTGCTGCTCGCCACCACCTACCGGCGTTCCAACCAGGTGCTGGCGCTGCGCAACAGCTACCACGGGCGGTCCTACTCCTCGATGGCGATCACGGGGAACCGTTCCTGGTCGTCGTCGAGCTTCAGCCCGCTCCAGGTCACGTATGTCCACGGCGGATATCGATACCGCTCCCCGTTCGGCCACCTTCCCGACGCCGAGTACGTCGCGGCCTGCGTCGCCGACCTGCGCGACATGCTCCAAGTAGCTACCAGCGGCGATGTCGCCTGTCTCATCGCCGAGCCAATCCAGGGAGTAGGTGGCTTCGCCACCCCACCGGACGGGCTCCTCGGGGCGATGAAGGAGGTGCTCGACGAGAGCGGGATCCTCCTCGTGGCCGACGAGGTGCAGACCGGCTGGGGTCGAACCGGGGAGAACTTCTGGGGTATCGAGGCCCACGGCGTCGTCCCCGACATCATGACCTTCGCCAAGGGTGCCGGGAACGGCCTCGCCATCGGTGGTGTCGTGGCGAGGGCGGACGTGATGGACTCGATCGGGGCCAACTCGATCTCGACATTCGGCGGCAACCCGTTGGTCATGGCCGGGGCGCTGGCAAACCTCGACTACATGCTGGAGCACGACCTCCAGACCAACGCCCACAAGGTGGGGAACCACCTGCGCGCCCGGATCGATCCTTTGGTGGACGAGATCCCCATCGTCGGCGAGGTGCGGGGCAAGGGTCTAATGATCGGCGTCGAGCTGGTTCATCCCGGTGGTCGCGAGCCCAACCCAGAAGCGGCGGCGGCGGTGATGGAGGGAACCAAGCAACGTGGTCTGCTGATCGGGAAGGGCGGCCTCCACGGCAACGTCCTCCGCATCGCTCCCCCACTCTCCCTCACCGAAGACGAAGCCGACGAGGGGTTCGAGATACTGCATGAAGCGCTGGAGGAGGCGGCAAACCCCGGCCGCTTGATCACCGCCGGGGTCCGCGGTGTCGATTGGTATCCGGAGCCACCCCCTTCGCCACCCGGCCAGGTGCCCTGGGGAGAACTCCCGATAGGCAGTAGGGACCACACCCATAGCGTCCTCCTCGAAGCAGAGGAGAGCGACATGGATCGAGGTCACATCCAGCACCAGCGACGCAACTCGAGGCGGACCGCCTTGCGGCGCGGGCGATCGAGGGCCTCCCATTGGTTGAGAGGACGAGTTCCCTCGCCGATGTCTCGACGGTCGTATTGGAGGGCGGTGAAGGGCCGCCGATGGTCCTGCTCCACGGGCAGGGCGGCTTCGGAGCGTTCATGGGTGGAATGGCTGCGCAGCTCGTCGACCGCTACCGGGTGGTGGTACCCGACCTACCCGGACTGGGACGCTCCAAGATCGGCAACGGCCCTCTTGACCCAACCCGAGTTATCGGTTGGCTGCGCGAGCTCGTCGCCGAGACCTGCGACCAACCACCGATCCTGTTCGGCGCCTCGCTTGGCGGGAGCATCGCGGCGCGTTTCGCCATCCAGCACCCAGACGAGCTCGTCAAGCTCATCCTGATGGACTCCGGTTCGCTGGCGCGCGTTCCGGCCCGCGCCCTCGGTGCTGCTTGCTCTCATCCGATTCATCGAGAGCCCCGAACCTCACCACCGCGCAGAGGATGCAGGACGTGATCTTCTACGACGCACCTCGGGTTCGGGCCCAGATGGGTGAGCGCATGACGGCATTGCTCGACTACCAGATCGAACGGGCGAAGCAGCCGACGGTACGCACCGCCAACCGAGCCCTCCTACGCACGCTGGGAACGAAGCGAATCCCCGACGACGAACTGCGTCGTATCGCGGTGCCGGTATCGCTCGTCTGGGGCCGCCATGACCGAGTGATGAAGTTCGGGATCGCTGAGAGGGCGAGTCGGAAATTCGGCTGGCCGCTGTTCCCGATAGACGACGCCGGCCACCTCCCGGTCGCAGAGCAGCCTGCTGCCTTCGGCGAGGCACTTCGCACGATCCTCTCGGAGTGAGGTCCCGGTCAGCCGGGGCACCCTCGCCGGTGGCGAAGATCGCCACACCCAGGAGCGCGGGAGGAGGTTACGCCGCCGCTACCCGCGTAGCGAACTCACGGCGGTCCCGGGCCCGACGGTGTAGACGTGTCCGAGTCGACTGGTCCATCGGAAGACTCCGGGCTCGAGTTGTTCCAGCTTCCACTCCCCCTCGTGCTTCAACCGATGATGGTGACGGCACAGCGGTCCGAGGTTGGTGACGTCGGTTGATCCGCCCTTGGCGAAGTCCCTGGTGTGATCGATGTCCGAGTCGATCGCCGGCATCCGGCACCCGGGGAACACACAGTGTCCGGTTGCGCGCCTCGAGGTAGCGACGTTGGGTGACGGTTGGGTCGGCGACGGGTGGTCCCGTTCCAGGCAACCAACCCGCTCTCCGGATCGGTGACGGTGACCCGCCACTCCGAGTCGTGCTGGCTGGCTGCCACCCGGCGGGCGACATCGGCGATGATCGGCCCGAACCCGGGGATCTCGCCCGGGTTGGCGTCGAGCCCGGCCAGGGTGGTGAGATCGATGTGGAGGTCGACCACCCCGCGACGCCCCTTGGTGGGCGGTCCTGAATCGAGGCGGTCCAAGAGAGGTCGGTGCGCAACTGGTCGATGCTGCGGGGATCGCCGGCCCGCTTCGCGGCGTGAGCCTCGGCGTCGAGCGTCCGCATGCATGCCACCGCCCGCTCGGCGGGCAGGTTGCACGCCACCAGGTCGGCGGTCCCATCGGCGTTGGGGAGACACATGACCCGGCGCTCCTCGACCGCCGCCTCGTACCGCCGCGCGGCATCGTCGGGTTGCACGGAGAGAGCGAGCCGCCGGACCCGGGCTCCCAGCTGACCGGTGGTGAGATTCTCTGCCTGCTCCAACACGGCGTCGGCCACCCGGCGGGCCTCTGACTCCTCGAGGTGACCGGTGCCATCACAGATCACCCGGGCCCGGGCCAGATCGATCCGGCCCTGACGCAGCGCCTCCCCCACCTCGGGGAGCCGCTCAACGAGATCGAGAGCGAGCCCGAGATGCATGTCGGCGGCTCTCCTGGTGAGACACAACGCCGCTCCGATCTCCTCGGCGGCGAACTCGTCGATGGCTTCGACCCGCTCCGCCGAGGAGGGATCCGAGGAGCAGTGGGCCACCTCGGCCATGGCGGCGTACAACTCGGCTTGGTAGAAGGCGACCTGCCGTGCCAGCACCTGCACCAGCGTGACCACATCGTCACCGCTCAAACGGGACCGGTCGATGCCTCGCCAGGACCACCCCGAGTCTCGGGACCGGACGGCATCTCCGCCAAGCCCTTCCGGCAGCGGCACCGCCCTGCGGATCAGAGCGGTCCTCGAGCCAACCCGGCGCTTCCCCAAGCAACGTCATCATCATCTCCGCAACGCGGTTCACAGTGGGGAAGAGCGTTCAACGTACCACAAGGGTGCGACAAAACGAACACTTGTTCGACGTATCCTTGGAACACGCTCCCCGGCTCCGCCGAATTTCCGGTTCCTAGTCGGAGGGCGGGATCAGCCCGTGCTCCACCGCGAACAGCGTCGCCCCGGCGCGGGTCGACACCCCCATCTTCCGGTAGGCGTTCTGGATGTGACGGTCTGCGGTCTTGACGGAGATGTCGAGCCGGTGCGCCACCTGCTTGGTCTGTAGACCCCGGCCGAGGAGTCCGATCACCTCGGCCTCCCGCTCGGTCAACCCGACGGGACGCTCGGGTCGAGGTCCGGGTTGCCCGGCGGCCTCGCACACCGCCGAGACGATGTCGGCGTCGAGCCGACCGGCCCGCGCCTCCTCGACAAGACGGCGCGCCGCCTCCTCGGGGGCGGACCCCGACACGGTGCGGTCTCGACTCGGTCATCGCCCGGAACGAGTCGGCGGCTGCAAGGAGCCGGTCGGAGGCAGCTCAGCGAAGGTGCGGCGACTCCCCGGTGATACCCGGTGCTGTCGAGACGCTCGTGATGGGCCCGGGCGCATCCCGACAAGGGGGCGAGGAACGACGAGCGGGAGAGCACCCGCTCGGTGTGGTAGGGGTGCAGCCTGATCTGCTCCCAGTCGTCGGACGTGAGCGGGCCCGGCTTCAGCCACACCCGGGGATGGACCGCCACCCGGCCAATGTCGTGTACCAGCGCAGCTCGTCGCACCGCCGTGATGTCATCGGCATCGAAGCCACTGACACCGGCGGCTGCCGCGACCAGATCGGAAACGCCCCTTGAGTGGCCGGTGAAAGTGGGCGAGACCATGTCGGCAAAGTCGCCCATGGCACCGATGGCGCGGTCGATCGCGTCACCCTCGAGATAAAGGTGGGGCCGGGGCTCGGCACGAAGGACCGCCTCCCACGCCGAGTCCACGTCAGCCGCCGAGAAGACCTCATCGGCATGCCGCGTGAAAGCGTCGGCAACGGCCGGATCGAAGGCGTGGCCCGCCCGGCTGCGGATGGTCTCGACGGCGTGCTCGTCGCCGCCGATGACCCGTTGGAAGGCGGCGTCCTCGGCGACATGGGTGATACGTATCGGCAGAGGGACCTCGTCTCCCTTGGCCCGGCGGAGCACGCTCTTGCCGTCCCAACGCTCGGTGAGCTTGAAAAACAGCCGATGGACCGAAGACGGCACACCGAGCCGCTCCGCCAGCATCCCCGCCACCTCGCACATCGCCTCGAAATGGGGGTCCCTGAATCGGTATGCCAGCGGGAGCCGCCTCGCCACCTCGTAGGGCCGGCGGAACGACCGGAATGTCCGGAGGGGACATGGATCTCACTGCTCCGATGAAGTGCGCGGCCCCCGATCCGAACTGACGGGGAGTCAAGTTGTCGAGCGCGCTCCCCCCGAAAACTTCTGTGGCCAAATCGGCGTCGGTCGTGCATCCCGCATAGGTGAGTAGCGAGGCGTAGTAGATCTGCGAAGCCGTCTCGGGTGATACGGAGAGGAGGTCGGCGAGACGCATCGCCATCAAGGTGGTGTGGAGGCCATGCTCGAAGGGGAATCCCATGCCCAGGTCGGTTGCCAAGCATGTCGCCGCGATCACCTCTGCGGTTCGGACACGCTCAACGGAATCGTCGGGTCCACCAGGCATTCCACCACCGATCGGCTGTCCCACTAGAAGCGCCAGGGACAGACGGAAAGATACGCCGCTTGTGCGCTCCGGATTGGGGAGAACTCCCGATAGCCGAGAGGCACCTCGACCCATACCGTCTCCCTCGTGAGCATCTCCCTCGCCGCCGGTGCCGTCTCCACGGTGATCTTCGCCCTCAGCACGCTCCCGATGCTGATCAAGGCCCGACAGAGCAAGAACCTGATGTCATACAGCTTCGGCAACCTCCTCTTGGCGAACCTGGGAAACGTGGTCCATTCGATCTATGTCGTCAGTCTGCCCGTCGGTCCTATCTGGGGCCTCCACACCTTCTATCTCATCACTACCGGGCTCATGCTCATCTGGTATCTGCGTTACTCGTCGAAGAGGTGGATCGGCCGGAAAAGGTCTGCGTGGCCGCCTGATCATCTGGGGAGAATTCCCGATAGGCAGCCACCGGGGATCTTCTTAGGTTCGGCGGTACACCCGCAGCAGGAGTTGCCAAGTGAGTAATCACCAAGTCGAGACCGTGGTCATCGGTGGAAGCCAGTCGGGTCTGGCCGTTGGGTACCACCTCGCTCAAAGGGGTCTTCCTTTTGTGATCCTGGACGAACACGACAGGATCGGTGATGCCTGGCGGAGGAGATGGGACTCGCTGCATCTGTTCACGCCGGGCCGCTACGACGGACTTCCTGGGCTGCCGTTTCCCGGATCGCCTTCCTACTACCCGACAAAGGATGAGCTCGCCGACTACCTGGAGATGTACGCCCGCCAGTTCGACCTCCCCGTCCGAACCGGGGTCAAAGTCGAGAGACTGTCCCGGGCAGGCGATCGATTCGAGGTGGTCTGTGCGAGCGGCACTCTGCTCGCCGACAACGTGATCGTGGCCACGGGCGCCTACAACAACCCCAGGATCCCGCCGTTCGCCGCCGAACTCGACGAGAGCATCGTTCAACTCCACTCCAAGGACTACCGCAACCCATCCCAACTCCGCGAGGGCGGGGTGCTCGTGGTGGGCGCGGGTAACTCCGGCGCGGAGATAGCCATCGAAATCGCTCCCCACCACCAGACATGGTTGTCCGGGCCGGGACACGGGTCAGGAGCCCACCCGTGCCGGTAGCCGTATGGACCTCCTTCTCACACCCGTGCTCTGGTTCATGGCGACGCGGTTCACGGTGAATACGCCACCCGGGAGGAAGATGCGCGACCACTTCCTCGACCCGCCTCGCGGCATTCCCCTGGGCAGGGTGCGACGCAAGGACATCGTCGCGGCCGGCATCGAACGGGTGGGGAGAACGACCGGTGTGAAGGATGGTTATCCGATGCTCGAAGACGGACGTGTCTTGGACGTGTCCAACGTCATCTGGTCCACCGGATACACGCCCAACTACGACTGGATCGATCTCCCACTGCCCACTCACAACGGCGTCCCCGTCCACGTTCGGGGCATCGTGGAGTCCTGCCCCGGGCTGTACCTCATGGGGCTTCTCTTCCTCTACTCGCTGAGCTCGGCGCTTGTGGGAGGAGTGGGGCGCGACGCCGAGCACATCGTCGACCACATCGTTGCGAATCGGACGGGAAGAACCCAGGAAGTGAGTGGCTCGACCGCCCCTTCGTGACATTCCCCTGATGGCGGCGGGCAGCGTCGAGCACGTCCCGCAGTCGAAGCCACGCTCGCCTCACCGGCCTTCGCGGACAGGCACCCGATTAGCGTGGGCGCAGCGACACAGGGAGGCGCGATGCGGACGCTCATCGCCAACGGGACCGTCGTCACCGCCACCGACAGCACCGCCGCCGACGTACTGATCGAGGACGAACGGGTTGCCGCGCTGCTCGCACCGGGGACCTTCGAAGGAACCGCCGACCAAACCATCGACGCCAGCGGCAAGTACGTCGTCCCTGGCGGGATCGACGTCCACACCCACATGGAGCTCCCCTTCGGTGGCACGGCTGCCTCGGACAGCTTCGAGACCGGCACCCGGGCGGCGGCATGGGGCGGGACGACCACCATCGTCGATTTCGCCGTGCAGACCAAGGGTCAGTCGCTGATGGAGGGCTTCGAGGCCTGGATGGCGAAGGCCGAGGGGAACTGCGCCATCGACTACGGATTCCATCTCATCGTCGGCGACGTCACCGAGCAGTCACTCAAGGAGATGGACCTGGCCATGGACGAGGGCGTCACCTCCTTCAAGATGTTCATGGCCTATCCCGGCGTCTTCTACTCGACCGACGGCGAGATCCTCCGGGCAATGCAGAAGGCGGCCGAGAACGGCTCGACGATCATGATGCACGCCGAGAACGGCATCGCCATCGACGTGCTGATCGAGCAGGCGCTGGCCCGTGGTGAGACCGATCCGATCCACCACGGCCTCGTCCGCCGATCGGTGCTCGAGGGCGAGGCGACCCACCGCGCCATCAAGCTGGCAGAGGTGGCGGGCTGCCCGCTCTACATCGTCCACCTCTCGGCGCAGGAGGCGCTCGAAGAGGTGGCCATCGCCCGCGACATGGCGAGCAACGTCTTCGCCGAGACCTGTCCGCAGTACCTCTTCCTCGAGCTGGACGACCTGGGCAACGGCTTCGAGGGCGCCAAGTACGTGTGCTCTCCACCGCTCCGTGACCGGGCCGAGGGTCATCAGGAGGCGCTGTGGGCCGGGCTGGCGACCAACGATCTGCAGGTGGTGTCCACCGACCACTGCCCCTTCTGCTTCGACGACCACCCCGAATTGGGCAGGCAGAAGCGCCTCGGAGAGGGCGACTTCTCCAAGATCCCCAACGGACTGCCCGGGGTGGAGCACCGCATGCAGCTCATCTACCAGGGAGCCGTCGCCGAGGAGCGTCTCTCGATCAACCGCTGGGTGGAGGTGTGCGCCACCACTCCGGCGAGGATGTTCGGGCTCTACCCGCAGCAAGGGCACCATCGCGGTGGGATCCGATGCCGACATCGTCGTGTTCGACCCGGATCGTCCCATGGTCATCTCCGCCGAGACCCAACACATGCGCACCGACTACTCCTGTTACGAGGGCATGGAGGTCGCCGGGTCGATCGACACCGTCTCTCTCCAGGGGCAAGGTGGTCATCGCCGACGGCGAGTACCACGGTTCGCCCGGCGACGGGCGCTACCTGCCCCGTGAGACCAACCAGTACCTGATCTGAGCGGGTTCCCTCGCTCGGTCAGCCGTCCTAGGCTCGGAGCGAGCCGGAGGACACTGTGAAGCTGATCAACCACTGGATCAACGGCAAACCCTGGGACGGGACGCCGGAACGCACCGGGCCTGTGTTCGACCCGGCGTCAGGTCAGATCCAGGCGGAAGTTGCCTTCGCCTCGGCAGACGTGGTCGACGAGGCCGTCGCCGCCGCCAAGGCCGCATTCGAGAGTTGGAAGGACAGCGCCCTCACCACACGGGCCAATGTCATGTTCGAGTTCCGCCGCCTCGCGGTGGAGCACAAAGAGGACATCGGGCGGATCCTCACCACGGAGCACGGCAAGACGCTCGCCGATGCCCTCGGCGAGGTGCAGCGCGGGCTGGAGGTGATCGAGTTCGCCTGCGGCATCCCCCACCTGCTCAAGGGCGACTACTCCGAGAACGTGTCGCGGGGTGTCGACACCTACATGATCCGCCAGCCGCTCGGGGTCGTCGCCGGGATCACCCCGTTCAACTTCCCGGCCATGGTCCCGATGTGGATGTACCCGATCGCCATCGCCTGCGGCAACACCTTCGTGCTCAAGCCTTCAGAGAAGGACCCGTCGGCGTCGATCTTCTGCGCCGAGCTACTCGCCGAGGCCGGGTTGCCCGACGGGGTCTTCAACGTGGTCCACGGTGACAAGGTGGCGGTGGACCGCATCCTCGAGCACCCCGACATCGCCGCGGTGAGCTTCGTCGGCTCCACCCCGATCGCCCGGTACATCTACGAGACGGGGACGGCCCACGGCAAGCGGGTGCAGGCGCTGGGCGGCGCCAAGAACCACATGGTGGTGCTCCCCGACGCCGACATGGAACTGGCCGCCGACGCCGCCGTCTCCGCCGGCTACGGGTCGGCGGGTGAGCGGTGCATGGCGATCTCCGTGGTGGTCACCGTTGGCGACGCCGGCGATTCGCTGCTCAGCGCCATGCGAGAGCGGATCGGCGGGCTCACCGTGGGCAGCGGTCTAGACCCCGACGCCGAGATGGGCCCGCTGATCACCGCCGAGCACCGCGACAAGGTTGCCGGGTACGTCGACAAGGGGATCGACGAGGGAGCGCAACTGGTCGAGGACGGCAGGGACCTCAAGGTCAGCGGGCACGAGGACGGCTTCTTCCTCGGCCCGTGTCTCTTCGACCAGGTCACCCCGGACATGTCGATCTACCAGGACGAGATCTTCGGCCCGGTGCTGAGCGTGGTGCGGGTGGACCACTACGAGGAAGCCATCGACCTGGTCAACAGCAACCCGTACGGCAACGGGACCGCGGTCTTCACCAACGACGGTGGCGCGGCGAGGAAGTTCCAGAACGAGATACAGGTGGGGATGGTGGGGATCAACGTCCCGATACCGGTCCCGTTGAGCTTCTACTCGTTCGGCGGTTGGAAGAACTCGATCTTCGGCGACCACGCCATATACGGCCCCGACGGCGTCCGCTTCTACACCAGACCCAAGGTGGTGATCGGCCGCTGGCCCGACCCGATCCACCGCGGGGTCGACCTCGGTTTCCCCCAACACCGCTGAAGCGCAGCCAGCGGTCGAGCACTCTTCAGGAGGTTCGCTCCCCTCCGAACCCGCGCCAATGGGGTCGCCCCACCGTGCTCCCGCCGCTCGCCCACCGTCACGCACGAGCATCCCCGTCTCGAAACACCACACCCATCGAAGCCAGCAGATCCATCGCTCTGCGTTTGTGGCCGTCCCGGTCGAGACCCAGCGCTGATCGCTCGTCTACGCCGAGCGCCTCCGCAAGCCGCTGGTGGGCGAGCGCCTCCTCCCAAGGCATGCCCATGCTCGAGCGCCTCCGTGGCCGCCGATACCCACCACCGCAGGGCCGCCTTCCGCCGTCCTCGATGGGCGGCGTGCCCACCTCTGACCAGATGGAGCCGGGGCCGGCCGATGGGAACTCCCTTGACGAAGTCACGCAGCAGACTCTGGCCACGTTTCACGGTTTGTTCCGCTTGAGCGTCGGTGACGCCTGGGGGCAGTCCGACGTCAATCAGTTCCAGCGCCACCTCGGCGATGCCGGCGTGGGCCTCCAGTCCCCAAGGAACCAGCGCCGCCTGCCCCCCGAGCGCGGCCTCGGCGCCCTCGATGGCTGCCCATGCTCCTCGGAGATCCCCGTGACGGAGGTTGATCCGGGCCGCAGCAGCCAGCACCCGGGCGGTGTCGACCCGTTGCCCTGCCTTCGCCGCCGCCGCGGTCGCGTCGCTGAGGCACGACTCGGCCTCCTCCCAGCGGCCCGCTCGGATCAGCCATTCGACCGTGCAAACCGCGCCCCACACGTGGGTGCCAGGGTGCCCCCGATTCCGACCCGACTCGGCTATTTGTCGCGCGATAGCCAGGGCATCGTCGAGGTAGCCGGTGTGCATTGCGACGAAACCGAAAACCAGCCGGGACATGTCCTCGAGTCGGCGCATCCCGGTCTGACGGCCCTGTTCCATGGCCAGCGGCAGCACGGCACGCGCCTGCTCCCATTGGCCCTCGTTGTAGAAGAAGGTGCCCGCCACCATCCTGGAAAAGGCGGCGGCGTCGGCTCCTGCCGTCTCGGCAGCGCGCAAGCCGCGCTGCGCGTACCAGTTGGCCAGGCGATGGGATCCGGTTACCGCCATCCCGAACCCGATGCCGGTGCCGGCCTGCGCCATTTTCGCAGCCGACCCGGAGCGCTCCGCTTCGTTGAGGCTCCACAAGCCGGCGGTGGCCAGCCTCTGGTTCTCCAAGACGTACATCATCTCGCCCATCAGGATCAAGGCGCCGGCCCTGAGCGAAGCAGACCGCCGGCGCTCGGCCGAGCCGGCGACGGTTTGACCCATGAGCGCTCGATGTCCGACCTGGCGCGCCGTCTCGCCGAGCGTCCGGGCAGACCAACCGGCCGACGTCCGCGGCACCTGTCTGCCGAGCACGCTCAGGGTGCGAGCCGCTGCCTCTATGGCCTCGGCGAGGTCACCTATCTGACGATAAGCCTCGGCGATGAGAAGATGGCAGCGGGCCTTGAAATTGGCGGTGGCGTCCGGCCGCTCGACCGCGACGCTGAGAGTGGCGACAGTCTCCCGGTACCACCCCCTGAGCCGGTAGACGCGCCACACCGTATCGACGTGGGCGTCGAGCTCACCGATATCGCCATGGTCGATCATCCAGGTGGTGGCTGCCCGCAGATTGTCGAGGTCATCGGCGGTTGGCCCAGCCTCGGAAGACAATTCGGTCCACAGCACCGCCTGGTCGCGGAAGTAGTCGGCGTGGCGACGGCGGACCTCGGCATCGGTGTCGGGGTCGGCAGCGAGCTTGGACGAGGCGAACTGCCGCAGCTGCTCATGCAACGAGTACAAGCCGCTCTCGTCCATCTGGAGCAGCGAATGGTCAACCAACGCGGCGAGGCCGCCGAGGTCGGCGTCGGCGGCGCGAACCGCCGTCGGCGCGTCGAAACGGCCTCGGAGCACCGACAGCCGAGCCAGCAACGCCTGCTGGTTCGGATCGAGAAGCGACCATGACCACTCGAACACCGACCGGACGCTGCGATGCCGCGGTTCGACGTCGGGGTCTGCGGTGGCGAGCAGGTCGATGTCCCGAGCGAGATCCTGTTCGATCTGCTCGAGGGTGGCGGCTCGAACCCACCTAGCCGCCAGCTCGATGGAGAGCGGCACGCCCTCGACGAGACGGGTGATTCTCCCCACCGTCGCCTGGTCGGCTGAGGTTGCCCCCCCGAGGCGCTGCGCCCTTGCTTCGAAGAGCTTGACCGCGTCATACCTGTCGAGGTCGGCAACTTCCTCCGGCGGCGGGCAGGCAAGTCCTCCGAGCTCGAAGACCCACTCCGGGCCGGCACCGACTCGCCGCCGCGAGGTGACCAGCATCTGGACGCCGGGGGCGGCAGCAAGGAGCGACCCCAGGACCGATGCCGCGCTCACCACCTGCTCGAAGTTGTCGATGAACAGCAACATGTCCTCGGACGCAAGTCGTTCGGCGAGCAGGTCCTGGGGGTCCCGCTCCGATCTGAGGGAAACTCCCAACGCCGACGCCAGCCCGGCGATCACGAGAGGTGAGGCGTTCTCGCTGTGGGCCGCTCGAGTCCCGACCAGGGAAACCGTGACCACACCGCTGCGATGGCGGGTCGCTCGCATGCTCGCAAGCTCCCGCGCCAGCACGGTCTTTCCGATACCCCCCGGTCCGACGATGGTCACCATCCGGCACGACGGATCGTCGAGCAGAGCGTGGAGCCGGGCGATCTCATCGTCACGCCCGACGAGCGAGGATGCGGTCGGCGCTCGGAACCGGCTCGAGCGCCGGGTCGAAGCCGACCCGCCGTTGGATGTCGTCGGCCAGCGCCATGGTGGTCGCGTCGGGATCGACTCCGAGCTCCTCGGCCAGGACGTGGCGGCACGTCTCGAACTGGGCCAGTGCGGCGCTTCGCTGGTTGGCGGCGGCGAAGAACCACATCAGGGCCCGGTGGGCCTCTTCGTGCCACGGCTCGAGTTCGAGGATCCTCCGGGCGGCGACGATGCCGCGATCGGTGTCGGTGGCCGCCCGCGCCGCGGTCACGATCGTGTCGAGCAACCCGAGGGCAGTGGCCCGTAGCTCCGCTCGCTTTCGCGATGCCCACTCGTCGAACAACTCGGCGCCGGTAACCGAGAAGTCGCCGAGGAAATCGCCTTCGTAGATCGGGAAGCCGCGGGTCTAGCTCGTCGACCTCGCCGCTGCCGCGCAAGCTCTTCGAGCCGCCCAACGTCGGTGGACACCGAGCCGGCAATCGAGCCCGACCGTCCCTCGGCTGACCTCGAGATGATCAGGGACGACCTTGCGCAGGCGACTCAAGGTGAGGCGCAGATTTCCCCGTGCAGCGGTCTCGTCGAAGTCGCTCCACAACAGCCCTGCCAGTTCGGACCTTCCCTTCGGACCCTGGCCAAGGGCGAGGCGAATCAGCAGGGCCCTCCCCTTGGCGGGGATCAAGTCCGTCACGATGCGATCGCCCACGGTGATGTCGGGCGGACCGAGCGCCCGGATCCTCAACTGCTCGACCATGGCTGCGGTTCGACTGGTGAGGGGATCGACCAGGCTCGTCGAGGAGCCGAGAACGAGGCTAGTCGTGGGTCAGGTCGAAGCCCTGGGCGCGCCGGTGCTGGCAAACAGGGTGTGCAGACACGATGCAGACACGATTTCGACACGCCCCCTGAGTACATACGTGTAGAAGCCCGCCGAGAGGAGCGGGAACCGGCGTCTTCGAGAGGATCGAGAATGAGCGAGAGAGTCGAATGCCCCGAGCCGGGCTGTGCCGCGTCGGCCTCGCTCGGCGAGATGAGGGCATCTTCCGTCGACGCAAGGTCCGTCGTCCACGGGACGATCGACTGCGAGGCCGGCCACTGGTTCTTCATGCCGCTGGAGCGGGTCGACGCCGGATTGGTCGCCGCCCAGGTGGCATAGCGCACGCCCACGGGCGCATCGGAGTCGGGATCGACGAGCGGGAAGCCGAGCCAAACCGGGTGACCAGGCTGCGGTGACGTCATCCCATGTCGGGCAGGTCCAGGAGATCGGTCCCGTCGAACTCCCGATGGCCGCCTGACTCGGTGCGAGCCGGCATAGGGTTGGGGTCATGGACTTTGGGGTTGTCCTCCAGACCAACCCACCGGCGAGCCGGGTGGTCGAAATGGCCGCCAAGGCCGAGGCGCTCGGTTTCACCCACGGGTGGACATTCGACTCGCATGTCCTTTGGGAGGAGCCCTTCGTCATCTACTCGGCGATGCTCGCCGCCACCGAGCGGATGGTTGTCGGGCCGATGGTGACCAATCCAGGAACCCGGGACTGGACGGTGCTGGCCTCGCTGTTCGCCACCCTCAACGAGATGTACGGGCCGCGCACGATCTGCGGGATGGGTCGAGGCGACTCGGCGCTCCGCTTCATCGGCCGCCCTCCGGCCACGCTGGCCACCATGTCCGAGTCGATGGGGGTGATCAAGCGACTTGTCGCCGGGGACACGGTGACCGTGCGCGACAAGGACTTGAACCTCCCCTGGTTGCCCGATGGTGGGTGGGACCTACCGATCTGGGTGGCCGGCTACGGGCCCAAGGCGCTCGATTTGGTCGGGCGTGAGGCGGACGGGTTCATCCTCCAACTCGCTGACCCACAGCTGTTGGAGTGGACCGCCGGTGCCGTTCGCCAGGCGGCGGCGGCCGCCGGGCGGGACCCGTCGGCGGTGACCATATGCGTGGCCGCACCGGCGTACATCGGGGACGACGTCGAGCACCAGCGAGAACAACTGCGTTGGTTTGGCGGGATGGTGGGCAACCACGTCGTCGATCTGGTCAACAGATACGGGACCGATGAGAGCAAGGTTCCGGCGGTGCTCTCCTCGTACATCAAGGAACGTCAGGACTACGACTACAGCCACCACGGGCAGGCGGGCAACCCGAGCACCGACTTCGTCCCCGATGACATCGTCGACCGGTTCTGCATACTCGGCCCGGTGAGCCGCCATATCGAGCGACTCGAGGAGCTACGCGGTCTGGGTGTTGACCAATTCGCCCTCTACCTGATGCACGACGATGCCGACGTCACGCTCGAGGCCTACGGCGAGTCGGTGCTCCCCTCTCTTGCCGGTTGAGCTCCCTTCGACTCGGTAACCACTTCGAAGCTGAGCAGATCGGAACCGGTGCCCACCGGTCCCTCCGCCGTGTGCTGTGCATGCCCGCTGCCGAAGGCCGCACTGGAACGCCAAGCCTCGAATGCCTCCTCGGTTTCCCAACGCGTGTAGACGAAGTAGCTGGACCCCCCGTCGGTGGGTCGGAGCAGCTCGAAACCGAGGAAACCCGGAGCCTGGTCGACCGCTCCTGCCCGGTTGGCGAAGCGCCTCTCCAACTCCTCGCCCCTTCCCTCGGGCACCTCGATCACATTGATCCGCACCACGCTCATGGGTTGCTCCTTTCCGCGGCAGTGACCCCGCCACGCCGTTGTGCCAACACGAAATCGATGGGCCGGGTCCCCGGACGCAGCGAGGCCAGGTCGATGTTGGGGTCGATCGATCCTCTCCGCCTCGCGACCGTTGATCGATACGAAGGCATCGACCCGCACCTCGGTGCCATTGCCTTCCTCTTCGGCAAGCGCCCGCGCCATCTGGGCGATCATGTCCGGCTCCGCTGTGGCCACCCGGAGTTGCGATTCGGTGTACATCCCGGACCCATCATCGACCCAGGTGCGGCCGTTCGAGTCGGTGAGATGGAAGCTGACCCATCCGACCTTCTCCACCGCAAGGACGTTCCATGCAAACCGGAACCCCTCCCCGGTCCATCGGGCGTCGCCGGGGTAGGCGAGATGCCGGATCGGCAGAAGCACCTGCACCGTGACCCAGATCACAAGCGCCGCGGTGGCGAGAGCCGGCCAGCCGGCTCTCTCTGGGACAGCCGGAGGCGGCTTCGTCACGGTGCGCGCCATCAGCCGTCGCGGCCAGTCGGGTGCGAAGAAGATGGTGGTGAGGGCGATCATCACCCAGGGGAACACCCCGATCTGGGGGAACAACGCCCAGGTGGCTACGTGGAACACCACGGCCGCCAACCATGCCCAGATGCGGGTCCTTCTCATCAGGAGGAAGCAGACGATGGTCAGGTCGAACATCGCTCCCGCCCAGCTCAATGCCAGCGCGGCACCTGGGGCGGCCAGCAGTGGGCCGATCAACGGGACTTCCCCGCGCCCGGGGAGCCAGAGCCGCAAAGGATCGCCGTCGAAGAGCCAGTCTGGATGCAGTTTGGCCACACCGGCGAAGAAGTAGACCGCTGCCAGTTGGAGCCTGATGGCCCAAACCGCGCCAACTGGGACCGGTCCGCCCGCTCTCCCCGCCCTCGCGTCGAGCGACCAGACACGGTTGGCGGGCACCACCACCAGCAGCGCCGCCATCAACGACACCAACCAGTAGTGATTGAGAAAAGTGGTGGCCTCGACGAACTCGAGCCAGGTGAAAGCGAGGGCGAACACCGCGGCGGCGACACGGTGACGCCAGCCGAGGGCGGTGGCGAGGGCGGCGAGGCCGGCCACCACGGCCAGCGTCCTGATACCCCATGGAGGCGGCACCGGGATCCATGCCAGCCCGGGAAAACGAAGATGGTTCTGGGGAGCCACATAGAGCGCCTCGATCCATCCGTTGGCGAAGAGGCGCCCGATCGACACCGCACCCACCAACCCGACGGCGATCCGACACACCGCCAGCGATGCACCATCGACCGGCCGGCCGAGGGCGCGGTGCCGCTCCAGGACACGGATTTTGGGATTTTGCACGACGGTGATAGTGGATATTAGGTTCGCCTTACAGCGGAGACCCAAACGGAGGGCTGGGATGCGCAAAGGGATGATCGCGGTAGTGCTTGCTGGCCATGCTGGCCGCTTGTGGAGGCTCGGAAGAGGCCACTCCCGAAGCTGTAGCCGAGACATACGCCGATCTCGTGTACACCGCTTACGACGCCTCGGTGGCGTCGGCTACCGAGATGCAATCGGCCATCGACACCTTCCTGGCCGACCCCACAGAAGACACCTTGGCGGCGGCACAACAGGCTTGGCTCGAGGCCCGCGACGACTACAGCCCCACCGAGGCCTTTCGCTTCTACGACGGGCCCATCGACAATCCCGAGACCGGTCCCGAAGGGCAGATCAACGCATGGCCGATGGACGAGGCCTACGTCGACTACGTGGAGGGCGATGCTGACGCCGGGATCATCAACATGGTCGACGAGTTCCCCGAGATCACTCTCGACCTCCTGGTGTCTGCCAACGAGGAGGGTGGCGAGACCAACATCTCCACCGGATGGCACGCCATCGAGTTCCTCCTCTGGGGCCAGGATCTGAGCGCCGACGGACCGGGAGCAAGAACGGTCACCGACTACGTCGAGGCCGAAAACTCCGAGCGTCGCGCCGAGTACCTGCGACTTGCCACCGAGCAGCTGGTCACCGATCTCACCGCGGTGCGCGATGCGTGGGATCCGGAGTCGAGCGACGGCTATCGCTCCGAATTCCTCGATGATCCCCAGGCGGCGCTACAGAAGATGCTGCGCGGGATCGGCGCCCTCTCCGCCGGCGAGCTTGCCGGCGAGCGGATGGCGGTCGCATACGAGACCAGGGACCAAGAGGATGAGCATTCCTGCTTCTCCGACAACACGAACGCCGACGTGTTGGGGAACGCCCGCGGCGTCAGGATGGTGTACCTGGCGGAGATGGAAGGCGTCGATGGCCCGTCCTTGTCGGATCTGGTCGCCGAGTCCGACCCCGACCTCGACACCACGCTCCGCGAGCAGCTCGACAACAGCGTCTCGCTGGCCGAGGACTTTCCGACGACATTCGATCAGATGATCCAGGCACCGGACGGTGACCCGGCGAGAGAGGCGTTGCTCGCCGCCATCGAGTCTCTCGAGGCGCAGGGCGAGAGCATCGCCCGTGCCGCGCAGGCTCTTGGGGTCACCATCAACCTGGAGATCTAAGCGCTTGCGGCGCCGGGCGCAGCTCTGCGTGCTGGCGTTGCTGGCTGCTTGCACCACCGGTCAGACGGCGGGCACAAGCCCGCCGTCGACCACCACCATCCCGGCAGAAGCGCGCTCCGGCGGCGATGCCACCGTTTTCG
Organism: uncultured Acidimicrobiia bacterium; assembly: GCA_963826825.1. GTDB lineage: Bacteria > Actinomycetota > Acidimicrobiia > Spongiisociales > DATADW01 > DATADW01. The sequence goes on along the minus strand of CAWGYV010000006.1, from coordinate 139,409 downwards.
ATGTCTCCTCGAATGCGTTCGGTCTCGCCATCCCATCGCTGACCTCACTGGAGCGGCGGGCATTCGCCGTGGGCAACAACTTCTTCAACGACAACTGGGTGACGGCGCCCGCATCGACCGATGGGCGCGACGGGCTCGGCCCCCTTTTCAATGCCCAATCCTGCTCCTCGTGCCACTTCCACGATGGGCGTGGCCAACCGCCAGAGAATGACGAGGACCCGGAGAGGGGAATGTTGCTCCGGCTCTCGGTCCCTGGCGTCGGCCCGCACGGGGAGCCACGTCCCGACCCGGCGTACGGCGGCCAGCTGCAGGACCGTGCCATCAACGGTGTCCTCCCCGAGGGGATGATCCAGATCCTCGAGGAGTTGATCGACCACACCTACCCGGACGGCGCCACCGTCACCCTCTCCGAACCGACCCATCTGATCGCCGAACCCGCCTACGGTCCGGTGACCGCATCGATGTTCTCGCCGCGGGTGGCACCACCGATCCACGGCAGCGGATTGCTCGAAGCGGTGCCCGAAGAGGAGATCCTGGCTGCGGCCGACCCGGCTGACGCCGACGGCGATGGGGTCTCGGGTCGTCCCAACAGAGTGTGGGAGATCGCCACCGGCGACAGCGTCATCGGCCGGTTCGGCTGGAAGGCGAATGTCCCCACTTTGGAGCAGCAGGTGGCATCCGCTTTCGAGGGCGATATCGGAATCACCTCGTCGTTGTTTCCCCAACAGCCCTGCACTCCCACCGAGCGCGCCTGCGTCGCGAGCACCTACGGGTGGCGATCCCGAACTGGATGACCACAAGCTGGAACGGGTGACCTTCTACTCCTCGACCCTTGCGGTGCCGGCACGGCGCGACACCGATGACCCCGTGGTCGAGGAGGGAGAAACCCTCTTCGCCACGGTGGGTTGCACCGCCTGTCATCGGGAAACCCTCCGCACCGGCGATTCCGAGATCGATGGGCTGGCATCGCAGGTGATCCACCCATACACCGATCTACTGCTCCATGACATGGGCGCCGGCCTGGCCGACGGCCGTCCCGAGTTCGAGGCGAGCGGATCCGAATGGAGAACTCCACCGCTGTGGGGGATCGGGCTGACCGAGATCGTGTCGGGTCACACCCGGTTCCTTCACGATGGGAGGGCGCGCAGCCTCGAGGAGGCGATCCTCTGGCACGGTGGGGAGGCAGAGGGCGCCCGCTCCAGGTTCGAGGCCCTCACCGCCGAGCAGCGGGCTGCTCTCTTGGCGTTCCTGGAGTCGCTGTGAGGAGGACGGCAGTGATCCTCGTCGCGCTCGCCGTCGCCGGCTGTAGCGCTTCGGGCGGATCGGTCTCGAGTGCACCGCCCACCACGGCGGAAGGGTGAGATCGACCGACGAGCGGCCCTCGACCAGATCAACGAAGATGTGATCATCCCGGCATACGGCGTACTGGCCGATAGCGCCGCCGACCTGGTCGAAGCAACCAACACCCTCTGTTCGCAACCCTCCGCTGATTCGCTCACCGAGGCGAGGGCCGCTTGGGAGGAGGCCTGGCTGGCGTGGTTGCGGACCACCGCCCACAGCGCCCGGGTCGACGAGATGCGGCTCGAAGCGAGCTTCGCCTTCGCCCCGGACATCGATGGCATCGAGGCGCACCTTGCCAGCGAAGATCCGGTGACGGTCGAGGCGATCGGGCAGCTAGGGGCCGACCAGCGCGGGCTGCGCGCCATCGAATGGCTGTTGTTCGGTCCCGGCTCCGGGGCGCTGTCCGAGGGAGCCGAGCGGCGCTGCCAGATGGCTGCATCTGCATCGACCCTGGTAGAGGAGGCTGCGGTTGCGGTGACGGAGGCACTCGGACCGTCGGAGCAGTCATCGCAGGACGAGCTCGATGACGTCGTCAACGATCTCATCTTCGCCGTTCAGGAGGTGGCGGACCGACGACTCGGGATCGCCACCGGCAGCACAAACGACGGCGTCCCCGCACCGGAGGAAGCCCAGGGTGCGGCGGGCATTGGAGCACGCGAGGCGGAGGCCGTCATCGAGGGTGTCGCCGCCGTCTACGAGGGTGGCGGCGAAGGAGGGCTGTCTCCTTTGGTGTCTGCAGGCTTCGCCGCCACCGACGAGCGGGTCCTCACCCGCATCTCAGACCTCACCGAACTGCTCGCGGCACTGCCCGACTCGTTCGAAGAGGCCGACCCCGCCGACCTGGCTGCGGCCGAAGAGGCAGCGAGAGCGCTCCACCGCACGTTGTCCACCGAGGTCGTCTCCGTGCTCGGGGTCACCCTGATGTTCGGCGACACCGACGGGGATAGCTAGCCAGACGGAAGACGGAAGGCGGACGGCGGACGGCGGACGCTGATGGTGGCCATCCGGTGCGAAACTTGTCACTCTCACCAACAGGAGGCCAGGTGGAGGAGACCGAGCAAGATACGAGCCCAACCTCCATCGTGCTCGGGTTGGTGGCGCTTGCGCTTCAACTCGTGGTGGGGTACTTCGTGCTGGCTTCCGGCTTGGTGGCGCCTTTGTGGGCTGTGCTGATGCTCGTCGTGGTGTGGGTGGTGGCGTTGATCGTCGGATGGCGTATATGGCGTTCCCACCCTGCTGTTTCCGTTGCGGTACCCGTCGTCACCGCTCTCATCTGGCTCGCCGTCATCTTCGCCGGCGGCCAGTTCCTCGGCTGGACCGCCTAGCCCTTGAGGCCTCGCACACCGTCTGAGGTCTGAGTATTTAGTACTTAGTACTTAGTACTTAGTACGGGGAACGTGGCTCCTCCCGGGGGGGACGGATCAACGACTCTCTCCCCCCGCGTTGGAAGTACCCCGACGCCGGAGGCGTAGGGCAAGGGGGAATAGCTCACTCCTAGACGTGCGAAAGGCGCGAGTCGATCACCGTTGTGAGTTCGGGGCCCTTGCGGGCAACGGACAGAAATGGAGGTGAGGCCCTTCCGCTGAGGATGGATTTGGATTGACCGCCGTCCGCCGTCCGCCGTCTGCCGTCCAAGTCCGGAGTTCGGTGGCTCCCCCCCAACCCGCTGCTCCCGGATTGGCCGCCGTCCGCCGTCCGCCGTCCGATGCCTTCCGCCTTGCCTCTAGCCTCGCCCGGCATGGAGTGGCCCGTGACATACGAGCGCAAGGTGCGGTTTTCCGATACCGACGCGCAAGGGGTGGTGTTCAACGGCATGTTCGCCACCTACTTCGACGACACGATCACGGATTACTTCGACGCCATCGGGGTGCCGTGGGAGGCGCTCAACGACAGCGGCTACGACATGGTCCTGGCGCGCGTCGAGATCGACTTCCGGTCGTCGGGCCGATTGGGTGATGTTCTGATCACAGGGGCGCGGGTGAAGCGGATCGGCAACACCTCGCTGGTCTTCGAGTTGCGCACCTGGGATGAGGCGAGCGGGCGCACCGTTGCCGAGGCGGTCCAGGTCCAGGTGATCGTCGATCACACCGATTTCAAACCGGTCGCGGTCCCCGCCTTTCTGAGCGAAGCGGTGGTCCGCTCCCAAGGACCACTGCCCCACCCCGAAGGCTGAGTCGCCGCACTCCTCTCACCCTGGCAGACTTCCCATTGTGCGGCTCATCCTCATGAACTACCGGCTCGCCGCCTGCCGGCTCGACCCGTGGCAGCCACCGCCGCAGTGGGCGCTGACCAGTCCCGTTCTTCTCGATCACGAGGAGCGCCGACGAGCTCTCGGTCATCTGCGACGAGCGGGACGTGCCTCCCGGCCAGGAGGCGCGCACCGGTATCGCCGCCCTTCGGCTGGCCAACTCTCACGAGCACGATGAGGCGGGGATACTCGCCCCGTTGCTGGTGGCACTGGCCGCAGTCGGAGATCAGCGTGCTCGCCGTGTCCACCTATGACACGGACTTCATCCTGATACCGGCTGATCGTCTCAGCGAGGCGAGGACGGCGCTCGGGGATGCCGGGCACGAGGTAGAGGACCACAACACACCGCGATGACGTCGCTGCTGACCCAGGACCCCCTCTGGTACAAGGACGCAGTCATATACGAGGTGCACGTCCGCGCCTTCCAGGACTCCAACGCCGACGGCATCGGTGACTTCCGCGGTCTCACCAGCCGGCTCGACCACCTCCAGGAACTAGGAGTCACCGCCGTCTGGCTGCTCCCCTTCTACCCGTCACCGCTGCGTGACGACGGGTACGACATCGCCGACTACACCAGTGTCCACCCCGCATACGGCACCATCGACGACTTCGAGGAGTTCCTCGGCGAGGCGCACCGCCGGGGGCTGCGGGTCATCACCGAGCTCGTCATCAACCACACATCCGATCAGCACCCCTGGTTCCAACGAGCCAGGAGGTCGCCGGCGGGCAGCACCGAGCGTGACTTCTACGTGTGGAGCGACACCCCCGACAAGTACCGCCAGGCCCGGATCATCTTCCAGGACACCGAGACCTCCAACTGGTCATGGGACCCCGTCGCCCGCGCCTACTTCTGGCACCGCTTCTTCGGCCACCAGCCAGACCTGAACTACGACAACCCCCAGGTGGAGGAGGCGTTGCACTCGGTGCTCGACTTCTGGCTCGACCTGGGCGTGGATGGGCTCCGCCTCGACGCCGTCCCCTACCTGTACGAACGGGAGGGGACGATGTGCGAGAACCTTCCGGAGACCCACCAGCAACTGAAGGACCTGCGCCGCCACCTATCCGAGCGCTATCAGGAGCGGATGCTCCTCGCCGAGGCCAACCAGTGGCCGGAAGACGCCGCCGCCTACTTCGGAGACGGCGACGAGTGCCACATGGCGTTCCACTTCCCGCTGATGCCACGGCTCTTCATGTCGATCCAGATGGAGAATCGGTTCCCCGTCGTGGACATCCTCGAGCAGACGCCGGCCATCCCGGAGAACAGCCAGTGGGCCATCTTCCTACGCAACCACGACGAGCTCACGCTGGAGATGGTGACCGAGGAAGAGCGCGACTTCATGTACCGCACCTACGCCAGGGACCGCCGGGCCCGGCTCAACCTCGGGATCAGGCGGAGGCTGTCCCCGCTGCTCGACAACAGCCGCCGCAGGATCGAGTTGATGAACGCCCTCCTCCTCTCGCTACCCGGGACCCCGGTTCTCTACTACGGCGACGAGATCGGAATGGGCGACAACATCTACCTGGGCGACCGCAACGGGGTGAGGACCCCGATGCAATGGTCGAGCGACCGCAACGCCGGGTTCTCGGTGGCGAACCCGCAGAGCCTCTACCTGCCGGTGATCATCGACCCCGAGTACCACTACGAGACGGTCAACGTCGAGGCGCAGCGGTCCAACCCGAGTTCGCTGCTGTGGTGGACGAGACGGATCGTCGCCCTCAGGCGCCGCCACCAGGTGTTCGGCCGGGGCGACATCGAGTTCCTCCACCCGGAGAACCCGCGGGTTCTCGCCTTCCTCCGCCGGTACGGCGAGGAGACCGTGGTCGTCGTGGCCAACCTTTCTCGGTTCAGCCAGTTCGTCGAACTCGATCTGACCGCCTTCGGCGGCTCGGTCCCCGTCGAGCTCTTCGGACGCACCGAGTTCCCCCGGATCGGCGAGGGGCCGTGGGTGCTCACCCTGGGGCCCCACTCGTTCTACTGGTTCGAGTTGGTTCCCAGCTTCGAGCCGATCACATCCACGGGGGAGGTAATCCCGGAACTGACGATCCGCGGTTCGCTGGACTCGCTCTTCGATGAGCGGACCGGCTTTCCCTTGGCACTCCTCCGCTACGCCCGCAAGCGGGCCTGGTTCCGGAGCCGGCTACGCCGGGCGGTCGGCGCCCGAATCCCAGAGGTGGTCCCCTTGGGAATTGACGGGCAGGCATCCTGGCTAGCGACCCTGGCGGTGGACTACTCGGAGGGTGAGCCGGAGCGGTACGTGATACCTCTCGCCGTGGCCCCCGACGAGCCGCACCCACCTCCCGACAGGCCCGCCATCGCCCATCTCAAACTCGATGACGGGATGGCGACCGTCATCGACGGTCTGTGGGACCCTCAACTCCGGGCGGGGACATTGCGCTTGATGGCTGAGGGAGGGAGACGGCACGGTGCCTCGGCCGCCCTGGTGGGCACTCCGGGCGGTGGGATCGACGCTGACCGGGTTTCTGCTGCCCTCGACGAGCAGGTCTACCTCCACGACTCCCCTGAAGGGCACACCAACGTCGTCTTCGGCGGGGGGTTGGCCGTCAAGTTGTTCCGACGCACCGAGCCGGGAATTCACCCCGACCTCGAACTGCGGCGCTTTCTCACCGAGCGCACCTCGTTCCACTCTCTCCCTTCCGTGCTCGGCGCGCTCGACTACCGCGACGGGCCCGAGGAAGCCAGCACCGTCGCCCTTCTCCAGGAGTACGTACCGCACGAGGGGACCGCGTGGGAGTTGCTCACCGATTCGCTCGGGCTGTTCTACGACGAGTTGGCCGCGGCTCTCCCCGAGTTCCGCCACAACCCCCCGACCCGACGCCATCCGCTGCGGCTGATCGGATCGGCGCCACCCGTGTGGTTGGCGGAGCGCATCGACACCGACCTCCAGGTCGGCGAGGCACTGGGCCGGCTCACCGCCGACCTTCACCGGGCGTTGGCATCCGACCTGGAGGACCCCGACTTCCGCCCCGAGCCCCTCACATCTCTGTACCGGCGTTCGCTGGCGCAGAGCTATCGAACATCCATCCGGCAGACGCTGGGGATGGCGCGGCGGCGGGCGCCGGAGCTATCGCCACCGGTTGCCGATGCGGTCGCCGCGCTATGCGAGCGGGAAGAAGCAATCCTCGCAGTCGCCCGCGCCGTGACCGACGAGCGGATCGGGGGTATGAGGATCCGATGCCACGGCGACTACCGGCTCGACGAGATCCTGGCGACCGGTCGTGACTTCATGCCGTTCGACTTCGCAGGTGACACTTCCGAGCCTCTCAGCCAGCGTCGGTTGAAGGAGTCACCTGCCCGCGACCTCTCCGACTTGATGCGATCGCTCCACTATGCGGCCTTCTCGACACTGTTGGCCGAGGTCGAGCGGGGGGCTATCGCACCAGAGGCGGTCGCCGAATACGAGCCCTGGGCGAGGGCTTGGTGGTCGTGGGTGTCCTCGGCGTTCCTGAGGACCTATCTCGAGTCGAGCGACGGTCAACTTCTTCCCATCGATGCCGACGAGCTGACCCTGTTGCTCGATGCCACCATGATCGAGAAGGCAGTGCGCGAGCTCTCCTGGGAGTTGAACAACCGGTCACACATGGTCCCGGTGGCGGCGGCGGGTGTTCGGGAGGCACTTGGCGACCCGGCCGTCCTCGAGGCGATCTAGGCGCTATTTCGGCGCAGGTCGAGGAGACGCTCGAGCAGGTCGACCACCTCGGGCACGGTGGCGACACGGTGCAGGGCGGAGGTGGGACCAGGACCCACCTTGACCGCCAGGTCCGACGGTCCGAGCACCTCGAAGGCCGTCTCATCGGTCAGATCGTCACCGACGAACATCGCAGCGGTCGCCGCCACCCGGCGGCGCAGAGTGGCCAGCGCCGAACCCTTGGTATGAGGGGTCACCGTCAGCTCGACTACCTGCTTGCCGTCGAGGACCATGACCCCCGGGATATCGGCGGCCGCCTCGCGGACGGCCGTGGCGGCCCGTTCGGCCTCGACTGGCTCTTCAATTCCCCTGGTGTGGAGGACCGCCGATGTCTGCTTCCGCTCGACGAGCGACCCGTGGTGCCGAGCGGCCACTTCTTCGACCAGCTTGGTCGCCGCGTCCAGCGCCTCCTCTTGCGCCCCGGTGAGATCGAGCCGATCGCTCCACTCGGCACCATGACCTCCCACGAGGGTGAGGGCGGCCGGTTGTCCGGTGAGCAGGGCCAGGTCGGCACGTGTTCGACCAGAGATGACGGCGGCATCGGTGGCCGGGAGCGCGGCCAGGTCGTCGAGGGCGGCGATGGCACCTGGATGGGCGACAGCCAGTTCTGGTCGGTTGACGATCTCGGCAAGCGTGCCATCGAAGTCGCTCGCCACCAGCAGATGCTCGGTGGACGCGACGAGCCGCATCGCCTCCTCGAGGCTCGGTGCGATCGCAGTCGTCATGTCTCGACCCCGAGCGCGGCCAGGCAGTCCGCGGCCCACCCAAATACATCTTGACGCTCCACCACCGCCCTCATCCGCCCCATACGGCGACGAGCCTCTTTCGACGGAAGGGTCATCGCCGTCTCCAGAGCAGCGGCGGTGCCGTCGAGGTCGTGGGGGTTGACGATGATGGCGTCCCCCAGCTCCTGGGCGGCACCGGCGAACTCGCTCAGCACGAGGACGCCGTCCCCGTCGACTCTGCTGGCGACGAACTCCTTGCACACCAGGTTCATCCCGTCGCGCAGCGGGGTGACGACCATGACGTCGGCGACGCGGTAGTAGCCGATGAGCTCCTCGGGTGGCAGGTTGCGGTAGAGGTAGAGCACCGGCGTCCATTCGGAATCACCGAATTCGCCGTTTATGCGGCCGGTGAGCTGCTCCACCTGGTTGCGCATCTCGACGTAGTCCTCGATCTCCTCACGACTGGGCACGGCAATCTGAACGAGGACGGCGCGGCGTGCCAGTTCGGGGTTGGTCGTCAGAAGGGTCTCGAAGGCTCGCAGTCGGACGTCGATCCCCTTGGTGTAATCGAGCCGGTCGACGCCGAGCAGGATGATGCGGTCCGGCCCGAGGTCGGCGCGCAGCCTCCTGGTGATCTCCTCGACCTCCTCGGACCCGGCGACGGCGCGGTAGCGGGCGGTGTCGATCGAGATGGGGGCGACCTGGATCTGGATGGTCCGCCCCTCATATTCGAGCTGACGGGTCGTACCGGTGGCGCTGGTGAAGCGGACCGCCGAGCGGGCGAAGTTCTGCGCCGCCAGCCTTGTCTGGAAGGCGATCACGTCTGCACCGAGAAGTCCCTCGAGCATCTGAGTTCGCCAGGGGAGTCGGGCGAAAAGCTCGACGGCCGGGAACGGTATATGGAGGAAGAACCCGATCGATATGTCGCTGCGGAGACGACGAAGCATCGCCGGCACCAACTGCAACTGGTAGTCCTGAACCCATGCGACGTCGCCGTTATCGGTGGCGGCAGCGGTCTCCTCGGCGAACCGCTGGTTGGCGGTCACATATGGCCGCCACCAGTGCCGGTGGAACTCCGGGGTGCGCAGGGCATCGTGGTAGAGCGGCCAGATGGTTCCGTTGCAGAACCCGAGATAGAAGGTCTCCAGCTCATCGGCGCTCAGACGGACCGGCCTCTGCTCGATGCCCTCGAGCGTGAAGGGGCTATGGGAGAAATCGGGGATGCCGGTCCACCCCACCCACGACCCGTCGCGCTTCTCGAGAATCGGGGTGAGGGCGCTCACCAAACCGCCCGGGCTCACTTCCCAGTCATCGCCCTCTCGTCGCACCGGCAACCGGTTGGCAACGACGACCACGCGAGGTTCCCTTTTCACCCGCCCCATGGTGGCATTTTCCTCAAGTTGCCACCCAATTGCATCGCTGCCTCGCTCAGGCTGCGCCCACATCTCAGCTCAACTCGATGACCAGACCCTCGTTCCCCGCCAGCTCGGTGGGACCGGATACCGAGGTGCCCTCGCGCTCCGGGTCGGTGGCGACGATCACCCTCCCTTGTGGCACCTCGACAACTGCGGTCCTCTCCGCCATGTTGAGCGCCACGACCACTGCGGCCGATCCGGGAGCGGAGCGCATGTAGATGAGGCACCCCTGTGGAGCGTGGAGCGGCCTGTAGTCACCCCGGCGCAGCGAGGGGGAACGGCGGGCGGCGAGGAGCCGGCGGTATAGCGCCAGCAATGAGTCCGGCTCGCCAAGTTGGCGGGCGACGTTGCGCTCTCTCCAGTCGGGCGACAAAGGAAGCCAGGTGTCTGATGCCGTCTTCGGCGGAGAACCCGGCGTGTGGTCGGTCGCTCCACTGCATCGGCGTGCGGCAGCCATCCCGTGTCGGGGTGCCCAGCCGGATCCCCTGGGGATCTCTGATCTCTTCGGGTTGAAATTGGACCTCGGGCATCCCGATCTCGTCGCCGTAGTACATGGTGACCGTGCCCCGGAGCGTGAGCAGCAACATGGCCACCGCGGCGGTCCGCTCCTCACCGAAACGGGTGGCGACCCGGGCCTCGTCGTGGTTCCCCAACACCTGGTTGGGCCAGGCGCCCGGTGGGACCACTGCTTCGGCGGCATCGATGCTCTGCCCGAGTGCCTCCGCATCCCAGGGGGCGAAGAGAAGCGAGAAGTTGAACGGCATGTGGATGCTGTCGAGCGCAGGAGGCTGGTAGTAGGAGGCCCAGACGGCCCAGTCGGACTCGTGGATCTCGGCGATGGCGAAGCGGTCCCCCGGGTAGGAGTCGAGCACGGCGCGTATCCGCCTGAACAACGGGAGGATGTCGGCGTGCCCGCGGTCGTTGACATGACGTTGGCTGTCTGGCTCGCCGAGCGGCCGGTAGCTCGAGGGCCCAGCCGCGACCGGGTTGTCGGTCAGATCCGGGTCCTTCATCAGGTAGTGCGCCACGTCGATCCGGATGCCGTCGACCCCCCGGTCGAGCCAGAAGCGGAGCGTGTCGAGCATCACCGACTCCACCTCGGGGTTGCGCCAGTTGAGATCCGGTTGCTCGGGGAGGAAAGAGTGCAGGTAGAACTGACCGGTCGCTTCATCCCATTCCCACGATGGTCCGCCGAACATCGCCAGCCAGTTGTTGGGAGGCGAGCCGTTCTCGGCCGGGTCTCGCCAGACATACCAATCACGCTTGGCGCTCTCTCTCGACGAGCGGGACTCGATGAACCAGGGATGGAGGTCGGAGGTGTGGTTGGGCACCCAGTCGATAATCAGCCGCAGCCCGCGCCGGTGGCACTCTTCGAGCAGAGCGTCGAAGGCCTCGAGGTCTCCGAAGAGTGGGTCCACGTCGCAGTAGTCGGCGACGTCGTAGCCGAAGTCCCGCATCGGGGAGGGGAAGAATGGCGTGATCCAGATGGCGTCCACGCCGAGGGTCTCGCTGAGATGGTCGAGCTTCGACCGGATCCCGTCGAGGTCGCCCACCCCATCACCATCGGAGTCGGCGAAGCTGCGCACGTAGATCTCGTAGACGACGGCACCCTGCCACCAGGGATCGGCCGCCGGTCCGACGTTGCCGATGGCGCCGCTCATTCGGGCTCGGGCCGCCGTCGCAACCGCTTCACCTCGGCCCGCAACCGCTTCTCATCGAGCCTTTGCCGCCGCGAGGCCGGTGTGGGCTTGGTCGGGCGCCGGGGCGGCGCCGGAGGCGCCAGAGCCGCTCCAAGCAGTTCCGCCAGCCGGACTCTGGCGATCTTGCGGTTTCTCCATTGCGACCGGGTGTCGGATGCGATGACAATCACCACGCCATCAGGGAAGCGGTCGGAGAGTCGCTCAAACGCACGCTGCTTGACGTCCGCAGACAACGACATGCTCGATCCGAGGTCGAACGAAAGCTCGACCCTGGTACTCGAGCGGTTGGCGTGTTGTCCCCCGGGCCCACCGGAGGGGTCGAAACGCTCCACCAACTCGTGGCGGGGGATCACGATCTGATCGGTTACCCGCAGGTCCTCAGCGTCACCGGCAACCATGAGGGTGACATCCTCACACGATGGTGATTGGCACCGCGATCGATCTTCCACTCGACGTTGGTAACGGCTCACGCCAGGCGATCATCCTGGGTCACCAGCAGGATTGCCCCGGCCTGTCGAGAGGTGTCTCAGCACCTCAGCCGCCACCGCGTCTGGTCGCTCCATGGGAAGGAAGTGGCTGGTTCCTGGGACCTCGACAGCCTGGGCTCCCGGGATCCGCGTCACTGTCTGCTCGAGGAAACCGGGCGGATATTCGGCCGATACTCCGCTGGCCATGACCACCACAGGGAGGTTGAGCTCTCCGAGCCGGTACCAGGCGCGATGCCGGTTGGCGGCGGGGTAGATCGCCGCCTCCAGTGCGGGAGGGCACGCCAACCGCACTCCCCCACGGTCATCGACCAGCCCGCCATCGACATAGCCCTGGAACGCCGCAGGGTGCCATCGGGCAAAAGCGGGTTTGGCCGAGAAGTTGGCTGCCGCCGTCTCCCGGTCGGGGAAGCGGTCTTTGCGGCGCCCGGTCGCCCGGTGGAGCCGTTCCAGAAGCTCGTCGCGCTTGCCGTCTGGGAACACGACCGGCTCGACGAGCACAAGCGCCGAGAAGCTCCTCGGCTGGTCGAGTTCGGCCATGATCATGGCGGTGGCGCCCATCGAATGCCCCACACCCACCGGTGACGCCGCTAGCCGGTCGAGCATCGTCCTCACGTCTGCGGCATACCCCGACCAGTCGGCGGGGTCCGGTCGGGGTGGGCTTTCACCGTGACCGCTGAAATCGAACGCAACGATCTGGTTGCCGGCGCCGCCAAGCCGCAACTCGTCGACGACCGGACGCCACACCTCCTTGCAGAAGCCGGTGGCGTGCGCCAGCAGCAGCGGTGGCGCTCCCCCGGTCCACGTCGCCGACGCCGGCGGGCCGGGATCCTCTTCGATCAAGCCGCCTCGTCAACCTGGAGCGGGCAGACGGCGAGCGGCTCGGGGCTCTGGTCTTCGTAGCGGAGGTGGAAGGCGTTGATCATGTCCTCGTCGACGCCGTCGAGGAGCATGACCGTGGCCCATGAGGAGACGGCGACCGGCGCCGGCATCCCCGAACGGGGGGCCACGAGGATCTGGTCGCCGATGGAGCGGGCCAGTTCCTCGAGCCGCTCGATGTCCTCCTCGGGAAGAGACGGGTCGTACTGCACGACGATCGCCCCGTGCTCGAGGGTATGGACCTGCTGGATGTCGCTCACCGGCTCCCGGTAGATCCCGCACGCCGCCGGCTGGAGCGCGTGAGGGCCGCTGGTCGGCGGGTTGGAGTTGTACTCGGGCGCAGGATCGCCCGCCGCCAGGTGCTCGACGCCAAGATCCGGGTATGTGGTTATGTCGGCGCCCTCGAGCGGGTCGGGGCGGGTGAGGACGAAGGCGACCAGCCCGCCGATGAGGACGACGGCGACGCCGATGCCGATCCAGAGGTTGCGGCGCGACGTATGACGCTTCGCCTCTTCACGGGCCTCTTCCTTGGCGACACGCTGCTGGGCGAGCGCTCTTCCACGCGGTCGTGCCATGGCGGGGCAGGGTAATCGGGCCGAGGAATGACACCGTCGCCGGGGTCAGGGCAGGTTCGACGGTGGTCGACCGGTCCTGGTGTCGTCCATTTCCCAGCTGAGGTCGGTGTCGACGTCGACGATTCCGTCGAGTCGCCGGGTCAGTTCTTCGAGGATGCGGGCGTCGCTGCGACGGGGCACCTGCCCGCTGATCGAGGCGACACCGTCGCGCACCACGACGTCGAGCGACTTCGGGTCTAACAAGAGCACACGCTTGAGAACGTCCTGACGCACCATCTCGGCCAACTCATCGTCGGGGATGGTGAATGCGCTCATCAGGTCCGCCCTGCTGACGACGCCGACGAGCCCACCGCCATCGTCAACCACCGGTAGCCGCTTCACCCGATGGGCGAGCATCAACCGGGCCGCTTCTGTGACCGTGGCCTCGGGATAGATCACGACCGGCGACGCCGTCATCACCTCCCGCACCGTTGTCCCCTCCGACACTGGAGCGTGCCTCTGGAGCACCACGTTGAGCAGACGGCCCCGATCCTCCCGTGCCTGGCGTCTGACAAAGTCGGCCTCGGTGATGATCCCGACCAAAGCACCGCTTTCATCGAGCACTGGTAGCCCGCTGACCCCGGCTTCGACCATGAGCCGGGCTGCGGTCTTGAGGCTCTCCTCACCCTTGACGGTGAGCACCTCGCTGGTCATCACGTCGCCCACCCGCATCGATCCTCCTGGTCGTTGCCGCTCAACCGGCAGGCTACCGAGGTGAGTACCCCCCGATCCGCTCCGAGCCGACCTCGTTACCCGACGCCGTCCTTCCTTGAAAGCGGTCAGGTTCTCGACCCGTTACCGCGGCGATCGCTTGGCGCTGGACACGGCGACCTCCATGCGGCCAATCCCGCCATCGAGCGGAAACACGGCGAGTCTTTCCGTATTGCGGCGTCATCCCGACGGGGAGGTGACGAGTACCGTCCCAATGATCCACTGGGAGGCCGGAGAGCGCATGCGTTACGTGTACGACTTTGCGGAGGGGTCGAACGACCAAAAGGACCTCTTGGGGGGCAAGGGCGCCGGCTTGGCCGAGATGATCAACCTCGGGCTGCGTGTTCCACCCGGGTTCACCATCACCACCGAGGCATGCCGTGCGTTCATGGAGGACGGCGAGGCTCCGGCCGGACTGTGGGACGAGGTGGCCGGTGCCATCCGCAGCCTCGAAGAGAGCACAGGAAGGAGCTTTGGCGGCGGGGGCACCACGCCGCTTCTGGTTTCGGTCCGCTCCGGGGCCAAGTTCTCGATGCCGGGGATGATGGACACGGTGCTCAATCTGGGGATCAACGACATGGTGGTCAAGGAGATCGCCGAGCGGGCAGGGCGTGAGCGGGTGGCTTGGGACATATACCGGCGTTTCCTCCAGATGTTCGGCAAGGTGGTCCTGGGCGTTCCCGGAGACCAATTCGAGGAAGTGCTCACCGAACTGCGGCGGACGAGCGGCGTCGAGAGCGACGCCGAACTTGACGCCGGCGATCTCGAGACGGCGACCGGGCGGTTCCGCGGCCTCATCGAGGATGCGGGGAAGAGCATCCCAGCCGAGCCGATGGAGCAACTGCGGGCGGCGGTCACCGCGGTGTTCTCCTCGTGGGGCAATCGGAGGGCGGTCGACTATCGACGGCTCCACCACATCTCGGGTGATCTGGGCACGGCGTGCAACGTGCAGACCATGGTCTTTGGGGACCTGGGCGACGACTCCGGAACCGGCGTCTGCTTCACCCGCGATCCATCGAGCGGCGAGCCGCAGCCGTATGGCGACTACCTGGTCAACGCCCAGGGCGAGGACGTCGTTGCCGGGACCAGGAACACCCTGTCGCTTGCCGACATGGCGGACCAACGTCCCGGCGTCCACGCCGAGTTGCTCGAGGTGATGAAGACACTGGAGAACCACTACCGGGACATGTGCGACATCGAGTTCACCGTTGAGAACGGCAAGCTCTGGATCCTGCAGACCCGGGTGGGCAAACGGACGGCCAGGGCGGCTGTGCGCTTGGCGGTGGACATGGCCAACGAAGGCCTCATCGATCGGCGTCAGGCGGTGCTGCGGGTCGACCCTGCGGCTCTGGAGCAGTTGCAGCGGCCCACCATCGCCGAGGACGCCGGGGTCGAGCCGCTGGCGCACGGGGTGGCGGCATCTCCGGGTGCTGCCTCGGGCGAGGCCGTCTTTGATGCCGACCGGGCGGTCGAGCGCGCCGGCCAGGACGTGGCTGTGGTGCTGGTGAGGCACGAGACCACTCCGGACGACATCCACGGGATGGCGGCCGCACAGGGAATCCTCACCAGCCGGGGTGGCAAGACCAGCCACGCCGCCGTGGTTGCCCGCGGTATGGGGAAACCGGCGGTGACCGGGGCCTCGGCTCTCAACGTGGACGAGGGATCCGGCTCGCTGACCGTCGGGCCCGTCACCATCAACGAGGGGGAAGTGGTCACCATCGACGGCACCAGCGGCAACGTGTACGGCGGTGAGGTGCCGCTCGAACCCGCCTCCGATACGCCCCAACTGGAGATGCTGCTGACCTGGGCGGACGAATTCCGCACGATGGGCGTCCGGGCGAACGCCGACACACCCTCCGACGCTGCCCGTGCCCGTGAGGCGGGCGCCGAGGGGATCGGTCTGGCTCGCACCGAGCACATGTTCATGGGGGAACGGCTGGCCATCGTTCAGCAGATCATCCTCAACGAGGACCCCGAGGTGCGGGACCCCGCCCTGGAACGGCTGCGCGCCCAGCAGACCGAAGATTTTGAAGGACTGCTCGAAGCGATGGACGGGCTGCCCGTGATAATCCGGCTGCTCGATCCGCCACTCCACGAGTTCCTCCCGTCCCGGCTCGAGTTGGAGAGGGAGCGCCGGCACCGCGCCGAGAAGGGGCAGGCGCCCGACGACCGGATCGCCGAGTTGGAGCGCGCCGTGGCCAGGTGGGAGGAGACAAACCCGATGCTCGGGCTGCGTGGCGTCCGCCTCGGGCTGCTCGTACCCGAGCTGTATCGGATCCAGGTACAGGCCGCCCTCCAGGCTATGAAGCGCCGCCGTCTGGCCGGGGGTGCTCCCCATCTCGAAATCATGGTGCCTCTGGTGTCCACCGCCGAGGAGCTTCGACGGGTCCGCAGCATGATCGAGGCCGAGATCGCCGATGTGTTCCCGGACGAGGCGGTTGAGGTGCCCATCGGGACGATGATCGAGCTTCCACGGGCGGCGCTGTTGGCCGGTGAGATCGCCGGCGTGGCCGACTTCTTCTCGTTCGGCACTAATGACCTCACCCAGACCACATACGGGCTGAGCCGCGACGACGCCGATCGGTCGTTCCTCCCCTTTTTCATCGAGCAGGGGATCTACCCATCGAACCCCTTCCAGACGATGGATGAGCACGGCGTCGGACGGCTGGTCGAGATGGGGACCACCGCCGGAAAAGAGGCCAACCCGACACTCGAAGTGGGCGTGTGTGGCGAGCACGGCGGGGACCCGGCATCGATCGCCATGTGCCACCGGATCGGACTCGACTATGTCTCCGCCAGCCCGCCCCGGGTCCCGGTTGCCCGGCTGGCTGCGGCCCAGGCAGCACTCGGCGGGTCGGAATCGGCCGGCTCGGTGTGAGCTCTGCCCTTCGGTACTCCCCGGCGCCGATCGACCGGGGCGCGGTGCTCCGAGCACTGGAGCCATTCGGACACAGCCGGACGCTTCCCGCCGATGCCTACCTCTCCCCGCAGGTGTTCGCCTGGGAGATCGAGCACATCTTCACCGGCTCGTGGCTCTGCCTGGGGAGGACCGACGGCTTGCCCGGCCCGGGGCAAGCGAGGGCGATGAGTGCCGGCCGCGCCCGGTTGCTCCTGATCCGCGACGCCGCAGGCGTGCTGCGTGCCTTTCACAACACCTGCCGTCACCGTGGTCACGAGTTGCTCCCCGAGGGAGATGTGGCGGCGTTGCGCCAGCTTCGCTGCCCCTACCACTCTTGGACGTACGCATTGGACGGCTCGCTCCGCTCGGCCCCCTCCTTCACCGGTACCGACGGCTTCGACCCGGCGGAATACCCACTGATCCAGGTGCGGCTGGCCCAGTGGCACGGATGGCTCTTCGCCAACACCGGCGACGATGACGAGGGGCTGGAGACGCACCTCGGCAACCTCGACGAACTGCTCGACCCGTACCAGCCGGGAAATCTCACCGAGGCAGCGAGACACGAATACGAGGTCAACGCCAACTGGAAGCTGCTGGTCGAGAACTACCACGAGTGCTACCACTGCACCTCGATCCACCCCGCGCTGTGCAAGGTCTCACCACCGGACAGCGGGGTTGATCTGGTGCCCACCGGCCGGTGGTGCGGCGGGCCGATGCAACTCGCCGACCACGCCGAGACGATGTCGTTCGATGGCAAATCGCATGGGGTCAACCTGCCTGGGCTCGACCAGCAACGCCTCCGCCAGGTCCTATACGCGGGGCTGTTCCCCAACCTGCTCATCTCGGCCCACCCCGACTACGTCATGACCCACAGGCTGACACCGCTCGCCGCCGATCGAACCCATGTCGAGTGCGTCTGGCTGTTCCCGCCCGAGGCGCGGTCACGCCAAGGTTTCGACCCGGCGTATGCCGTCGACTTCTGGGATGTGACCAACCGTGAGGATTGGTCGGCATGTGAGGGAGTCCAGAGGGGGATGAGCGGTGGGGCCTACCTGCCCGGACCGCTCAGCAGCAGGGAGAGCACGCTCCACCAGTTCTACGCCATGGTGGGCAACGCCTACCTGGGACAACCAGTTTTGGCGTCACCAAACGCGGTCATTGCCCGCTGAGTGACGCCAAAACCCGGTTCTAGCGGTGCCCGGCGAGACCGGGGATGTCGAGCAGTTCCGGCGACCAACCTGGCTTCGAGCGGGCGGATCTTGATCCTCGCGTCCACCACTCGTACCCCTTGGCCGGGTGGGAGCACCTTGACCGGGTTCATGTCCATCTCGACCAGTTCTGGGACCGCCTCCACCAGCGCCGATACCCGTAGCAACGCATCTTGGAGCGCATCGAGGTCGCCGGCGGGGAAGTTGCGGTAGCGGCCCTGGAGAAGTCGGGCCGTCTTGATCTCCCCGATCATCTCGGCGGCATCCCGGTCGGTGATAGGGGCGATCCGCACCGCGACGTCCTTGAGCAATTCGACGTACACCCCGCCAAGACCAAAGACGAGCAACGGGCCGAACGATGGGTCCTCGGTGACGCCGATCAGAACCTCGTGACCGCCCGCCACCATCTCCTGGACCAGTACCCCCTCGGGATCATCTACCACGCCCATGAGGTGGTCGAACCCGGCGCGGACCGCTCCCTCGCCCTCGACATCGAGGAGGACCCCGCCCACATCCGTCTTGTGGAGGGCTGAGGGAGCGACCACCTTGAGCACCACGCTTCCACCGATTTGGGAAGCGGCCGCCGCGGCATCGTCGGCGCTGACCACCACCAGGCTCGTGGGGAGCCGGATCCCGAATGCACCGAGCACGGCGTCGACCTCGCCCGGTTCGAGCCAGCCACCGTCGGCGCCGATGCGCTCGATGGCGGCGGCCACCACCTCTCTGGCTGCAGCCGGGTCGAGACCCGCCAAGGCGGGGATGGTCCCCTCGGGCCTGCTGAGCCACTCGCCATATCTGGCGGCACGGCTCAGCGCCAGCGCCGCCGCCTCGGGAAAGATGAAGGTGGGGACACGGGCGTCCTCGAAGAGCGCAGCCGAGTGCTCGCTCTCCATGAAAACTGTGATGAACGTCTTCTTCCCGTGGTGAGCCATTGCTGCCTCGCGCACCGCAGCCGCCACATCCTGCAGACCGTCGGGGGTGGTCGGGATGTAGATCACCATGACGGCGTCGACCTCGTCGCTGTCGATGAGCGTCTCGATGCAGTGTCGATAGTGGTCGGGCCCGGCCGAGGCGATCAGATCGATGGGGTTGCGGGTCGAGGCCTCGGCGGAAAGTGCCGCGGCCAGCTTGGCCCGCAGGCCCTCCGATAGCTCGGGAAGTTCTAGTTCCTCCGATTCGAGGGCGTCGGCGGCGAGGATCCCCGGCCCCCCGGCGTTGGTGATCACCCCCACCCGTCTCCCCTCCGGAACCGGCTGGTTGGCCAGCAGGGAGGCCACCCCGAACAACTCCTCGAGGGTGGTGGTCCTGATCACCCCTGCCTGGTTGAAGAGCGCCTCGACGGCGACATCGAGGCTGGCGAGGGCGCCGGTGTGGCTCGATGCCGCCCTGGTGCCGGCAGTGGTCCGGCCCGACTTGACCGCCACGATCGGCTTCTTGCGGGCGACGCGCCGGGCGAGACGGGCGAAGCGGCGCGGGTTCCCGAACGATTCGAGGTAGAGGACGATGACGTCGGTGGCCGGATCCTCCTCCCAGGCGAGCAGCAGGTCGTTGCCCGACACGTCGGCCTTGTTGCCCACCGAGATGAAGGTGGAGATCCCGATGTTGTTCTGCCTGGCGTAGTCGAGGATGGCGATCCCCAACGCCCCCGACTGGCTCGACATGGCGACGTTGCCCCGCGGCGGGTAGACCGGGGCAAAGGTCCCGTTCATCTGGACCGCCGGGTCGGTGTTGAGCACCCCCATGCAATTGGGACCGACCATCCGCATCCCGGCCGACCTGGCGACCTCGAGGAGTTGATGCTCGAGGTCCTCCCCACCGGGGACCTCGGAAAACCCGGCGGTGATCACGACCAGACCCTTGACATGCTTCTCGGCGCACTCCCTCACCGCATCCAGAGCGAAACGGGCGGGGACCACGATGAAGGCGAGATCGATGGGGTCGGGGATGTCGAGGATCGACGGGTAGGCGCGGACCGAATGGACCACGCCCGCCTTTGGGTTGACCGGGTACACCGCGCCGGTGAACCCCGAGCTCACCAGGTTGGAGAACAGGCGCGCCCCGATCGAACCCGGGGTGCGGCTGGCCCCGATAACGGCGATCGAGCGCGGGTAGAAGATGGGGAGGATCGAGGCGGCCACGGCCCGCTTCTCCCTCTCCTCTTCGGCCGCTCTGCTCCCGACAGAGACCGCGGTGGGGAAGTCCAGCGAGTAGACGCCCTCCTCCAGAGTGCGGCTCAGCTCGTAGCCCGAGGCGCGGAACACCCTCATCATCTGCAGGTTCTCGGGGAGCACGAAGGCCCGGAAGGCGGTCACGCCATGGGCCCGGCCATAGCCGCCCAGCATCTGGAGCAGGGCAGTCCCGATGCCTCGACCCTGGTGGTTGTCGGCCACCAGAAAGGCGACTTCGGCAGCCTCGGGCTCGTTCGCCTCTCGGTCATACCGCCCCACGCCCACCATCTCCCCGTCCTCGAAGGCGCCAAAGGCCATACGGTCGCGGTAGTCGACGGTTGTGAAGTGTTCGAGCTCCTCGGGGGTCAGCTCGTTCTTGGCGCGGAAGAACCGGTAGTAACGCGACTGGGCGCCGGTGTGTTCGAAGAGGGCGAGGAGCAGTGGCGCATCGTCCGGACGGAGCGGGCGGAAACGGGCCACGGCACCATCCCGTAGGACGATGTCGAACTCATAGTCGGACGGGTATTCGGCCAACTCGGGGCTCCCCTGTTCAGGAAGTCCCGAGTCTGCCAGCTATGGGCGGCCCTGCTGCTGGTTAGGGCCGCCGGTCAGTCTTCGCGGCGAGGTTCGGCGGGACGAGAATGCTTCAGAGTCTTCTTCAGGGCTCGTCGCAAACGGACCTGGCCGGCCTCACGCCGCAGCTCGTCAGCACGGGGCTGATAGAACTTGGGGTCTGACATGACGTGCCACACAGTGATGCTCCCTATCTCGACATTCGACGATTGCTTGTTCGTAACAGTTAATCGGCTCTAGACTCATTACACTTTAGCACGTATTCGTAAGGCTCGAAATGGATTTCTCGCATTACACCGACGCCCCCGTGGGACTGGCGGTGGCGCTGGCCAACACGATCCATCCGATCACGGGCGAGGACCTGCTCGCCGACCTCGACGGGCTTCGATCATTCCTCGCCGATGTTCCGAAGGAGTGGCGGGTGGAATGGGTCGACCTGAACGAGCGCGACCTGACGGCGGTGCGCAGGCTGCGGGGAGGTATCCGGCGTGTCTTCGAGACCGACGACGTCGAGCGGGCCGTCGATGAGCTCAACCGCGAGCTGATGGCATCGGGGGCGGTCCCCAGGGTGAGCGCTCACACAGGAGTCGATCCTCACTTCCACTTCGAATCCACGAGACAGGGAGTGGGCCGCTGGCTCGGAGCCATCACCGCGATGGGGCTGGCGACGGTGGTCTGCGAGTACGGAATCGACCGCCTCGGGGTCTGCTCATCGGAGACCTGCGCCGACGTCTACGTAGACACCTCGCGCAACCGGTCGCGCCGCCACTGCTCCGTCACCTGCGGCACCCGCGAGAACGTCGCCGCCTTCCGCCGGAGGCGTGCCTCCCGAAAAACGTAGGCCGAGGGAGCCTCAGCGCCGGGTATCTGACCGCTATCCGCTATCCGCCCTCTTGCTGCCGTCTGCCGTCTGCCGTCTGCCGTCTTCTCTGTCCAACCTTGCCGACTGCTCGTACGGGAACACCGGGATCAGCTCGCCGTCTCTGACACGTTCCTGCATCGAGCGCCACCACGCCGGATCAAAGAGGTGGGCGTTGGCGGCCTCGAAGTGGGCACGAGGTGCGCCGTCGATCCCTACGAATCGCCGGAATTCCTCAGGGAAGACGTCGTTCGGCCCGATGGCGAACCACGGCTCCGCCGCCATCTCCTCCTCATCTGAATGCGCCCCGGGGAGAGCCCTGAAACGGCAGTCCTCCAGCCGGGCGAGCTCGTCATAGTCGTAGAAGACCACCCGGCCGTGTCTGGTCACACCAAAGTTCTTGAGCAGCAGGTCCCCGGGAAAGATCCCCGCCGCGGCAAGCTCCTCGATGCAGGTTCCGTAGTCGAGCATCGCCGCGCTCGCCCCCGCCGGGTCGGCTTCGCGCACATAGATGTCGAGCGGGATCACCCGCCGCTCTACATAGGCGTGCCGGATGACCACCCGGTCTGATTCGATCGCCACGGCGGTCGTGCAATCAGCCGCCAGCTTGTCGAGCAACTGGGGAGAGAAGCGGTCCCGTTCGAACTCGAGAAGCTCGAACTCCTGCGCATCGATCAGCCGGCCGACCCGGTCGTGACGGAACACGAGCCGATAGCGGCCGCGGACCCGGTCCGGTGTCGTCATCTTTGGAGACGGGAAGGTGTCGTTGATCACCTTGAACACGATGTCGAACCCGGGCATGGTGAAGACGGTCATCACCAGACCCTCGGCACCGCGTGCCCGCTCAAACATCTCCCCCGACCGAGCGAGGTGGTGGATCAGCTCACGGTAGAGGACGGTCTTGCCGTGCTTGTGGTACCCGAGCGACGTGTAGAGCTCGGCGAGACGCTTGCGCGGCATGAGAGTGCGAAGGAAATCGACGAGGTCGTGGGGGCGCTCGACGTCAACGTGGAAGTAGGCCCTCGTGAAGCTGAAGAGAATGCTCACCTGGTTCTCGGTCAGCAGCACGGCGTCGACCACCGGTCCTTCGGGGGGGTTGAGCACCACCAGCACGAACGGGACCAGGTGCGAGCCGCTGAACAGCCGGCCTATCAAATAGGCGCTCTGGCCCCGGTAGAAGATGGCGTCGATCATCTCGGCCCTCTCCACGCTTTGCAGTGCGCCGATGCTCCGCAGGTACGTTTCGACTCTTGCCGCCACCCCTATGGCTTCCGCCCCCGGGTCGGACAGACCGAGTGGCTGTGATGCGAGGATCTCCTCGACGAGCTCGGTGGTGGACGACCTCCGACCGAAAGCGGTGTGGAGCGGGTGCCGCGGCTGGGTCGGCGGCGTGTCGAAGTCGGTGTCGACGAACTCGATCCGCGGATCAACACCGACCGTGGAGAAGATCTTGCGGGTGGCTGAGTTGAAGAAGGTCTCGGCCTGATCCCAATCGTCACGGCCTTCGATCAGCCCGGAGTACACCGCCTTCATCGCGGCCCACAGCGCGCGGTCCTCGGCCCTGACGACGAGGAGGTGGCGGAGGTCGGTGACCACCGAGGAAACGACACGGCTGTAGAGATCGAGCCGGTCGGCAGCATCTGATTGCATGCCCCGCCAGTCGCGCTCGTCGAAGCGGATACGTGCCCGGCGGGTGATGATTCGAAAGCGATCGGCGTACTGATCGAGTCCACCGAGGATCGCCCTTGCGGCCATCGCGGCGAGGCGCGAATCGGAGAGGTGATCGGTCAAGGCGCCATGCTGGCAGCCGCAACCGGCGCTAGGTCGCTAAGGGCAGGCCGGCTGGGTGATCGGGTCGCAGGCCACGGTCGTGGGAGGGTTGAGCTCGCCAGGTCCGACGCCCCCACCACCATTTCCGCCACCGCCGCCCCCGGTGTTTCCCCCGCCTCCACCATCGGGCGGTGGGGCTTCGTTGCTCACCGCCGACGAACCGCGTTCGAACAGCCCGGACGTGGACTCACCCAGCAACGAGACAGCGAACACCGCTGCCAGTGCCACGACCACGACAAGAATCACGTACTCGGGAAGACCAGCTCCCCGCTCACCCCGCACTCGCCGGCTCACAGAGCTCACATTAAGGGGGAATTCCAGCTAGCGGTATGGGCCGTTCGGCCCAACGCTGCGCTTCGTCTGGTTACCCACCGCCAGGAGCCGAGACCGAGACCGCTGCGAACCCGGTGCATCCGCCTCCATTCCTCGAGGACCATCCCCAGGTCGAGCAACTCGGGTCGCTGGCTGTCGGGGACCTCGGCGCAGGCCCGCGTCACCAGCCGGTTGAGCCGATTGACCTCGTCGGTCACCTCGGCGGCGTCTTCGAGAGCCCATATGCCCGGTATCGCCCGCTGCACGGTGGCGGCTGCATCGATCGCGGTCTGAAGGGCCCGTTCCGCCTCGATCTTCTTGCGGGCCCACCAATCGGGCTGGTCGTCACCATCGATCCCCGGAATGGGCTGCCCCATCCCCGCCAATTGGTCGAACTCGCCGCGCTCGATCGCATCCTGGATCTGGCGCTCTACCGAGGAGCGCTTGTCAGAAGAAGATGGCACCGGCGACCAGTCCGAGAACATATAGGACACCAAATCGGCGGTTGTGGACGAAGGCGATGCTGACATACCAGAGCGGCCAGGCGCCTTTCGGGTAATCGGGCGGGGGCGCCGCCGGCTTCGGGTTGGTGAAGACCGGCCAGACATATCGCAGCAGGGGCGTCGCCCCGAGCACCGCCAGCACCGGCCAGGGAAGAAACCCGGTGGCTACGAGGTAGATGGCGAGTACGTACTGGGCGGTGATCATCGCCAGCACCGTCCAGCGTGAGGCGGTCTCGCCCATGATCACGGGGAGGGTGTGGATGCCTCGCTCCGCGTCGTTGGGGATCTTGTCGATGTGCTTGCCAAAGAGGACCGCCGTGACTCCGAGCGCATATGGGAGCGAGGCAACGACGACGTCCCACGACCACGACCCGGTGATGACGAAGTACCCACCGCCGACCATGAGCGGACCCCACACGATGAGGACGGACGGTTCGCCCAGGCCAATGTGCTTGAGCGGCCAGGTGTAGGCGATGACGAAAAACGACCCGAGACCGAGCAGCAACGCCACAAGAGGTCCTTGCTGAACGATGAACCAAACCCCAATGGCAAGGCCGACCAATCCGGTCAGCGCCGCGTACGCGATGCTCTGGCGCACCGTCATCAGCCCGCTCTCCAGGGGCTGTGAACCGTATTGGGTGCGGAAAGAGTTGTGGCGGTCCGTGCCGGTCCAGTAGTCGGTGAGATCGTTGAGCAGATTGTTTGCGGCGTGGGCCGTCAACAACCCGACGGTCAGCAGCACGAACGAGATGGGGTCGAACAGGTCGGCCTGCCAGGCCAGGATCCCGGCGATGGCCGCCGAGATGAGGGTCATGACCAGCACGGCGGCCCTGCTGGCGATGAGCCACCGGCTCACCGGGTCGAGTCGGTCCCACTCGGCATGGTCGACCCGCGGGATCCCTACCACCGCCTCACGCCACATGCGGGTTGACATCTGCAGGGTGAGTCTATGACCGAGAGGACGCAATGATGATGCGGTCATGCCGGCGATGACGACCTTGGTGGCGGTGGTTGGGCCCAATGCGGGTGCGGTGATCGCCGCCTCCGCCGAGCTTGCCGCCAATGTCACGGTCGAATTGGCGGGTGAGATACCCGATGGGCCGCTCGAGGCGGCATCGGTGCTGGCGCAGACCTGGTCGAGAGCGAGGCGGCACGGCTCGGTCTACACCCTGGTGGACGCCGACCCCATGGGGGCGGTGATTGCCCAATGGGCGCGCCGGCTCCGAGGGGAGGAAAACGATCTCGAGGTCGCGATCGGCACCGCCGGCGGATCGCTCCCCGACTACTACCTGGTCGCTCGAGACCTACCAGATCCCGAGATCCATTGGTATCTGGGGCTGGTCCGTTCGTTGTCGTCGAGCCGGGTGCTGACAGGCGACCTCATCCCATGGGTAGTCCTCGAGACGCTTGCATCGCTGCCGTCGGGCAGAGAACTGCCGCCGGCGGCCGACCTCGCCGAACAGGCCCGGCTGTGGGTTCCGCTCCCCGAGTTGGAGGGCGCGAAAGGCTTGCTCACCTCCTGATCACCGCGGGGACGGCGTCGATGAGCACGATGACTCCGACGACCAGGAAGAGCACCCCGGCGCCCAGCCGGAGCCACTCGACGGGGACGATCCGCAACAGCGCCTGTCCGAACAGGGCCGCCAGCGCGGTCGACGCCACCAGCGCCAAAGAAGCCGAGAAGAACACCACCCAAGGGTCGTTGTCGGCCGAGAAAGCGATCACCGCTAGCTGGGTCTTGTCCCCCAGCTCGGCCAGGAACATGGCGCCGAAGATGGTGAGCGCGGTCCTCCACACGACAAGACCTCCCGGGGTCGGCTGGCTCAGAGTCTCCCACGTCATCGCATCGAACACATGTTCGCTACGATTCCCCTATGGGAGACCTCCGATGGAGGCAACGCCAGCAGGGCGACCCGGTGCTCTTCGAGAGCAACCGCGTCGTCGGCCGGGGCGAGTACCGCGGCCTCGAGTTCCTCGAGGTCGAGTCGAAGCGGATAATCAACGAGGTCCCCGCCTCGTCCCGAATGCCATTCCGGTGGACGATCAACGCCTACAGAGGATGCAGTCATGCCTGTGTCTACTGCCTCGCCGGGGACACGCCGGTGCTGATGGGGGATGGGCGCACAAGACCGATCTCGGCGCTGCACCCCGGGGACGTCGTGTATGGCACCACCCGTCGAGGTCAATACCGCCGCTATGTCCCTACCGTCGTGCTCGATCACTGGTCCAGTTTCAAGGCTGCCTACGCAGTTCTTCTCGAGGACGGCACCGAGTTGGTCGCCAGTGGGGATCACCGGTTCCTCACCGAACGCGGCTGGAAGCACGTCACGGGCGCCGAGCAAGGACGTGCTCGTCGACCGCATCTGACTACTGATGACTCCCTGCTTGGTGTTGGTGATCTCTCGGACACTCCCAAGGAATCGATCGACGACAAGATGGGCGTTCTCTCCTCTCCGAAGCCAGTCGATGGTGCGATTAGGAGCGAACGGCCCGCCGAGTACGCGGCAGTGATGACTCGTTCCGAGCGGAGAGTCGTCGAGATCAAGCCTCTCGGATTCGAGATGCCCATGTACGACATCACAACGGGTACCGGTGACTTCATCGCCGATGGTGTGGTCAGCCACAACTGCTTCGCGAGGCCCACCCACCGCTATCTCGACCTGGATCCAGGAAAGGACTTCGAGACCAAGATCGTCGTCAAGACCAATGCCGTCGAGTTGGCGAGGGCGGAGACCGCACCCCATCGCTGGCGGGGAGATCCCATCGCGATGGGAACCAACACCGACCCCTATCAGGCTGCCGAGGGAAAGTACCGGCTCACCCGCGGGATCATCGAGGTGCTGGCGGAGCGGGAGAACCCGTTTTCGATCCTCACCAAGTCCCCGCTCGTCTTGAGGGATCTCGATGTTCTGGTCGACGCGGCAGCGGGCGCCGACGTCAAGGTCGACTTCTCCATCGGAACGCTCGACGAGTCGGTGTGGAAGGCGACCGAACCTGGAACGCCGCACCCGAGGAAGCGGGTGGACGCCGTCGCCAAGCTCACCGCAGCCGGGATCAGGTCCGGAGTCCTGGTGGCACCGATCCTGCCGGGGTTGTCCGACGACCCCGATCAGGTGCGCCAGGTCGTCGCCGCCTGTGTCGAAGCCGGGGCCAGCTACGTCACGCCCATCCTGCTCCACCTTCGACCGGGGGTCAGAGAGCTCTACATGGATTGGCTGGAAGAGGCGCGGCCGGAGCTCGTCCCCATGCACCGGGAGATGTACCGCCGCGCCTATCCACCGCAAGCAGACCGGGACCGCCTGGCGGAAGCCGTCGCCGACCTGGTTCGCCAAGCCGGAGGCACCGAGCGATGGCGCCCCCGGCCCACCCGGCCCAAGGCGTGGCGACCAGAGCAGTTGCGGTTGCTCTGACCAAGGAGTCGCAATTCCCACTGGTTACGGTGTCGCCCGTGAGCTTTCTCGCCGACGCCGTAGAGGTGCTCTCCGATGCCGAGAGGATCCTCGTCTTCACCGGGGCGGGCATATCGACCGAGTCGGGAATTCCCGACTTCAGAGGGCCCAACGGCTTGTGGAAGCGGGTCGATCCTGACTTGTTCACCATCGGGCGGTGGATGGCCGACGCGGAGGTCCGCCGTCAGGGGTGGAGGCTCCACCTCGACGGACGCGAGTTGGGAACGGAAGGGATCGAGCCCAACCGGGCACACCGGGCGGTGGTGGACCTCTGGCGGCGCGGGCGGTGGGCGGGCTGCATCACCCAGAACATCGATGGCCTCCACCAAGCGGCCGGGCTCCCCGACGACGAGGTGGCAGAACTCCATGGGAACGCGCAACGGGCGCGCTGTCTCGGCTGCGGGGAATCCTGGACGGTGGCAGAGATCCTGGCGCGGGTGGGCGAGGGCGATGACGACCCCCACTGCGTCGATTGCGGCGGACTGGTGAAGACGACGACGGTGATGTTCGGCGAGTTGCTCCCCGCCGCCGCATTGGAGGCGGCCGAGCGCATGTCCGATTCGGCTGACGCAGTCCTGGTCGTGGGGAGCACGCTCTCGGTGTACCCGGCGGCGGACTTTGCCATCGCACCCACCGGGCGCGGAGCCCCGCTGGTCATCCTCAACCTCGGCCCGACCGATTGGGATGGGATGGCGACCGTGAGGATCGAGGGCAAGGCTGGAGAGGTGCTCCCCGAACTCGTGGCCTCCCTCGGTTCCCCCTAGCCCCGCCGCAGTCCCCGGAGGAAGCGGTTCACCGTTTCACCGTATCGCTGCGGGATGGCGTTCCACGATTGGACGTGCCCTGCCCGCTCAACCACGACCAGCCGGACGAGATCGGGCCGCGCCTCGGCGAACTCCTGGCTCTGCTCGACCGGGACCGTGGTGTCGGCGTCCCCATGGAACACGAGGACGGGAACATCGAGCTCGTCGGCGCGAGCGATGTAATCGAGAGCCTCCCAATCGAGATCGAATCGCCACGCCGAGATCCAGGTGGCAACCGCGGTGAGCGAATCGGGCAAACCGATATCGATGAACGGGATCGGGAGGTTCCGTTGCGAGGCCCCGTACTCGATGGTCTGGAGGAAGTCGATGTTGGGAGCGTCGAACACCGCCCCGACCACCCGGTCGGCCAGTTCCGACTCGTATAGGAACGAGAGCGAGACGGCGGCACCGGTTGACAACCCGACGAGAACCACCCGTTGCGCGCCCTCGTCGACGGCGAATCGCACTGCGCCCTCGAGGTCCTGCCACTCGGTCTCGCCATACCGGTACCAACCGCTCGGGTCGGGAGGCTGGCCCGGATCGTTGCGGTAGGTGATCATCATGGTGGGCCAGCCGAGGTCGGTTGTGGCGGACAGCATCCGCATGCCTTCCGATCGGGACGCTCCCTTTCCGTGGACCATCACCATCCATGTGCGTCCCGTCCCTGGCACCAACCAGGCGTCCATCGGCCCGATCGGTGTCTCGTATGTGACCTCCTCGAAGGGGATCCCGAGTGCCCGCAACGGGTTGCCGGGGAAGGTGGTCGGGTCGACATCGGTGAGAGTCCCGGTCTCGGGACGGCCCCGCTCGACCGCGGTGAAGCGGCGGACCACTTCATCGTCCTCCTCCTCGAGGATCCCGGTGACTCGCCCGTAGCCGCCGTCCCACGAGAGCCCGAAGGTCCCGGGGGCGGTCAACTCATCGTCCTCGGGATCGCCCTGTGCCAGGGTGATCTGACCCCCGTCCATCCCGATGACCTCGACGGTCGGCTCGTCTTCCGAGGGTGCCGTCTCCAGGGCATCGCGCCGCAACTCCTCGGAGAAATACCACCCCGCCGCCGCATAGACGACGAAGACGACGAGCGCCACGACAAGGAGCGTCCTGAGAAGCCGTCTCAACGGCCCACCACCGTGCTCTAACCCTCACCCGCCCGCCGGCGACCGACTCTACCGAGCTTGACGGGTGACGGCGCGGACCTCGGGCGCCAAGCTCCGCGCGACGACGCTTCTAGGTGACCGCCTTCAGGAATCGAAGCAGAGGTCGGCGGTGTCCACGACCGCCGCCGTCCTACCGGGCGCCGAGTGCCCCGACCAGTACATGTTGGTGTGCGAGATCACCTTGTCCGGGCGTGGGGGCACCCCACTCGGAGAGGTCCTCTGTCGTGTGGGCGTCGCCGACGAGGATCGTGTCGTAGCCGCGGGTGACGGCGCCGTGCAGTGTCGAGCGGACGCACTCGTCGGTCTGGGCGCCGGTGACGACGAGGCGGCCGACTTCCCTCGACGCCAACTCCGACTCGAGGTCGGTGTCCTCGAACGAGTCGGCGTAGCGCTTGTGGACCACCGGCTCCGACCTCGGTCCGCTGGAGTTCGTCGACGTACTGCCATTCGTCGCTGTCCCGGGGCAGGTTGTCGGAGGAGTGCTGGACCCAGATGACCGGGACGTCCGCCGCCCGAGCCTTGTCGACGACGTCACTGATGTTGCCGATCACCTCGTCGCGCTGGTGAGCGTCGGCGACGACGCCCTTCTGCACGTCGATCACGAGGAGGGCCGTGTTGGGCCGGTCCGGCAAGCTGCTCATGCGGGCTCCTCAGGTCGGGCCATCCACAGTAACGGAGCACCACTTCATCGAACCCAGGGTTGGCAGCGTCGCACCAGCGCACGGTTCGTGCCCACGGAACGACCCGGGTTGACGGGGCTCAGGTTCGAGGGGGTGCGGTGGTGCGGCGGACCACCAGACCGGGGGGCGATCACGAGGTGGCGCGGGGCGGTGCGTCCCGATTCGACCCGCTCCAGCAGGAGCTCGACTCCCGTTCTCCCCATCTCGTGTCTCGGTTGGTCGATGGTGGTCAGACCGATGTGGCCCAACGCGGCGAGAGCCGTGTTGTCGTACCCGACGAGCGATATGTCCTCGGGAACGGCGAGGCCGGCGTGCTCGAGAGCGTGGAGGGCCCCGATGGCGGCGAGGTCGTTGGAGACGAACACCGCACGTGGGAAGTTCGCCCGCGGCGAGGACCGCGTCGACCCCGGCTGCCCCTCCGGCCTCGGTGAAGTCTCCCGGCACCACTTGGGCAGTGCGCTCCAACCCATGGCGGCGCATCGCGGCGAGGAACCCGGATCGCCTGCTCGCCGCACCGGCGCCGGCCCCACCGTCGATATGGGCGATGTGGGTGTGCCCGAGCGACGTGCAGATGATCGACCGCCATCGCCGCGCCGGCGCGGTCATCGTTGACGACGCTGTCGACCCCGGCCGCCCTTGTGGCGCGGGCAACCAGGACGACCGGGCAGGTGCGTGCGGCGTTCCTGATCGACCTCGAGTCGAGCACGGTGCCGGCGAGGATGAGCCCGTCGACCCTGAGTTGGAGGAGAGTGTCCAGCGCCCGCGCTTCTCGAGCCTGCTCACGGCTCCCGCTGGTGATGAGCGCCCGGTACTCGGCGGCGGAAGCCGACTCCTCGATCCCCTCCACCACCTCGGTGAAGTAGGGGTTGTGAAGGTCGGAGAGGAGGATCCCCACCAGGTTGGTGCGCTGCTGGACCAAGCTCCGAGCCACCGCGTTCGGGCGGTAGCCGAGTTCCTCCGCCGCGGCGAGCACTCTCGCTCTCCGCTCGGCGCCGACGTTCGAGGCACCGCGCATGACCATCGAGACGAGTGACTTCGACACGCCGGCGCGACGGGCGACGTCGATGATTGTTGGATGGCTCGACGCCACCCCTCGATCCTAGTCGCATCACGTTGGAACGTTCCAACAGCTACGGCGCACAGAGCGGGCAGTCGTCCGCCCCTGCGGTCACACCCCGATGCGTTGGTGCTTGCGCTCCGCCTCGTGCTCGCCCCGTGCGACGAGCACCTGCTCACGATCGCTGACCTCGGGCACGCCGACATCCCACCAGGCGTCTCCCCCGGTCCATTGGTGGGGATCGGTGGCGATCACCAGCACTGCGGTCCGGTCCGCCTTCCTGGCGCGGGCCAGCGCATCGGGGAGAGCATCGAGCGAAGGGACTGCCTTCAACCCAGGCTCCGAGTGCCTCGGCGTGCTTGGCGAAATCGACCCGCACCAGATCGTGGTGGAGGGTGTCCTCGAGCATGTTGTTGAACGAGGCGCCGCCCTTGAAGGTCTGCAGTCGATCGATGACGGCGTAACCGCCGTTGTCGCACAGAACCAAGACGAAGGGATGCCCGGAGAGCACCGAGCTGTACAACTCGGAGTTGGCCATCAGGTAGGAGCCATCGCCACAGAAGGAGATGACCCTGCCTTCATCGCCCACTCCGTCGGTGCCCCGTGCCATCGCCGCCCCCCAGGCGCCTCCGATCTCGTAGCCCATGCAGCTGAACCCGTACTCGCAATCGAAGGTGCCGACGCCCACCGATCGCCAGCCCTTGTTGAGCTCACCGGGAAGGCCGCCGGCCGCAGCCACCACGTAGTCCTGCGCCGTGACGTGGTCGTTGACCACCCTGATGACGGCCTGGTACGAGGGGGCCTCGCCCGGAGCCGGCGGCGCCGCCGCCTCGTCGAGGTAGGAGTTCCACGACTGGTAGAGCTGCTGACCTCGAGTCAGCCACGCCGCTGGTGACTGCCAGCTCGCCCAGCGCCTCCACCAGAGCATCGAGCCCGCGGCGGGCGTCGGCGACCAACGGATGTGCCATGTGCTTGGCGGCATCGTGGACGGCGGCGTTGAGCATCACCAAACGGATATCCGGGTTTCGGAAGACCGACCATGAACCCGTGGTGAAGTCCTGGAGCCTGGTTCCCACAGCCAGGACGACATCGGCCTCGGCCGCCAACTCGTTGGCGGACGTGCTCCCGGTCACCCCGATGGGGCCGGCGAAATTGGGGTGATCCCATCGCAGCGTCGACTTGCCGGCGACCGTTTCCACCACGGGCAAGCCGGCATTGCTCGGCGAGGCGACGCAGCGATTCCACCGCGTCGCTGTAGTGCACACCACCGCCTGCGATCACCAGCGGGCGGTTGGCCGAACGGAGCAGGGCTGCAGCAGCCTCCAACTCGGATGGGTCGGGACCGGGTCGCCGAACCCGATGGACCCGTTCGGTGAAGAACTCGACGGGATAGTCGAAGGCCTCGGCCTGGACGTCCTGGGCCAACCCGAGAAACGCAGGACCGCACACCGCCGGGATCGAGCATGGTGGCGACGGCCCGGGGCAAGCTGTTGATGATCTGTGCCGGGTGGGTGATGCGGTCCCAGATAGCGGCAGACCGCCTTGAAGGCGTCGTTGACGGTCAGGGTCGGATCGCCGAAATGCTCCACCTGTTGGAGCACCGGGTCGGGGAGCCGGTTGGCGAACGTGTCGCCCGAGAGGAGCAACAACGGGAGTCGGTTGGCCATGGCGATGCCGGCCGCCGTCACCATGTTGGCGGCACCTGGCCCGATCGAAGACGTGGCCACCATCATCTGACGCCGTCGACGCGCCTTGGCGAAAGCCACCGCAGCCATCGCCATGGTCTGCTCGTTCTGCCCGCGCCACGTAGGGAGCCGGTCTTTCTCCTTCTCCAGCGCCTCGCCCAGGCAGGTGACGTTCCCGTGGCCGAAGATGGCGAAGACGCCGGCGAACAGCGGAAGATCGGCGCTCCCGTCCTCCACCCGCTGGGCAATCAGGTAGCGGACGATGGCCTGGGCTGTGGTGAGCCGCACGGTCTCCATCGACGACCTCCTCGACCTGTAACCGGCGCGTTGACCCTCTTGACAGCGTCGCGCCCGGCACCCTATGGTACCGGCGCTCGTTGGAACGTTCCAATCCTGGGTGCAAGCGAGGCAGTCCATGGACATAGGTGTGATCGGGGTGGGCCGCATCGGAGCGTTCCATGCCGCCACTCTCGCCACGCTCCCCTCGGTCGACCGGGTCGTGATCGCCGATGTCGATGCGGAACGCGCCGCGTCCCTCGCCGCCGAGCGGGGCTACGAAGAGGCAAGCTCGGTGGACGACCTGCTTGGGAAAGTGGGCGCGGTGGTGATCGCAAGTTCCACCGACACCCACGCCGAGTTGATCCATGCCAGCGTCGATGCCGGGCTTCCCACCTTCTGCGAGAAGCCGATCTCGCTCGACCTCGAATCGACGCGCTCGGTCGTGGAGCACGTGCGGCGCTCCGGGATCACACTCCAGATGGGGTTCCAGCGGCGATTCGACCCGGGCTTTCGGGCGGCGTCCGAGCTTGTGCTCGGTGGCGGGCTCGGCAACCTCTACCTGGTGCGGATGGCGGGTCACGACCCGGCCCCGCCACACGAGTCGTACATCCCACAGTCAGGCGGCATCTTCCGCGACTTCAGCGTCCATGACTTCGACGCCCTCCGCTTTGTCACCGGTCGCGAAGTGGAGGAGGTGTACGCCGACGGCTCGGTCATCGGGTTCCCGGTGTTCGCCTCCTACGACGACGTGGACACCGCGGTGGCGACGGTACGTCTGCCGCGGTGGGGCGCTCGGCGTGCTCTCGGTCAACCGTCACGACCCGCGTGGCTACGACATCCGCATGGAGTTGATCGGATCCGAGGACGCGATTGCGGTCGGCTGGGACGAGCGGATGCCACTGCGCTCGGTCGAGCCGGGGATGCCACCGCCACCGGCAGAGGCATGGTCGAATTTCCAACAGCGTTTCGAGCCGGCCTACAGGGCTGAGCTTGCTGCTTTTCTCGAGGTGGCCGCGGGGCGTCGGCAGAACCCGTGCACGCCGGAAGACGCCCTCGAGGCACTCCGTGTGGCCGTGGCCTGCGATCTGTCTCGCGCCGAGCACCGCCCGGTACGGCTCGAGGAGGTCTCTTGACCGGCAGCGCGGCCACTCCGGTGGAGACCTCGACATGACCGATCTCCTCGATCGCGTCGCCGGCGCCCCGATTACGTGGGGCGTGTGCGAGGTGCCTGCTTGGGGTCACCGGATGGAGCCCGACCGCGTGCTGTCCGAGATGGCGTCGATCGGAATGCGGGCCACCGAGTTGGGACCGGCGGGTTTCCTCCCGAATGATCCCTCTGCCCTGCAGGAGGTACTCCGCCGCCACGGACTCCGACTGGTTGGCGGCTTCGTGCCGGTGGTGCTGCATCGCCCCGATCGCTGGCAGGAAGAGCTCGCCGCTCTGGAGGCAGCCGTCATCTCGATGGCCGAAGCCGGTGCCGATGCCGCGGTACTCGCCGCCTCGGGTAGCGACGATTCCTACGAGACATCGGACGAGTTGGACGACGACGAGTGGCGCCATCTCGGCATTGCGTTGGAGGAGGCGACCGAGGTCTGCGGCAGGCACGGCCTCGCCGTATCGCTCCATCCCCACTTGGGGACGGTGGTCGAATCGCCAGAACAGATCGAGAGGGCGCTGGCAGAGTCGACGGTGCCGTTGTGCCTCGACACCGGCCACGTGCTCGCCGGTGGTGGCGACCCGGTGAAGATCGCACTCGAGTACAGGGACCGCGTCGCCCACGTCCATCTCAAGGACGTCGATGCCGCCATGGCGGACGCAGGTCCGGCGGGGCGAGTCGAGCTACCACCGTGCCGTGTCCGATGGCCTCTACCGCCCCCTGGGCGGGGGCGATGTGGACCTGGTCACTGTGATCACCGCCCTCGAGGAAGCCGGGTACGACGGCTGGTACGTCCTGGAGCAGGATGTAGTAGTCAGAGCCGAACCAGAGCCGGGCAGCGGACCGGTGGCGGATGCTTCCGAGAGTATGCGGTGGCTGGAGGACCAGTTCTCGACAACGGTGTCGCCCGGATGACCGGGCGCGACAAGGGGTCCCAACAGACCCGTGTGAAGCAGAAGGAGGAGGATGTGACACGAAAGTCATGGCTCGCGTTGACAGGTGTGATCTTGGTGGTGCTCGCTGCGTGCGGTGGGGACGGCGGCACCGCTACCACGGCCGGTGACGGCGGAACCGACACGACCGCCGTCGGCGGGACCGACACGACCGCCGCCGGCACCGGGAGCACCGAGGCAGGCGGTGGGGTGACCCAGCGCGACTACACCTTCGAGGTGGTCACACACGGTCAGGCCTCCGACCCCTTCTGGTCGGTGGCGGCCAACGGAGTGGCTGCCGCGGCCGAGGACATGGGCGTGACGGCCAACTACCAGGCGCCGGGCACCTTCGACATGGTCGCCATGAGCCAGATCATCGACACCGCAGTCGCCGGTCAGCCAGACGGCCTGGTCGTGTCGATCCCCGATGCCGACGCACTCGGGCCCTCGATCCAGGCGGCGGTCGACGCCGGCATCCCGGTGATCTCGATGAACTCTGGAAGCGACGTCTTCGCCGACCTCGGAGTGCTGGCGCATGTCGGACAGACCGAGCGCGAGGCGGGGCTCATCGCCGGACTGGCATTCGCCGAAGCGGGAGTCACCAACGCCCTCTGCATCAACCAAGAGGTGGGCAACGTCGCCCTCGACCTCCGCTGCGAGGGGTTCGACGAGGGATTGGGCGGAACGGTCGAGGTGATCCCGGTCGATCTGAACGATCCGACCGGCGCTCAGCAGTCGGTGGCCTCGGCCCTCCAGGCCAACGCCGATGCCAACGGCATCCTCACCCTCGGCCCGACCGGTGCCATCCCGACGTTGGCGGCGCTCGACGAGGCCGGGTCGCTGGGAACGATCACGTTCGCCACCTTCGACCTCTCTCCAGAGGTGCTCCAGGCGATCACCGACGGTGACATGGCGTTCGCCATCGACCAGGCGCAGTACCTCCAGGGGTACCTGCCGATCGTGCTGCTCACCCAGTACCTGGAAACCGGTGCGATCCCGCTGGGAAGCGTCGAGCGGTGATCCTCACCGGACCGCAGTTGGTCACGGCGGACAACGCGGCCGACGTCGTCAGCTTCTCGGAGGCCGGGCTCCGCTGAGATCGGATGGTGGCCCGCCAGGGGGCGGGCCACCTCCGATAGATTCGAGTGAGGTGCGGAGAGGAGGCATAGCGTGACCGCAGACACCGCGCCACCACCTGTGGCGCCCCCGGCGGACGAACGGGTTCGCCAGGTCGGGTTGTTCAGCCGGCTCCTCGCCCGCCCCGAGGTCGGGGCGATCGTGGCGGTGGTCCTCGTCTACGTCTTCCTCGCCGTGGTGGCGTTCGACAACAACTTCGTGAGTTGGCAGGCCACCGCCGCCGTCCTCAACACGGCGGCGCCTCTCGGGATCCTCGCCGTGGCCGTCGCTCTGTTGATGATCGCCGGCGAGTTCGACCTCTCGATCGGATCGATCGTGGGATTCGCCGGGATGACGATCATGGTGCTGGTCACCGCGGAGGCGGGCGGCGGCTTCGGCTGGTCGTTCTGGCCCGCCGTGGCGGTGGCACTGGTGCTCTCGCTGCTGATCGGCGCCTTCAACGGGGCATTGGTGATGAGCACCAAGCTCCCCTCCTTCATCATCACCCTCGGTTCGCTCTTCATATTCCGCGGCCTGACCATCGCCCTCACGCGGTCGCTTGACCAACAGGACCCAGTTGGGCGATCTCGACCAGGTGGCCGGGTACGAGTCGGCGCGGCCGCTCCTCGCCGGTCAACTCACCTTCGGCGGGGCACGCTTCAGCATCACCATCCTGTGGTGGATCCTGCTCACGATCCTCGCCACCTGGGTGCTGCTCCGGACACGCCAGGGCAACTGGATCTTCGGAGCCGGGGGCGATGCCAACGCAGCCCGCAACGTCGGCGTCCCGGTCACCAGACTCAAGGTGGCCCTGTTCATGACAACGGCTCTGGCTGCCTTCCTGGTGGCGTTGCTCCAGGTGGTCCAGTTCACCGGGGCGGACACCCTCAGAGGGACCCAACTCGAGTTCCGGGCCATCATCGCCGCGGTGGTCGGGGGAAACCTGCTCACCGGCGGCTATGGATCTGCGGTTGGCGCCTCGCTCGGTGCGCTCACCTTCGCCATGATCGACCAGGGGATCAGGCTCACCGGCGTCGATGCCGACTGGTTCCAGGTGGTGTTGGGCGGCGTGCTGGTGGCAGCGGTGCTCTTCAACAACTGGATCAGGGGAAGGGCGGCAAAGCGATGACGGCGACACTGACCGCCGAAGCGGAACACTCCAATGGCTCCCCTCTCCTCGAGGTGGAGCACATCTCGAAGTACTTCGGAAACGTCATCGCCCTCCAGGACATCTCTGTCTTCGTCCGTGCCGGCGAGGTGACATGCCTCCTCGGCGACAACGGGGCGGGCAAGTCCACGCTGATCAAGACGCTGTCCGGCGTGCACAAGGCCGACGAGGGCGTGTACCGATTCGAGGGTGAGGAGGTCGAGTTCTCCTCACCCCGCGATGCGTTGGAGAAGGGGATCGCAACCGTCTACCAGGACCTGGCGATGATCCCCTTGATGAGCATCTGGCGGAACTTCTTCCTGGGCTCGGAGCCCACACGCGGGCTGGGGCCCGTTCCGTCGTTACGACATCGATTTCGCCAAGCGGACCACCCGCGAGGAGATGTCGAAGATGGGGATCGACATCCGCGATCCCGACCAGCCGGTGGGCACGCTCTCCGGTGGTGAGCGCCAATCGGTCGCCATCGCCCGCGCCGTCTACTTCGGTGCCAAGGTGCTGATCCTCGACGAGCCGACAGCGGCCCTGGGGGTGAAGCAGGCGGGAGTGGTGCTGCGCTACATAGTGCAGGCCAAGCAGCGCGGCATCGGAGTGATCTTCATCACGCACAACCCCCATCACGCCTATCCGGTCGGAGACCATTTCGTCATCCTGCGGCGCGGCCAGGTCTTCGGGGACTACGCAAAGGCGGACATCGCTCTCGAGCAGTTGGTCCAGATGATGGCCGGTGGTGCCGACCTCGAGGTGCTCTCCCACGAGCTCGAGTCGGCTTCCCGCCAGGGTGGCGAGGGCGCAGACGAACTGCGGGAGGCTGCCGCCACGTTCCACGCCGAAGCCGAGGAGAGCGAGGCATCGGGCGCACCGGAGGACAGCCCAGCGGGCGAATGATCCCCTTCGACGTCCTGACGATGGGACGGGTGGGCGTGGACCTCTACCCCGAGCAGTCGGGGGTGCCGCTCGCCGACAGTCGCCTCCTTTGCAAAGTCGCTGGGAGGAACGGCCACCAACGTGCGCCGTTGGTGCGGCGCGCTACGGCCACCGGGCGGCGGTGATCACCAAGGTTGGCGACGACGGCTTCGGGGACTACGTGCGCCAGGCGCTGCGAGGGTTTCGGCGTGGACGACCGATTCGTCGGGACCCACCCGACCCTGCGCACCCCGGTGGTCTTCTGTGAGCTCTTTCCACCCGACCACTTCCCGCTTCTGTTCTACCGCGAGCCGACGGCACCGGACATGACGATCACCGCAGAGGAGATCGACTTCGATGCGGTGAGGGCGAGCCGGGTCTTCTGGACGACGGGCACGGGGCTGTCTGCACAACCGAGCCGGGACGCCACGCTTGCCGCGCTCATCGAGAGAGGCAGGAAGCCGCCAACCGTCCACGACCTCGACTACCGGTCCATGTTCTGGAACGAGCCAGAGGAGGCCGGACATTGGCAACGAGAGGCTCTGGCGCACGCCACGGTTGCCGTGGGCAACCTCGAGGAGTGCGCCGTCGCCGTGGGCCAAGGCGAGCCAGATGAATTGGCAGATCGACTGCTCGACCTCGGTCTCGAACTGGCCGTCGTCAAGCTGGGCCCCGCTGGGAGTGCTGGTCGCCTGGGACGGCGGCCGGAGCAGGGTCGGACCGGTCGAGGTGACGGTGGTCAACGGGCTTGGGGCCGGCGATGCCTTTGGCGCCGCCCTATGTCACGGTTTGCTCCAGGGGTGGGATGCGACCAAGACCGTCCGCTTCGCCAACGCCGCCGGTGCCTACGTCGCCGCCCGCCTTGCCTGTGCCGATGCCATGCCCAGACGAAGCACGAGGTGATGGAGTTGCTTGGTGACTGAGTCACCCACCCCGCGCCCAGTGCCCGACGAGTTCGACCGCCACCGGGTCGATCCTCACCCCCAGCGTCGGAGTTCGGCGTCCCAACACGACCTCGACCATCGCCTCGGCGAATTGCTCCGCCGGGACCTCCGCCCACGATGCGCCCTCGCCCCATGGGGTGTCGCCGGTCAGCCGCTGCGCCGTGAGGAACGAGCCACGGACCTCGGCGGGGAGGCAGGCGATGTCCACATGGTGGGAGAGCTCGTGCACCAGCGTCGACGCCAGCCGGGGTGCAGAGCCTGGGATGCGGAGGGTGATGGTGGACGTGTCGGCGTCGTAGCTGCCGCGGTCACCGTGACTCCATGCGGCCGCCAAGCGGACGGTCCCGATGCATTTCCTCGTGGCGGGCGCCGCATCGATGAACCGGTCGAACGTGGCCGCAGCGAGCACCGCAACGTCATCGGGTGTGGTCGGTGTCACCAGCAGTTCGGGTGGTCGGGCGGCAGCGCCAAGCCCGGCCACGGCCAGAGAGGCCGCTGCCACCACCACTGTCACCTGCCGGCGCATCTCCTGATTGTGCCTGGTGCCGGTGCTCCTTGCTGATCGACGACGAGCGGTGGAGTTGGCTGCTCGACGACCGGGCCCTGCACCCCGAGCGAGCTATTGGACCTTGCGTCGCAGCGGGAGCGGCGGCCGCTTCTCGGCGATGACGGGCGCCTCGTGATCATCGCCGCCGACCATCCGGCGCGCCGCATCCTTGGTGTGGGTGACGAGCCTTGGGCAATGGCTGACCGCCGCCAATTGCTCGAGCGCATCGTCGTGGCACTGCGACGCCGCGGCGTCGACGGGTTGCTGGCCACCCCCGACATATTCGAGGACCTGCTGCGGCTCGGAGAGTTGGACGGCCATCGTGGTGTTCGGTTCGATGAATCGGGGAGGGCTGACAGGGTCGTCGTGGGAGTTGGACGATCGGTTCACCGCCTACGACGTTCCCACCATCGCCGCCATGGGCCTCGACGGCGGCAAGATGCTCCTCCGGATCGACTACTCGGACCCGGGAACCAACGAAACGCTGGTTGCTTGCTCGCGGGCGGTCGGCGCTCTGGCCGAGAGGAGCCTGATAGCCATGGTCGAGCCGCTCCCGGCGCGGCGCGATCCGGATGGCAGGGTCCGAGTGGTGGATGACCCCGATCTGCTGGTCGAGGCTGTGGCCGTGGCGTCGGCGACTCGGTCCTGTCTCGGCCTACACCTGGCTCAAGCTGCCGGCGTCAGAGGAGATGGAGCGGGTACTGGCGGCGACCAGCCTGCCCTGCCTGCTCCTCGGGGGCGACCCGGGTGAAGCGATCCGATCAGCTATTCGCCGGGTGGGCGGGCGCAATGGCGCTGCCTCAGGCTCGAGGGCTGGTCGCCGGTCGCAGTCTCCTCTACCCCCCCGACGGTGACGTCGCCGCAGCGGTCGATCGGGCGGTGGCGGTGGTCCGGGGAGAACAGTGAGCGCCGACCTGTTCCGCCCCGCCGGAACCCTCGCCGACGGCGCCGACCCGGTGGCGCTCGACCCTGCGCAGGCGGGATGGGATTACTGCGGTCTCCGCGTCATGTCCTTCTCCGGCGACGAGACCCGCACCCTTCAGACCGGAGCCGACGAGGCGGTCCTGGTGCCGCTCTCGGGAACTTTCCGGGTCGAGGGTGACGACACTTTCATCTTGGAAGGCCGGGAGGACGTCTTCGCTGCTGTGACCGACCTGATGTATCTCCCCCCCGGTTCGACCACCGAACTGACCGGCAGTGCCGGGGGCGAACTAGCGGTGGCAACCGCTCCCGCCACCGCCGGGTACCCGCCCCGTCGCTTCGACGCCGCCGACGTTGCCGTGGAGATCCGTGGGCGGGGCAACGCCACTCGCCAGGTCAACAACCTGCTCC
Source organism: uncultured Acidimicrobiia bacterium (assembly GCA_963826825.1). Classification (GTDB taxonomy): domain Bacteria; phylum Actinomycetota; class Acidimicrobiia; order Spongiisociales; family DATADW01; genus DATADW01. The sequence goes on along the minus strand of CAWGYV010000006.1, from coordinate 98,024 downwards.
CCGCCGACGTGGACCACGCCCAACGGATCATCGTCGTCGAGGTGCTGACGCCCGGGGGGAACTGGTCGTCGTGGCCGCCGCACAAGCACGACGAGTGGTCTCCCTGCGAGGTCCCTCTCGAGGAGATCTACTACTTCCGCGTGCAGGGAGAAGGTGGGTTCGGGTTGCACCGCACCTACACCGATGACCGATCGATCGACGCCACCGTCTCGGTCCAGGATGGAGATGTTTTCCTCATACCCCGCGGTTATCACGGCCCGTGTGTCGCCGCCCCCGGACACCACCTCTACTACCTCAACGTGATGGCCGGACCAGGCGACGAGCGTGTTTGGCAAGCATGCGACGATCCGGCCCACGCCTTGGTCCGGCAGGGGTGGGAAGAGATCGAACCCGATCCCCGGCTCCCGCTGACGGGAACCCGGGACGAATCTTGGAGGCAGATGAATGAGAGATCTGGCATGAGAGATCTGGCCCTGCTCATCGACACGAGGCCGGGCACGGTGGCCACCTTGCTCGAGCGTCTCGCCGAGGCGGGCATTCCACCTGTCGCCGGCTGCTTCTTTCCCCGCCTCGAAGGACGGATCGCCCACGTCGCCTTCGATGACGATCTCGCCGAACAGGCGCGTGAGGTCATCATCGACTCGGGCCACACAGTGCTCGACGAGCGCGACGTGCTCATCGTCGATGCCAGCGAACAGGGTCTATCCGGGGTGGCGCGGCGACTGGCCGACGCAGGCGTCGGCGTCTACGTCGCCTACTTCAGCCCCGACGGAAGGGCCGTCATCGGAACCCAGGACGTCGAACTCGCCAAGACCGTCCTCGGCATCTGAGGCGTCAGGGAGCTGAGGGGCAGAATGGTCCCGATGGAATCGGCGGACCTTCTCGCCACCGGTGAGGCTGCGCTCGCCACAGGTCACTGGGAGGAAGCTCGAACTGCATTCGAGCGCGCCCTAGCCGCCGAAGATTCCGCCGATGGCCATCTCGGGCTGGGTCAGGCCTTCTGGTGGCTCGGCGCGAGCCGTGAGAGCGTCGCCGAATGCACCCAGGCATACGCATTGTTCAGGCGGGCGGGATCGTGGACCGAGCGGTCGAGTGCGCCCTGTGGCTTGCCATCACCTACAAGGCTGACTTCGACAACCATGCGGCCGCCAACGGTTGGATCTCCCGGGCGGAGCGGATGCTGGCGCATCTCGACCCCGGACCACTCCATGCGCTGAGCATGGTCACCCGCGCCTATCGCATGAACGACCTCGGCGCTGCCGAGAAGCTGTCGCAACGAGCGATCGAGCTTGGCCCGTGCGTCGGGCGATCCTGACCTGGAACTGACCGGGATGACCCAGCTGGGGCTGATCCGGGTGGGCAAGGGAGACACCGACGCCGGTTTCGCCTTGATCGACGAGGCGATGGCTGGGGTGCTGGGCGGTGAGGGCAGGAGCCTGACCACCGTGGTCTACGCCTGTTGCGACATGCTCAACGCCTGCGAACTGGCCAGCGACATCGAGCGCGCCGCCAAGTGGTGCGAGGTCGCCGACAGCTTCGTCGAGGAGTACGGGTCCCCCTTCCTCTATGCCGAGTGCCGCATCTACTACGGGAGCGTTCTGGTCGCCAAGGGTCGATGGGACGAAGCGGAGCGGGAGCTTCTCCTCGGACTGCAGACCGCAGAGAGTTCCAGCCCTGGGCTCCATAGCCGGGGCCTGACGCGACTGGCGGGCTTCGGGTACGACAGGGGCGGCTCGACGAGGCCGAGTCGCTCTTGACCCATGCCGGCAACGCGGTGGAGGCGGAGAACGAGGTCGCCTTGTTGACCGCTGCCCTGGCGCTTGCCCGGGGGGATGAGAAATCGGCGAGTCGGGGGCTCGAGCAGCGATTGCAGCGACTCGCCGAGCGCCGCACCCACCTGGGGATCGCCCTGGACCTCTTGGTCGATGCCCGCCTCTCGGCGGCAACCTCTCCGGAGCCGCCACCGCCGCTCAGACGACTCGATGAAGTCGCCGCGACCGCCAGTAGTCCTCAGATCGCAGCGCTGGCTGCGGGCGCCGCCGGCCGGCTCTTCGCCGCCCGGGGTGACACCGAGGAAGCGGTGGCTCGGTTCGATGTCTCCCTCAAGATCTGGTCTGCCCTCCAGCTCCCGTATGAGGTTGCCCGGACGAGACTGGATCTCGCCATGGCGCTCGCCTCCGCCCAGCCCGACGTCGCAGTCGACCACGCCCGAATCGCCTTGACGGGATTCGAGAAACTCGGCGCCTCGGTGGAGGCCGATCGGACCGCGGCCTTTCTGCGCTCCGCCGGCGTCACCGGCCGATCGGTTCCCAAGTCCGGCGGTGTGCTCACCAGGCGCGAGGAAGAGGTGCTTCGCCTGCTTGGCGCTGGTCTCTCCAACCCTGAGATAGCCGAGCGTCTCTTTGTGAGCCGAAAGACCGCCTCACACCACGTCAGCAGCATTCTCGCCAAGCTGAATCTGCGCAACCGGAGCGAGGCGGCGGCCCATGCCGTCGCCACGCTCGGAATGTCAACCCGGTTGCTTCGTCGGCGACTAGAACCGGACGCAGTATCGGGCAACTGCCCGATGTGCTCGACCTGCCGTCTCTCGATGATGACGGTCATGACGACATCGACCGAGTCCTTCCAGATCCCGATCGAAGCGGCCGAAGCGTATGAGGACGCATTTGTCCCGGCGTTCTTCGCACAGTGGGCTCCGCTGCTCTGCGAAGCTGTCATGCTCGACCGCCGGCCAGCAGGTCCTCGACGTGGCATGCGGCACCGGGATCGTCGCCCGAACTGCTGCCGGCATCGTTGGGCCGCGAAATGTGATCGGCCTTGACCTCAACGAGGCGATGCTCACCGTCGCCGGCCGGGTCGATCCGGACATCTACTGGCGTCAGGGTGATGTCGCGGCTCTTCCCTTCCCCGACGCTTCCTTCGACACCGTGTTGTGCCAGATGGCCTTGATGTTCTTCCCGGATCGACCAGCGGCCTGAGGGAAATGGTCCGGGTGACCCGCCCAGGGGCTCCGTCGGTGTCCTGGTGCCCAGTGCGCTCGATGCCCAGCCGACATACAAGCCCTTCGTCGAAATGGCGGCGCGACACGCCGGACCGGAGGCACGGTCACTTCTCAGCACCTACTTCGCCTGCGGCGAACGCCAGTCGAGTTGCGGGCCTTGTTCGATCAAGCCGGGCTGACGTCGACGGTCGATCACCTCCCACACCGGTCTCTCCAGATTCCCCTCGATCGATGCAGCCGTTGCCACCGAGGTCGAGAGCACGCCACTCGGTGAGCGGATCACCGAGGACGTCTATGAGCGGATTCGCCTCGAGGCCAACGAGATGTTCGCTCGATTCGTCACCGACGAAGGCCGACTCGAGTTCCCATTCGAGAGTCTCGTTGTGGTCGGGCGCCGGGAATAGACGGCAGACGGCGGACGGCGGTCGCCGGACGGCTGCGGACCAGCCATCGCTCGGCCAGTCGCCCGCCTTGAGGAGCATCGACGGGACCGGGTGGCCGAGTTTCATCTCCAGCCACGCCGAAACCTGCAAAAGGGCCGCCAGGTCGATCCCGGTGTCGAACCCGGCGCGGTGGAGCATGAACACAAGATCCTCGGTGGCGATGTTGCCGGTCGCCGCCGGGGCGAAGGGGCATCCGCCGATCCCCCCGCCGGCGGCATCGACCACGTCACCCCGTTCTGGACGGCCGAGATGACGTTGGCCAGACCGGTGTTGCGGGTGTCGTGGAAGTGGACCCGCAGGGATAGCCCGTCGACGGCGGCGCCGACGGCATCGAGAAGCCGCTCCACCGACCACGGGTCGGCCACCCCGATGGTGTCGGCCAGCGCCAACTCCCCCACCCCGGTAGCGGCGATCTCCTCGGCCAACCCGACCACCTGGTCCGACGGGGACCTCGCCCTCGAAAGGACATCCCCAAGCGGCGCTCACCGTGCCGGTCACCGTCACGCCCTTCTCCGCCGCGGCGGAAACCACGTCGGCCAGTTCGGCGACGGTCTCGGCGATCGGGCACCCCCTGATTGCGCTCGTTGAAGGTCTCGGTGGCGAAGACCGGCATGTTCACCTCATCCACGTCGGTGGCGGCGGCGCGTTGCCAGCCCTTCCAGTTCATCACCAAACCAATGAGACTGGCGCCGCACGGTGTGGGTAATGCCGCCATCACCTCCTCGGCGTCGGCCATCTGCGGGACGCGCTCTGGGTGGGCGAAGCTCACCGCCTCGATCCTGCTCAGCCCGGCATCGACCAGGCGATCGATCAACTCGACCTTGTCGATGGTGGACAACTCCACCGCTTCGTTCTGGAGGCCGTCGCGGGGCCCAACCTCGACGACTCGCATCTCGATCCACCGGATCAGGGTACGCCGGGTCGGTGGTCCCACTCGGCTCGGAGGAAATCGGGCGTACCCCGGTGCGAGCCGGGATGGCAGCAGACGGAGGGACGTCGTCTCGTCACCTCGAGCCAGCCGGCATCCACCCGCGGCACCGGGGCGAAGGCGGACCTGGGGACGCGCTCCACGATCGTCATTTCCCACCATGGCGCCCAGGTCGTGGAGAGCAGCTGGCGAGGGAGGCATCTGCGACCTCTTGCGCGCCACCTCCCACTGGAGCAACAGATCGGCCCGGTATGGACCGTGCTCGGGCCGATCGAACAGCCGTCGCAGCAATGCGGTGGTGATCCCGTACGGCGGGTTCGACAGCACCCGGTAAGGCTCGGAAGGAAGCGGCACTGTCGAGGATGTCACCAACCACGAACTCGACGGCCTCGGACAACCCAGTCCCGCAAGCCGTCCGGTGAGCCTCTCCGCCCACACCGGGTCGGCCTCCACGGCCACCACCCTGGCTCCGGCCTTCGCGCAATCGGGATCGTGAGCGCGCCGGTTCCCGCCCCGAGATCGAGGACCAACTCGCCGGCCCTGACCGTGGCAGCCATCCGCCCGGCAAGGGAGCGGTCTACGAGGAAGTTCTGACCGAGGCTACGACGCTGTCGGTCCCGAGCGGTGCGCCTCGCCACGGCGACGCACCGTGAAGGTACCCATGGGGACAGGCTAGGGCGTGCCGCCAGCGGACCGTGCCCGGCGATTCAGCCGCCGACGACCTCGTCGAATCCGGCGCCCTCCGGCGGGTCGATCTGGTCGAGAGTGCACTCCTCGGGTGGCTTGTCGACTCGCCACCGCTCGAAACGGGCGCCATGCCGGAACCTGCCTTCGGCGAGCTGGTCGAAGCTGACCTCGGCCACCAGTTCGTTGCGCAGCGGGACCCAGGAGAGGTCCTTGCCGCCGGTCCAGCGGCTCTCCGCACCCGGCACCCTCACGTCCTCGCCGAAGCTCGCCCCACCCACGAGAGGCTGGAGTTGCTCGAAGACGGCCTTGCGGTCCTTGTCGGAGAACCCGGAGGTGTGGCCCACGAAGTGGAGTTGGCCATTGGGGGCGTACATCCCGAGGAGGAGCGAGCCCACCTTGCCGCCATCCTTGTGCTCGCGGTAGCCCCCGATCACCACGTCCACGGTGCGGCGGTGCTTCACCTTGACCATCTCCCGCTTCTCCTCGACGTAACGCTGGTCGAGCCGCTTGCAGACCAGGCCGTCGCACCCGGCCGCCTCGTACTCGACAAACCAGCGGCCCGCCTCGTCGGGATCGGTGGTGAGCGGGCTCAGGTTCCACGGCGAGCCCAGCCCGGCGACGAGCCCTTCGAGCCGCCGCCTCCGCTCGGAGAAGGGCTGCTGGCGGAGATCCTCTCCATCGTGTGCCAGCAGGTCGAAAGCAACCAAGGCGGCGGGTGTCTCCTCGGCCAGCATCGCCACCCGTGACGCCGCCGGGTGTATCCGGTTTCCCAGGGCGTCGAAGCTGACCCGGTCGTCGATCACCACCACGACCTCGCCGTCGACCACCGTCCCCGCCGGGAGCCGCTCCAGCGCCGGCGTCAACTCGGGCAGGTAGCGGAGCAACGGCCGGCCGTTGCGGCTGTCGAGCCGGACTTCCGGACCGCTCCAGGCGAGCATCCGAAAACCGTCCCACTTGGGCTCGTACGCCCAGTCGCCGACGGGGATCTGCTCGCGCACCTGGGCCTTCATAGGGGACAGCGGTGGGGAGAAGGGCCAGTCGCTCATCGCCTGGGCGATGCTAGGGGGCATTCCTCAGAGCGGAGGGCGGTACCTTTCTCGCGTCAGGGAGGAGGAGCGATCATGACCACCACAGTGCGTAACTTCATCGACGGTGAATTGCGCGATGCAGCCAGCGGGGCGACAGCACCGCTGATCGACCCGGTGACCGGCCAGGAATTCGCCAGAGCTGCGCTGTCAGGCTCAGAGGACGTCGACGACGCGGTGCGGGCGGCGGAGCGGGCCTTCGATACCTGGCGGGAGACCACGCCCTCGGAGCGGGGCAGGGCGTTGCTCCGGATCGCCGACGCCGTCGAGGACCACGCCGAGGAGCTCGCCCGGCTCGAGGTCGAGAACACCGGGAAGCCGTTTGGGCTCACCCTCGGCGACGAACTGCCGCCGGCGCTCGACCAGCTCAGGTTCTTCGCCGGCGCCGCCGGATGCTGGCCGGGCTGGCCACCGCCGAGTACATGGAGGGCCACACCTCATCGATCCGGCGCGAGCCGGTCGGGAGTGTGCGCCCAGGTGACCCCGTGGAACTACCCGCTGATGATGGCGGTCTGGAAGGTGGGGCCGGCGCTGGCCGCGGGCAACACGGTGGTGCTCAAGCCATCCGACACCACTCCGGTGACCACGGTACGGCTCGCCGAGCTCGCCGCCGAGTTCCTCCCCGCCGGGTGTGCTCAACGTGGTTTGCGGCGACCGGGACACGGGCCGGGCCCTGGTCTCGCACCCGGTCCCGCAGATGGTCTCGGTGACCGGGAGCATCCGCGCCGGCAAGGAGGTGGCGGCGGCGGCGGCCGACCAATTGAAGCGGGTCCACCTCGAGCTCGGGGGAAAGGCGCCGGTGCTGGTGTTCGACGACGCCGATGTCGAAGCGGCTGCCGGGGCCATCGCCGGGGCCGGCTACTACAACGCCGGCCAGGACTGCACCGCGGCCACCCGGATACTGGCGGGCGGAGGTGTCCACGACGAGCTGGTCGCTGCCCTGGCCGCGCAAGCCGAGGCGACGGTCACCGGTGACCCGTTCGACGAGGACACCACCTATGGGCCGCTCAACAACGCCGACCAAATAGCCAGAGTCGAGGCATTCCTCGAGCGGGCCGGTGACGGCGTCGAGGTGGTCGCCGGGGGGTCCCGCCTCGACCGCCCCGGTTTCTTCCACCAGCCGACGGTGGTGGCCGGTCTCGCCCAGGACGACGAGATGAGCCAGGAGGAGATCTTCGGGCCGGTGATCACCGTGCAGCGCTTCGACGACGAGGAGAAGGCACTGATCTGGGCGAACGGAGTCAAATACGGGCTCGCTTCCAGCGTGTGGACCCGGGACCACGGGCGAGCGATGCGGATGGCGAAGCAACTCGACTACGGGTGCGTCTGGATCAACTGTCACATCCCGTTGGTGGCCGAGATGCCCCACGGCGGTTTCAAGCAGTCCGGGTACGGCAAGGACCTGTCGATCTACGCCTTCGAGGAGTACACCCGGCTCAAGCATGTGATGTCGAATATCACCGTCTAAATCCCTTTTGGCGTCACCAGGCGGGGTCATGGCGCGTTTGGTGACGCCAAAACGGGGTTGGTCTAGCGTCGCGCTCGATGGGCGACGAGATCAACGTAGAGGTCGGGGGCGAAGAAGTCCGCGTCACCAGCCCCGATCGGATCGTGTTCCCCAAGCAGGGCTGGACCAAGCGGGACGTCGTCGAGCACTTCGTGACCGTGGCCGAGGGGGCGCTGCGGGGCATCTTCGGACGCCCGACCATGCTCAAGCGGTACATGCAGGATGTCGACCACGACCCCGTCTATCACAAGCGGGCCGCGGCCAACACCCCGTTCGAAACAGTGCCGATCGTCTTTCCCTCGCAACGCCCCGGGATCATGAACGTGCCGCGCACCGAGGCCGACGTTCTCCGCCTGGCACAACTCGGCTGCCTCGACTTTCACCCCTGGCCATCACGCGCCGAGGACATCGACCATCCGGATGAACTGCGGTTCGACTTCGATCCCACACCCGGGTACGACTTCGAACATGTGAGAAAGGCCGCTGGCGGGGCCAAGGAACTGCTCGACGAGATCGGCTTGGTGGGGTGGCCCAAGACGTCGGGCAGCAGGGGGATCCACGTCTACATCCGCATCGAGCCGATTTGGGACTTCATCCAGACGAGGAGAGCGGTGCTCGCCTTCGCCCGCGAGCTGGAGCGGCGAATGCCCGACCTGGTGACCACCAAGTGGTGGAAAGAGGAGCGTCAGGGCGTGTTCGTCGACTTCAACCAGAACGCCCGCGACAAGACCGTCTCATCGGCGTACGGGATCCGACCCACCGGTTTCGTCTCGGCTCCATTCCGCTGGGATGAGCTCGACGACGTCCACATCGAGGACTTCCCGCTGGACCGCTTTGGGGACCGCTACCGCAGCGTGGGCGACATCACCGCCGGAATCGACGACGCCCCAGGGGGGATCGACCTGCTCCTGGAGTGGATGGCTCGGGACGAGAAGAACGGTATCGGCGACGCACCATGGCCCCCGATGTACCCCAAGATGCCCGGCGAACCTCCCCGGGTGCAACCGTCGAAGCGGCGCATGGAGGGCTGAGCCCTTCAGGCAGCAGGGCGATGGCGACGGCTCAAGCAGGTGGACGCCAGGTCTCCGCACAGGCACCGATAGCGCAGACGGAATCCGTCCTCGGCGCTCTCGAGCGACACGACATCGCTCATGTCCAGTAGAACCCTCCGTCCGGTCCGGTCGCATACAGCAGCGAACATTTCGACCTCCTCTCCTTGCCATCGTGCTGGAAGAAATGCATCACGTCCAGTGATGTTTATTGATCAAATGCGTTAGAGTTGCTGGATGATCGATCCGAGAAGACTCAGGTTCCTGTTGGAGGTCGCCGAGCGGGGCACCATCGCCGCCGCCGCCGATGCCCTGGCCTATACGCCGTCCGCTGTATCACAACAGCTCACAGCCCTCGAGCAGGAGGCGGGCGTCGAACTACTGGAACGGAGAGGTCGCGGCGTGGCCCTGACCGCCGCTGGACAGGTGCTGGTGGATCATGCCCGGCGGGTACTCGACGCCGTCGAGCAGGCCGAGGCCGCCGTTGCGCTCACCGGCAACGAAGTGGCGGGCAGCGTCAAGGTGGGGGGTTATGCCAGTGTCGCCTCGAACCTGATCCCACCCGCCTTCGATCTGCTGATGCAGAAGCACCCCGGGATCGACCTCTACTTTCAGCATCTGGCGGAGGACCAACTGCTGCGCGAGCTCAGACTGGGCACCATCGACGTCGCGGTCGAGCAGGAGTACTCGCACATGCCCAAGTCTCCTGAACCGGGCCTTGACCGGAACGACCTCATGTCGGATGGCATCTACCTGGCACTCCCCCGAAACCTCGACGCCGACCCGCTGGGGCCAGCGGGCTTGGCGCCGCTCGCCGGGATGCACTGGGCGGCGGGACGCGACCAGGAGGCAGGAGAGTGCCGGCGTGCCGCCGAACAACTCTGCCGGGCCGCCGGGTTCGAGCCCGATGTCCGCTACCAGACAGACGACGGAGTAGTGACCCTCGACATCGTCGCCGCCGGGCTGGCGGTGGCGATCATCCCCGGACTGGCGGCGACCCGCTGCCCCGACGGGGCGCGCCTGGTCCCGCTACCCGGGTTGCACCGCAATCTCTACGCGCTCAACCGCCCGGCCGGATCGGCGACTGCGGCGGTCAGGGCCGTGGTCAGCGCCCTCGTAGAGGCCGCCCACCACGTCGAATCGCCCGACCGCCGCGCCGCCTGATCGCACCCCCGGATCACTCCTTGCCGCCCGACGCGGCCAACCCCTGAACGAAGTAGCGCTGGAAGGTGAAGAAGACGATCGCCATCGGGATGGTGGTGATCAACGCCCCGGCCAAGATGGTGTTCCAAGGAAGGGACTGACCGGTGGCTCCAGGCAGACAGGGCCAAGCCGACGGGCAACGTCCAGATGTCGTTGTTGCCGCCGGACGCGATCAGCGGGTGGAGGAAGTCGTTCCACACACCCTGGGTGCTGAGGATGGTGAGGGCGATCAGCCCCGGCGCGGCGAGCGGGAGCATCACACGGAAGAACAGCTGAACCGTCGAAGCCCCATCGATGGCCGCCGCCTCCTCGAGATCGCTGGGAAGCTGTTCGAAGTACTGCTTCATCAGAAAGATGCCAAAGGCATCGAAGAACGAAGGGAAGGATGAGTCCCGCAATAGGTTGCGAGGATTCCCAGCTGCTTCAGCACGATGAATCGGGGTATTGCAAGGACAATCGCAGGGATGGCGAGGACGGCTATGACAAGAGCAAACACTACCGCTCGTCCCACAAAGCGCATTCTGGCAAGGGCATAGCCAGCCAGCGAGCAGAGCAACACACGACCGATGACCACCGAGACCGTGACGAATACCGAATTGACCGCCCAGCGCGGAATCCTTATGTTGCCCCGGTTGAGACCCTCGATGCCCTGCATCGACCAGCCGCCGTACTCCGGGCTGGGAAGCAATCGCACCGGGTTGGCAGCAATGTCGGGCAGCGTCTTGAACACTGTGAAGGCCGAGAGCACAAACGGGTAGATGAAGGCAAGAGCGAACACGATCAGTACTCCATAGGCCAGAAACCGCTTGACCGATCGCCAAACCGGTGATCGCCCGGTCTCACCCACCATGGCGACGCGTTCAGACCCCGCTCTCGGTGCAGCCACATCGGTCGCCATCTCAGCGCTCCTCACGGGTGATGCGCCTCTGCAACACAGTGAAGAGGATGATGATGAAGAACAGAATCACGGCGACGGCAGCGGCCGACCCTCCCCGCGAATTTCGGAACAGGCTGTCGTACATGAGATAGGCCGGAGTGAGCGTCGTCTTCTGAGGTCCACCCGCTGAAATGACGTAAATCTGATCGAATACCTGCCAGGTCCCGATCAGGCCCAAGGTGACCACGAAGAAGATCACCGGGCGCATGAGAGGGACCGTGATCCGCCGGAAGCGCTGCACGCCCGTGGCTCCGTCGACCGCGGCCGCCTCCTCCAGCGAGGGTGAGATGCTCTGCAACCCGGCGAGGAAGATGAGCATGAACGTGCCGATGGTGGTCCAGATGTTGAGGATCATGATCGACGTCATGGTCACGCTGGGGCCGGAGATCCACTCCCACAATGTGAGATCCATGAACCTGACGTTTTCCATCCATGCCGGCGGGTTCTCAACGCCGAAGACGCCCAAGACAAGATGAATCAGCCCGTTGGCGTTGTCCAGCCAGACGATATTCTCGAAGGGCAGGATCGCGTTGACCACCCCATTGACCTGGAACAAGAAGATGAAGATCATCGACACTGCAATGGAGCTCGTGATCGATGGGAAGAAGTAGGACGTACGGAAGAATCCGCGGCCTTTGAGGAACTTCTGGTTGACGATCACCGCCAACACGAAGGCGACGAATGTCTGGGTGGGGACCACTCCGAGCACGTAGTAGAGGGTGTTGCGCAGCGACTTGGCGAAGTCCTCGCGGCGCACTCCGTCCTCGAAGAGCAACTCCCGATAGTTCTCGGCACCCACGAACTCCGCCTGCAGCTGGTGGGGTGAGCCCATTCCAATCGGTGAAGCTGATCCACACGCTGAAGAGGATGGGTAGAACCAAGAAAACCAGCATCCCGAGCAGCGCCGGGGCGACAAAGCCCCACCCCCAGGTGCGTTCGCCCTTGAGGATCTGGGGACGTTGGTCCCGGGGATCGCGGCCAAACCAACGCCGCCAACCAGTCAGCGCCCGCGCCTCGGCCCGCGCTTCGGCACCCGCTGCGGTGGGGAGACCAACCGACATCGCCGCCTCCTTCCTGAAGCGGCGTGGGGGCCGCCAGCCGACGGCCCCCACACACAGGTTGGCTCAGCCGCCGAGCACATCCTCTCCGGCGGCGGTGGTCTCCTCGATGAGTTGGTCAACGCTGCCGCTTCCGTCGACCAGTGCCTGTGCCTGCTCGTTGAATACCGAGGTCACATCGCCGAACCCTGGGACGAACTGCCACTTGTGGGCGTACTCGACCCCGGCAACGAACGGCTCCAGTTCGGGATGCTCCGCTAGCCATTGCTCCTGCACCGAGACCCGGGCGGGCATCACGTTGAAGGCCTCGGTGTATGCCAGCGAGCCCTCGGCGTTGGTCAGGTAGTCGACCAGCGCCCACGACGCCTCGGGGTTGGCGGCGTTGGCCGCAACTCCGTAGCAGACGGTGAAGGCGAAGGTCCCCTTATCCCCACTCGGCCCGGCGGGAAGCTCGGCGTAGGCCACCTCCGGATCGGGGAACTCGTTGGTCAAGGCGGTCGCGATCCAGTTGCCTTCCATGGTCATCGCCGCCTTGCCCTGGCCAAAGGCCTCACCGGACCAGCCGGCATCGACGGCGGTGTTGCTCACCATCAACCCGTCGGCATACATGCCGGCGATGAACTCGAGCGCCTCCCGGGCCTCCGGCGTGTCGAGTGTCATCTCGGTGACGTCCTCGTTGGTCAGATCCGCTCCGTTCTGGAAGAGGAACTGAGCCCAACGTGGGTACTCCACCTGATTGACGATGGCGGCCTGATCTTCCGTGGTCAACGCCTCGGCGGCGGAACGCAGTTCGTCCCAGGTCGTGGGGACCTCCACCCCGGCCGCCTCCAGTGCCGCCGGGTCGTACTGCAGCGCCAAGGTCGAGAAGTCCTTGGGCGGGCAATAGAAGGTGCCGTCGTAGGTGAAGGCCTCGCGCAGCGACGGGGCGATGTCGTCCGGATCGCTGATCGCTCCCTCCGGTGGAGTCGCCAGTGCGCCGGCCTCGACCAAGTCGGGCAACCGGAAGCTGTCGACGTAGAACACGTCGGGTGGCTGTCCTCCCGCCAGCGCTGCCTGGAGATCGGTGTCGTAGCTCGGGTGAAGGGCTGAACTCTGCGCTGGCGCCGGTCTCCTCGTTGAACTGATCGAGCAACGCGGTGAGCGCCTCGTCCTCGGCCGCCGATGACGACCACCCCATCACGTTCAGTTCGACTCCGGTGAGATCGAGCGGCCTCGGCTTCGCCCGCAGCCGTGGTTTCGGTGCCCTCGCCTCCAGCCGTGGTCGCGGCGCCCTCGCCTCCAGCCGCGGTGGTGGCCGCACCCTCACCGCCTGCCGCTGTGGTGACGGCTCCTTCTCCGCCTGCAGCCGTCGTGTCCGCCCCTTCGCCACCGCCGCATGCGGCGACCACGAGAGCGAGCACGAAGAGCAGCGCCGTCCATCTGAGATTGCGTTGCACTCGGTCCTCCTCTGTCGGAGCGCGGGGCGGCCCGCACTCATCTCTCGTTGCGTACCTCCCGCTCTATGCGGGAACCCCGATGAACAATGCTGAAACCAAGGCTGTCCCAGTGCTCGGGAAGCCTGGACGCCACCTTCACCTCGCCGTCCTCGAGGTGAACCCCGGCGAACCCGAATAGCGCAGCCTGGAGCAGCCCACCCTGCGTGGCGGCATGGATGCCGGCCATGCCGTTTCCCATCGAGTCGGCCATGTCGATGGATGCGGCTTGCCGGAAGGCGTCGAACGCCTCGGGCCGCATTCCCAGGCTGCTCGCCAGCAGCGAGTGGATCGCCAGCGAGAGGGACGACCCGTGGTCGGTGCGAGGCCAGTAGTAGTCCCAGTTGGCCCGCTGGACTGCCACGTCACCGAGTGTCTCTCCGAGCAATGCCATCGCCATGACGACGTCCGCCTGCTTCACCACTTGGGACCGTTCGACCCCTTTCTCGCCGATGATGTCGTACATCGGCGAGTTACGCGGCCGGAACCGGTCGAGATCGAGCGGTTGCAACTCGAAGAAACCGCGGTGCTGCTCCCAGACACCCGAGCCGTCCTGCCGGAGGACGATCCGTCCAGCCAGACGTCGCCAGGACTCGGCGACACCGGCATCGATCCCCAAGCCGTCCAGGAGCACACGCGCCCGACCTGGGTGGTGGGCTGAGAGCACATCGACCAAGCGTGGCGGCCTTTCGCAATTGCCAAGCCGCCATGGCATTGGTGAACAGGTTGTCGTCGACCTTGGTGTGGTACTCGTCGGGTCCGATCACCCCCCGCAGGTGTGCTCCGTTGGCGCTCCTCCTCGAACCGACCGGCCCAGTAGCGGGCGCCATCGAGGATGATCTCCGCTCCTTGGTCGAGGAGACAGTCCTCGTCGCCGGTCCAATCCAGGTAATGGTCGATCGCCCATGCGATGTCGGCCACGATGTGCTCTTCGAGCTCGCCGGTCCAGATCCGAACCCGGTCGTCCTTCGTCAGGACTGCTCCACTCCGGGGTGACCTCGTCCCCGGTATCGGCCGACTCCCAGGCGAAGAAGGCGCCCTCCCTTCCGTAGTGCGCCGCCTTTCGCCGTGCCCCGGGCAAGTCCGCGGTAGCGATAGGCGATGTGGTTGCGGGCCGCGGCGGGGTGGGTCACCGTCAGGTAGGGAATGATGAAGATGTCGGTGTCCCAGAAGACGTGGTGCCGGTAGCCGAAACCGGAGAGGAGCCTGGCGCCGGCAGCCGCCCCGGGATCGGTGGATGACACCGCTCCCGCCAGGCTCCATGCCGCGAAACGGAGCGCCAACTGCGAGTCGGGGTCACCGTCGACCTCGATCTCGGAGGTGGACCACCGCTCTTCCCAGGCGGCCGCCGAGGCTGCCGCCACCACATCGAATCCGGTCCCATCAGCGGGCAGGGTCGGTTTGGGATCGGGGTCGCGGTCGGCGTGATAGGTGACGAACTTGGTGAGAGTGAAGACGTCCCCGGGTTGCAGTGACCGTCTGCACCCGCAGACGGGGGTGTTCGGGCTCGTCCACCATCTCGAACCCATCCCCGTCACCGCTCGCCCAAATCGACGTAGCCACCTCGAGGCGGTGCGAACCATCAACCGAAGCGACTTCGACCCGCAGCTGTCCGTGGCCCGGTCGCTCCACCAGCCCGGCCCGCCACGCCGGCTCGCTCGGGCTGCCCACCGTGGTATCAATCCCCGTCGCCGAGCGTCAGGTCCACAGGCTCGGTGAGCGCCTCGGCCGCCACCTCGAGCGCCACCAGATGCGGCTGCTCCATCGAGGCCAGCCGGCGGAAGCGGAAGCGGACGGCACCGCTCTCCGCCCCCTTCCACAGCACTGTCCTCTCCAACAGACCGCTGCCGGAGATCGAGCACCCTGCGGTACCCGGCCGGGCGGGCGCTGGCCGAGATCGAGCGGCTCGCCGTCCACGGCAATGTCCACGCGGGTCCAATCGGGGACGGCTCCCAGGAGCGGTAGCTCACCTGGTGGGGTGACGAACAATCCATTGATGAAGGTGGCTCTGGTCTCGCCGGCAATCCCCTCCTCGAAGGTCCCTCGGGTCCCGAGATACCCGTTGGATATCGTGAACAGCGATTCCTTCCACGGGAGCAGCGTCGGGACGAGAGAGTCCTCGGCAAGTTCCCAGCCGGTCATCGACGGTCCCGCCTCCGGTAGCGGTGCAACTCGGAATCCCGCTCTGGCGCCGGTGCGACTTTTACCTCGGCTCCGCTGCTCGGTCGGGGGACGAACTCCGGTCGCACCAGGTCGTGGCCCGGCTCCGACCCGGGTTCCTCGATCCGGCCAACCAGGTGCTCGACCAGGAGCCGGCACACCTCGGCCATCGGCTGACGCACACTGCTCAGCCCGAGCAGGGCACCGGCAGGGGTGTCGTCGAACCCGGTCACGGCGAGATCGACTCCCGGTTGGAGCGCCATCGATTGCGCCTCCAACAAGACCCCGATGGCGAGTTGGTCCTGGACGGCTACCACCGCAGTAGGTGGAGAATCGAGTAGAGAGAGCCGTCGCCACGCCTCCCTGCCCTGATCCACGCCGTTGAGGCAGCGCACCTCCAGACGAGGATCCGGCGTCACGCCCGCACGGGTCAAGGCGCGGCGGTAGCCGGCTACCCGGTCGTCACCGCTCTCCGATCCCTCAGGCCATGCCACCAGTGCGATACGCCGGTGACCGGAGCCGAGAAGATGCCGCACCGCATCGCCGATACCAGCGGCGCCATCGACGTCGACCCATGCGAAGAGATCCCTGACCAAGCTGCGGCCAAACGAGACGAAGGGAAATCCCACCTCTGCAAGTAGCGCAATCCGTGGATCGTCGTAGTTGGTCTCCGAGAGGACGAACCCGTCCACGTCACCCCGCCGAATCAGATCGCGGTATCCCTCCAGCGGGGTCTGGTCGGGTCTCGGGGCAAACAGCACCACCTCCAACCCGTGAGGCGAAGCTGTCGAGACCAGTTCGTGGAGGAATGAGTCGAGCGCGGTGTTGACGCTGGGCTCGCGCGCCGGCATCAGATATCCGATCAGGTAGGTGCGTCGCGCCTGGAGCCCTCGCGCTGCCCGATTGGGCTGGTAGCCGAGCTCGGACACCACCTGGAGGACCCTGTCCCTCGTCTGGGGCGCAACCAGGTGGGGAGCATTGAGCACGTTCGACACGGTGCCGACCGAGACACCGGCCCTTTCCGACACATCCTTGATGGTGGTTCGACCCACCTCAGCCCCCAGGTCGGACGACTCCCGCTGAAATCACGCTGTTGAAACGTTTCAACTGGCCGTTGGAGGGGTTTGTAACACGGCGGTCACCGGGCGTCAATGGGATCTGAGCACGAGTACTTAGTACTCAGTACTTAGTACTCAGTACCGAGAGCCGAGTACCCACTACCCATCGGCGAGGTGTTCCAAGAGCCTGTCTACGAGCTCGACCTGGGCGGGGTTCAACTTCCGCTTGGCGGTTTCGGGGTCGAACCAGGCGACCCGGTCCACCTCGGGGAAGTCGGAGAAACTGCCCGAGCGGGGTGGCCACTCCATCCGGAAGGTGCCTGGGACAACCGAATCGGGTTCTACCTCCCCTTCGACCGCCCACACCTCGACCACCTTGCCCGCCTTCTGGATGATGGACCCCAGCGACGTCGTCGGGCCCGAAGGAGGAGTCAACCCGGTCTCCTCCTCGAACTCGCGCCGCGCCGCAGCCAAAGGATCCTCGCCATCGTCGATCTCGCCCTTCAGCACCGACCAGGCGCCTTCGTCCCGCTTCTGCCAGAAGGGGCCGCCTGGGTGGGCCAAGAGCACCTCGACCTCCCCGGACCCGACCCGGTACACGAGCAGCCCTGAGCTCCTCGGTGGAGGCATCAGAGGTGGGTGAGGAGTAGCCCGACCGCCAGCACCACCACCCCCCACCCGAGCAGCCGCAAGGCGACCTCCCAGGTGGCGAGCAGCGTCTCGCCATCCCAGCCGGCTGTCCCCGGATCGAAGCTCACCGAAGCCTCCTCAGTTCGCCGGCGGACGAAGCGGGCAGGTGTGCTCAACGCCCGCTGGGCCATCGATACGAGCGTGCAGGCGGCAGCGACGCCCGAGCGAGGCGGCCGAGAACGACTTGGTCTGCGCCCAGAAGCCGGCAAGCACCGGGAATGCGCCCCAGGCGAGGCCGAACCCGACCAGGGTGTGGAGTGCCGGGATCCACTCCAAGCTGTATGCGGCCGAGATGAGGATTCCCGCGGCAGCCCAGGCCAGGATCCAGGGCGAGACGAGCATGGCACCGGCGACCGACAGGGCGCCAACGATCACGAAACCGGCTACAGCAAGCCCGACCAACTGGCCGTCGCTCAAACCCGTGCGCAGCGGCCTGCCGTGGAGTTCATCGAGGGCGTGCGCCGAGACCCCGAGACCGATGGCGAAAGCCAACAGCGTCCCCACCAAGACCCGCCAGTCGATCACGGGTGCCAGGGCCGCACCAATGGCCACATACCCAAGATGCCAGGCGGTGTATGGGATGTGGAGCAGCGTGACCAGATCGGCGGCTCGCCCACCGCGTTGGGCGTACCAAGCCGGTGTCCGACCGGTCATCGACGGGCCTCTGGCCCGTCGAGGGGCGGTGGGGACGGGCGGGTGGGGGCGACACTGTCACGGCGGGCCTCTGGCCCGTCGAGGGGCGGTGAGGACGGGCGGGTGGGAGCTGACACTGTCATCGACGGGCCCACATGAGCAAGCCGCCGCCCAGCGATGGCCTCTCCACCGTCACGTCGTTGAGCCCGGCGGTGCGCCAGGCATCGACGAGACGTTCTACGGGCCACTCATCGGCGAATCGGTCGATGCTCGGCCCGAGGAAGTTCCCCACCTCCCTCCAACCACCACCGATGATGGCCCCCGCCACCGGTAACCCGACACGGGTGTACAACCACCACGGCGGTCCCCAAATCCCACTTGGCCGGCCGAACTCGACCATGCCAATCCGTCCGCCGGGGCGGAGCACCCGGGTCAGCTCGAGCAGTGCGGCTGGCACGTCGGCGACGTACCGGAGCAAGTATCCGAAGGTGACCCGGTCGAATGAACCATCGGGAAAAGGCAGCGCTTCTGCGGTGGCCCGAACTCCTGTGGCGCCCCTCGCCACCGCCTGCCCGAGCATCTGATCGCTCTGGTCGAGCGAGACGACGGCGGCCCCGGTATCGCTGATGCAGCCGGGTGATCGATCCGGTTCCCGCGGCCACATCGAGCACCCGCATGCCGGGGCGCAGATCGAGTCCGGCGACCATCGTCCCCCGCCACCGCCGGTCCTGGCCCATGCTGAGCACCGACGCCCATCGCTCGTAGCTCAGCCCCAGCGGGCGGAACAGACGGAGGGCGACAGGGTGGGCGGTCGTTGTCACCCGGTGGAAGCTAGCGACGCCGCCCCCGGGTTTCCCCAATCCACTTTGGCGTCACCTAGCGCGGTATGACCGCGTTTAGTGACGCCAAAACAGTTTCAGCCGGCCCGGACCAGCTCCCGCTCGCCGGTGTTGTCGTTCTCATCGTCGGGTCCGCGCCGTCGCAGGATGACGTCGCGTCGTCGCCAAAGGACCACGACCAGCCCAGCGATAGCCGCTCCGGCCACGGCCACCAGGACGGGGACCTGGCGGTTGCTCCGCAACACCGAAGCGAGAGCGGATCGGGCGGGCGAGGCCCCGCCACCTGGGTCGAGCAGCCACGCGGAGAGACTGGTGACGATGGTGAAGGAGACACCGGACAGCACAAGCCTCCACCCGAGACTCTTGAGCTGGACACGACGATCGTCGCTCAACACGACCGCGCCCGCTCCGAGCAGCACGACCAAGGCAGCCGTGACCAGAGCAGCGGTCGTCAATCCGTTCTGCACACCGGTAACCGCGGCCGCCGGTCCTTCCGGGTCGCCCGGGTCGATCACCAGCGGTTCGACCGTCGCCAGCGCAGCCTCCACCTGGGCGACATCGACGCTCATCCCGTTCTCTTGGAGCACGTCCGCCACCTCGGGCGCAAGCGGTGTCAGGCGAGCGGCGGGGTCGATGGTGACCGCGGGTCCGGCCGGGGACATCGATGCGGCGATCACCTCGCCGATCAGACCGCGCAATGCCTCCTCGACCCCGGGAGCTTCTCGAAGGTCTTCGACAACCTGACCGGTGGCAGCGCCATCTGTTCCCGCCAGGGCGCCGACCCACCCGAGAAGACGATCCTCGACCGCGTCGAGACGGCCGATGGCCGACGCCGCCTGGGTGACTGTCTCTTGATCGGTGGTGACCGCCCGTCCCCAGACGCTGATGACGAACCCAGTCGTGGCCAGCCCGAACAGGTAGAGAACGACGGCGAGCGCTCGCCTGCGCCGAATGATCGAGGACGATGGCGTGACGGCGCTCATGTCAGCGGATGACCAATTCGGGGCGGGTCCGAACCCGCGGCTTGCGACCCACAATCGCAACGGCGAGATCCGAGAATGCTTGCGCCGCTTCGGAACCGGGGGCCGCCAGGCCGACCGGGATGCCGTCGTCGGCCCCACGACCCATGGCGGGAAGGAGCGGGATCTGGCCGAGGAGCGGCACTCCCAGTTCGCCGGCCAGCGCCTCCCCACCACCCTCACCGAATATCTGGTAACGGGTGCCGTCGTCGCCGGTGAACCACGACATGTTCTCCACCACCCCGACAACCTCCTGGTTGACCTTCCGGGCCATCAGTGCGGCCCGCTTGGCGACTCGCTGCGCCGTCGGCTGGGGCGTGGTGACGACGATCACCTGGGCTCGGGGGAGGAACTGGGACATCGAGATGGCCACGTCCCCGGTTCCGGGGGGCATGTCCACCAACAGGAACTCGGGGTCGTCCCAGAACACATCCTCGAGAAACTGCTGGATTGCCTTGTGGAGCATCGGGCCCCGCCAGATCACCGCCTGGTCGTCGCCAACGAAGTAGTCCATCGACACGGCGCGCACCCCGTGGGCGGCTGGTGGGATGATCGATTCCTCGATCACCAGGGGCGGGTGGGTGATCCCGAGCATGCGGGGGATGGAGAATCCCCATACATCGGCATCGAGCACCCCAACCGAACGACCGCTTGCTGCCAGCGCCACTGCCACGTTGGTGGAGACAGATGATTTGCCCACGCCGCCCTTGCCGCTGGTGACCGCCACGACCCTGGTGCGCGAGCCCGGTTGCCCGACCTTGGGAGCACTCTCGGGGCGGACCCGGCCCATCATCACCGTCCGGGCCTGATCATCCATCACGGCGAAGGTCACTTCGGCGGAAGAGACCCCGTCGGCGGCAAGTGCGGTGCGGACTCGCTTTTCGAGCTCGTCGAGCTGCGGATAATTTGGGACGGGTACGACCAGGTCAACAGTGGTCCGGCCGAGGAGGCCGGAATGCACCTTGCCGACCATGCCGAGATCGCCCAAGGGGCGGAGGAGTATCGGGTCTAGGACCCGGTCGATAGATGCTCTCAGAGCGGACGCGTCTGCCACAATTTCCCTACGGGGGTGGGGTTTAGAAGGACCGCTCTCACTATAGTTCTGGCCTGGTAATCACTTTCCGGGACGCCGCATGGACGTGAACCAACTCGACCGGAACATCGGCGATCTCACCGCCAGCCTGGGTGACCCAACCCGGCGCGGCATCTATCTCACGGTCCGTGCTTCGTCCGAGCCGCTGACCACGTCTGATATCGCCTCGATCTTCGATATCCACCCCAACGTCGCCCGCCACCATCTCGACCGTCTCGCCGGTGACGGCTATTTGCGGGTTACCCGGCGGCGCCCCGAGGGTCGGGGTGGCCCCGGAGCCGGAAGGCCGGCCAAGTGGTACGAGGCGACCGAGAAGGAGATCGACGTAAATCTCCCAACCCGCCGCTTCGACCTTTTGGCCGAGTTGTTGCTGCGCCTGGTCGATCGGTTGGCACCCGCCGACCTGGCGGCGGTGGCCGAAGATGTGGGTCGCGACTACGGCCGAGATCTCGCCGCGCAGATCGGGTTCCCCGAAGAACCGGGCTACGAACAAGCCGTCCGGGCGGTCGCCCAGGCGATGACCATGGCGGGATTCGAAATCGACGCAGAGCCCGATGCCCACCGGCTGCTCACCAGTTTCTGCCCGTTTGGGACCGCCGCCATCGCTCACCCCGAGGTGGTTTGCTCATTGGATCGGGGGATGGTCACCGGTCTGCTCGAGGCTCTCCATCAACCCTGGCGTCTAGTAACCCTCACCCCCCACCCCGCCGACGCCGAGGAGTGCGTAACCAGCATCTGAGTAGTGAGTACTGAGTATTGAGTACTGGGTTCGACTCCCATTACCCACTTACCCTAGATACCCACTTCGCGATCACGTTCCGCTGGATCTCAGATGTTCCCTCGTAGATCCTTGGCGCCCGCACTTCGCGGTAGAGATGGCTCAGGGGATGGGTCTCCTCGAGTGCCCTGGCGCCGAGGATCTGGATGGCACCGTCGACGACATACTGGGCGGTCTCGGTAGCTGCCAGCTTGGCCATGGCGGCTTTGGCGCTGAGCCCGGTCTTCTCACCGCCGTCGTAGGCATCAGCCGCGGCGTAAACCAGTAGCCGGGCTGCCTCGGTTCGTGTGGCCATCTCGGCGATGCGGTGAGATACCGCCTGGAATTCGGATATGGGCCGGCCGAATGCCTGGCGTTCTTTCGCATGCTCCACCGCCAGAGCCAAGGCCGCTTCCGCCATCCCGACGGCGAATGCTCCGACGCTGGGGCGGAAGAGGTCGAGGGTGCGTAACGCCACTGCAAGCCCTTCGCCTGGACGACCGAGACGCTCTGCGGGCGCGCCGTCGAACCAGACCCGCCCGATTGGGTGCGGAGCAAGCATTGCAATCGGTGCCCCTCCCAAGCCTGGGGCGTCACCGGTCACGATGAATGCCGTTATGCCACCGCGGCCGCTCCCTGTTCGAGCGAAAACGGTGTAGAAGTCTGCGTCGGGAGCATTGGAGATATACGTCTTCTCTCCGCTCAGCCGGTATCCATCGCCGTCTGGCTCGGCCGCCAACTCGAGAGCGGCGGCATCGGATCCGGCACCGGGCTCGGTGAGGGCGAAGGCCGCCACCGCATCGCCTTCGGCCACCGGGCCAACCCACCGGGCGATCTGTTCGGCGGAGCCCGACTGGACGATTGGATACGTCCCCAGCCCCTGAAGGGCGAGAGCCGTCTCGGCTTCGGTGCAGCTGCGCGCCAGGCCCTGCCGCAGGGCGCAGAGCGTCCTGGCGCTAACCGGGCCGTTTTCGGGGAACACCTTGCGGAGGAGACCTCTGTCACCAAGCGCCTTGACCAGTGGCCGGTTGACCCGACCCAGGATCCCCGAGGACGCCAGCGACCTCAGCTCCAACCCGTGCCCCTCGGCGCTCGCCACCTGGTCGGTCACCCCGGTCAACCTACCGACGAACCGTGTCGGTAGCCTGATGAGCGTGCGGATCGGTGTTGGTCTGCCCACAACGACTCCTGGGACCGACGGCGACCTCGTGTTGGAGTGGGCCCGCCGCGCCGACGCCGGGCCGTTCTCCAGCCTCGGGGTGGTTGACCGGGTCGCCTATCACAGCCTCGAGCCGATGGCGGCTCTTTCCGCCGCGGCGGCAATCACCGAGCGGGTGCGACTTGTCACCATGGTGGTGATCGGACCGCTTCGATCGGCAGCACTGCTGGCTCAGCAGGCGGCGACACTCGACATGCTCAGCAACGGCCGGCTCACCCTCGGGCTCTCGATCGGCGCCCGCCACGACGACTACGAGGTCTGCGGGGTCGACCCACGCCGTCGCGGCGAGATGCTCAGCGACCAACTGGCCGAGATGCGTCGCATTTGGGAGGAAGACTCGGCGGGCCCGATCCCCAGCCAGCCCGGTGGCCCCGATCTCCTCGTCGGTGGTTCGGGTGGGGCGGCCATGCAGAGGATGGCGCGCTCCAGCGATGGTTACGTGCACGGCGGCGGGCCTCCCCGTGCCTTCGCCGCCGCCGCCGAACGAGCACGTTCGGCTTGGGTCGAAGCAGGGCGGCCCGGGTCGCCCCAACTTTGGGGTCAGGCATACTTCGCACTGGGCGATGTCGAAGAGGGTGCTGCCTACCTGCGCGACTACTACGCCTTCACCGGGGGATTCGCCGAGCGAATTGCCGCCGCCAACCTCACCACCCCAAACGCCGTGTCCGACCTGGTGCGGGGGTACCGGGATGCCGGATGTGATCACTTGGTCCTCCTGCCGACGGTGTCCGATCTCGATCAACTCGAGCGGTTGTCCGAGGTGGTTGGGCAGTGAGGATCGGCGTGGCAGGGGGAGGCCCCGCCGGGCTCTTCTTCGCAGCGCTGGCGGCCAAGAGCGGGCACGACGTCACGGTGAGCGAGCGCAACCCCAGGGGCGCAACGTATGGGTGGGGCGTTGTCTTCTCCGAAGGGACGCTGGGTGCGCTTGCCGAGATCGACCGCGAGGTTCACCGTGACATCGACGAGCGAGCGGTGCGGTGGAGCGCCATCGAGGTTCTCGTCGGCGGGCAGACGGTCCATTCGACGGGGCATGGATTCTCCGCCGTGTCGCGTCGCGGCCTGCTCGAGGCGCTCCAAGAGGTGTGCGAACGCCGGTCGGTGCAGCTCCGGTTCGAAGAGGAGGTGGATCCCGCCGACCCCTTCCCCGCCGCCGATCTGGTGGTAGCTGCCGACGGCGTCCGCAGCGAGATCCGAGAAATCCAGCGGGATGTTTTCCGCCCCGAGCTGAAGCCCCACCCGACCCGGTACGTGTGGTACGGGACGACCCTGCCGCTCGACGCCTTCACCTTCGTCTTCGAGGACACGCCGGCAGGGCTGATGCAGGTACACGCCTACCCATACGACCGGGCGAACTCGACGTTCATCGTGGAGTGCACCGAGGAGGTGTGGCGGGGCAACGGTCTCGATGCGATGGACGAGGAGGCGAGCCTGCTCTTCTGCGAAAAGGTGTTCGCCGATGTCCTCAACGGCCACCGTCTGCTCTCCAACCGTTCCGAATGGCTCCAATTCGCCACTCTCCGCTGCCGCACCTGGCATACCCGCCGACTGGCCTTGGTGGGCGATGCCGCCCACACCGCCCACTTCTCGATCGGATCGGGGACCAAGCTGGCCATGGAGGACGCCGCCTCGCTCCACCGTGCGCTCAGCGAGCACCCCGATGACCTCGCCGCGGCATTCGCCGACTACGAGACCGACCGGATGCCTGCGGTCGATCGCTTCCAGCAGGCGGCGCTGGAGAGCAGCGGGTACTTCGAGCAGGTGGCCCGCTACCTCGATCTAGACCCGGTGCGTTTCACCTACAACCTCCTGACCAGGTCGGGAAGGGTTGCCCACGGCGCCATCGAGCAGCGAGACCCGGCTCTCGCCGTCGCCGTGTCGAGGTCTCTGGCGGCGGGCCATACGGGCACGGTCGTAGCGCCCCCTCCCCATCTCGTTCCGTTCACCTCGAGATCGGTGAGGATGCCGAATCGCGTCGTCTTCGCTGCCACAGGTCAGGCCCCCGACGACCTTGAAGCATTGGCCGGTGCCGGCGCTGGTTTGTGCCTGACGGCAGAGGTGGCGGTGAGCGCCGATGGGAGGATCTCCGCCGACTCGCCGATGCTCGACGAGAAGTCGGCCGGAGCATGGCGAGCGGCGGTCGACGCCATCCACCGCGCCGGGTCCCTCGCCGGGGTCGTGCTGTCCCATGCGGGACGTCGTGCCGCCACCCGGTCGCGCGGTCGGGGCTCCGATCGGAGCCTCGGCGACGAGGGGTGGCCCTTGATCGCCGCATCCCCGCTCGCCTTCACCAGACAGGGCCGGGTTCCGGCAGAGATCGCCGAGGAGGGGATGACCCGGATCCGGCAATCGTTCGCCGAGGCCGCCGCCCATGCCGCCGCGAGCGGTTTCGATCTCGTCTCGATCGACCTCGGCGGTGGTTACCTCCTCGGTGGGTTCCTCTCCCCTCTGTCCAATATCCGGACCGACAGCTATGGGGGCGACCTGTCGAACAGGCTTCGGTTTCCTCTCGACGTGGTGGAGGCGGTGCGCGCCGCGTGGCGCGACGACCGGCCCATGGCGGTGCGGCTCACAGTCACCGATTGGCACCGGTCCGGTATCTCAATGGACGATGCGGTGACAGGCTGCTGTGGGACTCCGCCAAGCCGGCACCGACCTGATCGAGGTAGCCGGTGGCGGTGCCCTCCCCGATGCCGCCCCCGACTACCGACGTCTCTATCTCGCCAACCATGCCGACCGCATCAAGCACGAGGTGGAAATCCCAGTCCTAGTCGGCGGAGCGATCACCACATTCGACCAGATCGACACCCTGGTGGCGGCGGGCAGAGCCGACCTCTGTCTGCTCGACCCTTGGCGCTACCGCCGCACCTTCATCGTTTGAGCCCCGAGCGCTCAAAATGTACGACGGCCACCGGCTCTAGGTCGCTCGGTATGGTCAGCCTCCCCATCCATCGGAGGTGATCAGCCGATGACAGATCAGCCAGAGACGAGAGTGGTCACCCTCGAGCCGGTGCCGACCGTCTGCGTCCGTCTGCGCGCACCAACCGACACCCTCGCCAGCCTCTTCGACACCCATCTGCCCGCCGTGATGCAGCGGATCGAGACCTCGGGGGTGCCACCCGCCGGACCCCCGTTCGCCCGCTATCACGAGTTCGGAGACCAGGAGGTCGACGTCGAGATGGGATTCCCTGTCGGCACCCCGCCCCCCGACGTGCCCCCGTTGGCGGAGGTCGCACCGGGCGAGATCGGTGTCGGTGAGTTGCCCGGTGGCGAGACTGCAATTGCGGTTCACCGGGGGAGCTACGACGGTTTGAAGCAGGTATACGACCGACTCCACACCTGGATCCACGACCAAGGACGTGAGGACGGTCCTGGCCCCTGGGAGTCCTACGTCGCCGATCCGGGGACCGTCGACGTAGAGAACCTCCAAACCGAGGTCTACTGGCCGCTCTCCTAGGACGGCAGACGGCAGCCAATCCGTCCCCTCCAGACCGGGGGGAGGGAATGTTTGCTTCGTCCTTCGGACGGTGCCGGGTCGCCGTCGGTAACGTCGGGACATGCCATTTCGCGGGTCTGCGGCCTTCACCGAGCGGTGGGAGAACTTCGACCTCGCCATCGACGCCGGGGTGGCAACTGTCACCTTCGCCCGATCGGAGAAGCTCAACGCTCTCACTTTCGAGGTGTACGCCGACCTGCGTGACCTTCTTGCCGAACTCCCCCACCGCGGTGACGTATCGGTGCTGATCATTACAGGGACCGGCCGCGGGTTCTGCTCGGGAGGCGACGTCGACGCCATCATCGGCCAACTACAGGGCGCCGATCGCCGCCAGTTGCTCGAATTCACCCGTATGACGGGGGCGGTGGTGCAGGGCCTTCGTGAGCTCCCTCTGCCGGTGATCGCTGCCGTCAACGGTGTCGCTGCAGGTGCCGGAGCGGTGATAGCCCTCGCCGCCGACATCAGGGTATTGGCCGAATCGGCCAGGTTTCACTTCCTCTTCACCAAAGTGGGTCTCGCCGGGGCGGATATGGGCTCGGCCTACCTGCTTCCCCGGTTGATCGGTCTGGGTCGGGCCACAGAACTGCTCTTGCTGGGAGAGCCGGTCGACTCGGCCACCGCCCTCGACATCGGACTGACCAACCACGTGGTCGACGACGCCGACCTTGCCAGCGAGACAGCGCAACTCGCCGCCCGGCTGGCGTCGGGACCGACCCTGGCCCACGCCACCACCAAGCTGCTGCTCACCCGGGAACTCGACATGAGCCTCAACGGCGCCATCGAACTCGAGGCATTTGCCCAGGCGCTCCTCATGTCGAGTGACGACCACGCTGAGTTCTTCCGCGCCTTCACCGCCAAGAGGGAGCCGTCGTGGACCGGACGGTGAACACGCCACACGAGATGCTCAACCCGAGCATGCTGCCCAAGCCGTCTGGCTTCACCCACGCCGTCGTGGCCGCTCCTGGGCGGCTGGTGTTTCTCGCCGGGCAGACAGGTCACCGCGCCGATGGCTCGATCGACCAGACCGTCGAGGAGCAGTTCGAACAGGCGGCGAAGAACGTCGCCATCGCGCTCGAAGCAGCCGGCGGTGCTCCCGAGCACATCGTCTCCATGCAGATCTTCGTCACCGACCTCGCCGGGTACCGGGAGGCGCTGGGTGAGCTCGGTGAGGTGTATCGCCGGTTGCTGGGCCGCCACTACCCGGCGATCTCGCTCTTCGAGGTGAGCTCCTTGTTCGATCCTTCCGCCCTTGTCGAACTGGTCTGCACCGCGGTGGTGCCCGAGTGAGCGCAGTCGACATCAGACCGGTCACCGCAGACAACTGGGACCTCCTAGACACGCTGTTCGCCGAGCACGGGACGGTGCGGGGCTGCTGGTGCATGTACTTCAGGCTCACCAGCCGCGAGTTCAACGACGGCTGGGGCGAGGGCAACCGCGAGGACATGTGCCGGCTGGTTTGCGACGAGGGCGTCGTGCCCGGGCTCATCGCCATCGCCGATGGCGAGGCGGTGGGTTGGGTGTCGGTGGCACCTCGTGAAGAGTTCGGCAGGGTGGAGCGCTCCCGTGTCACCAAGCCGGTCGACGACGAGCCGGCTTGGTCGATCGTCTGCTTCTACATCAAGCCGGGCGCCCGCCGTGGTGGCCTCACCCGAGCACTGCTCGACGCTGCTGTCGAGTACGCAACAGACAACGGCGCTCGGCTTATCGAGGCATATCCCTACGACACCGACGAGGAGCAAAAGAGCGGAATCGAGATCTACTACGGGGTGGCGTCGACCTTCCGCCAAGCAGGGTTCGAGGAGGTGGAGCGAAGGTCGCCGCGCCGTCCGATCATGAGACTCCGCCCCCGAGGAGGCTGAGCCCCGGCACCGTTGGTAGCGTCGCTGCACCGAACGGAAGGGAGCGGGTCTGTGGCCGAGCGCACCAAGTACATCCTCGATGAGTCGGAGATGCCCACCACCTGGTACAACATCGTGCCCGACCTCCCTGCACCCCCGCCGCCGCCGCTCCACCCCGGCACGCATGAACCTGTCGGTCCCGATGACCTCGCGCCTCTGTTCGCCATGGCACTCATCGGCCAGGAGGTCTCCGGGGACCGCTTACATCGACATCCCCGGTGCGGTGCTCGACGTGTACACGATGTGGCGTCCGACCCCGCTCTACCGGGCGCACCGGTTGGAGAAGGCTCTCGACACCCCGGCTCGCATCTACTTCAAGTACGAGGGCGTCAGCCCGGCAGGGTCGCACAAGCCCAACACCGCGGTGCCCCAGGCGTACTACAACGCCGAGGAGGGGATCGAGCGGATCACCACCGAGACCGGTGCCGGTCAATGGGGCAGCGCACTCGCCCTCGCCTGCAGCATCTTCGGTCTGGGCTGCGAGGTGTGGCAGGTGCGCGCCTCTTTCGACCAGAAGCCGTACCGCAGGGTGATGATGGAAACCTGGGGGGCGGAGGTCCACTCGAGTCCCTCCGACCTCACCGAGGCGGGACGGAAGATCCTGGCCGAGAATCCCGACAGCTCCGGGCAGCCTCGGGATCGCCATCTCCGAGGCGGTGGAGGCGGCATTGAGCGACCCGGCGACGCACTACGCGCTGGGCAGCGTGCTCAACCACGTTCTGATGCACCAGACGGTGATCGGCGAAGAGGCGCTCGCTCAACTCGACTCGATGGGTGAGACCCCCGACGTACTGGTTGGTTGCACCGGTGGCGGCTCGAACTTCGCCGGCCTGTCCTTCCCGTTCCTGCGGGAGAAGCTGTCGGGGAAGATGGATCCGATAATCCGCTGTGTCGAGCCGGCGGCGTGTCCCAGCTTCACCAAGGGCGTGTATCGCTACGACTTCGGGGACACCATCGGGATGACCCCCCTGCTCAAGATGCACACCCTGGGCCACGATTTCGTGCCAGAGAGCATTCACGCCGGGGGCCTCCGCTACCACGGGATGTCACCGCTGCTCTCCCACATCTACGAATTGGGGTTGATCGAGGCAGAGGCGATCGGGCAGGTGGAGTGCTTCGAGCGTGGGGTGGAGTTCGCCCGTGCCGAGGGAATCATCCCCGCCCCCGAGCCGACTCACGCCATCGCCTCGGCGGCACGGGAGGCGCTGCGGGCGAGGGAGACAGGTGAGGAGAAGGTGATCCTCACCGCCCTGTGTGGCCACGGCCATTTCGACATGGCCGCCTACGACGACTTTCTCCACGGCAAGCTCGAGGACTTCGATTACCCCGAGGAGAAGGTCCACGAGGCGATGGAGCGGATCCCCGAAGTGGCCGGCGTCTGAGGAGGGCTGAATGGCTGAGGTACTGCTATTGCACCACGCACAGGGTCTCACGACCGGTGTCGAGGACTTTGCCGAAGAACTGCGTCGAGCGGGGCACGTCGTGCACACCCCCGACCTCTACGACGGGAATACGTTCGACACCCTCGATGAGGGCATCGCATACGCCGCCCAGGTCGGATTTGGCGAGGTCATGGAACGCGGGGTGCGGGCGGCGGACGAGCTCACCGACGAGTTGGTGTACGCAGGCTTTTCACTCGGCGTGATGTCCGCACAGAAACTGGCGCAAACCCGATCTGGTGCTCGGGGGGCGTTGTTCTTTCACGCCTGCCTGCCGGTGGAGGAGTTCGGTAGTTGGCCCGACGATGTGCCGGTGCAGGTCCACGGAATGGACGCCGACCCGATCTTCGTCGACGAGGGCGACATCGACGCCGCCCGAGCCCTGGTCGATTCGGCACCCAACGCCGAGCTGTTCCTGTACCCCGGCGACCAGCACCTGTTCACCGATTCCAGCCTGCCGTCCTATGACAGGGGAGCCACCACCCAGGTCACCGAGCGCGTCTTGGAGTTTCTCGCCGAACGGTGAGGTCGGGAGGTGCCTCCCCGATAGGGCGACTGTGCCCTAGCGGCTCGCTGTGGCGATGATTCTGTTGCAGAGGCCGATGCACTGGCTGCAGATGTACACGCCTGGGCCGGCCACCAGCTGCTTGACCTCACCCTGCCCCTTGCCACAGAAGGAGCAGCGGCACGAACCATCGGCAACCCGTGCGGTAGCACGCCGTCGTCTCATGCGATGAGCCTACCCCCGGCCTATTAACCAGCCTGAGGAAGCACCTGTGGCTTCCTGGAGAACGGTTCACTCCTCGAAGCGAAACCTCATTGTCGCCGCGACTTCGGGTGGCAGGGCGGGGCGGGCGGAGCGTGGGATGAGGAACGTGGCCAGGTTGAACAGATCGGTAAAGACCCTGCTCTTCTCGGCAGAGCGGGACAGGTAGGCAAACCCAGCCGATCCTCCGGTCCCGACCCGGCGGCCGATCATCCGCAAAGCCATTAGGGCGTGGCGGTGGCGCCACGTGGTGAAGCCCTCGTCGATGTCCATCAGCAATGTGAGGACCCGGTTGCCATCGTGGAGGGCCGGCTGGTCGCGGTAGAGGGTGATGAAGAGCGCCGCCTGAAAGGCCCGGTACGAGAACCGCCGCTCCCCCGACGCCACCAGCGCCTTGTGCTTGGCCTCGTCGAAGACCGCTTCGTTCTGGACGTATGTCTGCTCGAAACCGGCGAGCTGCTCGGCGCGCTCCTCCTCTGTCAGGTTCGGGTTTGCCTCCACCACGGCCCGGTCGTGATCGAGCATCCCAAGCACCGCCTTGCGGTAGGCCTCCCAGAAGTCGAAGTCCCCAAGTTCGAGGAAGGGCGTGCGCTCCAACCAGGCCTCGACGAGGTCGTGGAGCGATGGCTCGCGCTCGGTCCGCTCGACCAAAACTCGGTCGTCATCGTCGAATCGGGCCGTGTAGTCGGCGCCGGCCAACCGGACCCGGTCACCGATTCGTACGCCGAGCTTGTTCTCGACCATCCGGAATTGGGCACTCTGGAAGCCGGAGGCCGGGAAGAGGTGGTCGCGGAACTCGAGGAAGTCGAGCGGGGTCATCGTCTCGAGCACCGATATCTGCTGGAGCAGCACCTTCTGGATCTCGATGATGCGATGCAATAGCGCCACAACCCGTCCCATGTCCGACTCGTCGACCCGCTCGTGGGCGAAGATCGCCCGCACCTCGTCTAGCTCCCAAAGGACCTGCTTGAACCACAGCTCGTATGCCTGGTGGACGATCACGAACAGCATCTCGTCGTGCACCGGCGGCCCGTCGCGGGCGCTCTCCAGCCGCTGGGCGCTCAACAACGCGTCAAGCTGCAGATAGTCGCCGTAATAGAGGGGGCGGTCGGTCACCTACCCAAGACTACGAACCCAGGGTTCGAAGCGCGCCACAGCAACCGCTCGAACCCTGGGTTCGAGTGTTGGGCGGGCCGGCGCCGCCCCAGCCGTCGCTGCGCGTTACCGTCGATGCTCGATGTCGGGGCCGCAACTCAACATCGCCGACGCCTTCCTGTTCGAGCGCCTTCGGAACGGCAACGAGGAACGACCCGCGCTGCTCCTCGATACCAGGACCTACTCATATCGCGATGTGGCTGGTCTCGCTGCGGGTTACGCGAGGCGGCTCACCGAGGCCGGTGTCCAGCCGGAGCAGCGGGTGTTGATCGCATTGCCCGATGGAGCCGAGTTCGTGGGAGCCCTCTTCGGGACGCTGGCGGTCGGAGCCGTGGCGGTGATGATCGGGCCTGAGATGCGGCCCGATCATCTAGCAGCCGTGGTCAGGGCCAGCCGGTCGCCACTGGCGGTGACGGTGGACGTGGAGCGATTTGAGACGGCCGGCATTCCTCGGGTTCTGGCCGCTGGGGACCACGTCGTGGGTGATCCAGAAATGTTCGAGCCGTACCCGACCCACCGGGACGATCCTGCCATCTGGCTGTTCTCGGGCGGGACCACCGGGGTACCGAAGATCGTGGTGCAGACACACCGGTCCTTCCTCAACACCACCGAGCGCTACGCCCAGGAGACCCTCGGCTACCGGGTCGACGACATCACGTTGTCGGTCCCCAAGCTCTACTTCGGGTACGCCACCGGCTCCAACCTCTTCTTCCCCTTCTCGGTGGGTGCCAGCGCCGTCCTCTTCCCGGAGCGACCCACACCAGAGGTCCTGTTCGAGAAGATCCGGCGGCACCGTCCCACCATCCTGGTGAATGTCCCCTCCATGGTGGCGGCGATGGTGGCCCACCCCGATGCTCCCGCCCAGGACGTGTCATCGCTCCGCTTCGCCACCTCGGCCGGCGAAGCCCTTCCTGTCGAGCTCCACAGCAAGTGGGATGAGACCTTCGGCGTCGACCTGCTCGACGGGCTGGGGACCGCAGAGATGTGGCACATATTCGTCACCAACCGTCCCGGCGAGGTGCGGCGCGGAACCGTGGGCCGGGTTGTTCCGGGCTTCGACGTCCGCATCTGCGACGAGGAGGGCGATGAGGTCCCCGATGGCGAGGTCGGCCGCCTCTGGGTCCGAGGTGGATCACGCGCTTGGGGCTACTGGCAGGACATCGACCGCACCGCCGAGGCGTTCCGCGGCGAGTGGTTCGTCGGCGGCGACCTCGCTTCGCGCGACAGCGAGGGGTTCATCACCTATCGGGGCAGGGCCGACGACGCCGTCAAGGTGAAGGGGAAATGGCTCCGCCCCCAGGAGGTGGAGGGAGCGCTGCTCAGCCACCCTGCAGTACGCGAGTGCGCTGTGATCGCGGTCGAGAACCAGGTCGGTCTGCTCGAACCGATCGCCTTCGTTGTGGCGGAGGCCGCGCCCGGGCTCGAGGAGGAGTTGCAGCGTCACGTTCTCGACCGGCTCGAGCCCTACAAGCACCCCCGGCGGGTGATCGTGGTGGATGCGCTACCCCAGACCCACCTGGGGAAGGTGGACCGGGCGACTCTGCGGCGGCTCGCTGGAGGTTGACGAAGCGGCGACGCTGTTCTGGCGTGACTGGAGCACCAGGTAGGTGGGTGAGCCACGCAAGAAGGGCTGACCGGTTGGGCTTACCCGTTCTGGCGTGACTGGAGCACCAGGTAGGTGGGTGAGCCACGCAAGAAGCGCTCGCCCGCGATCACACCGTGGTCAGCTCACCGGCCAGATCTTGTTGCATCAGCAGCCGCGCCTCATCGACCGAGTGGCGATCGAGCAGGACCATGAGCTTGGTGATCGCAGCCTCGAAGGTCATGTCGAGGGCGGGGACCGCACCGGTGTCGAGCAGCGCAGCGCCAGTTGCGTAGGCGCCACCACGAACCGAGCCGGCGCCGCACTGGGTGGTCACCACGACGACCACCCCCTGCTCGCTGGCGGTGGTCAAACCATCGAGGAACCACCCCGCGTCGGGACCGTTGCCCGCCCCGTACGCCTCGATCACCAGTCCGCGCAGACTCGGCCGTGAGAGAACCGCGGTCAGATCGGCTTCGTCGATGGCGGGGTGGAGTCGGAGCGTGGCGACGTCCGTACACAACCCGCCGGAACGCCGCAACGGAGGAGTACCGGCCGGCCGGATCGCCCCGCGGTCGTAATCGATGGTGACGCCGGCCGTTGCCAGAGGTGACATGTTGGGTGAGGTGAACCCCCGGTAGCTGTCGGCGTGAACCTTCGAGGTCCGATTGCCCCGAAGCAGCACGTCGTCGAAGAACACTGTCACCTCGGGCACCGCAGCAGTGCCGTCGAACTGGGCGAGCGCGATAGCGGCGGCGGTCACCAGGTTCTCCCTCCCGTCGGAGCGGATGGCGGTGATGGGGCGCTGCGCCCCGGTGAGCACTATCGGGATGTCGAGCCCTTCGAGGAGGAAGCTCAACGCAGCGGCGGTGTAGGCCATGGTGTCGGTCCCATGGAGCACCACCACCCCGGCGTGTCCCGGTGCGTGCTCGACGATGGCATCGGCGATGTCCAGCCAGTGCCGCGGCTGGAGCGTCGCCGAGTCGATCGGGTCGGCGAATGCGGTCAAGGTCACCGAGACCGGCAACCGGTCGATGATGGGGAGATGGCTGACCAACTGGCTGAGATCGAGCGGGACCAGCCTGCCGTCCTCGTCCTCGGTCATTCCGATCGTTCCACCGGTGTAGAGCAGCAGGAGGCGGCCTGGGGCTGACCGGCCCACCGTCCCCAGAGACTCCAACCTCGTCGATTGGCCTGCGGTGGTCACCCCGGCGGTCCCCCATCGACCGTGCGGAGAAAGTCCTCAACGTCCTCGCCGCTCCACTGATCCCAGCCGCGCTGCCACCAGGTGGCGCCGGCTTCCTCCAGCTCGACCAACCGGTCGGCGGCGGCGGCGGGATCATCTGGCAGCGGACCGCCGGCGAGCAGGTCGAATGGCTCGTCGCTGGCGCGGTGCGCCCCGACGTACTCCAGGATGAGGCGGACCTTGTCGGGTGTCAGCGGCGCGGGGAAGACGCCATCCTCGGCCACCAAGGGAGCCACACCGTCGAAGCGCGCCGCCCGGCGGAAGGGGCGCTTGTAGGGCCAAACCCCTGCCACCCAGATCGGGATGCGCGGCTGCTGCACCGGGCGTGGGAGGAAGGTGACCGGCCCGACCTCGTAGTGCTCGCCGCTGAAGCGGAACGGCTCGCCGCTCCACAGACCGGTGAGCACTTCGAGACCCTCGTCCAACTGGGCGGCGCGGACCTTGCGATCGGGGTCCTCACCCCAGATCTCGAAGTCGAGATCGGCGGGCTCTCCGATCCCCACTCCAAGGATGAGTCGCCCATCGCTCAGCCGGTCGAGCGATACGGCCTGTCTCGCCACCACCCAGGGGCGGCGCCTCGGCAGCGGAGTGACCATCGGCGCCAGCCACAGCCGCTCGGTGGCCATGGCGGCGGCGGTGAGCAATACCCACGGGTCCGCCACCTCGTTGCCGTCCTCGAACACAAGGTGGTCCCATATGAAGAGACCATCCCATCCTGCCGCCTCCGCCCGCCGCGCCAGGTCCACCACCTTCCTGGGATCCTCGAATGGCCCGAAGTTGGGAACGTTGACCGCCAAGCGCATCAGCGGAGACTCGCACAATTCCCGGTTCAG
The DNA here is from genome assembly GCA_963826825.1 of uncultured Acidimicrobiia bacterium. Classification (GTDB taxonomy): domain Bacteria; phylum Actinomycetota; class Acidimicrobiia; order Spongiisociales; family DATADW01; genus DATADW01. Next base: position 62,774 of record CAWGYV010000006.1, on the reverse strand, counting down.
AGCGCTGACCGCAGATCTGCGCTAAGATTCACAGATGATCTCCGGTGACCTGATCCGCGAGGCGCGCCGCCGTGCCGGGCTCACTCAGCGACAACTGGCCGAGCGGGCCGGCAAGGCACCCTCGGTCATCGGTCGGTGGGAGCGGGGGGAGGTCAGGCCACCACTCGAAACAGTCGTGGAACTGATTCGAGCATGCGGTCTCGACCTTGGTTTCGGGATATACGAATCCGACGAAGGCCACGACCTAACGCTGATCCAACGTGAGTTGCGTCGGACCCCGGCAGAGCGAGTCGAGACCATGCTTAGTTTCGTCCGATTCATCGCCGCCGCCAGAAACAGCATGTCGCCCGGTGAGCGAGTTTCGGCCTGATCTGATACTGGCTGCGTTGGAGCGGAGAGAGGTCCGCTACGCGGTCATCGGGGGGTTAGCCGCGGTCATACAAGGCGCTCCCACTGTGACCTTTGATGTCGACATCACGCCCGAGACCACTGCCGACAACATGGACCGCCTCAGCCAGGCTCTGCGTGACCTTGATGCCCGGGTCCGCACCGAGGACACACCTGATGGCCTTCAGTTTGACCACACCGGCCAGTCGTTGAGCGAAGTCTCGGTGTGGAACCTCACAACAACACACGGCAACCTCGATATCTCGCTCAAACCCGCAGGTACAGAGGGTTACGACGACCTGGCTGATCGGCTCGTCCACATCACGGTGATGTCTGTTGAAGTGCCCGTTGCGGCTCTAGAGGATGTGATTCGATCGCAAGGAGGCCGCCAATCGGGAAAAGGACCGGGCAACCCTCCCCCTCCTGCGGCGCACCCTCGAGGAAATCCGCCGTCAGCAAGGACGCTGACCACCCGAAACCTCGCAGACCTTCCGCTCGCGCCCTCGGGACCAACCCGGTCCCTCGGAATACACTTCGGGCATGGCCCTCGACCCATTCGGTGCCGCCAAGAAGATCACCACCCCGCTCGGTGAGCGCACCATTCACCGCCTCGACGCCCTCGGGGAGGTAGAGCGGCTTCCGTACTCGATCAAGGTCCTGTTGGAGGCGGCGCTGCGTCATCTCGACGGCCACCTGGTGACCGAAGCCGACGTGGAAGCCCTCGCCGCATACGACGCAACGGCGGTAGGCGAGGTGGAGATCCCATTCATCCCCGGACGGGTGGTCCTCCAGGACTTCACTGGTGTGCCGGCCATCGTCGACCTCGCTGCGATGCGCTCCGCTGTGGTGAGGATGACCGGCGAAGAGGCCAGCGCCGCCAAGATCAACCCATTGGTCCCATGCGACCTGGTCATAGATCACTCGGTGCAGGTCGACGCCTTCAACTCCGGCATGGCGCTGACGATCAACGCCGAGCGCGAGTTCGAACGCAACAAGGAGCGGTACGAGTTCCTCAAGTGGGGGCAGTCGGCCTTCAGCAACTTCAGGGTGGTCCCGCCGGCCACCGGCATCGTCCATCAGGTGAACCTGGAGTACCTCGCCCGGGTGGTCTGGGACCACGAAGGGACGCTCTACCCCGACAGCCTGATAGGCACCGACTCGCACACCACGATGATCAACGGACTCGGCGTCCTCGGGTGGGGGGTCGGTGGGATCGAAGCCGAGGCGGCGATGCTCGGGCAGCCCTTGTCGATGCTCATCCCCGAGGTGGTCGGGTTCCGGCTCACCGGAAAACTTCCCGAAGGCTCCACCGCCACCGACCTGGTACTGCGGATCACCCAGATGCTCCGCGAGCACGGCGTGGTCGGCAAGTTCGTCGAGTTCCACGGCCCAGGGCTCGCCGAGATGCCGGTGGCCAACAGGGCGACGATCGGCAACATGGCGCCCGAGTACGGCGCCACCGTGGGGTTCTTCCCGGTAGACGAGCAGGTGCTTGCCTACCTGCGGCTAACCGGTCGCGACGAGGACCTGATCGAGACGGTCGAGCAGTACTACCGCGAGCAGGGGATGTGGCGGGAGGACAGCCGTGACATCACCTACAGCGCCGAACTCGCCCTCGACCTCGACTCGGTCGTGCCGTCGCTCGCCGGGCCTACCCGCCCCCAGGACCGCGTTCCGCTCACGGGGATGAAGAGCGGCTGGGAGTCCGACCTGGCGGGCCGGTTCGCCCGCCAGCCTGCCGGTGGTGGGGAGGAACCGGGGGCGGTGGCGGTGCTCGAGCGGACCGGGGTGGAGACCACGTTCGAGGGTGCCACCTTCCACCTCGATGACGGCGATGTCGTCATCGCCGCCATCACCTCGTGCACCAACACCTCCAACCCCGACGTGATGGTCGGCGCCGGTCTGGTGGCGCGCAAGGCGCGGGAGCGAGGCCTGACCCGCAAGCCCTGGGTCAAGACATCGCTCGCTCCGGGGTCGAAAGTGGTCACCGAGTATCTGGAGCGCGCCGGTTTGATGGACGATCTCGAAGCGCTCGGGTTCTACCTGGTCGGCTATGGGTGCACGACGTGCATCGGCAACTCCGGACCCCTCCCCGAGCCGATCTCCGACGCCATCGCCCAAGGCGACCTCGTGGTCGCCTCGGTGCTCTCCGGCAACCGCAACTTCGAAGGACGCATCCACCCCGAGGTTCGGGCCAACTACCTCGCCTCACCCCCACTCGTGGTCGCGTACGCCATCGCAGGATCGGTGGATATCGACCTGACCACCGAGCCGATCGGGACAGGCAGCGATGGCGAACCGGTGTACCTGCGCGATCTGTGGCCCAGCCAACAGGAGATCATCGATGCGGTCTCCGCCAGCCTCGACCGTGACCAGTTCACCGAGCAATACGGCCAGGTCTTCCACGGATCGGACGAGTGGCGGGCGATCGACACCTCCGGTGGTGACATCTATCAATGGCGCGAGGAGAGCACCTACATCCAAGAACCGCCCTTCTTCACCGACCTCCCGCCCGCACCCCTCCCCATCGCACCGATCAGTGGCGCCCGGGTGCTGGTCAAGGTTGGTGACTCGGTGACCACCGATCACATCAGCCCGGCAGGTTCGATCAAGCCGGAGTCACCCGCCGGGGAGTACCTGATCGAGCGGGGTGTGAGCGTCGGCGACTTCAACAGCTACGGGTCACGCCGGGGCAACGATCGTGTGATGACGAGGGGCACGTTCGCCAACATCCGGGTGCGCAACGAGTTGGCGCCCGGGACCGAGGGCGGGTGGACCACCGACCTGCTCGACGGCGAGGTGAAGAGCGTCTACGAGGCGGCGATGCATTACCAGGAGGCCGGGGTGCCGCTGGTGGTGCTCGCCGGCAAGGACTACGGGATGGGAAGCTCGCGGGACTGGGCTGCGAAAGGGACCTTCCTGCTCGGGGTGCGCGCCGTCATCGCCGAGAGCTTCGAGCGGATCCACCGCTCCAACCTCGTCGGGATGGGCGTCCTCCCCCTCACCTATGCGTCGGGCGAGACTGCCGAGACACTCGGGCTCGACGGGACCGAGACTTTTGACTTCGAGGTCGACGACGCGCTGGCTCCTCGCCAGCCGGTCGCGGTTCGGGCGACGCGCACCGACGGCAACGTGATCGAGTTCGTGGCCACCTGCAGGGTGGACACTCCGGTCGAGGTCGAGTACTACCGCAACGGCGGCATCCTCCACACCGTGCTGCGGAGGATGGCGGCCACGTGAGCGCCGGCTCGCACTAGCCCGTCACGCCGTGATCGGCTGCGATCGCATCCCGACCAGCAACATGTAAATCCCGCTCAGTAACGCGATACCCATCAACGGCGCCCCAACGGCAATCAACACGGACACGTCGGCGACCAACCCGACAAGGAATATGACCAGGCCGATGTTGATTCCCCACATCACGGCAGTGAATCCGCGGCTCTGCATCGCCTCAGATCCCACGACACCAAACAAGGCGTTGGTCATCACCCCTACGAACATGGCGTGGTCGAAGGCGAGAAGCACGCCAATCGGACCCGTGCCGGATTCGGGATCAAGCTGGCCGGACACCACGAGTTGGACGGTGTAGACCAGGAGACCGATCCCTATGGCGAGGAAAACCACCGCCATCCGTCCGAAGTTGACGAGACCACCATTTGTCCAAGCTTCCGGTTTGATCCGGGGCCACATCAGAACGATGAAGAGCACGATCGCCACCACCTCGAGCGCCGAGAACACCTGGATCAAGGCCTCGATCTCGAATATGAATGCGACGTTGGCGATGATTCCGGAGGCAAATAGGCCCCAAGCGATTACCGGACCGAGGCGCCTCTCGGGACCGCCGAGTACCCAATGGGTCACCGCTGCCCCGGCAAGCACGAGATAGCCGATGAGCATCGCCGGGGGATGGGCGCCGGCCAGCGATCCCGCCTGATCCTGGGTCAGCCCGGGAACGGAGCCGTTGGCGATGAACAAGCCGAGGAGCACACCGAGGACGGCACCGATGGTGAGCGAGATCATCGCCAACAGGAGCGCCAGCCGAGAGGTGGTGGTGGGTGTCGACCGGTAACGCCCGGCGGTCCACCACAGCGTCCAGATCACCGCGATCAACATGAGGGTTCCAGCGATGGGGCGGAATATCCCGGTCCCGGTGGCGAACGCAATCACATAGAGCACGGTGACGACGACGAGGGCAATGGCGAGCCGGGTGGCGGTGGAAGCGCTTTCCTCGTCTCCTTCGCCGAACATCAACATCGCCGACCCGGCCACCGCCAGAGTGATCCATCCCAGCGTGCCGGCGTGGACGTGGGTGAGGAGCATGTTGTGGCTCGGCTCCCACACATTGAGCCCGTTGAGGATCCCGATGACGATGGTCACCACAAAGATGAGCAGGGCGGCTCGAAACAGGAGTCGGGCGGGGGCTTGCATCACGGCTGCGCGGCGATCCAACTGATCCATCGGGCACCCTCCTTGACGAGGCGCGAGCCTGCGTCCGCTGACGGATACTTGCAGACAACTAGCTTTTCCAGAATGACCTCCGACTTCCGCGCCGAGCGACCGCACCCTTGGCACGGGCTCGAGGTTGGCCCCGAACCCCCGCGCCTCGTTACCGCCTACATCGAGATCACCCCCTTCGACCTGGTCAAGTACGAGGTCGACAAGACGACCGGGTACCTGAGGGTGGACCGTCCGCAACTCACCTCGAGCTCCCCGCCGGTGCTCTATGGGTTCATCCCGCGGACCTATTGCGGTGACCGGGTGGCCAACCTCTACCCGGAGGCGACTCGCGGCGACGGCGACCCCATGGACATATGTGTCCTATCGGAGCGTCCCATCGAGCGCGCCGACATCCTGCTCACCGCCCGTGTCGTCGGGGGTCTGCGGATGATCGATCACGGCGAGGCCGACGACAAGATCGTCGCAGTGCTCAAGGACGACCCGATTTGGAGCTCGGTCCGGGAGATGGACGATCTGCCGGTCACCCTCATGGATCGGCTGATCCACTACTTCGAGACCTACAAGCTGGTTCCGGGCCAGCCGCCGACGACTGCGATCCGCGAGCGATACGACGCAGTCCACGCCTTCGCAGTCGTTGAGGCATCGATGGAGGACTATCGCGAGCGGTTCGGGACCGCTTGAGAAAGGAAACAGGATGAGCATCCCGGTACGACGCATATCAGAGGTTGCCGAGTCCGGCGAACGGCGCGAGCTGGCGCTGGTGGAACGGGAAAAGGTGAAGGAGACTCCATCGCTCGGCTGGTGCCTCGCGGCGGAGGCAGACACCGACTACATCGACAGGGAGAGGTTCGTGGCCGTGCCCTGGACGGAGTGGGCGGCGCGCCTCGGCCACATCTGAAAGCTTCCGGGCAGTGGTGCTATCACCACGCATCGAAAGCCCGTAGCCGTCGCCGTATGGGACACTCCGTCGGTGGTTGATCTCGGAGGTCTCTCGGAGTCCTTGCGGCAGCGGGTGGTGGCGTCGGCGACCGGACCGTTTCAGCACGCCCCGTACCCGCTGGCACGCACCCTCGCCCATCCGGGCGACCCGGGGTTGTTCGGGCCCGGCTCGGTCAGCTGGACGGTGATCGGCGACGCCAGCACCTTCGCCGGGGGAATCAGGGCGCTGTTGGTGCAGGCGGCGCATCCCGAGGTGGTCGCCGGTGTCGCCGACCACTCCCGCTATCGGGAGGACCCGCTCGGCCGGTTGTCGCGCACCTCGGCGTACGTCACCGCCACCACCTACGGCGCCATCCCCGAGGTCGAGCACGCTGTGGCGCTGGTGCGGCGCGCCCACCGGACCGTCGTCGGCACATCGCACCGCGGCAAGGCTTATACCGCCGACACTGCCGAGTTCGCCGCCTGGGTGCACAACGCACTCACCGATTCCTTCCTCGCCACCTATCAGACCTACGCACCCACTCCGCTGGCGGAATGAGACGCCGATCGGTTCGTCGAAGAGCAGACGAAGGTCGGGCGCCTGCTCGGCGCCGACCCGCTTCCCACCACAGCCCGCGAGTTGCGTCTCTGGATGGCGACACACCCGAGTGCCGCCCCTTCACCGGGGATGGTCGAAGCTCTCTCCTTCCTCGAGTCACCACCGCTGACCCCGGGAGTGCGCGCCGGTTACCAGGTCCTCTTCCATGCCGCGGTCTCCACCATCCCTGCCCGGCTCCGGTCGGTGCTCGCTCTCTCCCCCCGTCCGGGTGCCCGCAGAGCAGGCCGAGCGGCGGTGGGGTTCCTCCGCTGGGCCCTCGGCGCCTCACCCTCTTGGCACCTCGCCCTGGTCCGCACCGGCTCACCGATTCCACAGGGGCTCTTCAGACAGCCTCTACCGCTCGACCGGCTAGAGCAGCGCGCTTCCTGACCGGTCGGCGCGTACTTCCAAACCCACCGAGCACACGGAATCGCGGTGTTAGCGTCCGACGGGTACCGCACCGGTAGCGGCTCCAACCGAGGGCGTCACACAGCCACGAGGAGGCCGCCCATGCAGGTCCAGGTACGTCCTTTCCGTCGCAGTGACCGCGACCAGCTCACGACTCTGGTCAATGCCCACGTCATGGCGGTCATCCCCGGTGTCGCCGTTCCGGTGAGTGCCGTGCTCGGTCAACTGGAGCGCGAGCCCGGCGAGCCCATCGTCGATCCGTGGGTGAAAGAGCGGCTCACCCTGGTAGCTGAGGAGCACCAGGCGGTCGTCGCGGCTGCTCACCTTCTCCGCTACGCAGGAGGCGATGAGGTCGGTGCCTATTACCGAGACGTCGGTGAGATTCGGTGGCTGATTTCGAACCCTGATCACGGAAATGCCGGCAGAGCGGTCGCGGAAGGAGCCATTGCAATCCTCGACCGCTGGCGGGTGCGCCGTCAATATGCAGACGGCGCATTGCCCGCTCCCGGCTGTTACGGCGTGCCCGGATGCTGGCCACACATCTCGGAGATCTTGCGGGAGGTTGGGTTTTCCCACGTAGGGGCGACAGAGGTAGTCCTCGTCGCCCGGGTCGGCGACATTGCCAGGCCTGAGCTTCCCGACGGGATCACCACAAGCCGAAGCGTCGGTGTGTGCGGGACCCGTATCACCGCGCTTCGCGGCACGCAGGAACTCGGGATGATCGAGGTCGAGACCGACCTCACCGAAGCGGGCAGCCGTGCCAGGTTCGCTGGTTGGGCCGATATCGGGAACCTGCACACCGCTGGCGCGCTGAACGGTCCTGTCGGACGCGCCTTGCTGGGCGCCGCTGCCGGGTGGGTGGAACTGGGGCACGTCGACCGTCTGCTCGCCTACACCGCACCCGACGACGAGGAAATGCGGTTTCTCACCGAGGCGGGATTCACCGAATTGGCTCGGACGGATCGAGGTTGGGAACGAGGCTCCATTGACTAACGAACGATCGTTCGCTACGTTTCAGCTGATGTCACCCGAGGACCGGTTCCAGGCGCTGCTCGATGCCGAGGAGAAGGTGGAACCTGCTGATTGGATGCCCGACGGATATCGCAAGACGCTGATCCGTCAGATCGCCCAGCACGCCCACTCCGAGATCATCGGGATGCAGCCCGAAGGCAACTGGATCACGAGGGCGCCTTCGCTGAAGCGCAAAGCGATCCTCATGGCCAAGGTACAGGACGAGGCAGGGCACGGGCTCTACCTCTACTCGGCCGCCGAGACGCTGGGGATCAGCCGCGACGAGATGGTCGACCTCCTCCACCGGGGGCGTCACAAGTACTCGTCGATCTTCAACTACCCCACCCTGTCGTGGGCGGACATGGGCACGATCGGATGGCTGGTCGACGGTGCCGCCATCACCAACCAGGTGATGCTGACCAGGTGCTCCTACGGCCCATACGCCAGGGCCATGGTGCGGATCTGCCGCGAGGAATCGTTCCACCAGCGGCAGGGATACGAGATCCTCATCGCGCTGTGCCAGAGGCACCGAGGAGCAGAAGGCGATGGCGCAGGACTCCCTCGACCGTTGGTGGTGGCCGTCGCTGATGATGTTCGGCCCACACGACTCGGCCTCGCCCCACTCCGAGCAGTCCACGGCATGGAAGATCAAGCGGGTATCCAACGACGACCTCCGCCAGCAGTTCGTCGATATGACCGTCCCCCAGGCCGAGTATCTCGGACTGACCATCCCCGACCCCGAACTGCGCTGGAACGAGGAGCGGGGCCACTACGACTTTGGCGAGATCGATTGGGACGAGTTCTGGGCGGTGGTGAAAGGGGACGGTCCGATGAACCGGGAGCGGATCGACCACAAGCGGCGCGCCTGGGAAGAGGGTGCCTGGGTGCGCGAGGCGGCAGCCGCATACGCGGCTCGCCAGGAGACCGCAGCCACGGCATGACCGAACCCGGAGGCGGCTACCGCATGTGGGAGGTGTTCGTCCGGCCCAGGCGTGGGTTGTCGTACGTCCACGCCGGCAGCCTCCACGCCCCCGACGCCGAGACCGCCCTCCAAGCCGGGCGCGACGTCTACTCGCGGCGCGGTGAGGCCGCCAGCATCTGGGTGGTTCCCTCCTCGGAGATCACCGCATCCGACCCCGACGACTCGGTGGCCTTCTTCGATGTGATCGACAAGCCATACCGCCACGCCACGGCATACGAGATCCCCGACGAAGTCGGCCAGATGTAGAAACCCGTTTTGGCGTCACTCGACGGGCCATGACCGCGTTTGGTGACGCCAAACTGGGTTTCAGATACCGACGATGTCGGTTGGGCGCACCGGGACCCGGGTCAGCGGTCGTCCCACGGCGTCGCGTATCGCCGCCACGATCGCCGCGGTCGACGAGATCGTCGGCGGCTCCCCCACACCCTTCGCCCCGAAGGGTCCCCATGAGCCGGGCTGCTCGACGAGCACCATCTCCACCGGCGGTGCGTCGGCGATGGTGGGGAGCAGGTAGTCGGTGAAGTTGGCGTTTCGGATCACGCCACCTTCCACCACCAGTTCCTCCATCAGCGCCAAACCGAGCCCCTGCATGATCCCCCCTTCGATCTGTCCCCGCACCAGTCCGGGGTTGAGCGCCAGGCCGACGTCCTGGGCAGTGTCGATGCTGACCACCCTCACCAGTCCGAGTTCGGGGTCGACATCGACCACGGCGCGGTGGGCGGCGACTACGAAGTCGGCGTGGACCCGCCCCTGGCCGTCGTCATCGGGAAGAGATGTTGGTGGATGGCGGAAGCGCGTCTCCTCGACCCAATCACCACCGGCGCACACCTCGTCGAGGGACGCGATGAGCTGCTCGCCGCGCCAGAGCCCGGCGTCGTCGAGTTGGTCGGCCTCCCAGTCGTCGAGCAGCCGCTGACGGAGGCGGTTGGCAGCCTCGAGCACGGCACCACCGGACATCTGGGTCTGGCGCGACGCCGAGGTCGACCCGGCCGACCCGAGCCGCGAGGTATCCACGGCGCGCACCGTCACCTCGCTGAGACCGAGGGCGGTGCGGGCGATCTGGGCGAGAACCGCCATGAGTCCCTGCCCGACCTCGACGGCGGCGGTCTCCACCGTGGCTCCCTGGGGGGTGAGCGTGACCCGCGCCTCGGCGTAGTCGTCGAAGCCTTCCGAGAAGGCGAGGTTCTTCATGCCGACGGCGTAGCCGACACCTCGCCTGACAGCAGACGGGGGCGTGGTCAAACCGACCCCGCCCGGGAGCAATCGGGGATCGTCTCCGGTCAGCGGTTCGGGAAGAGGCAGCGATGCCACCGAGTCGATGACTTCGATCGTGGGAAGCGGACCTTCGATCTCCTGACCGGTGGTGGCGAGCACATCACCGGTGGCCAGTGCGTTGTGGCGGCGCAACTCGAGAGGGTCCATCTCAAGTGCGGCGGCGAGGCGGTCCATCTGCGACTCGTAGGCGAAGCACGATTGCACCGCACCGAACCCGCGCATCGCGCCACACGGCGGGTTGTTGGTGCGTACCCCGACCCCTTCGACCAGGACCGTGTCGCACCTATACGGGCCAACGGCGAAATAGGAGGCGTTGGCCACCACCGCAGTGGTGGACGATGCGTAGGCGCCGCCATCGAGGAGGATCCGGGCCTCGACCCGCACCAGCCTCCCCGACATGTCCGCCTCGTGCCGGTACCACATCCGCGCCGGATGACGGTGGACGTGGCCGGCGAACGACTCGGCACGCCGGTACGCCATCTTGACCGGCTTCCCGGTGCGCAACGCGAGCAGACAGAGATGGATGTGGAGGTTGAGGTCCTCGCGGGCTCCGAAGGCGCCACCCATCCCGGCGGGGTGGACCCTCACCTGGTCGGGGCGAAGCCCGAGTGAGGCGACGATCTGGGTGTGGTCGACGTGGACCCACTGGCTGGTGGCGTAGAGATCGACCCCACCGTTCCCGTCGGGCACGGCGAGGCCCGCTTCCGGTCCCAACGGCGCCTGGTCCTGGATGCCCACCTCGTAGTAGCCCTCGACGACGACGTCGCCACGGAGGTCGGGGTCTCCCCGTCTGATCTGCAGCCGGCGGAACACCTCGTCGCGACTGTCGGCCTCTTCCGGGTCGACCAGCGGCTCCAGTTCTTCGAACTCGACCACCACCGCGTCGGCTCCCTGTCTTGCCGTCTCTTCGTCACGACCCACCACCAGGGCGACAGGCTCCCCGAAGAAGCGCGCCTCGCCGTCGGCGAGCACCGGTTGGTCGGTGTGCTCCAGGCCGAAGGTCTTCCTGCCGGGGACATCGTCCTGGGTGAGCGCCGCCACCACCCCGGGGACCGCCAGGGCGGGAGCCACGTCGATCGCCCCGATACGGGCGCGGGCGAACGGGCTCCTCACCGTGGCGCCCCACAGCATCCCCTCCGCCCATAGGTCGGAGGGGTAGGCGAAGCTCCCGGTGAGCTTGGGGATGGCGTCGGGCCGGTCGGCGGAGGTCCCCACCCCGGCAGCGACACCCGCCGGTGGTCGCTGGACGGTCCTGGTCGGTGCGGTCACCTCACCTCTCCCGGCCCCTCAGCGACGGAGAGCCGGCGCACCGCCCGTACGATCGACCCGTAGCCGGTGCAACGGCAGATGTTCCCCGCCAGCGCCTCCCCGATGTCGGCGGAGTCGGGATGGGGCACACGGTCGAGCAGATCGACGATCGCCATCACGAACCCCGGCGTGCAGAACCCGCATTGGGTCGCCCCCGCTTCGCGCAGCGCCTGTTGCACGGGATGGATCGAGCCCTTGCCTCCAGCGACCCCCTCGACGGTCGACACGGTCGAGCCATCGGTGTCCGCTGCCATCACCAGACAAGAGCACACCAACCGGCCATCGAGGATCACCGAGCAGGAACCACACTCGCCTTCCTCGCAAGCGTTCTTCGAACCGGCAAGCCGCAACTCGTCGCGCAGCATGGTGAGCAGGCTCTCGCTTCCCTGGACGGTGGCAGAGCGGTTCTCACCGTTGACGACGACATTGACGATCACAGCACCCGCTCCAACAGCCGCCGGGCGAGCACCCCGGCGGCGTGACGCCGATAGTCGGCGGTCGAGCGATGGTCGGTGATCGGCCGCACCTCCCCGGCGACCAAGCGGGCGAACTCATCGAGCGCGGCGGCCGAGGGGTTGCGCTCCACCGAGATCATCCGCTCGGCATCCCGAGCCCTCATCGGGGTCGGCGCCACCGAGCCCAATGCCACCCGGGTGGCACCGTCTTCGTGGCGGAGCACGCAACAGACCACGATGGAGATCACCATCGCCGATCGGATCCCCACCTTCCCGAAGGCCTGTCGCCCCGGGATGTCGCCGGGGATCGTCACCGCGGTGATGAGCTCGTCGGGCCGTCTCGAGGTCTGCTTGACGCCGATGAAGAACTCTTCCCAACCCACCTTCCGGGTGGCACCTGCCGAGGCCAGTTCGATGTCGGCGTCGGCGGCGGCGAGAAAGACGAGCCCATCGCCCGCCGGGCTGGCGGTGCCGACGTTGCCTCCCAGGGTGCCGGCGTTTCGGATCTGAGGTGAGCCGATGGTCCGTGCCGCCTGGGCCAGCGCCGGGTGGTCGGCGTCCTGCAACCTCCGCCAGGTCACACCGGACCCGATCCTGCCGTCCTCCCATTCCTGCAGTTCGGGCACGCGCCGCAGCGAGAGCACCCTCTGCGGTCGGGCCCGCCCCGCGTTCACCTCGACCATCAGATCGGTTCCTCCAGCCAGCGGCGTAGCGTCGGGCCACTCCTGGAGGAACCCGAGCGCCTCGTCGAGGCCGGGGGCGAGATAGGCATCCACTCCCCCGCCGAAGCTAGCCGAGGACCACTCCGCTCAGCCCGCGAGGACCTTCGCCATGGCGTTGTGCCTCTCGACCAGGGGCGGGACATCAACCGTGACCAACTCACCGTCCACCACCACGGAGGCACCGTGGACCCACGAGCGGTCGATCCCCACCGGGGCGCAGAGGAGAAGCGCCGCGACCGGATCCCACCCTGCCCCGGCGTATTCGAGGCGGCCGAGCCGCACCGCCACCATGTCCGCCGCCTTGCCCGGCTTCGAGCGACCCGATGTCCCGTCTTCCCAGCACCTCGGCGCCGCCGGCCGTTGCCAGCCGCAGCGCGGTGCGCGCCGCGAGCAGGGGCTCGTCGGGGGCGGCGGCGAGGCGAGCGAGGAGCATCGCCTGGCGCGCCTCGGTCGAGCAGGCCCCCTCCGTCATTGGAGGCGGAGCCGTCCACCCCGATCCCAACCGGCACACCGTGATCCAGGTAGCGCTGTAGCGGAGCGACTCCCGAGCCGAGCCGCATGTTCGAGGTCGGGCAGTGCGCCACTCCGGTCCCGGTCTCGGCGAGACGACGAACACCATCGTCCCCGACGTGGACGGCGTGGGCCCACCAGACATCGTCACCCAGCCAGCCCAACTGCTCGGCTAGCTCCACCGGGGCGACGCCAAACCGCTCCCTGCAATAGCGCTCCTCGTCGATCGTCTCGGCGAGATGGGTGTGGAGCCGCACACCGGCGCTTCTCGCCATCGTGGCGGAGGATGTCATCAGATCCGGGCTCACCGTGAAGGGCGAGCAAGGTGCCAGAGCAACCTGCAACATCGCCCCAGGAGCAGGGTCGTGGAAGCTCTCGATGACTCGCTCGCTGTCCGCAAGGACGGCGGATTCATCCTCCACGACATCATCGGGCGGAAGCCCGCCGCTGCTCTCGCCAACGCTCATCGAGCCGCGCGACAGGTGGACCCTGATCCCAACATCGGCGGCGCCTTCCACCTGGTCATCGAGCCGGGTCCCGCCCGGCCACAGATAGGTGTGGTCGGCGGCGGTGGTGCACCCGGAGAGCGCCAGTTCGGCCAGCGCCACCGTCGTCGAGACCCGGACGTGGTCGGGGGTGATCCTCCCCCAAAGCGGATAGAGCGTGGTGAGCCAATCGAAGAGGTTGGCGTCCTGGGCGCCGGGGACCGCCCGGGTCAGGGTCTGGGTGAAGTGATGGTGGCAGTTGACCAGTCCGGGGAGAAGCACGTGGTCGGTGAGATCGACCACCTCATCGGCGGCGTCGGGGAGGACTGCCGTGGGGCCGACCTGTTCGATCCAACCGTCACGGACGAATACGGCGCCATCGGCGATCTCGGTGCCTCGATCGTCCATCGTCACCAGCACGGCGGCATGGCGGAGCAGGAGCGTCCCCATGGGCGGCGACGGTACCGTGACCGCATGACGCTCGGCGATCACAGCATCGACGACACTCAGCGAGAGGCTTCGCCCGGTCAACGATCGGATCGCGGCCCGCTTTCCCGGCGAGTCGGGGAAACGCCAGCCGGTGCACACCGTCTACGGCGGAGCCCACCTATTCACCGCAGCGACGGCGCCAAAGCTCGGCGAACTGGCTCGGAGGGCGCTCCAGACGCATGCCCCGGACGCCGAGACGCTCGGTGGCGCTCTCGGGATGCTGAGGACAGCAGACCTTGTCGAGCGGGTCTACCAAAGAGTGGTGGACAAATTGGAGCGGGAACCGGTCGAGGACTTCCGGCTCGATTTCGAGGACGGGTACGGGAACCGTCCCGACGACGAGGAGGACGGGCACGCCCGCTCGGCCGCCATCGAGGTGGCCGCGGCAACGGCGGAAGGGACCGCACCGCCGTTCATCGGGATCCGAATCAAGCCCCTCTCAGCGGATCTCCACCGCAGATCGCTGCGCACCCTCGACCTGTTCCTCACCACACTCGTCGAGAAATCGGGCGGCCTTCCCGACGGCTTCGTCGTGACCATGCCCAAGGTGGTCGACCCCGAGCAGGTGGCGGTGCTCGATGCGGCGCTCTCCGAGTTGGAAGGAGCGCTCGGGGTCGACAGGGTGCCTTGCGAGCTCATGGTGGAGACACCGCAGTCGATCATCGGCGACGATGGTCTCACCGGGGTGCGCCGGCTGGTCGACGCCGGCAGCGGACGGGTCGTCGCCGCTCACTTCGGCACATACGACTACACCGCATCCTGCTCGATCACCGCCGCCTACCAGTCGATGACCCATCCGGCGTGCGACTTCGCCCGCAATGTCCAGCAGGTGAGCCTGGCGGGCAGCGGGGTGTGGCTCAGCGACGGCGCCACCAACGTCCTGCCGGTTCCGGTGCATCGCGGCACCGACCTGACCGAGCACCAGCAAGAGGAGAACCGGCGCTCGATCCACGGGGCATGGCGGCTCCACTACAACGACATCAGGCATTCGCTCGCCCACGGGTACTACCAGGGTTGGGATCTCCATCCCGCCCAACTTCCCAGCCGCTACGCCGCGGTGTACTCGTTCTTTCTGGAGAGCATCGAACCCGCCGGTGCCCGGTTGCGCGCCTTCATGGACCAGGCGGCGACCGCCACCCTGGTGGGAGAGGTTTTCGACGATGCCGCCACCGGCCAGGGTCTTCTCAACTCGTTCCTGCGCGCCCTCAACTGCGGTGCGGTCACCGAGGACGAAGTCACCGCCCTGACCGGTCTGACCGTGGACGAACTTCGCACCCGATCGTTCCTCCGCATCTTGGAGGGACGACGGAGCACCTGACTCCGTCCCCCCGAAGGGAGGAAGGGCCCCGCTGCGGAGCAGCGGGTAGGGGGGCTAGCCGAACTCCCAACGGTGCTCGACGCGCGCGGGTACTCCCCCCGCCGGGGGGAGAGAATCCAAGGGATCACCCCCGCCGCACGGTGAGGGCGATGTCGCCGTAGGGCTCGTCGACGGGTTGGAAGACGACTCCTTGGTCGTCGATCGCAAAGGGGGTGAGATCGACCTCGAGGTGGTGGACGTTGGGCAGTCGGAGTCGGATCTCGCCGACATCGGAGTGCGATGCCAGCACCGCCTGCCCCATTTCGTATCCCTGGTTCTGCGCCGAGGCGCTGTCGAAGGAGGCGAAGGACTCGAGGAGGGTGGCCCGCACTTCCTCCCACGTCTTGACGTAGTCGTCGAGCGGGTTGGGGTATGTCCAGATGGCGGTGAGGCGGGTGGCGAGTATCCGGTCCTCGGTCTCCCCCAGGGTGGTGAATCTGTCCCTTGGAAAGCCGGAGAATCGCGACCCGGCGCTCTTGAGGAGCAGCAGACCGGACAAGCCCGCCGACAAGCTCTCGCCCTGCCGGGTAATCACTACTCGCGCCACCTTGCGCTCCGATCCCGCAGCAGTAAATCCGTGACCCGCATCGGGGATGTGGTCCCACCGCTGTTCGGTGAGCGTCACCGAGACCTGGTCGGCGCCCGAGGCTTCGAGCAGATGACGACCGACGTGGAGCCCAAACCGCTCGATCTCGGGCCCGAGGTGGTCCTGGGCCAGACCGTAGAGGGTGTTCTTCATGGTGTCGGTAGGGAAGACCTTTTGGTTGTCGCCGGCGACGTGCGCATCGCCGTAGTCGCCGGTGAGCAGCACGCGCACCGTCAGATCCGTGATCTCGTCGCTGTCGCAGTCCCCGATGCAGCTTGAAGACCCGCACCCCCGATTTCCCGTAGCGGTTAGGACCGAGCATCAACTCCCCCGATAGGTGGTGTACCCGTAGCTGCTGAGCAGCAACGGGATGTGGAGGTGATCGTCGCCATCACCAACACGGAAGACGACAGCCACCTCCGGATAGAAGGGATGATCGGCGGTCTCAAACGTGATCAGATGATCGCCGGAGCCCACCGCGCCACCGAAGTCGTCCACCCGGCCGTCTCTGTCGGTGACCGCGGTGCCCACCAAGTCCGTCCCATCGGGACCGAGCCGCTCCAGCGTGACGGTGATCTCCCGCCCCGGGACGACCCGTCTGCAGGTCGAGGACGTGGGTGCTCACCGTGGTCATGTCGGGACCGGTCCCAGACAGAGCATGTGCCGCAGGCGCCGCTCGGAGATCATTCGCTGTTCGGCGGCGGCGGCTTCCCGCTCCGCCTCTGGTTCGTTGTTCATGCGTTGCTCCAGGGCATCGATGATCTCCCCCGTTGTCTTCCCTGCGGCGGCGATGATGAAGGACCGCCCGAACCGCTCTTCGTACCGGTTGTTTCCCTCGACCAGTTCCTGCTCCCGACCAGAGGCGGTCGCCGCCGCTGCCGCCTGCTCCCGTCCGGCGATCCCCTCGGCGCGCTCGCCGATCCGTGGGTGGGCGGCGAAGGCCGCCTCCCAGTCCGAATCCTCCAGCGTGTCGAAACCTGCCGTGGCGGCCTCGAGCACGGCTGCCCCGCTCGCATAGGGCCGACCCGCGGCCATCTTTTCTACCCAGCGCTCCGACCCGCAGGCCGTTCCGAAGAAGCGATGTGCTTCATCCTCGAAGAGCGCGTTGAGGTAGCGGATCCGGACTTCCTCCTTGGCCGAAGGGGTGGCGTCGCCGTAGACCCGGAAACGGGCCACGCCGCCATCGGGGAAGATGTCGAGGCGGACCAAGGCAGCCTCGACGTCGCCGTCCACCTCGAAGAGATGCTGGCGGTTGGCGCCGACCCAGCGCCGCCCCACGATCGGGGTCCATCGCTCGCCGTCGGCAGAGGCCTCGACGGCAACCCACCCCGGGGCGTTGCCCTTGAAGTGCGAAGTGTCCACCAGGACCCGTCGCGGTGTACCGGGCAGTCCGAGCCGCACCTTCGCCCAGTCGTTCCCCTCGCCTCTCCGGCGACGGGTCTCCCATCCATCGAACATCCCCGAGGAGGGACCGGGCCGGAGCATCGCATCGGCCGACCCGAAGAAGTCGTCGCTGGCTCCCACGACACACCCCCCGAGCGCGGCACCGGCGAGATCGGGGAGTCCTCCTTCGGGCGCCACCTCCTGGAGGGCGGGAAGCGGAACCCCGAGGACCCGGAGACGGGCGACACCGCCATCGGGGAAGATGTTGAGGCGGACGTGGGTGACCCTTCGTCCCCCCTCGAGGTCGAAGCCGTTGACCGCGTTGCCCGTCAAGTCGCTGCGGGGGAGCAATTCCTCCCATCGGGCTCCCGGGAGAGCGTCGTCCGGGCCCACCCCGCAAGCCTCCAACGAGCAGGCTTCGGGGTAGTTGCCCCGGAAGTGGGTGGTGTCGACGAGAACCCGGGTGATCTCGCCGGGGATACCGAGGCGAACGATGCACCAGTCGTGTCCCGGCGACCGGCGCCGCCGGCTCTCCCACCCGTCCATCCACTTGCCGCGGTCGGTGTACACGCCCTCCCGCCACTCCGGGGCAGTGCCCTTGATCAGGTTGGACGCCGGGGCGAAGAACTCGTCGTTGGCGGCGAGCACCGCCCCACCCACCAATTCCGATGCGAGATCGATCGGGCCCTCGCTCATCGGTGCTCCCTCGCCATCATGCGCCCCCGGGGTTGGCCCACGCCGCCCTTCTCGGACACCACCTCACCGCGCAGGATCGTCGTCTCGACGATTCCCCTCATTGCCATCCCTTCGTACGGACTCAGCGGGTGACGATGGTGGAGGTCGGAGGCCTCCACTACGAACTCGGCATCGGGGTCCCACACGATCAGGTCGGCGTCTTTTCCCACTTCGATCGTCCCCTTTTCCAGACCGGCAAGGCGTGCCGGAGCGGTGGCAAGCCAGCCGGCGAGTGCCTCGACGGCGATGCCACGGTTGCTCGCCGCCGTCCAGGTGGCCGCCAGTCTGAGCTGCAGCGACGAGATCCCACCCCAGGCTTCGGAGAAATCGCCCGCCGACTCTTTCATCTCGGGCGGCGCCGGGGAGTGGTCGGACACCACCATCCCCAACGTGCCTGCGGCCAGGCCCTCCCAGAGCAGTTCGCGGTGCCGCCTCTCCCTTATCGGCGGAGCGCACTTGAACACGGTCGCCCTGGGGTCGATCTCCTCGGCGGCGAAGACCAGGTAGTGGGGACACGTTTCAGCGGTGATAGGCAGACCACGCTCCTGGGCGGCGGCGACCAACTCGACGGCGTCGCCCGAAGCAAGATGGAGCACATGGACCGCGGCTCCGGTCTCTTCGACGAGGTCGGCGAGCATCTTCACCGCGGCGTCCTCAGCCGCCGAAGGGCGCGCTGCCAGGTGATCGAGGTACGACCCACCCGATGGGCAGTTCCTGATGAGCCCGGGAAGCTCGGCGTGGACCAACAGCGGCAGACCGAGGGCGGCGAGCTTTGGTAGTGCCTTTCTGAGCACATCCTCGGTCACCGGCGGGAACTCGGGGACGCCCGAGTCGACGAGGAACGCCTTGAAGCCGCAAACCCCCCCGCCGGCAAGCGCCTCGATGTCGTCCACCGAATCGGGGGTGAGACCACCCCAGAAGGCGACGTCTACGGCGCACTGTCCATCGGCTGCACGCCGCTTGGCCTCGAGCGATGGCAGGTCGATGGTGGGCGGTATCGAGTTGAGCGGCATGTCGACGATGGCGGTGGTGCCACCGGCGGCGGCGGCCCTGGTGGCGGTGGTGAACCCCTCCCAATGGGTCCGACCCGGCTCGTTGACATGGACGTGGCTGTCCACCAACCCGGGGAACACCATCCGGTCGCCGGCATCGAGGACGACCGTCCCCGGCGGTGCATCGCCATGGCCGACCACCCCCGAGACACGGCCGCCGTCGACCAGCACGTCCGCCGGCCGCAAGCCGTCGGGGAGCGCCACCCGGGTCCCGCGCACCACGAGGTCCACCAGGCCGCTCACGGTGCGGGGGTGATGGCCACCCCGTGCTGCTCCGCAACGACGAGCAATTCGGCGACCATTCGCTCCTTGCTCTCCTCGCTCATGAAGCTCGCCTCGATCGAGTTGCGGCGTGAGACGGCACAGATCCCCCGCCGAGAGGTCGAGCGCCGCCGCCGCAGCCATGTAGTTGTCGAGGACATACCCCCCGAAATACGCCGGGTCGTCTGAGTTGACCGTCACCACGATGTCTCGGTCGAGAAGCCGCTTCAGGTTGTGGTCGCCGATCCGGTCGACGACGCGGAGCGCAAGGTTCGACAGCGGGCACATCGTCAGCGGGATGCGCTGCTCGGTGAGTCGCTCGAGGAGGGCAGGATCCTCTTCGCTGCGGACACCGTGGTCGATCCTCTCGGCGCCGAGAATGTCGAGCGCATCCCACACATACGAGGCGGGGGCTTCCTCACCGGCATGGGCCACGATCCGGAAACCAAGATGGCGCGCCCGTTGGAATACATCGGCGAACTTCTCCGGTGGGTTTCCGACCTCGCTGGAATCGAGTCCGACACCGAGGATCATCTCCCGGTACGGGAGCGCCGCCTCGAGCGTCGCCTCGGCCTCGGCGGCGGTGAGATGGCGGAGGAAGCACATGATGAGCGCCGACGTGATCCCGAGCCGTTCGGCGGACTCGACCGACGCCCGGTGGAGCGCCGGCAGGAAGATGTCGAACCCGACACCCCGGCCGGTGTGGGTCTGGGGGTCGAAGAAGACCTCGGCGTGCCGGACACCATCGGCGGCGGCACGCTCCAGGTAGGCGAGCATCAGGTCTCCGAAATCCTCTGCGGTGCGGAGGACGGCCGCTCCCCGGTAGTAGATGTCGAGGAACGACTGCAGATCGATAAATCGGTAAGCGGCGTGCACCTCCTCGACGGTGCGGTACCCGACCTCGACCCCGTTGCGCGCCGCGAGCCGGAACATCATCTCCGGCTCGAGGGTCCCCTCGATGTGGACATGCAGCTCCGCCTTGGGCAGTGCCCTGACCAGATCGCGCATTAATTGATTCAAGCGCGTCAGCCGGGCGGCCCACCCCGCACCGTATGATCCCCCCTCCGAGCGGAGGTGCATCAAATGCGGAGACAACAGCCGGTTCGACCCGTCCTCTCACTCACCGTGCTGTTGGCTCTGGTCGCTGCCGCATGCACGCAGGGGCCGACCGCCACCACACCGGCCGACTCGGGGACCACTGCAGAAACCACCGCTGAGACCACCGGCGAGGTGCAGACGACCATCATCACCGAGACCTCCGCCGCCGAGACCACCGCACCACCGGAGACCACTCCGGCCACCGAGACCACCGCCACGGCCGGAGGTGAGCTCACCTTCGGGATGGTCCTGGTGGGCCCGGAGAACGACCACGGTTGGTCGCAAGCGCACTTCGAGGCCGGGCAGTATCTCGAGGAGCAACTCGGCGCCACGATGATCTCGCTCGACACGGTCAACCCGGCCGACCGCCCCGAGACAAGCGTCGAGCAGGTCGTCGAGGACATGGTCTCCCAGGGTGCGCAACTCGTCTTCGCCACCTCGGACGACATGAAGGACGGCATCCTGGCGGCCGCCGCCGCCAACCCCGACGTTCCCATGATCTGGTCGTCGGGCGACAGCGCCTGGGAGGAGGGCCAGGACTACCAGGCCGATCTCACCAACCTGGGCAATGTCATGGGTCGGATGGAATACGGCAAGATGATCGCCGGGTGCGCCGCCGCGCTCACCACCCAGACCGGGCAGATCGGCTATCTCGGCCCGTTGATCAACGACGAGACCAGGCGTTTGGTCAACTCCGCCTACCTCGGTGCCCGCCACTGCTGGGAGGGTGCCGGGAACGATCCCGCCGACCTCAGCTTCACCGTCAACTGGATCGGATTCTGGTTCAACATCCCCGGACAGACCCTCGACCCGACCCAGGTGACCAATGAGTTCTACGACTCCGGGGCGGACGTGGTGATCAGCGGGATCGACACCACCGAGGCCGTGGTGCGGGCCGGTCAGCGGTTCGCCGCAGACGAGGCGGTGTGGGCGATTCCCTACGACTTCGAGGGTGCCTGCGAAGAGGCGCCGGCGGCGTGCCTCGGAGTCCCCTACTTCAACTGGGGCCCTGCGTATCTCGAGATCGCCCAATCGGTGGTGGACGGGACGTTCGAAGCCGGGTTCGAGTGGAACGCACCCGATTGGTCCGACATCAACAATCCGGAGACCTCGGCCGTGGGGTGGATCAATGGCGAGGGCCTCTCCCCCGAGGCTGCCGGCGAGGTCGAGGCGTTCATCGGGACTCTCGCCGATGGGTCGGCGAACCCGTTCACTGGGCCGCTCAACTTCCAGGATGGCTCGGTATTCCTCGAGGACGGCGAGGAGGCGACCGACACCCAGATCTGGTACATGCCCCAGTTGCTCGAAGGCATGGTGGGGGCGAGCTCGAGCGAATAGACCGGCCGGGGACGGCGGATGCACCTCGAGCTGCGGAACATCGAGAAGCGGTTCGGCCAGACCGTGGCCAACCGCGATATCTCGCTCGGCGTGGAATCGGGGACGATCCACGCCGTCCTCGGGGAGAACGGCGCAGGCAAGTCGACCCTGATGAAGATCATCTCCGGTTTCCTCGCCCCCGATTCGGGAGAGGTGTTGATCGAGGGCAAACCGCTCCCACCGGGATCGCCACGCCACTCGGCCGAGGCCGGGATCGGGATGCTCCATCAGGATCCGCTCGTGTTCCTCCCGATGACGATGCTCGACAACGCCCTGCTCGGGTCGGAACGCAGCAGCCGGATGGCCGCCGACCAACTGGCCGACATCTCCGACCGGCTTGGATTCCCCTTCCTTCCCGAGGTCAACGCGGCGAGGTTGAGCGTCGGAGCCCGCCAGCAGCACGAGATGATGCGGCTGCTCTGGCTCGGGGTGAATGTGCTGATCCTCGACGAGCCGACCACCGGCATCACCGAAAAGCAGCGCGACCAGCTCTTCTCTGCCCTTCGCACGCTGGCCGGCGAGGGGATGATCGTGCTCTTCGTGTCCCACAAGCTCGAAGAGGTGGCCGACCTGTGCGAGCGGGTAACGGTGCTCCGCCACGGCAGCGTTGCCGGTCACACCGAGTTGCCCGCCCCTCCCCGACAACTGGTCGAGATGATGTTCGGCCGCTCGGTGGAACCGCCATCGAGGGAGCGGATCGCGCTTGGTGATGTGACGCTCGACATCGATGGGGTCGAGCTCGCCGAGGAAGGGGCGAGCGCCGGTCCGATCAGCCTCGAGGTGCGCCGCGGCGAGGCGCTCGGGCTGGCTGGCCTGGAGGGGAGCGGACAACGGCTCCTCTTGCGCGCCTGTGCCGGCCGGTTGCAACCGTCCTCGGGAAGTATCAATTTCGAAGGGGCAGACCCAGAGTCCCAAATGGACGAGATCCATTACGTGCCGGCGGGGCGGCTCGAGGAGGGACTCATCGCCGGTCTCAGCGTCACCGAACACCTCGAACTGACAGCACCGGACCATTCCTTCACCATCGATTGGGGAGCATCCGAGGCGCGGGCGGACTCGATCATCGCCAGTTATCAGATCAGAGGCAGACCGGGGACACTGGCCGACGTCCTCTCCGGCGGCAACCAGCAGAGGCTGATGCTGGCGATGGCCCCGGAAAAGGCGCGGCTCCTCCTGTTGGAGCAGCCCACTCGGGGTCTCGACCTCGAGTCGGCCCGTTGGGTCTGGTCGGAACTCGACCGACGGCGCGGCGAGGGCGCCACCGTTGTGTTCACCTCGAGCGACCTCGACGAGCTAGTCGCCCAGAGCGACCGGATCGCCGTGTTCTTCGCCGGCGAGGTCATTGGGTTGGTCGATCCCGCCACCGCCACCATCTCCGAGTTGGGCCACCTCATCGGTGGGCTGGCGCCGGCGTGACCTCGTGAGGCGAGTCGTCCGGTTTGCCCTTCCGGTCATCGCCGCGCTTGCCGTCGGGGCCGTCCTGCTCGCACTGTCGGGCGTCCCACCGAGCGAGGCCGTCGGATTGGTTTGGGAGGGTGCTTTTGGCTCCGCCGCCAAGGTCTCCGACACGCTGATGGCCTGGGTGCCTCTGGTGCTCGCCGCCACGGGCCTGGTGGTGACCTTCACCGCCGGTTTGTGGAACATCGGAATCGAGGGGCAGATCGTGGCGGGGGCGATCGCAGCCACATGGGTGGCGAGGTCGCTCCCCGGCCCGGGATGGGTGGTGGTCCCGGCAGCCTTGCTCGCCGCGTTGGCGGGCGGCGTGGTCTGGGCGCTGCTCGCCGGGTTGCTCCGCACCAGGGGCGGCGTCAACGAGATCTTCGGTGGGCTCGGGCTCGACTTCGTGGCTGCTGGTCTTGCCGTCTACCTGATCCTGGGACCGTGGCAGCGGCAGGGCATCGCCTCCACCAGCGGCACCGAAGTCTTCCGGGTCGAGGCCTGGCTCCCCACGCTGCCCAACCTGAGGCTGTCGCCGCTCGCCATCGGGATCGCCCTCGCCGGGCTGGTCGGAGTCGGGCTCCTGTTGCGAGGCACCCGACCCGGGCTACGGCTGCGGGCGGTGGGAGGAAACCCGGCGAGTGCCTTGGTGCTCGGGATACCCACCGAGCGCTACCTCTTGGGCGCCTTCGCACTGTGCGGCGCTCTCGCCGGACTGGCCGGAGCGACGCAGGCGATCGGTTTCCACCACAAGCTGGTACCCGCCGTCTCCGGGGGTTACGGCTTCCTCGGGATCCTGGTGGTACTGCTGGCCGGCTTCCGCACCGTCTGGATCGGTCCGCTTGCCCTCGTCTTCGTGGCGGTGGCAGCGGGTGGCACTCAACTTCAGCTACGGCTGGACGTCGACTCCTCGCTCTCCGGAGTCGTTCTCGGCGTCGGGGTCCTGGTGGCACTCCTCCTCGGATCCCGTGGTGCCAAGGAAGCGCCGCCATTGGTGGAGGAACCCTGAGATGGAAGCGGCCCTCGCCTCGATCGTCGCCGCCGCCACCCCACTCGTGTTCGCCGCGGTGGGAGAGACCATCACCGAGCGCTCCGGGGTGGTCAACCTGGGACTGGAGGGAAGCCTCATGCTCTCGGCGATGAGCGGCTTCGCCGTGGCGGTGACCACCGGGAGCACCGTGCTCGGGTTTGTCGCCGCCGCTCTGGTATCGATGGCGGTGGCGGGTGTGGTCGCCTTCGCCGGGATACGCCTCGGTGTCGGCCAGATCGCTGCCGGTTTCGTCCTCACCATTCTCTGCATCGACCTCAGCGACTACCTCGGCGCGCCCTTTGTCGGTGTGGCCGGGCCGGGGGTGCCCTCGCTCCCCATCCCGGTGCTCTCCGAGATCCCGGTGCTCGGCCCGGTCCTCTTCTCGCAAAACATCGTGGTCTACGCCAGCTACCTGCTGTTGATCGGATCGGCGCTCTTCCTGTACCGCACCCGGGGCGGACTGGCGCTGCGCGGGGTTGGTGAAAGACCCGAGGCGGCGTTCGCCCGTGGGATCCAGGTGACCCGGTCCCGCGTCCTGGCCACACTCGCCGGTGGGGCACTCGTTGGGGTGGCCGGTGCCGCCTTCTCGCTCGACGTCAAGCTGGGGTGGCGCGAGGGACTCACCGCAAACTTCGGTTGGATCGCACTGGCGATCGTCATCTTCGGGGGGTGGAACCCGGTCCGGGCTGCCTTCGGCGCCTACCTCTTCGGGGTGTTCCAGGTCCTTGCGCTCCGTCTGCAGCCGGTCCTGCCCGGCCTGTCACAAGTACTCCCGCTGCTCCCCTTCCCGCTGATGATCTTCACGCTGGTGTTGATCAACCGGCCCTGGTTGCGCCACCTCACCGAGCGCAACCAGGCGCTGCGGTTCCTGATCGCCGGTCCGGCGCCCTCCGGTCTGGGGAGGCCGTTCCGCCCCGACTGACCGGTTGCTAAACGAACGATCGTTCGTTAGTGTTGCCCGATGACCTTTGTCGGAGCGCCCCAGGGCACCCCGATCCCCCAGGGCGACGCCCACCTGCGATACGTGCTGCGTCATGCCGATGACAACCTCGTGGTGGCGCAACGCCTCGGCGAGTGGATCAGCCGCGGCCCGGAGCTGGAGGAGGACATCGCCCTGGCCAACATCGCGCTCGACCACCTCGGCGTGGCTCGGGCCCTCCTCACCCATGCCGGAGCACTCGAGGGCGGGGCACGCAGCGAGGACGACTTCGCCATGGGCCGCTCCGAGCGCGAGTACACCAACCTCCTCCTCGTCGAGCAGCCCAACGGTGACTTCGCCCACACCATGACCCGCCAGATGCTCCTCGATGCCTATCAGTTGGAACTGTGGGAAGCCCTGAGCGTGTCGGTCGACGAGACCTTGGCCGGGATCGCCGCCAAGGCGCTCAAGGAAGCCAGCTACCACTTCCGCCATTCCTCGACATGGATGATCCGTCTCGGTGACGGGACCGAGGAAAGCCGGAGGCGGACCGAGGAGGCGCTCGCCATCCTCTGGCGGTTCACCGGGGAGTTGTTCGATGGTGACGACACCGATGGCGAGATGGTGGCGGCCGGGATAGGGGTGGACCCGGCGTCGCTGCGGCCCGGTTGGGAGAAGAGGATTGGCGAGGTGCTCGCCGAGGCTGGTCTCGAGACGCCGGGGGGCACGTCGCAGCGGGTCGGCGGGCGTCAGGGCTACCACACAGAACACCTCGGCAAGCTGGTGGCCGAGATGCAGTGGCTGGCGCGCGCCATGCCGGAGGCGGCGTGGTGAACGCGACCATCGACGAGCTGACCGAGATTCGTTCCGTGATCGCCTCGGTGGCCGACCCCGAGATCCCGGTTCTGACCATCGACGACCTCGGGATCTTGCGCGACGTCACCATCGAAGAGGGGCGCGTGGTGGCCACGATCACCCCGACCTACTCGGGTTGCCCGGCGATGGACGCCATAAGCGATGCGATCTCCCGTTCGGTCCCGGGCCGGGATGTCGTGGTGCGCACCGTCCATACCCCGGCGTGGACGACCGAATGGATGAGCGCCGAGGGCCGCCGCAAGCTGGAAGAGTGCGGCATCGCTCCCCCGGCCCCTGCCCACGAGGCTCGCTGTCCCCGCTGCAGGTCCGCCGGCGCCCGCACCGTTTCCTTCTTCGGTTCCACCGCCTGCAAGGCGCTGCTGGTCTGCTCTGGATGCGGCGAGCCCTTCGATCTCTTCAAGGAGCACTGAGCTGGGCGCCCCCAGCTTTCACCCGTTGCGGGTAGCCGACGTCGCTCCGCTCACCGAAGACTCGGTGGCGGTGACCCTCGAGGTGCCCGAGTCGCTGGCCGAGCGCCTTCGAGTACCTCCCCGGCCAGCACGTGACGCTACGGGCGATGATCGACGGCCATGACGTGCGGCGCTCCTACTCGATCTGCGCCAACGCCAACACAGGCGTGCTTCGTGTCGGCATAAAGCGACTCGGGGGAGGCGCCTTCTCCACCTGGGCTCTGCGCGATCTCCGGGCAGACGATTTGCTCGACGTGATGCCCCCGGTGGGCGAGTTCACCATCACCCCGGACCCCGAAGCGGCGCATCACTATGCCGCCATCGCCGCCGGCTCGGGGATAACGCCAGTGCTCTCGCTGGTGTCCACAACACTCGAGTCGGAGCCGGAAAGCCGCTGGACGGTGATCCTGGGGAACCGGTCGGCCCGCACGGTGATGTTTCTCGACGAGGTTCAGGGGCTCAAGGACCGCTACCCCGACCGCCTCCAACTGGTGCATGTACTCAGCCAGGAGATGCCCGAGGTACCGCTCTTCGCCGGGCGGATCGACCGGGACAAGCTGGAGAAGCTCTTTGCCACCGTTGCCGACGCCGCAACGGTCGACAAGTGGTTCCTGTGCGGTCCCTTCGAGATGGTGGGTATCGCCCGTGAATTGCTCGAGGAGCGCGGCGTCGAGCCGAAACAGATCCACGACGAGCTCTTCTTTGCCGGTCCCCTCGACGTGGAGGCGCTCCCCACCGAGCCGCCGCCGGGTGAAGGTGCAGTGGGCGTCGAGTTCACCCTCGCCGGACGAAAGTCGGAGGTGCGGATGCGCCCCGAGGAGAAGATCCTCGACGCCGCACTGAGGGTGCGCCGAGAGCTCCCCTTCTCCTGCAAGGGAGGGATGTGCGCCTCGTGCAAGGCCCGACTCCTCGAGGGTGAGGTCGAGATGGAGAAGAACTACGCCCTGGTCGACACCGACCTAGAGCAGGGATTGATCCTCACCTGCCAGAGCCACCCCCTGACCGACCGCGTCGTCCTGGACTACGACGTATGAGGAACGAGACAGACGGCAGACGGCGGACGTTCCGCGCCGTCCGCTGGAAGCCCGGAGAGGGGTTGGGGGGAGGGTGATTGCCGCCGCTCGCCCGCAGTCACCCCCTCCGCTCGCTGCGCTCGCGCCTCCCCCTCACCGGGGGAGGCACAGCTTGGCTCCCCCTCCCTGAAGGGAGGGGGTGGGGGGCAGGGTGATCGGCGCCGGAGCAGTCACCCTCTCCGCTCGCTCCGCTGGCGCCTTCCCCTCACCGGGGGAGGCAGAAACCACGCCCATGGTGAGTTCGGCGGCATCGGCGCGAAACAGCCGGGACGACGTTGTCCGGGCGGCGGCGCGGCTCTTTGCCGAGCGGGGATACCACGGCACATCGATGCGCGACCTCGGTGCCGAGTTGGGTCTGTTCGGCTCCTCGCTCTACTCGCACGTCGGGTCGAAGCAGGAGCTACTGGTAGAAGTCGTGGCCGCCGGGGCGCAGCTGTTCCAGGAGTCGGCGGCCCGAGCGGAGGACGTCGAGGGAGGGGCTGAAGACCGGCTCAGAGCGCTCGTTTCCGGCCACCTCGACGTCGTGCTGGACAACCTCGACGAGGTGCGGACCTTCCTCAACGAGGCGTCGGCGCTGGAACCGGAGTACCGCGACCAGGTCATCGCCGCCCGGGACAGATATGAGGACTCATTCCGACATGTCCTCCAGCAAGGGATCGAGGAAGGCGTCTTTCGTCGCACGGCCTCGATCCCAAGCTCGGTGCCATCTTCATCCTCTCCATCCTCAACGCCGTCGAGCGCTGGTTCCGGCCCGATGGGGCCCTCGACCGGCGCGGTCTGGCCGATGAGATGATCGCCTTCGTCCGCGACGGGACCGGTTGAGACTCAATCGAGTTCGTCGAGACGTTGGTCGACCACCTCCTCGAAGGTGGCAAGCGTCCCAGGACACTCGACAAGGTCTCAAGAAACGTGGCCCGGTCGATGGCGAGCAACCGCCCGTCTTCCACTGCCAACACGGTCGCAGTTCGGGGCACATCGGCGATCAGGGCGATCTCGCCGAAGACATCGCCGCTCTCGAGCGTTTTGAGCAGGCGCCCATCGGCGATGATGTCGTATCGACCGGCGTCGATCACATAGACGCGGTCTCCCGGGTCCCCTTGCTGTACGACGACCCGTCCTCGCTGCACATTTTCCAAGTGCGATCCGCGAGCCAGTCCCTCGAGGATCGGGGGGTCGAGGGGTCGCAACATGGCAACTCTCTCGATTATCTCGATTTCGACCTTGGTGCCGCCAACCGAGATGTCGGCGTCGCGTATCACGGGCCAAGCGACGATCGCCGCGACCGGTAGCAGCAATCCGACGACCACCAGCGCGGCCCGGTCTCCGACCCAATCGATGAGAACCGGGGCCAGCAAGGCGCCAACGGCAAGCCCGGCCATCGCAAGCCCCTCGAGAACCCCGAAGACACGGGCCATGACTTCGCGCGATGTCAGACGCTGCAGAAGAGTGCGGCCGGCGACATTCGCCAGACCGCCGGCTCCACCCGTGACCGCCAGCAGTGGTGCTGCTACCGGGAGCAGCCCAATAGCACTGATCGACATCCCCCCAGCCAACGATCCAGCCAGCAGCGACGGCGCCAGGCGGGGGCGCCCGACCAGCCCGGTGCTTGCCATGGCACCGATCAATGCGCCTGCCCCGACAAGAGCCCCGAGGTAACCCACTCCGGACTCGCCGATCCCGAGCAGCTCGATGGCCAGCACCACGACCAGTACGCCGAGTGCTCCATCCACGATCGCCTTCACCCCGCCCAGTCCGACGATGGCGCCGGCACGACGTTCGGAAAGCACGGTGGACAGGCCGCCCACCAGGGTGCGGAACCCTGATACGCGCATGACCAAAGCCGGACCGGCTGACGACACGCCAGCAACGACGACCGCCGACGCAGCGAGCACAGCAGCCATTACCAAGAAGACCAAAGAAGGGTCGCCTGCCGCGAGAAGCAGGCCAGCAATCAGAGGTCCGGCGAGTCCTGCGACACCCTCCTCCATCGATGAAACGACGTTGGCCGCAACCGTCTGATCGGGTCCGTCGCTCAACTCAGGAATCAAGGCGGTATGAGCGGGGCGCGTTGCTGTGATGAGGATCGCGGTCAACGCGACGAGCGTCACCACGACCGGGGGCCCGGCGGCGGCGGCCATGGCCCAACCCGTCAACCCAGCCGCTCCCGCTTGTGCGAGGTAACCGATGGTCAACGCCCGATGCCGCGGAATTCGATCGGCTGCGGTGGCGATCAGGGGAGCGGTCACTGCCGCCGGTAGTAGCTGGATGGCTAACACCACCCCAACCGTCGCCGACCCGCCGACCCGGTAGGCATAGACGAGAGTCGCCACCAAAATGGCCCGTTCCGCCAAGCCGAACCCGAGGAACGCAAGCTCGAGGCGACGCAGCGGTGGTACGCCGAACACGGCCGCAACAGCCGCCACCTTTGCCTTCTGCCGCGAAAGCAGGGTGGTCACCTCTTCTCTCCTCAAGGCTCACCTGAGTCTGACACGGGTAGGCGGCGGTTGGTTCAGGACCGGTTGAGACTCAATCGACCTCTCCCAAACCGGACAGTCGTTGGCCAACGACCTCCTCGAAGGTAGCCAGCGTCCCCGGGCACTGCGCCAAGGTCTCGAGAAACGTGGCCCTGTCGATTGCGAGCAAGCGCCCGTCTTCGACAGCGGCCACCGTTGCCGTCCGAGGGACGTCGGCGATCAGCGCGATCTCGCCAAAGATGTCGCCGCTCGCGAGCGTGTTGACCAGGTGTCCATCGGCGATGACGTCGTATCGACCGGTGTCGATCACATAGACGCGGTCGCCGGCGTCTCCTTGGCGGATCACCACGCCGCCTCTTTCCACTTCTTCGACATGCGAGCCCAACGCCAGCGCCTCGAGGGCGGGTGGGTCGAGGAGCCGCAACATGGCGACCCGCTCCAGGATGCCGACCTCCACCACTGGCACGTGGGCCGAGATGTCGGCAGCGCGGATCATCGGCCATCCGGCGACCGCAGCGACCGGGAGCAACAATCCGAGCACCACAAAGGCGCCCTGGGCGCCGACCAGGTTGATGAGAATCGGGGCGACGACGGCGCCGACGGCGAGTCCGGCCATTGCCATCCCCTCGAGCACGCCGAAGACGCGAGCCATGACCTCTCGCGGCGCCAACCGTTGCAGGAGGGTGCGACCGGCGACATCGCCCAAGCCGACGCCCGCACCCGAAACCGCCAACAACGGCGCCGTCGCCGGGACGATCCCAACCAAGGTGATGGGCAATCCTCTGGCGAGCGCACCGCCCAACAGCGATGGCGCCAGACGAGGTCGCCCAACGAGCCCGGCCGCTCCCATGGCGCCGAACAGAGCCCCTACCCCGACGATCGCCCCGAGGTAGCCGACTCCCGGCTCGCCGATACCCAGCAGCTCGATGGCCAGAACCACGAGGAGCACATCGAGCGCTCCGTCCACGATCGACTGCACTCCACCGAGACCGACGATGACACGCGTGCGGCGTTCGGAGAGCACCATCGAGACACCTCCGAGGAGGGTCCGGATCGGCGAGACCCGTACGACCAACGCCGGAGCCTGGCGTGCCGATGAGCCGGCGACGGTGGCAGCCGACGCCGCCAACACAACCGCCATCGCCAAGAAGACGAGGGCGGGGTCGCCGACCTCGAGCAGCAGACCGGCGATGAGCGGACCCGCGAGTGCGGCGAACCCTTCCACCATGGCCGACACCACGTTGGCCGCAATCGTCTGATCTGGCCCGGCGCTGAGCTCAGGGATGAGAGCGATGTGGGCGGGCCGGGTTGCGGTGATCAGGATTGCGGTGAGCGCAGCGAACCCGACCACGATCGGCGGAGCCTGCCCGCTCGCCATTGCCCACCACGTCAGAGCGGCGGCGGCGGCCTGCGATGCGTAACCCAACACCAGAGCTAGGTGCCGGGGCAGCCGATCGGCGGCTGCTGCCAGTAGTGGTGCCGCCACCGCGGCGGGGAGCAACTGGATGGCGGCCACCAACCCGACCGTCGCCGAACCACCCACCTGGTACGCATAGACCAGGATCGCCACCCACGTTGCCCACTCCGCCAAGCCGAACCCGAGGAAGGCCAACTCGAGCCGGCGCAGCGGTGGTCGACCGAACACGGCCGCCACCGCCGCCACCTTCGCCCTCTGCCGCCACAGCAGCGTTGTCACCCTTCACCCCGTTGAGGCTCACCCGAGTCTGACAGAGGGCGCGAGGGCTCGGTTCAATACAGATTCAGTGGATGGATGTCCCGGGCGAACCGCGGGACACCCATCCGTCTAACTGAAGGACCTCACCCGGCGGGAGTTGCAGTCACCCCCGTCGGCTCGAAGTCGTAGATCGTTCCGTTGATGGTGAGAGCATCGACGGCACCAGAGAACGGGAAGTCACGACCCTTGTGAAATTGCACGACGTAGATGAATGCCTCATCCCCACCGTCGTTTAGCGCCGTCATGACCTCATCCCACGTGCACAGAATGAGGGCCAAGTCGCATCCCGTGGTGGGTCCGGCGCTGCCGGTAAGCCCCCACATCGCGGTGTCACCCATGGCATCGATCTCAGTCCATACGCCCGGAGCTGTGTTGTCGTGGATCATCACAAGCGATGAGAAAACGATGCCCGGATTGGCCGTGAGGTTGGGATTGATCTCGAAAACAAGAGAGGGCATGTTGTTGGGAGCCTCATTGCTGTTCTCGATGGTTGTGAACACGGAGAATTCAAGCGTCGTAATGCTGTTCAGAAACTCGCCGAAAAAGTCCACTTGATTTCCGAAGGCTGCCTTGTCATCCCCAGAGCCAGTTCTGATCCCGAGGCTCCCGATGCCAGCAGGTGGCCCGGTCCTATCCCCGTCCTCATTCAGCACGATGGGGCCGGCCCTGAGGTAGGAGTCGCCGTTGGCGATCACGTTGCGGTCCACGATTCCCCAGTTGGGACCGTCGAATCCGCCACCCAGGCCAGCCAACAGATCGGGGTCCACATCCGCCTCGGCCACCGTGCCATCGGCAATATCGGCGCTGGTAACGGTTCCATCGCCGATCTTGGCGCTGTTGACCGCGTTGGCCGCGATCTTGGCGTTGGTGACCGCGTTAGAAGCGAGTTCGCTGCTGGCGACCGAGTTTGCGGCAGCGAGATCAGCGCTGTTGACGGTTCCATTCAGAATGTCGCCGCTCTTGATGGTCTCATTCTGCAATGTCGTTGGTGTTGATAGTTCCATTCAGAATGTCGCCACTCTTGATGGTCTCATTCTTGATGTCGTCGCTGGTCAACGGCCTCATTCTTGACGTCGACACTCTGAATGGTGTTGTCCTTGATGTCCGCCGATGTGATCAGCGCCTGGCCGGCGGCCGCACCGGCGGTGAGGACGACGACGAGAGCTACGCCAATGGCGATGCCCGAGGGAGTGGGTGGTCTAAACCTCATGGGACCTCCTGGGTCTCCGGCCCAGCCCCCTGCCGGGCACGATTCCAAACCTACGCCTCCCAACGAGAGTGTGTCGGCGTCGCTTGGCGATCCGGCGTCAATCCAGACCGGCGATACCCTCTCGGTGTGACTGCGCCCGACGAATCAGGTCCGCCCGCCGGCGAGGCGCCGCAGTCTCCGCTGCCCACCCGCTTCGGTCTGTTGACCCTTGTCACCCTTGCCGTGGTGGCTATCGGGGTGGCGGCCGCGGCATTGTTCGGTGGTGAGGAAGATCAGGCGCCATCGACAACAGGTGTCGCCGGGCTGACCGGATCGCCCGCCCCAGATTTCACCGTGCCCCTTCTCGACGGTGGTGAGTTCACCCTTTCCGAGCACGTCGCCGATGACGGCCGACCGCTGATCCTCAACCTCTGGGCCTCGTGGTGCATCCCCTGCCGTGACGAGCTTCCCGAGTTCGACCGGGTGGCGGCGGAGCACCCCGAGGTGGCGTTTCTCGGCGTTGCCGTAGAGGACCAGGAAGCGGCGGCCCGGGAGTTCGCCAAAGAGGTCGGTGTCAGATTCCCGCTCGGCTTCGACGACACCGGGACCGTGTCCACTTCCTATCAGACGTTCGGGCTACCGATCACGGTGGCGATCGACTCGGAGGGAACCGTGGTCCGACAGATCACCAGCCGGGTGCCCGAGGAGCAGCTGCTCGAACTCGTGGAGGAATTGGGCGGCTGAGACTCAGCCCGACTGGGCCGCCGCCGCCAACTGGTGGTCCGGGTTGGCCCGGATGTACCGCAGGTTGGGTCCCTTGACCAACTCGGCGTGGACGATGTAGCGCTGCTGGGCAGAGAACTCGGGGTGGCAGGTGGTGAGGGTGAGCCACCCACCGGAGCGGGCATCCGTCACCCAGATGTCGGTCGGATTGACGACGAGCGTCTCGCGCACTTCGTACACGTGACGTCCCACCGCACTGATCACGACGATCTTGTCGCCGACGCCCAACTCGTCGATCCGGTTGAAGGGGGCGCCGTATGTGGTGCGGTGCCCGCTCATCACCGAGTTGCCGGGCTGACCGGGGAGCGGCGTCCACGGCATGTGCCCTGGCCCGAGTTGGAGCGTGGGGACGTCGACCCCCTCGAACACGACCTCTTTGACCTCGATCGACGGGATCCGCACCTCGGCGAAAGCGGTTCCTGCTTCGGGCGGTTCCTCGGTGAACAGCTCGGCGGGCGGGATGACGACCTTATTGGGACGGGGATTGGCGTCGGGCTGCCCGGACGGGGTGACCTGGGGCGCGGCCTCCTCGAGCCTGATCGCAAGCTGGCGCGCGCCTTCCAACTGACCCCGCTCTGCGGCAAGGTCGGTGTACCAGTACTGGTAGGCGAGAAAGCCGAGCACAACCAGCCCGGCGGCCATCAACCCCCAGCCGACGAAACGGATCCTTTTCTTCATCGGTTGGTCAAAGTTATCAGCTTATGGACGGTAGTCCTATGGGCTCAGCGGCCCATCCACTCCGGCGGCCTCTTCTCGAGGAAGGCCCTGACCCCCTCTGCGGCGTCCTCGGTCGAGGCCACCGAGGTCAATGCAGCATGGAGATGGTCGAGCGACGCGTCGAAATCCAGGTCGTCAACCGCGTAGAAGGCATCGCGTCCCAACCTGATCGTCGACGGGCTCTTGGCGGCCAGTTGCTCCACCAGATGCATCGATCTCCTCGTCGAGGCGATCGGGAGCGACAACCCTCGAGACTGCCCCGAGCGACTTCGCCTCATCGGCATCGATCAGCCGGCCGGTCATCATCAGCTCGAGTACCGCTCGACGCGGCATGCATCGCACCAGGACGGCGCCGATCATCATCGGCCAAAGCCCGACGTCGATCTCGGGGGTGCCGAATTTGGCGTGCTCGGAGGCAACCACGATGTCGCACGCCGCCGCCAGGCCAAAGCCACCGGCAAGTGCGTGACCGTTTACCCGGGCGATGGTCGGCTTCCCCAGGCGCCGCATGGCCCGCAGCACGTCGGCAAAGCCCCCGCGGGCGTGGTGCAGTTCGATCGGCTTGTCGAAGAACCCCCCGGCCAGATCCCCCCCGGCCGAGAAGGCGCGATCACCTGCCCCGGTGATGACGACAACCCTCACGGCGGGATCGGCACCGGCGGCGGTGAGGGCGTCGCCAAGCTTCTCGATCACCGGGAGCGACAGCGGGTTGCGCCGGTCGGGATCGTCGATGACCAGCCAGGCAGCCGGTCCACGCACCTCATAGCGAAACATTCCGCGCTCTCGCTCGACGGGTCACCACGCTACTTGCCACTCCTCCACCGGTTGGTACCGTGCTCGAATGGTCCTTGTTCTGGCGGTGTTGCTCGTCGGGATGCTCGTTGCGCTCATGCGCGGCGGCAGGTTCCGCAACCTGAGCGACGTCCGTATCAGACAGTGGTGGCTGCTACCGATGGCCTTCGCCCTGCAACTCGCCGCCGAGGTCGTACCCGATCTCGCCGGTTGGTCCCGGGGCGTGACGATGTCACTCGTGCTCGGGTCCTATGTACCGCTGCTGGTACTCGTGGCTCTCAACCGGGGGACGCCGGGGATGTGGCTGATCGGCCTCGGCATACTGATGAACTTCACGGTGATAGTCGCCAACGGCGGTATGCCCGTGCTGAGCGAGGCGGCCTACGTCGCCGGCGGCACCAACGCCGACGCCGACATCATCGCCAGCGCCAAGCACGTTCTGCTCGACACCTCGACGGCGCTGCCCTTCCTCGCTGACGTGATCCCCCTCAGGCTGTTCGGTTTCGGCCAGGTCATCTCGCTCGGCGACGTGTTCCTGGCTGTCGGTCTGGCGCGGGTCCTCGAGCACGAACTGCGTCAGCCGGTCCGGTGGTTCAAGCACGGGGCACGCACCGAGGCTGGATCGGCCGCCAGGCGGTGACGGGAACCGCTCCCAAGGAGGGAGTGCCGGCCCAGGTTTCCGGGACGGGCGACGCCGTGGTGACACCCCACTACCTGGCGACCGCAGCCGCGATCGAAATTCTCGAAGCTGGGGGCAACGGCGTCGACGCCGCCATCGCTGCCGACGCCGTGCTCGGAGTGGTCGCTCCCGAGGCATGCGGGATCGGCGGCGACCTCTTCGCCTTGGTGCACCGGGCCGGGGATCGTGTGCCGGCGGCACTCAACGCATCGGGCCGCGCCGGGTCTGGCGTCGACGCCGAGGCGATGCGAAGCGATGGCCATGCCGAGATCCCATGGGACCACCCGGCGACGGCAACGGTCCCGGGATGCGTTGACGGTTGGGTGGCTCTGGGTGACCGCTTCGGCTCGATCCCACTCGACGGCCTCCTCGCTCGGGCCGTTGCGCTCGCCGAGGATGGCTTCGAGGCATCCGACGAGTTGGCGGGATCGCTCCGCCGTCTCGAATCGCGGCTGAGGGATCAGCCAGCAGCCGCCGGGCTCTACCCAGCCGGGACCGCTCCCGCCCCGGGTGATCGCCTCCACCGACCCGGGCTCGCCAAGACCTTGCGCGCCATCGCCAAGGAAGGCCGTGATGGCTTCTACCGAGGCGAGACCGCTGCGGCCGTAGCCCGCGACATCGGCGGGTTGGTCACCGCCGAGGACATGGCGGCGAGCAGGTCCGACTGGGTGGACCCGATATCGCTCGATGTGCTCGGGCTCACCGGGTGGACTTTCCCGCCCAACTCCCAGGGATACCTCGTCCTGGCTGGCCTCTGGCTGCTGGAGAGGCTGGGCACCTCGGGGGACCTCGAGGATCCCGGCTACTGGCACGGTCAGGTCGAGGCCTACCGGGCGGCGGCGTGGGACCGCGACGACCTCGTTGCCGACCCGCAAAGGGCCCCCGTCGATCCGGAACAACTGCTCGACCCGGCGCGGCTGGCCGATCGGCTGGCGGGAATCGCCCCCGACTCGGTGGCCGACTGGCCGTCCACGCCGGGACGTGCCATCGGGCACTGCCTACCTCTGTGTGGTGGACCGTCACGGCACCGGCGTCTCCTTCATCCAGTCCAACTTCATGGGGATCGGTTCGGGCATCGGTGCCGGCGAGGCGGGGTTCTTCCTCCACAACCGGGGCGCCGGATTCGACCTGCGGCCAGGGTCGCCCAACGAACTGGCACCCGGCATGCGGCCGCTCCACACCTTGTCGCCCACGCTCTGGACCGATTCCGAAGGGGATCTCGCCATGGTCCTCGGGACGAGGGGTGGCCACCATCAGCCGCAGTTGCTGATCCAGATGGCAGCGCATCTCCTGCTGGGTGGCATGTCGCCCGCCGATGCGCAAAGTGCGCCGCGTTGGGAGATCGCACCCGCCGGCTTTGGGGGTGCCACCTCGCTCGGGGTCGAGCCCTCGACCCCAGCCGACGTGGTGGAGGGCCTGCGGCGACGCGGCCACGATGTCGAGGTGGCCGACGAGAGTCAACCCGGGTGGGGGCCGGTGTCGGTGATCACCGTCGACAGTGAAGGTGTACGTACCGCAGCCGCCGACCCTCGGGTGGCGACCGCAAACGCAGTGGTCAGCTGATCAGTCCCAATCGACTGCGACGACCTGGACCGGTGTGTCGATGCCCTTCAACCCCGCTTCCCTCGGGGCCGAGGTCGTTACTCCGCTGACGCCGTCGAGCGTGTCGACCGTCGAGAGGATCTCTCCACCCTGCGCCAGCGCAGCCACACGGGCGGCGGCATGGACCCCGACCCCCGAGTAGTCCGACCCGTGGCGATTGGCTTCGGCGGCATGGAGACCGATGCGCACCATCGGGGCGAAGCCGGTGCTGCGACGGTGCTCGGCGAGCCGCCTCTGGATGGCAACGGCGGCATCGACGGCAGATGCCGACGTCTCGAAGGCGACGAAGAACCCGTCACCCGTCGAGTTCACCACCTCACCGCCGTGGGCGACGAACAACTCGCGCAGCGTTTCGTCGTGCCAGCGGAGCAACTGGTCCCACGACTGGTCGCCCAACAGCTCGGCGAGGTTGGTCGAGCCGACGATGTCGGTGAAGACAAAGGTGCGCCGGGTCTGGGTGGGTCCGCTGCGACGCGCCGACACCGCTGCGATCTCGGCGGCAACAGCATCGGCGTCCCGCTTGGCGCCGAGCGTGTCGAGGTCCTTGAACGCAGCGTCGAGTTCCAGGTCGGCCTGGTCGTCATCGTGGACCGCCCGGAGGGCCTTGGCCAGCAGCTGGCGTGAAATGGCCGTCTCGTATGGCGCCGTGACCCTTCCCCAAAGCACGATGGCGGCGCGCAGCCGGGCGGCGGCTCCGACCGGGTCACCCTCGGCGAGGAGAACTCTCCCCCAGGCAAGCTCCCGCTCCGCCTGCCTGGCCACCGTGTCGAAGGTCTCTACGAGCCCGTCCAATTCCTCGGCGGCCTCGCGGGCGATCGCATGCTCACCGGCGGCGATGGCGATCTCGACCTGGACGGGGAGCATGCGCGTCCTGGTCCATTGGTCCCAGGACTCCTCCTGGAGCGCTGACCTGATCCCTGCCGCCGCGGTACGGGTGTTCCCCTGCGCCAGTCTTATCAACGAGAGGAGGGGCTGCGTCGAGTGGCCGAGAGCATGCGATTGGCGCAGTGCCTCCTCTGCCGCCTCGAGACTTCCTCTACGGAAGCGCAAGACGGCCAGAGCGTAAAAGCCGTCGGCCCGTGGAGGGGTGGCGTTGTACGCCTCGAGCTCGACGGTGGCGCGTTCCAACTCTGCCTCGGCCTGGTCCCAGGCTCCCGACATCGCAACCACCTCGGCACGGTGGACACGGCAGATCCCGGGGAAGCCGGAGATCGACTGCTTCTCACACCACTTCTCGGTGGCTTGAGTCCACTCCCCGGCGCGCACGTAGTCGGTCAGGTCGCGGCAGGCGGAGATCATGTTGCAGTAGGTGATCCCAGTCACCAACGGCGACAGCTCACCGTTGACTGCGGCGACCGAGGCCTCTTCGAGTAGCTGGAAGCCGTCCACGACGGCGCCGCCGGCGATCCTCAACGTTCCGAGCGTGACGAGGGCCATCGCCTCGAGGTCGGCGTCGCCGGTCTCGGTGCCGATCCTCACCGCCTCCTCGGCCAGCCCGATCGCCTCTTCAACGTTTCCCTCGCTGCGAGCCATACCAGACTTGCTCAGCGACAGGTAGCCATGGGCGGGACCCTCCGGCTCTCCGGTGATCAAGCGTTCACTCCGCCGCAACCAGGCACCTGCGATCGAGCCTTGGCCCTTGTAGGCGTACTGCCTGGCAAGATCGACCGACGTCTTCGCCGCTTGGGCGCGTTCTCCATCGGAAACGAAGACTTTGAAGGCCCGCTCAAATGACTCGATCATGAGATCGACCTGGCCGGTGAACCAGGCAGCCTCGGCCATCCTCTTCAGATCGAGCCCCGAGAGCTCGGTTTGCTTGTCCGCAGTGGTGAAGAGGTCGAGGGCCTCCTGCCAGGCATGCCTATTGAGTGAGTCCCGGGCGGCGGTCGAGCGCGTCGGGCGCAGCGGTGTCGACAACAGACAGATCGGTCCCTTTCCTCGCCTGGATTCTCCCACGACGGGGACGGTGGAGGCGACAGAAGCCCTGCGTACCATCCGGCGAGTGGTCGATCACGATGTCACCCTGCTCCTCGTCCGGCACGGGGAAGCCGAGGGGAACAAGGAACGACGTTTCATAGGGCAGTCCGATGTCCCGCTCTCCGATCTGGGACGCCGTCAGGCCCTTGCCATCGCCGACCGCCTCACCGAGGTGCCCATATCGCGGATCGTGTCGAGCGACCTGCAGCGGGCGCGTGACACGGTCAACCCTCTCGCCGAGATGCTCCAGTTGGCTGTGGAGAACCACAAGGGGCTGCGTGAGATCGAGAACGGCGAGTGGTCGGGTCTGCTCGCCTCCGAGATCGAGCAGCTCTGGCCCGAGATGTGGGACAAGTACCGGTTGGGAGAGGACGTCCCCCGGCCCGGCGGGGAGCGGTGGGCCGACGTCCGTGCCAGGGTTGTGGAGACGGTGACCGGCATCGCCGATGGAGCGGCGGCGGGCGAGGTCATCGTCGTGTCCACCCATGGTGGTCCGGCATTGCAGTTGGTGATGTGGGCTGCCGGCGTGACTTGGGACGGCAACATCTTCCGAGGTTCTTTCGGGGCGATACTCAACGCCTCGATCAGCACCGTCCGGCTGCCCGGGCCGCGCCTCCTGGGCTACAACGACGTCGGGCACCTCGCAGGCGGCCTGCTGGCCGAGGTGACTCTCCCATTCCGACCCGGTCCGATCACCCCCGGGTCTCCGAAATGACCCGGGCCCACGACTCATCATCGTTTGGCAGGAGACCGTCACCCAGTTCATAGAAGCTGAGCCGGGCCAGCCGGTCTCCATATCGATGGCGAATTGCCCCACCGACCTCCTCGATGGGAGCGACGACCGCAACCTGGTCGAGCATCGCGTCGTCGATCAGGTCCCCCATCTCACCCCAACGCCCCTGCCGGGCGAGACTCGAAAGCGCGGGCCCGACATCCCAACCGGCACGCTCCACCACCAGCCGGTAGGAGGGCGTCGAGGCGTAGAACGCGATCTGCTGGCGCGCCTGGGCGGCTGCCCGCTCCATCTCACCGCCGTCACGTCCGGTCACCACCATGACGGCGGCATGGAGGCCGACCTCTTCGGCCGACCGCCCGGTGCGCTCGGCTCCCTCCGCAACCGCGGGTGCCACCACCGCGTCGAGGTAATCGATGGTGTGGAAGGGGTGGACCACCAGCCCCTGGCAGAGCTCACCTGCCAGCCGGCACATCGCCGGGTTGACCGCGGCGACGATCACCGGGATGTCCGGGTGGTCGATGGGCCCGGGGTTGAAGAAGGGCGTCATGAGTGAGAGGCGGTAGTGGTCGCCGTCGAATCGGAGAGGGCCTCCCTCCTGCCACGCTGCCCACACCGCCCTGACCGCCTGGATGTACTCCCTCATCCGTGACACCGGCGGCTCCCAAGTTCCGCCGAAGCGACGGGTGATGTGCGCCCGGACCTGGGTCCCCAATCCCAGGGTGAACCGTCCTCCGCTTGCTTGGGCAAGGTCCCAGCCGATGTGGGCGGTGATGGTGGGCGACCGGGGGAAGGCCACCGCGATCCCGGTCTCGAGGTCGAGATCTGGCGCGGTGGTGGCGGCGACCGCCAGTGCCATGAAAGGGTCATGCGAAGTCTCGACCGTCACCACACCGTCGAACCCGGTCTGGCTCGCCCACCGCGCCCTTGCGGCGACCTGGCTGAGTGACCCAGGGGAGCAGCGCTGCGTCGATCTTCAAGCCGACGGCGCTTCCCGTCGTGCCATGTACGCCTCTCCACGGGGTGACAGCCGGTACCCCCGTTCCAGGCTCCAGGTCAGCCCGAGTTCCTTCAGCTTGCGGACGTTCCGTTTGAACACATCGCGCTCGACCTGGAGCGAAGCGGCCAGGTCGCCGGCGCGCACCGCCGGGCTCTCCGCTATCGCCATCAACGCTGCCGCGGTCCACGGACCGTTGGGCGATGCCCGGTCGAGCCGGGCGAGGCGCTGTTCGATTCGCTCGACATCGTCCGGCGACAGATCGGCGGTCTCCGACAGCAAGAGGCGTGGGTCGGGCTCGTCCACCTTGTGGAACCGCACTCGATAAAGAGGATGTGCCGGATCACCCCTCAGATCGGCTACCAGATCCTCAGCCGACCCATACCCGGCGGCGCGAGCAGCGCCCTCGTCGATCTCGTCTGGCACCACCGAATCCACAGACTCCACTTCGATGATCCCGGCTGCGGTCCGGTAGCGCCGTCCGGCAAGCACACGCGCCCGTTCCCAGCGCCGGTAGGCGGCGGTCACCGAGCCGGCAGAGATCCCATCCCAGAACCTCTTCGGGAACAGCACCGGGCGACCATAGGCGAGCCGAACTGTCGCTTGGGTCGGTGTCTACGATTGCGGCAACGATGGACGAACCCGTCTCCGATGAGGTCACCGAGGTCGTCGTCCTGGAGGATGACGAATCCGGGAGGACATGGCGCACGGCGCGGGTGATCGCTGTCATCGCCGGCATCGCCGCCCTGGTTTGGGCGATGCGCGACCGGTTCATCTCCCTCGTCGTACCTCGCGAGCCCGAGCCTCCGACCTTCCGGGTGGCACCGCCCCCGCCGGCGGCCCCCGCCGCACCCGAGCACGACGATCTGACCGTGATCGCTGGGATCGGGCCCGTCTACCAGAGCCGCCTCTACGCCGCGGGGTTCGACACGCTTGGCCGCGGTCGCCGAGGCGTCGCCCGCTGAGTTGGCGAACGCCGCCCAAGTGCCCGAGGGACGGGCCGCCGATTGGGTGAGCAAGGCGCAGACGATGGTGGGTGAGAACGGCTGATCGTCAGAGCCGGACGTGGGAGACCACGACCTCCTCGTGCACCATCATCCGACCCATAACCAAATACACGAGGCCGGCGACGATTATGGAAGTGATCAGACCAGGGAGTGCCACGTCGTCCAGTGGGGCCCGGAAGGCGAGTCCTTCGATCCATTCCACCATCGGGGCCGGCCCAACGGGGTGGACCAGGAGTGAGACGATCACACCGATGGCGACCGCCAGCCAGCCCCAAAGGTTGATCACCCCATAGGTGCCTCCATTCCCATAGAGCTGGTCGGTCCGGTAGACCTGTCTCCTGACGACATAGAAGTCGACGAGGTACACGGCGGCGACCGCCGCAACGATCACCAGTGGAAGCTCGAGAGCGGCAACCGATTCCGGCCGGAGCACGATGGCGACGGCCACGATCCCGATCACGGTCACCGCGGCAACGACCTTTCCAATGCGACGGCCAGTCAGCGAGAGAACGCACATCCCGGCTGCGTACCCGACGGCGAAAGGCAGCAGCGCCTGGACCGTCAGCATCCACACCACGATCACGGCCAACCCGGCGTAGCCCGGCAGCGAAGACGTGATCCCGGCGGCGATGTCTGCCGGCCCTTCGCCGAGCAGTGCCGCCGTTCCGCCGATCAGCGAGCCGATGACGACCGTCAGCCCGAATCCGACGGCGGTCCCCGACGCCGCGACCGGCTCGTCAGAGGCAAACCGGCTCACATCGCCGATCAGCGGGAACCAGAGGATCCCGAGGGCGACGACAGCGTCGATCCCAAGCCAGAGCGCACTCGGCAGCTGTTGGGTCCCACCGGTCCGCGGGTCCGGTTGGGTGGACAACAACCAGATGGCGAGGCCGACGGTCACGAACGCCACCCAGAACACCACGCGGCTGATCCACCGCGCCGTGACCTTGGCCGGTCCGACCAGAGCGAGGGCGACTGAGACGAGACCAATGATCGAGATGGTCGCCGCGTCCGGGGGAGCGGCCAGCCCGACGCCGGAAAATGCCATGGCCACATTCCCTGCGGCGGCCTGAAGCTGGACGGCTGCCCAGCCCCCTAGCGTCAGAACCACCATCAACCCGAACAACGCCGCCCCGCTGGAGCCAAAAGCAGGACGAAGTGCCAGCACGGTGGGCACCCCGTTGTACGCACCGGCCCATGCTGCGAGGGAGAGGATGGTGCCACCCACCACGGCCCCGATCGGCACCGCAATGACCATCTGCTCCATCGAGAGGCTCAGACCCTCGGACGCCAGACTGAAGCCGAGGAGGACCGTCGGGCC
Source organism: uncultured Acidimicrobiia bacterium (assembly GCA_963826825.1). GTDB lineage: Bacteria > Actinomycetota > Acidimicrobiia > Spongiisociales > DATADW01 > DATADW01. Next base: position 19,129 of record CAWGYV010000006.1, on the reverse strand, counting down.
GCTCAACACGAGCGTCGCCCAGATGGCGGCAAGACTCGAAGCGCCGAACCGTCGCTGCTGCAATGACGCCGGCTCGGCGGACCACGTATTGTCGTACCCCTGGCGCCCACTCACTGCGATGAGGTTACGCCGCCTCAAAAGTTCCGCCAGGCCCGTCGACACAATTCCTTGTGGCGCCATCGATCAGTGACTGGAGCGCCTCGTCGGCGACCAGGTGACCCTGTTCGTTGGCCGCCTGAATAGGGAATTCTGGCCGGCAACTTTGCTTCCAATCGCCGTCCCTAAGCACCATGTGATCGATAGCGGCAACCATTGCCGTCCTGATTTAGCGCAATGCCACCAATCGTTCTGAGCCTATTAACACATCTCGAATCCCTAACTCTAAAGCTGTAGTAGAGCTGTATGCCGTCTGGGTCAATCTTCTATTGCACCCCCGAACAAGGGGCGGTTAGGTTGAGGTGACCGAAGCGGGCGGAGACGCGGAGGTACCTCGAAATGGCAACGCTCACCAAGCGTCCCAACAACCGGCATGCCGTCATCGTCATGACCGCGATCCTCAGCCTTGTCTCGATTCCGCTCTTGGCCCCGTATGCGTCAGCCACTCCCCTAGTCGCTACGGCGCGCAGCGGGCCCCGCTACCACGTGGTCCAGCTCGGAGAAACCCTCTGGCAGATCGCGGTGCGCTATGACACGACCGTTGGTGCTTTGGTGCGCGCCAACGGCATCGACAACCCCAACGTGATCTTTCCTGGGACGCGTCTCGTGGTACCCGGCAGCGGGAGCGATTCCGGCGGCGGTTCGGGCAACGGTTCAGGGAGTGGCGGGGGGTCGGGTACCGGACCAGCAGGGATGGAGAATCCACGTGGTGGCTGCCGGCGATCTGCTTTGGGAGATCGCCATCCGCTACGACACGACGACCGCCGTCCTGGTACGCGCCAACGACATACCAAACCCGGACGCCCTCAGGATCGGTATGCGGCTGCGTGTCCCCGGGGGCGGCAGCGGAAGCAACGGGGGCAACGGCGGTGGCGGAGGTGGAGGTGGCGGAGGTGGCGGTGAGGCGCCATCGGGATGGGGGATCCACGTCGTCCGACGCGGTGAGGTGTTGTGGGAGATCGCGCTCCGCTACGGAACGACCGCCGGGGCTCTCATCCGGGCAAACGACATACCCAACCCGGACGCCCTCAGGATCGGTATGCGGCTGCGTGTCCCCGGGGGCGGCAGCGGAAGCAACGGGGGCAACGGCGGCGGAGGTGGAGGCGGAGGAGGCGGCGGAGGTGGTGGCGGTGACGCCCCATCGGGATGGGGGATCCACGTCGTCCGACCGGGTGAGATGCTGTGGCAGATAGCGCTCCGCTATGGGACCACCGCCGGTGAACTGATCCGGGCCAATGACATCCCGAATCCGGATGCATTGAGAATCGGGATGAGGCTGCGAGTGCCCAACGGCGGTGCCGGCCCGCGTATCCCATCGATCACGTGCCCGGTGCGAGGTGCCCAGTTCATCGACGACTTCGGGGCGCCGCGCTCGGGTGGTCGCACCCACGCCGGAATCGACCTGTTCGCCGCGAGGGGGACCCCGGTCAGGGCCCCGGCCTCGGGGTGGGTCGCTGCCTGGGTCGGCGACATCGGCGGCAGACAGGTACGTCTCATCGGTGACAACGGGCACTACTACTCATCGAGCCATCTCAGCGCCTTCGGCTCCGGTGGCTGGGTGGAGGGCGGCACCGTGATCGGATACGTCGGAAACAGTGGCAACGCAAAGGGCAGTCCTCCTCATGCCCACTTCGAGTTCCACCCCAACGGCGGCGCGGCGGTCAACCCCTACGCCATGCTGGTCCGGGCCTGTGGGTGAGCGGCGGACGGCGGACGGTGGTCGACCCGTGGCTCCGTCACCCTTGGGGGTGAACCGTGCCCCGCTCCCCCGACGCCTACGGCGTCGGGTAGCTGACCCACCTCACCGGCGGGAGCGTCGTTGCTCCCTCCGCTCGCCCTCTCAGTCCGTGCTCGAGACCTCTCTGGTGAGGAGGTCGAGGCCGACAGGGCCGATTTCGAGAACTCTGTCGTGGAAGTCCCTCAGGCTGAACCGCTCGCCGAGTCGGCGCTTCTCGCTCTCGCGCAATTCGAGGATTACCCGCTCCCCCAGTTTGTAGGAGATTGCCTGACCCGGCCAGCCGAGGTATCGGGTCACTTCGCTCACGGCGTAGTCGTGGGGCTGGAAAGCCAGCTCCTCGAGCACCTTCACCCCGAGGTCGAAGGACCAGGTCTCCCCTCCGGCGAACGGTGCTGTCTCGGGCACCGGGTATCCGACGTGGCACCCGATGTCGATGACGACCCGGCAGGCACGCAGCAGATGCGAGACCACCATTCCCAGCACGTACTCGGGCCGCTCGAAGTAACCCAACTCCTCCATGAGACGCTCGGCGTACAGAGCCCAGCCCTCTCCCGAGCCCGAGTACCACATGACGCTGCGATGCACCCGGCTGAGTCGGTCCCCCATCAACATCTGGGTTCCGATCTGGAGATGGTGCCCGGGGAATCCTTCGTGATAAGCAACCGAGACCTCTTCATAGAGGGGTACGTGTGGATCGTCGGGAAGGGAGTACCAAACCCCACCCGGTCGTGAGAAGTCCTCCGAGGGCGATTGATAGAAGGCCCCGAGACTCGTTCCCGGAGGCGCCAGGTTGATGGTGATCTCCCGAATCTCGCTGGGAACGTCGAAGTGGACGCCTTCGAGTGCCGTCAGCGCCGCCTCTTGGCGCTGCTGCATCACCTGGACAAATTCCTCATGCGACGCGGCGGCATGATCCGGGTCGGAGCGAAGCATCTCCACGACGTCGGCGGGTGGGCTCCCTGGCGATATCTCGTCGGCGAGGGACCGGGCTCTCGCCGTCAACGCAGACACCTCCTCCCACCCCCACTGATAGGCCTCGGCGGGATCGATCTCGCACCCGAGGAAGCCCCGCGCCGCAATGACGTACCGCTCTTCCCCCACCCCGTCCTCTTCGCGGGACGCCCCGAGATAGGTGGTACGAAGGTATTCACCGAACTCGGCCGCGGCCGTCTTCGCCGTGGCGACGGCGACTCCGAAGCGATCCTGTTCGGCACAATCCTCTGGCAGGCGCCGGGCAACCGACTGGAACCCATCTTCGCCGGCCAGCTTTTCCGTCTGATCGATCACCGACTCCACCTGCCGGCGAGCCACGGTCAACCCTCGGCTCCGCCCCTCTTCCAGACTGGCGCGCAGACCTTGGTAGAACCGATCGAGCGAGCCGATGCGACGGATGACGAGGTCCTGTTCCTCGGGAGTGTCCAGAGGCATGAGGTCCAGGGTTTCCCGCAAGTGCTGGAACGGAGATGCGATGCTGTTGAGATCGCGCAGGTCCTCTCCCCTTGCGTGCTCGTCGCACTGCTCCTCGATCATCTCGACGGCAACTTCACGGGCAAGACGGTCCCACCTGTCAACGGGGGGTGGTAGCCGGTCGATGGCTTTGCGGTACCCGACACGCACCTCGTCGAGGGCGTCCAAGCCCTCGGGGCTGAGGTCATCCCACTCCGACCGATCGTTCCGGAGACCGAGGCTGACGGCCAGCATCGGACTCATCTCGACCAAGTCATCCACGATCTGATCGGACAACGGAAACATCGCTCGTTCGGTCAGTTCTGCGCCTCCTCGTCTCCATTGGACGGTAACCGGTAGTCTCGTTGCGATGGAGGCGGTCGAGGCCGAGAACCGCCCCGAGGTGATCCCCGTCCGACCCGACGAGGACCTTGATCGCGAGCGACTCGCCTCCTATCTGATCCCCAGGCTGCCCGGTGCTGATGGCCCGATGGAGGTGGCCCAGTTCGCCGGGGGCAAAGCCAATCTCACCTACCTGCTGCGATTCGGTAGCACCGAGTACGTGCTTCGCCGGCCGCCTCTGGGCCCGGTGGCGCCGACATCGCACGACATGGGTCGCGAGTTCCGGGTTCTGACCTCGCTGTGGTCGGCCTTTTCCCTGGCGCCGCGTGCCTATCTCCATTGCGATGACATCTCGGTGATCGGGACCGAGTTCTTCGTCATGGAGCGGCGCCACGGCGTGGTGGTGCGTGAGCGGGTGCCCATCGAGTTTGGTGGTGGGAGCGACCAAATCGCCAACCAGAAGCTGTCCGAGGTGGTGATCGACACACTGGTGGCGTTCCATGCCGTGGACCCGGCCGCCGCCGGCCTGGCCGACCTGGGTCACCCCGCCGGGTTCATCGAGCGGCAAGTCGCGGGTTGGATCGAGCGCCTCCACCGGGCGAGCCCCGACCCCAACCCGGTCGCCAACGACCTTGCCGCATGGCTTCCCGAGCACGTGCCCAACTCGCCCTCACCCACCCTCGTCCACAATGACTGGCGGCTGGACAACATGGCGGTCCACCCAGAAGATCCGGGCAGGTGTGTCGCCGTCTACGACTGGGACATGACGACGCGGGGCGACCCCCTGGCAGACCTCGGGACACTGCTGGCCGTCTGGTACCGACCCGACGAGATCCCGTCGGCGCTCAACCCGATGCCGACGACGGTGCCGGGGTTCCTGGACCGGGATGAGGCTGCCCGCCGCTACGCCGATGGCAGCGGCAGAGATCTCTCGGATCTCCCCTGGTACCTGGTATTCGGCAGCTTCAAGATGGCGGTGATCCTCCAACAGATTCACGTCCGATGGATGCGCGGACAGACTCGCGACGCCCGGTTCGCCAATTTGGGAGAGGCTTCCGACCAACTCTTCCGGCTCGCCGCCGACCGCCGTCCTCGCTGAACTAGCCATTCGACGGATCGAAGCGCCGCCACCCGGCATGGCGCGGGGGACTCCCGAGTAGCCTCGCCCTGGTCGTGGACCTTTACGCCCGAGTCAACATCCTCGGTGGCCGCGCGGTGAGGCTGCCGCGAGGCGACATAAACCAGGCCATCGCCCTTGACGCCGATCCGCTCGCCTGGGCGCGCCGATGGTTGGGTCGCGGTGCACCCCGGCTCCTCATCGTGGATCTCGACGCCGCTGCCCGGCGCGATGGGGACAACCGGTCCTTGATCCACCGCATGCTCTCCGAGCTGGACGTCCCCACACAAGTCGCCGGAGGAATCCGGTCGCCCAGCGATGTCGATCGGATGCTCACCGCTGGCGCATGGCGTGTGGCGATGGGGACAGCCGCCATCGAGAATCAGAACATGGTCTGGGAGCTCTGCCGGCTGTATCCGGATCGGATATCTGTCAGCCTCGATGTCCTCGAAGACGAGGAGCTCGCCACCCGCGGCTGGACTTCGAACAGCGGCCGATTCTTCGAAGAGGTCCTCATCGAGTTGTCGTCGGCCGGTGTCGCCTCGTTCATGGTGGCGGAGGCGGGCCGGGACTCGCTGGCCGAACCGCCCAACTTCGATGTCATCCGCACTGCCTTGGCGACGGTGGAGCAACCGGTGATCGCCGCCGGCGGGGTCCGGAACCTGGCCGATCTCACCGCCCTGACCGAACTCGAGTGCTCTGGGCGCAAGCTCGAGGGCGTGGTGGTGGGGCGCGAGGTAACCGTCGGACGTTTCAGCATGGAGGACGCTGCCGAGGTGCTGGCTCGCGCCGACGAGGGCGGCTGAGGCGCCGACCACACTCCGCACGAAATCAACCACAGATTGTGGGATTATCTCATTGCGTGGCCGCGCGACATCGTGTAGCGTTCGCTAGGTCTCTTGGGGGGTTGGACGACAAAATCGGTCAAGGCCCGGCAATGGGTGGCCGATAGAAAAGCTTGGTTGTCCTGGGGAGTAGGGAAATGGTTGTCAAGATTCGGACGAAGCAACGGGACGGAGAACACGAGTACGTGGGGCACGTCCTGACCCGTGGACCGAGCAGGATCGTCATGATCCTCACCGAGCCGTACCACACGGCCGGCGACTCGGTCACATTCCATAGCGCAGACGTCCTCTCCGAGGAACTGCTCGAGGGGCGCGTCGCAAGCTGACATCAGGTTCCGTCGCTGACGGAACCAGACGACAATGGCGGCGTGGCAATAGCCTGCCACGATGTCCGAGGCGACTCTCGACACGCTGCTCGTCGTGTTCATCGCGGCAGCCCTCACTCCCATCGTTGCGAGATGGCTCAAGGGCGTCCCGGTCCCCGCTGTGGTACTGGAGATCGGAGCCGGGATCCTGATCGGCCCAGCGGTTCTCGGACTGGCTACTCAGGACCCGGTAACCGAGGACCTCGCCAACTTCGGGCTATCGATGCTCATCTTCCTCGCCGGCTTCGAGGTCGACCCGGCTCGGATCCGCGGTCGTCCGCTCCGCCTTGCATCGGGGGGGTGGCTCATCTCTCTCGTTGTCGGTCTGGGCGTAGGCGTCCTGCTGGCCCGATCGGGTGACGTGTCTGCCCTGGTCGTGGGACTGGCGCTGACCACAACGGCTCTGGGCACCCTGCTCCCCATCCTGCGCGACGCCGGGGTTCTCGGGGAGAAGTTCGGCACCCATGCCCTGGCGATCGGAACTCTCGGCGAGTTCGCCCCGATCGTCGCCATCGCCTTGTTGCTCACCGGCGACAACCCGATCAACACCACGCTGCTGCTCGTGGCGTTCGTCGCGGTGACGTTTGTCGTCGCCTTCCTCGCCTCCCGACCCCAGTCGCCCACCGCAATGCGGTTCCTCGGTGAGAGCCTCCACAGCACCGGTCAGCTACCGGTGCGACTGGCGGTTCTCATCTTGGTGGCGCTCATTTGGCTGACATTCGAGTTTGGGCTCGACATACTGCTCGGCGCCTTCGCCGCCGGGATGGTCATCCGGCTCGCCTCGACCGGCGCGCAGGCGAACGAACTCGCCAGCAGGCTCGAGTCGATCGGGTTCGGATTCTTCATCCCGATCTTCTTCGTGATGACCGGAGTCACCTTCGACATCGCCGGCCTCTTCGCCGATCCGCTGAATCTGCTGTTGCTTCCGCTGTTCCTCTCGCTGTTCTTCCTGGTCAGGGGTCTGCCGATCTTGTTCTACCGCTCGGAGGTGGAGCGCAACGACCTGGTGCCGCTCGCTCTCGTCTCCGCTACGGCGCTCCCTCTCGTCGTCGTGATCACCGAGATAGGCGTATCGACCGGTCGTATGGATTCCGGGGTGGCTACGGCGCTCGTCGGCGCCGGGATGGTGTCGGTGATCCTGTTTCCGGCAATTGCGCTGCGGCTCAGAGCGAGGTCCAACCGGCCTCCACCCGCTGATACCGTGGCACCACCGTGAACCTTCTCGATCGCCTGCGCGCTCCGGTCACACCCCAAGACGTATATACAAAGAGATGGGACGCCATCGTGGTCGGCGGCGGCCACAACGGTCTCGCAGCCGCCGCATACCTCGCCAAAGCCGGCAAGCAGGTCATCGTGGTGGAAAGACGAGACCGACTTGGCGGCGCCGCCACCGTCGAGGAGATGTGGCCGGGCTATCACATCTCGCCATGCGCCTACCTCGCCGGGCTGCTCCATACGAGGGTGATCGACGACCTCGACCTGCGCCGCCATGGCTTCGCGGTGACGACCATCGACCCCGATCTCTTCGTCCCATTCGCAGACGGCACTTCATTGACCTGCTGGTCCGATCCCGACCGCACCGTGGCCGAGATCGCACGGCTATCTCCTCCAGACGTCGACGGCTACCTCGCCCGCCAACAACTATGGGACCGGATACGGGATGCGCTCCGACCCGAGGGTGACGGCGACGTATGGCTCGGCGAGCCGCCCTCTCGGTCGGAGATCGAAGAGCGCTTGGGCGGTGACCCAGAGCTCATCGATGTCCTCTTCGAGCAATCGCAGATCGACCACCTGACGAGTTACTTCAAGGATGACCGGCTGGTGACCGCCTACGCCGGTCAGGGCGTGATCGGGACCAACGCCTCGCCATTCGATCCGGGGACCGCATCGATCGAGTTCCATCATTCCTCGGGTCGTCTCGAAGGGCAGGCGGGGACATGGGGGTTTGTCGCCGGTGGGATGGGGTCGGTGTCGGCAGCGCTGGCCGATGCCGCCCGCGAGGCTGGTGCGACGCTGGCGACCGGTGTCGAGGTGAGCAGCATCCTCCCCGGCGAGGGTGTGGAACTGGTCGACGGCGGCGTCCTCCATGCGCCGGTCGTCCTGTGCAACGCCGACCCCGAACGGGCGGCGGCACTGCTCGGAGCGGCGGCGCCAACATCCTTTCTGAGACGTGTCGAGGAGGTGCCCCGCACTTCCCCGGTGGTCAAGGTCACATTCGCCTTGCGAGCCTTGCCCGACTTCGGCGCCGATCACGCCACCTCGGCTCAGGTGGAGATCACCACCGGCCCAAAGTCGATGCACGACTCTTTCCTTGCCGCCGGTCGCGGCGAGTTGGCTGAGGACCTGTGGTGCGAGCTCTACTTCCAAACGGTGTACGACCCATCGATCGCACCTCCCGGTAAGCACGTGCTGTCGGCTTTCTGCCAGTACGTCCCGCACACGTTCGCCGAGGGCAATTGGGACGAGAGGCGGGACGAGGTGGGCGACCTGGTGACGCGCTCGATCGAACGGTTTGCCCCGGGGTTCTCCGACCTGGTCGAGCAGCGACACATCGATGGGCCGCCCGACATCGAGGAGCGCATCGGTCTCGCCGGTGGCCACATCTTCCAGGGCGAGTGTCTCCCCGCCTTCATGTGGGACCGCCGCCTCCCCTACCGAACCGGTGCCGATGGCGTCTACCTGTGCGGCGCCGCCACCCACCCCGGCGGCAGCGTCATCGCCGTCAACGGTCGCAACGCCGCAATGGCTGTATTGAAAGACACGGCGATCACTTCGTGATCGCCGGTACTTAGTACTTAGTACCTCCACACCCCCTTCACATTGTCTCCACGTTCTTGTCCGACGATGCGATGGTCACAGTTGAAAGGAGTGACCATGAACCGTCGAGTCTGGTTGAGCGTGTTGCTCACCGTGCTCGTTATCGGTGTCGTCGCCGCAATCGGCTACGGCGTGTATCAGATCGGCTTCGATCAGGGAGTAGCGGCAACAGCCGGTGAAACGACCACGGTGGTCCAAGCTGGTCACCGCGGGTACGGGTGGGGATTCTTCCCCTGGTTCATCTTCCCGCTGTTCTTCTTCTTCCTGTTCTTCATCGGGAAGGCGTTCTGGTGGGGACCCTGGCGCGGTGGATGGCGAGGGCCGTACGGCGGTGGGCCCTACGACGGTGGGCCCTACGGCGGCGCCGAGGGCGAGGTCCCGCCCCACATCGAGAAGCGTCTCCAGACGTGGCACGAACAAGCGCACGCAGAGAAGAAAGAGTGATCCATGGCGCGGCCGGGGTCGTCCCGGCCGCGCCATCGCTCGCGACATCGGGAGAATGGCGACATGACCACCGTCCTGGTCGTAGACGACGAACTCAAGATCACCAGGCTGGTGCGCGACTACCTCGAGCAGGCCGGCATCGCCGTGCTCACCGCATCGGATGGTCCAGGGGCGCTGGCGGCGGTCCGAACGGCCAAGCCCGATCTCGTCATCCTCGACCTGGGACTCCCCGGGATGAGCGGGCTCGATGTGACAACCCACCTTCGACGCTCGAGCTCAATCCCGATCATCGTGCTCACCGCCAGAAGCGAAGAGACCGACCGGGTGGTAGGGCTCGAGCTGGGTGCCGACGACTACGTCGTCAAGCCGTTCAGCCCCAAGGAGCTGGTGGCGAGGGTGCGCGCCGTTCTCCGCAGGGTCGGCGCAGCACACCCCGGAGCGGAGGTGATCAGAGCAGGCGACGTCACGATCGACCTTCCCCGGATGCGGGTCACGGTCGGCGAGCGGACTGTTGACCTGACCGCCACCGAGTTCGACCTGTTGACCACGATGGTGCGCCGGCCGGGGCAGGTCTTCACCCGCTCGCAGCTGCTCGACGCGGTCCATGGTGTTGCCTTCGATTCGTACGAGCGGGCGATAGACGCCCACATCAAGAACATCCGGCGGAAGTTGGAGCCCGACCCGAGACAGCCCCGATACATCCAAACCGTCTACGGCGTGGGCTACCGGTTCACCGATGCCTGACCGTCACCACAGGGCGCCACCGTGGTGGCCCGAGGGTGAAGGCTGGCCACCGCAGCGCGGCATCGGCCCCGACGCTTGGAAGGCATGGCGGCGAAGGACCATCCGGCTGGCAGTCATCGGATTCGGGGCGATCCTCTTCATCTGGGGCAGTGGGCGTTCTCCGTCTTCGGGCGGGACAGCCGGCACGAGGGCGGTTTTCTTCCCCTGGTTCCTCATCCCCCTCACCCTGTTGATCCTGTTCATAATGGCCGGGGAGTGCGCCGTACCTGGGCGCCCTTGGGAAGCCTCATGGATGCCACCGGGCGATTGGCCGAAGGCGAATATGGGGCGCGGGTGGAGCCGGCCGGACCGCCGCAGTTGCGCGAGGTGATGGGTGCCTTCAACCGGATGGCGGGCCGGATCGAAGCTGCGGACGAACAGCGCCGGAGGCTCCTCGCCGACCTCAGCCACGAGTTGAGGACCCCACTCACCGTCATCCAGGGAAGCGTCGAGGCGATGCTCGACGGGGTCCACCCCGCCGACGAGGAGCACCTCTCCCGGCTGCTCGAGGAGACCCGCGTCCTGAGCAGGCTGCTCGACGACCTGCGGACGGTCACGCTGGCCGAGGCGGGTCGATTGTCGCTCCAACTCGAAAGGACCGATCTCGGCGCGCTCGTCGACGACGCCGTGTCCTCGCTCCTCTCCCAGGCCGACGACGCCGGTGTGTCGGTAAAGGTCGAGGTGGCGCCAGACATCCCCGAGTTGGAGGTCGACCCGCTACGCATCAGGGAGGTGGTGACCAACCTGGTGATCAACGCCCTACGCCACACCCCACCAACAGGGCATATCCAGGTGGATGTGGTGGTCGGCCCAGCCGGGGTCCGGGTATCGGTGGGCGACGATGGTGCCGGCATACCAACAGATGTCCTGCCCCACGTGTTCGACCGGTTCGTCAAATCGGCCGACTCGACCGGGACGGGGCTTGGGTTGACCATCGCCCGCGACCTGGTGGAAGCGCATGGTGGCTCGATCGCCGCCTTGTCTCCCCCGGAAGGCGGCACGACGGTCAGCTTCTCGCTGCCGGTCGTTGCGCGCTGAGTCAAGAGAGCGGCTCCCAGAGCCGATATCAGAGGGGGACCCAGGGGCAAAGACCGGTTGCTGGCTATCGTGGCCGCACCGGTCGATCGACGAAAGGGCGGTTGGTGGAGTCCAGAACAGCGGTCGTGCTCGACGGTTCGAGCCTCACCGTCGAGGAGATCGTCTCAATAGGGCGCGGTGAACGGGCAGTCACGCTCGATCCGACCGCCGTCGAACGGTGCATCGCCAGCCGCAGCTTCCTCGAGGAGGAGGTCGCCGCCGGCAAAGTGATCTATGGCGTCAACACCTCGTTTGGCCCGATGTGCAACAAGATCATCAGCGATGAGGAGATCGAGGCGCTCCAGGTCAACCTCATCCGGAGCCATGCCGCCGGGCTGGGCGACCCGCTCGATCCGGCGATCGCAACAGCAGTCACCGCCGTCCGGCTCAATACCCTGGTCAAGGGGTACAGCGGCGTCCGCCTCGAGTTGCTCGACTTCCTCGCAGAGATGATCAACCGGGGCATCGCTCCCTACATCCCCGAGAACGGCAGCGTCGGCGCCAGCGGCGACCTGACCCATCTCGCCCACCTGGCTCTCGGAGTGATCGGCGAGGGTCAACTCTTCTACAAGGGACGGCTCGGCCGAGCCCAGGAGGTGCTCGCCGAGGAGGGCCTCACCCCGGTGCGCCTCGCCTTCAAGGAGGGCCTGGCGATGATGAACGGGACCGCCGCCGCCACCGCCATCGCCGCTTTCGCAACCCACGACGCCCGCCGTCTGCTCAACCTGGCGTGTGTCACCGGGGCCTTTGGGATCGAGGTGTTCGAAGGTCTCGACGACGCCTTCGACGAGGACCTGCACCGCGTCAAGCCGCACCGCGGGCAGCAGCAAATAGCCGACACCATCCGCCTGCTGTGCCGCGATTCGAGCAACGTGACCAGCCGCGAGGGGATCCACTCGCTGATCCGCCAGGAGGAGACCACAGGCCCTGTCTTCGAGACGAGCCTCACCGTCCAGGACGTCTACTCGATCAGGTGCACGCCCCAGATCCTGGCGCCGGTCGTCGAGGCCATCGACGAGGCGAAGCGGGTGCTCGAGGTTGAGGCCAACTCGACCAACGACAACCCCCTGGTCTTCCCCGAGCAGCGCAAGGTGGTGCATGGTGGGAACTTCCACGGCCAGAGCGTCGGGTTCGTCTCCGACATGCTTGCGGTGGCCATCTCGACGCTGTGCAACCTCTCGGAGCGGCGCATCGCCAAGTACCTCGATGTGAAGCTCAACCAGGGTCTGCCGGAATTTCTCATCGCGGGCACGGTCGGGCTCACCATGGGATTCATGGGCTCGCAGTACCTGGCCACGTCCACCACGGCCGAGAACCGCCAACTGGCCAACCCGGTGAGCACGCAGACCATCTCGACCAATGCCTCCAACCAGGACGTGGTTCCCATGTCCCCGGTAGCGGCGCGCAAGGCGCTGCGCGCCGTGGAGAACGCAAAGCACATCCTCACTCTCGAAGTCCTCGTCGCCATGCAAGCGCTCACCTTCAGAGGCGCTGGCGGCCTCGGCACCGGCACCAGCCGCGTCCACGCCGTGCTCGGCGAGCATTTCGAGCAGTACGACAACAACCGCGTCCTCCACGACGACCTAGTCCGCTTCCGCAGCCTCTTGTTCTCCTCCAACCTCCTCGATGATCTGAGTGGGTATCTGAACTAAGAGAGACGGCAGACGGCAGACGGCAGACGGCGGCCAATCCAAATCGGTCCCCCCGCCGGGGGGATCGGCTCCCCCTCCCGGAGGGAGGGGGTTGGGGGGAGGGTGACTCTCGCCGCTCCTTGTCACCCCCTCCGCTCGCTCCGCTCGCGCCTCCCCTCACACCGGGGCAGGCACTCCGTCTTCCGTCTTCCGTCTTCCGGTATGTTGACCCGAGACCCATGACTCACAACCCATAACCCCCATGGACACGGCACTTTGGATCGTGCAGTGGGTGCTTGCGGTGGCGTTCTTGATCTCGGGTCTCGGCAAGCTGCTGACTCCGACGGATCGACTTCGCAACAGCAAGCAGCTGAAATGGATCGAGGACACTGGAGTCGAGAAGGCCCGGATCGCCGGGGGAGCCGAGGTCCTGGCATCGCTGGGTCTGATCCTCCCCGGCCTGACAGGGATCGCTCCGATCCTGACCCCGCTCGCCGCCATCGGTTTGGCAATCGTCATGCTGCTCGCCGCCCGACTCCACACGCGACGCAACGAGCCACAGATCAGGGCGTTCAACCTGGTGGTCGTCGTGCTGGCGCTCTTCGTCGCCATCGGGCGCTTCATCATCCCTGTTTCGTAGGGTCGTTCGACGGCTCGCCGGTAGGGTGAACCCATGGAAACCTGGGACGCGATCAGGTCGCGGCGCAACGTTCGTCAGTTCTCATCACAGCCGATCTCGCCCGACGATCTCGACCGGATCCTCGAGGCGGCGCGGCGCACACCGTCGGCGAGCAACAAGCAGCAATGGGACTTCATCGTGGTCACCGACCCCGACGTGCTGGCAGAGCTCCCGCGGCTCTGGCAAGGCGGGGGCCACATGTCACGCGGTCAGGCGGCGATCGTGCTGGTGGCCCCGGAGGTCGAAGGCACACGCCCCCGCGACCTGATCCAATACGACCTTGGCCAGGCGACGATGTCGATCATGCTGGCGGCGGCGGACCTGGGGATCGGAACGGGACACTCCTCGGTCAAGGACCAGGACCTGGCGAGACAGTTGCTCGGTGTCCCTGAGGACCGATTCGTAGCCTGGATGATGGCTCTGGGCTACCCCGAAGACCGCCCGCTCACCCCGATCGTCAAGCCCAATAGGCGACCCTTCGACGAAGTCGTCCACCGCGAGCGTTGGTGAGCGGATAGCTCCCTATCGACACCGGGCGTAGCATTCCGGTGATGGACGAGTTACGGATCCACCTCCTGGGTGGGTTCCTGCTCGAGTGGGGCGACCATCCGGTACCGCCGATCCCATCCCGGATGGGCAGGTCTCTGCTCGCCTACCTGGTGGTCAACCGCAACCGGCCCCAGAGGCGCGAGTACCTCGGTGGGATGTTCTGGCCCGACCTGCCCGAAGGGCGTGCCCGGCGACGGCTCAGCCACACCCTGTGGCAGGTGCAGGACGCCTTGTCCGAGGTGTGCGACCCGCAGCGGTTCTTGACGGTGACACCCGACGAGCTCGCCTTCACGCCCGCCGCTCCCTATTGGCTCGATGCCGAGGAGTTCGAGCGCACCCTCGAGGAAGTCGGCAGGCCTGACCCGACGCGGGCCCCGGCTGCCGACCTGGAGCGGCTCCGCCGCTGCGTCGAGTTGTACCGAGGCGATCTGCTGCCCGGCTTCTACGAAGAATGGGTCGTCGTCGAACAGGAGCGCTACCAGCAGCTCTTCCTCAGCGCCCTCGAGCAACTGGTGTCTCTGGAGAAGGCCCACGGCAATCACGAAGAGGCCCTCACATATGCCCGCCGGCTGACCCACCACGATCCGCTACGGGAGGCATCGCACCAGGAGGTGATGAGGCTCTGCTTCCTGCTCGGCAGGGTGAACGAAGCGATGGCCCAATACCAGCGTTGTGCCTCGGTGCTCGCCGAAGAACTGGGGACCGAGCCGTCCCCCGACACCACGGCGCTTCACGACAAGATCGCCCGCTTACCGCCAGATCGGGCTGCGCCCGCTCGAGTCCGAGCCACCTCCTCCCCTGTTCCAGCCGGGTGGCGAAGCGCCGTTCGTGGGGAGGGCTGAGGAACGGGGGATCCTCGTCGACGCCCTGGAGGGCGCGCTGGCGTCGCGCGGCGGGGTTGTAGTTGTCGAGGGAGAGGCCGGGATCGGCAAGACGCGCCTGGTCCGCGAGATCACCGAAGACGCCCGCTGGCGGGGGTTCGACGTGCTGTGGGGTGCCTGCAGCCAACTCGGCGCCCTCCGCCCATACGAGTCGCTGACATCAGCCCTCGCCGGGGGGCTGACCGTCCTCCGCACCGAACAGCTCTCGCAACAGGTCGATGGCGTCTGGCTGCGTGAAGCAGCCCAACTCATCCCGTCACTCCAACAGTGGGCTTCGACGCTGCCGCCCTCGAGCTCGCTGTGGGGGAAGGAAGCCCAGGAGCGCAAGCAGGAGGCCCTGGTCCAGCTCGTGCTGGCCATCGGCCGCCTCGCCCCTCACATCGTCGTCATCGACGATCTGCAGTGGGCCGACAAGGACACCTTGCGGGCCTTGACCCTGCTGGCCGACCGCGTCTCGACGAGCCAAGTGCTGCTGTGCGTGACCTACCGGCATGACGAGGCGCGGCAACGCGCCGACGTGTGG
Source organism: uncultured Acidimicrobiia bacterium (assembly GCA_963826825.1). GTDB lineage: Bacteria > Actinomycetota > Acidimicrobiia > Spongiisociales > DATADW01 > DATADW01. The sequence continues at coordinate 3,736 of CAWGYV010000006.1, read as the reverse complement.
GACGCCATCCGTGAGCTCGACCGCAAGGCGGGCCGGGGGCGGGTCTTGCTCGGACCCCTGTCGGTTTTCGACACCGCCGAGTTGGTCGGGCGGGGATTTGGGGCGACGCGGGTGCCAAACCGTTTCGTCACCCGGCTCCACCGGGAGACAAGCGGCACACCCCTATTCGTCTTGGAGACGCTCCGCGCCCTGTACGCCGAAGGACACTCGCTGGCCGAACTGGAGACTTCACAGCTTCCGCTTCCCGCCAGCATCTACCACCTGGTGGCCGACAGGGTGGCTGCGCTCGGAGGAGATGTCAGGTCGGTGTTGGAGACCGTCGCCGTCCACTCCACCGAAGTGGACCTGCAGGCCCTGCTGGTGGTGGCCGAGGGCTCTCGGTCCACCCTCCTGGCGGCGGTCGACGAAGCGGAACGTACCGGTCTGCTGGTCGGTGGCCGGGACGGTTACGAGTTCCACCACGACGCCGTCCGGCGGGTCGTGTACGGAGAGATACCGGCGGAGCGGCGTCGGTCCCTCCACGTCAGAGTCGCCGAGGCGCTCGAGCAGCAGCACCCAGACCGGTGTGAGGAGTTGGCCCACCACTACTCCGAGGGTGGCGTAACCGACAAGGCGGCCGCGGCGACGTGGGAGGCGGCCGGCGCGCCGAGAGGTTGTTCGGTTACGAGACAGCAGCCCGCCATTACGGCGCCGCCGTGGGTTTGGCCGAGAGCGCCGGTCTTCCCGGCGACAAGCGGTTCGAGCTGCTCGGCGCCTATGAGGCCACCCTCGGCGTGCTGGGCCGTCGTCACGAGCAAGACGCGGTGCTCGCCGACATGGCGGTGCTGGCCGGGAAACGGGCCGACCGCTTGGGCGAGGTGGAGCGTCGCCGCGCCTGGCTTCTGGCAAGCACCGACCGCTTCACCGAAGCAGAGCAGGCGGCTCGACGATCGTTGGAGCTTGCCGGCACCGGCACCGAGGCCGAGGGTGGCGCCCTCGCCGCCCTGGGCGCAGCGCTGAGCTGGTCGGGAAAGGTCCGCCAGGCCATCCCCCATCTCCGAGCCGCCCTCGAGGCCTACAAGGGCAATGCGAGCAAGGAGCCCGAAGCCCGCCTCGCCCTGGGGACCGCCCTCAGCTACGGCGAGTACGACGAGGCGGTCGATCAACTCGAGGCCGCGCTCGACCTGTGCGTCGAAGCCAACGATCAGCGCGGTCAGGCCGAGACGCTCGGAGTTCTCGCCTCGATCCACATGGAACGGGGCGACGCCTCGGCGGCGGAACGGTCATATCGCCAGGCGCTCTCCCTCTGCCAGGAGATGGGTTATCGCTACGGCGAGGGCGTCAACCTGGTCAACCTCGCCAACCACCACTACGTCTCCGGGCGCACCGGGGAGGCGGTCGGCTGCTACGAGCAGGCGCTCGAGGTCTTCCGCGCCATCGGCAACGCCCGCGGCGAGGCGATGGTCCGGGCAAACGCTGCCTCGGTGTACCACCAATTGCTCGGAGACGATGACCGCGCCGCCGACTGGGCAGGCGCCGCCCTGGTGTTCTTCGAGAGCATCGGCGACGAGCGGGGCCAGGCACAGTGCCTCGAGGTCATGGGTGGGATCGCTCGCCGCCGAGGGCAAGCTCGGACGGGCACGGAGGCTGCTCGAGTCGGGGATGCAGAAGGCGGAGGCGAGCGGACGCCGCTGGCTCGAGGTCCAGCTACTGCGGGCTCTTGCGTTGCTCGACCTCGACGTTGGTGATGCGAGTTCGGCTCTGGAGAGAATCGAGGACGCCGAGAACACCTGCCGTCAGTTAGGCCTTCGGGACGTCGAGGTGGGTTTGATGGCCGTACGCGGAAGGGCCCTCGCCGCCAAGGGAGACTTGGATTCTGCATTGGAAGCGACGTCGGCGGCGATGCAAGGACTCAGCCCCAGCGTCGAGCAGGGGTATCTCGTCCCGTACGCCCATGCGTCGGTGATGGCGATGGCACGGCCCGACGAACGTCGCCGCGGTCTTGATCGACGAGGCCTACCGCGGCCTGATGGAGGTGCTCGAGGGCCTCGACTCGGCTCAACTGGAAAGAGCACTCGTCGAGGTACCCGAGCACCGGGCCATCGTCGACGCCTGGGAAGAGACCGCACCCCGCCGGGTGGCATTCGCCATGCCGCGACACGATGTACCCGTCGGTAGGACGCTGACCGAGGCCGATCTTGTCGAGATCACCTGGACATTGGAGACCGCCCCAGACGAGGTGGTGGGTGGCGACGGTTCACGGCGCCGCACCCGGCTCCTCCGGCTGCTGGGTCAGGCTGAGGAGCAGGGCGGACTGCCCACGATCGACCACCTCGCCGCCGCGCTCGCGGTCAGCCCGGCGACAGTGAAGCGTGATCTTCAGATGCTGCGCGCCGAGGGCTTTCCCGGTGCGCACCAGGGGCACTCGTACCGGCTGAGCCGAAGGTCGGCCCATGTCGTCTCAGAGGAAAGACACCTGAGAGACACCCCTGGGCGACCATATTGCATATAGGAGGTGTGGATGACCCGCCGTCGGATAGCCATTTTCGTCACGACGGTCTTCGCCCTGTTGGCGTCGGCCGCCCCGGCCCTGGCCGGGCTGGACAACATGCGCCCTTGAGGGGGAGGTAGATCAGCAGCAATCACCGGGGCACGGCTGAGGACTCACTCGAGGGGGCCTCGGCGGGAGCGTTCTCGAGGGGGTGCCGTGCGCCGGCGATATCGACAAAGGAATCCGTAGGGAAGGGAAGCCCGATGGGCGGCGGTAGTGCCAAGGGGGTCAAGCACCACCGCCGCCGCCTCGGGACCTGAGCCCGGGTAGCTGTCGCGTACGACCGGGCCGACGCTCAACTGTAATCGTTGCGCGCTGCACATGTCGTCCCGAGCGCAGCAGGCCGGTTTTTCGCGCTCTGAGGGCGTTCAGCCGACCAGCGGCCGGCTCACCCCGACACCTCCAAGGGTGTCGGATCCGAAGCGCTCGATCTCGGCGTCGAGGTCGAGCCTGCGGGAAATCGGGGTCGGCTCCGGGCTCCAGAAGGTCGGCGGGCACCAGCCAACTGATCTCGAACTCGATCCCATCGACGTCGCGCCCGTACAGCGCCTTGGTGCTGCCGTGGTCCGTCGCTCCAACCAATGCGCCGGCGTTGCTCAGCTTCTCGGCCAGCTTGGCGAGGTCGCCGAGCGTGTCGACCTCCCAGGCGAGGTGGTAGAGACCCACCGCGCTCCGCCCCGCCGGCGAATCCCCCGCGGCCGCTCCGATGGTGAACAATCCGAGGTCGTGATCGTTGGTCGATCCCTCGGCCTGGAGGAACACACCACCTGGGAAGTCGAAGGCCAACCGCCGGAATCCGAGCACCTCGGTGTAGAAGTCGGCGCTGCGATCGGCGTCGCGCACGTAGAGCACGGCATGGTTGAGTCGGTTGATGGGCATTCGGCTCCAATCTCGATTGAACAGCACAACGTCAGGACCGCCGCCGGGCTTCCCGGTGGAGTCGGCTACCTTGACCGACTCGTCGCTGCGCCCATGGGGAGGAATCATGGACTGGAAGCTCGAACTGGTCACGGTGCCGGTTGCAGACGTCGAACGCGCCATCGGGTTCTACACCGACCAGGTGGGTTTCAACCTGGATTACGACCATCAGGTAGACGAGAGGATCCGATTCGTCCAACTGACGCCGCCCGGATCGGCATGCTCGATCTCCCTCGGGACCGGGCTCTCCGAGGCTCCACCCGGGTCTGTTCCCGGGCTGCAACTGGT